>CANOKL010000008.1 GCA_947566645.1 uncultured Lachnospiraceae bacterium
AATCTATGCTCCTGCCCATACATATCTATTTTTGTCCTTATCTGGTATCAATCAAATCCTGATATGTAACATACATTGCATCGCCCTCCTTTCTTTCGTCGGAGGGCTGCCTGGACCCTCCGCAAAGACAAGAGGGGAAAGCCGCCTTTGGCTCTATGGTTTCCCGTAAATGAAGTATAGCACAAATTTTCTTCTCAGACAATGCCTGTATTAACTCAGATTTCCGCAATTTTATTCAAAAAATTTCTAAGCACTCTTCCAGACCGGATAAAAAATTTACTGCCCACATAGCCTGCAGCTGAGCGGCATCGAACTCTAGATCATTTAAGTTATACACTGAAATTCATTCCGTCTATGCAATTGTCGTATAAAAACTGTTTGAGTTCAGAGTTCTGGTTCGTTTCATAATATGATACTAATAATTTGTAAAACTCTTTTATATCTTTTTGTATCACTGATAGAATCCCCTGTCCATTCTCAATCATAATTTTATTCCCGATTAGCATAGCAATTCTTTTATTTCCATCATAAAATAATTGTGCTCTCATTAAATACAATGTCATATCTAATGCTTTATCTAAAGGAGAAGTATTAGCTCCTAATATATACTGAATTTCAGATTCAGCCTTGTTTTCGTCGGGCAATTCAGGTGTCCAGTCTGTTCCTCCTATTCTTACTTCATCCTGTCTGAGAACTCCTGCATTTATTACCGTGTATTTTCCCAATAACATATGAACCTTCTTAATAAATGCTAAATCAGTTTTTTCATTCATATGTTCAAGTAAAAACTGCCAGGCATATTTTAAATCATTTACTGCATTAATATCTTCTATCGTGTATCCGGATACTGACATTCCATTATAGATCGCCTGAGTATCTGGATAGGTTACTCCAATTCCTTCAAGATTAGCGCTTTTCCATATATAATCTACTATATTCCGTTTTGCAAGAAAAACATTTTCTTTTTGTGTCATATTATATTTTGGTTCCATGTTTCCTCCTGTTAACCAAATAAAAATTTCTGTGACTGCTCTGCAGATATCTGTTCAAACAACCATTTGCATCCCGCTACAGCAACCGGCAGTCATGCCGATTTGTTTGGACGGTAATCGCACAACTCCCTCGCATCCATAAAAATATCTTTTTAAAGTATATACATTAAAAAAGTTCAAAAATACCGATACAATCGTTCCCTTTTCATGGATATAGCAATGTTTCAGACAAATCTCCTGCAACGCTGTACAAGTAATCAAAACTCTCGTAAAACCAACTCCGTTATTCCTGGATTTTCTCCCCCGGTAATCCGCAGCACTTTTGGGTTCAGTCCATAACCAATCTCGCGGTATACCGCTTTTTGGATCTGGTTGCCACGGTTGAATCCATGAATCACCCGGATCCGGTAGGTACTGGCATTTGCTTTTTTTATAGTATCTTCTATCTTTGCGATAGCCTGGTCTACGTTCATTCCATGTACATCCATCTCTATAAATGGTGTCTGCTGCATAACCCTTCTACCCCTTTCTTTTTAATAATTATACTTCTATTCTTTATTTACCGCAACATTTTCTAACATCACCCCAAGTAAAGCCTCTATCTCATCTTCCGGTTCCTTATTCCTCCCTCCCATATTTCTGCATAATAAAAGGACCATGCATTTATACATAATCCTCATATTTGTAAGTTTTAACATTACTAAATTTGCAAGCTTTCCGCATACTTGAATTGTATAATATCTCTCGGAGCAGTTTCAACATAAGCCTGCTCTTTATGCATAAAGTTTACAATATCATTTTTACTCATCTTTCCGAGCTTCTCTATTACAACGTCTAAAATATCTTTCTCTTCCTTCGACAAAGCAGGAAAAGTCTGTTCTCCCCCCAAAGAAAAATGATATGCATTCGTTTCTCCCATATCAACTTCCTCACAAGGCACATCCTTTAAGTCTATTATTGAATTATGCCTTACAGGAACCGCACCCATTGGAAGTGCCTGATAAACTAATCCTGTAATAGCCGCTCCTCTTCTCTTATATGCTAAAGCATCCGCATACCACATAAGTTTCATCAATTTTACCTTGTATAAGCTGGTTACATTCATTGATGACGCAAAATACCTTATAACATCAACCGCCTTATCCAGAGATAACTCTGTATTTCCATGAAACATATGATTTCCATGAAATTTCGCATAACTAGCCTCAATTGCCTTTCTTAAATATACATCTCGGTCTTCCTCATATAAAGAAGCAACGGCCTCTAGATATTTCTGATATGACTCTGAAGATAAATTATCTTTAGATCCATTCAAAAGTGACAAAAACCATTCCGGATCCTGATCTATTTTTTTCAATATGGTATCATGCGCTTTATCTTGCACTTGGTGGCTTTCATATCTAGTAATCGTCTTACCTCCCCATCCTAACAATACACATAAATCGCTTTGACTTATTCCATACTTTGCACGTATTTCGCCAATATCAAAAGATGTCAAAAGTCCTTCCTTTTTTCTATATGCATCTTTCAATCTAATGTCATTATCCTGTATTTGCTGCTCATCCATGTAGAGTTCTTCTGCTAATTCACAGAACAGATACGATGCTTCATAATCAACTGTCCTGTTCTTAAAAGTCACATGATCCATGACTAGAACTGTTTTCACTTCATGTTCTTCCATACAGCATGAGCATATTCTCTTTTCACTTTTAATGATCTTCATGTCCATGAAAGCACCTCCTATTTCTTCTTATACGGGAACATTCCTGGAGTAAAAGCTTTTTCTGCAAAATGGAATGACATTACAAAAGTTGTCGTATTTCCATACAGCCCCAGTAACTCACTATGATTTAAAGCAAATCTCAAATCCTGAATATATGATTTCACTTCCAACTGGCTTTCAATTCGCGCTTTTGTTTCCTCAGCCAAACCCTTGCCTCCCATAGTATCAATTGATACCATCATCATATAACTTATTTACTTTTTTGTCAACAGATTTAACCTCCATATTAGTCCATAACCTATCTCTCTAGTTCAGCGCATTCCCAACCCATGAATAGCAACATAATTTTTCTTTATCCTATATCCTTCATCTCAATTATATGCTATAATTTTTTAAAAACATTTATTGGGAGGAATGATGATGAAGAAAACACTAAGCACACTACTAATTGCATTCTTGATGATTACTACTCTTCCATTGCAGACATTTGCAGCAGAGCCATGTAATCATGAATGGAGTAACTGGACTGTTGAGAATGAACCAAATTGTGGCAGAACCGGAAGTGAACGCAGATTTTGTACAAAATGCTTCGAAGTCCAATGCAGTGACTTGCCTATTACAGGTCAGCATGACTGGAACGACTGGCACAAAATAAAATCATCTACCATCAAGAAAGCCGGACTGGAAGAACGCAAATGTTTTAAATGTGGCAGCACTGAGACAAAAGAAATTGCAAAACTAAAACCATTTGCTAAATTATCCAAGAAAACGGTTAAGCTTAAAATTGGACAGACCTACAAATTAAAACTTAAATACGCAAAAGGAGACTCTGTAAAGAGGTATAAATCCAGTAAAAAGAAGATTGCTACTGTATCGAAAAAAGGTAAAATCAAAGCCAAAGGTAAAGGTACCGCAAAGATCACCGTTGTGATGAAATCCGGCAAAAAGGCCACATGTACTGTCAAGGTAAAGGCGAAAAACACATCTTCCAGCAACGGCAATGGAAATACTGGCAGCGGGAACGAAAATTCTGGCGGCACTGGTACTGGTGCCGGTAGCAATGGAAGTGGAACCAATGTTGAAAGTATTGTATATTGGACTCCAAATGGCGAAGTGTACCATAGCACAAATAGTTGCCGCACACTAAGCCGTTCCAAAACAATTTACAGTGGAACTTTATCAGAATGCCCAAAGTCCAGGGCATGTAAAGTATGCCATTAGCTGAAAGCTGAATATGATTAATAGGATTTGACATTATGCCACACCAGTTTAATGACTGGTGCGGCTGTGTACGCTCCACTGCCTCTTCCATCCCAGGCCTTCTTCCTGTGGTCTTAAGGCATAATGCCAACAAGCCTAGAACAGATACAACTTTTCCAACAAACACCGCCAGGACAGATACAGATCCCCTAAACACAAACATATCCTTACCAATCGCTTCCAACAAACAGCAGCCCGGAGCAGAAACATATCCCTTAGCAAACAGTACAGGGGCGCTCTTAGCGGAGGCAAAATCCACCGTTTACGAAGACTTATGCGTGAAGGCTCTCCTGAACGCATTAGTCGTAGTTAACGGTTAGTTTGCCAGAGCGCTGCCCCGTTTGCGTGGGATATGTTTCTGCTCCGGGCTGTGTCCGGGATATGTTTCTGCTCCGGGCTGCGTCCCGGTATACATCTCTGCTCCGGACTGCGTCCCCACCTCAACTTATTTCCCGTCAGAGTACACTGGCGTGATCACGATATTTTCCGGCGCGATCCCCGTCTTCCTGGTCACAATGTCCTCAATCTTCGCAAGGCTGGCGTCATCAATCTCCTTCGCATTCACCACCACATCCGCCGATTCAGCCGTCAGGCTCACCACCGTCTCACTGAATCCCTTGGACGCAAGCATTGTCTCCGCAGCGGCCTCCTTCTCCATCAGGTCCGTCATCGCCACCATCTGATTAATGGCATCCTGCTTCTGTTCCTCACTGATACTTTCATTGTCAATAATTTCAAGCAGAGTTTCCTTATTCTTCGCACGCACCTGCTCCCTGGAAACCTTAGCCTCCGCCACAACTGCACTTGCCTCACCGGAAGTAAGTACCGCCTCGCCGGGCGTCCCGTCAACACTACCGTCATCGCCGTCTTTGCTTTCAATATCATCGGAAGCACTTGCAAGATCCTCCTCCGAAATATCAAGAAGCTCCTGGTTTGCAATCTCGTTATTCGCTTTTGTTGCATTCTTTTCATTGCTAAACAGCCTGCCTGAATAATTCAGATATCCGGCAGCCGCGATCATTATCGCCAATGCTGCAATAACGATCTGATTCTTTTTAAATATTCGTTTCACCTATGCTTCCCTCCTACCTTTCACTATTCTAATCTTATGCGTGTCTATCCCAAATAATGCCTGAACTGCCTCAGTAATATTTTTTACTACAACCGCATTATTCCCGCCCGGCGCAATAACCACCACTCCCTCCACCTTTGGGCTTAATTCTTTACTGACATAAGGGGATCTTCCATCTCCTTCTGTCTCATCATTCACTGCCGTCTCACTGCGGTTCTCACTCTTTGTCGTTCTTTTTCCGCCCCGGCTGTCACTCTCCGTCACCTGCTCCCGGCTTTCCTGGGTGTCCTTTTCCACTACTTTTTCCCTTGATTCCGCAAGCGTGATCATAACTGACACCTTACCGGCGCCCTCCATCTCAGACAGAATGTCCTCCAGCTTCTCCTCCAGCTGTGCCACATACTCTGTCTCGGAAATCCGGGTCTCCTTCCCTTCTTCGGAAAGAAATGTACTTTTTCCCCTGTCCTCTGTTTCTTTCTTCTCTCCTCCCGGGATGGCTATGACAAGCAGAAGGATTCCTGCAAGCAGTATGATGAGAATTTGGTCCTTTTTCAGTTTTTTCCCTTTAAATGCCTTAAAAAAGGTATTTTCAAAATCCTTCCTGCCAGTCAATCTGAATCTCCTCCACTTCAATTTCATCCGCCCCTCTTTCGCTGCCCTCTGACGACTCTTCTCCTGTCTTCTCCTCTGCTTCATTATCCCAGAATCTCTGCGCCTCCTCTGCCATGGCATCCTCCAGGTTCTGCACAGATTCTCCCCCTGTATATTCTTCCACTTCTTTCATAAAATCAGTGATCCGGATCTCGGTTCCGAAAATTTTCAGAACCGGTGTCAGTATCATAAGTATCAGCACAAGCCCCGTAAAAAAACGAATATATTTCTTATAGTCCTTATTCGGAACTGCATGAAGAACCGCTGTCACCAGAACGAGGTAAAACGCAATATTCTGTATCCACTCATAAATATAGTCAAACATTCTTCCTCCCTATACACTTCCTGTCGATGCCGAAACTACCACAATGGTAAGCAGGAACAAAAATCCTGTGGCAAAGACGATCCGCATCAGGAGTCTCAGCCCGTCACTGACGCTTTCCACGCACCCGGTTACCCGTTTATCCGACACTGGCTGAATCAATGCAGCCGCCAGCTTATACATCAGTACAATGCAACCGATCTGTACAAGAGGCACAATGCACAGAGCGAAACAGATTACCGCCCCTGTCACCCCGATACCATTTTTTACCAGTACGGCTGTTCCAAGCACCACCTCTGTCATTCCGCCAATGGCATCGCCGACCCCCGGGATCGCCTCAGCCCCTCTTGTCACCACACTTCTCTTCACCGCATCCACTGCAGGACTGATCAGGCTCTGTATCACATTCAGTCCTATAATACACGCAAGCAGAGACTTCAAGATCCAGGAAACCGCCGTCTCAATCAGTTCCGCAAATTTGCTCAGATACTCTTCTTCTGACAGAAAGTTCAGAACTTTCACCATCATATATACATGTACCAGAGGAAGCAGAATCTTCACAATGAACAACTCCACCAGAAAAATCAGAAACAGAACCAGATGATAAAATGCTGCTGCCGTTACGCCTCCCTTCGCTGCCGTTACTGCCAGAAAGTACACCGGGCAGAACGCTCCCATAAATGTTGTAAGCCCTTCGATTCCCCCGGTTGTCCATTCCACAACCTCCCGGAAAGAATTTAAAGACAGGGCAAGCAGAAGGATATACAGCACATAAAAACTTACGGCTGAGATCTGTTTACTCTGAAATACTTGTCCGAAATTGGTAAAGACTGCCGCCATAATGCATAAAAACAAAATATGCAGAAGACTTTTCCGGCTGCTTTCCACAGCATAGGTAAACTGGTCAGACACCAGCCTTCCCAGAAGCTCCATCGTAAACTCCGTATCCCCGGACAAGACATCGAAAAGTGTCTCCTGGAATCCAATTCTCTCCCTGGGAAAAAGATTTTTAAGCTCCTCATCGATCTCCCCGAAGTCAAACTGCCCTGCCAGTTCATCTGCCATGTCTCCTATATTTTCTGAGGATCTCCCGCCCACTTCCTGCTCCTCTGGAAATTCATATTCACCGGCCTGTGCTGATTCTTTACTGTTCGTCCGGCCCTTGTTTTCTGCCGCCTGGGCAGGTGTACATTTCAATACTGCGCACAGTACAGCAGACATAAGGAGTAGAAATAATCCGGTTAAAAAAACTGCACATTTCCTGCCTTTCATTCTCATGACAAAAAATCCTTTATCACTGTAAGAAGCGCCAGAAGCACTGGTATACTAAGCACAAGCACCGCGAGCTTTCCAAATATCTCAATCTGCACTGCAACTGCCTGATATCCTGCATCCTTGCAGATGCCGGAGGCGAATTCCGCAATATACGTAATTCCAAGCATTTTTATAAGCGTCCCCACATAGGCCGTATCCATTCTGATGTAGCCGCCAAGGGTCTTCACAAGGTCAATCACTGCCTCCAGGTGCCCGAGAACACAGAAAAAGATAATCAGGCTCAACGCAATGCTGATATAGATTCCATACTCTGCCTTCCCGCTTTTAAACTGCACTGCAAGAAGCACTCCTGCAACCCCGATAATACCGATCCGTATGATATCCAAACCTAAGCCCCCTTCCATATTTGTATAACTGAAAAGATCGGAAGATTATTTTCCAGCCATCTGCTTTTCCTGCTGCCCAGTCATCTCCTTAACCATATTGGGAGTTTATGAGACAAAAAACAGCCTCTGTATGGACTCAAACAACTCATAGATATATGGCACAATCCAGAATAATACAAGCAGCAGCCCGGCCAGACTTGTCAGGAACGCATGCTCCTCTCTTCCGCTGTGTTTGAGAACCTGGCTTAACACTGAGACAAGAATCCCCACCGCAGCAATTTTAAAGATCATATTTACAGTCATGTAATCCTCCCCCTATAGCAGCAGGATTACAATCAGTATCCCGCTCATAATTCCCAGGCAATGGCATAATCTCACCTTTGATTTCATTTCCCCCTGCATCTCTTCCATAGACAGCTCTAACCTTGTGAGATAGAGCTCCAGGATTTTCACCTGCATGGTCACATCCGCAAGTCCCAGCCTCTCCCCAAGTTCCTTAAGCTTTAGAAGCTCTTCCCCGGAAAGCGCACAGCCCCCCAGGCTCTCGTCTATGCTTGTCTTCCATATCTCCTCAAAAGTTCCCCCATCTCTTTTTTCAAGCCGGGTTCCAAGTCCTTTAAGCCATGTCCCATAAGGCTCCCTGGCGGATTTCCCAATATAGGAAAATATTTCCCCAAGAGGGCTTCCGGCATAGCGTATCTCACTCTGGACCCAGTAAAAAAGCTGCCTGACATACTGCATCTGCACATACTCGTCATGAAGCATTTCCGCCTTTCTGAGTCCAAAAAGCACCGTGGCACTGATTACAAGAACACTTCCCGCTGCTTTTAGCATATCTCCTTCTTTCGTGCCTCCTCCTGAAAAATACATCGGATATTTTCGTCAAAGATTCCTCGTATCTCCCCGGCTTTTTCGTGATTTCCCAAAAGAATATAACGTCCAAAATGCTTCTCCCGGATCATATTTCCCAAAACCGGCTTTTTCGCAAGCTCCTCAACCGAATTTCCATGTACCGTGGCAATCAGCCTGCATCCGCAGTGAAGCGCATATTCAATGGCACGCACATCCTCCTCTGATCCAATCTCATCCACCGCAATCACCTCAGGGCCCATGGAACGGATCAGCATAATCATTCCCTCTGCCTTCGGGCAGCAGTCCAGTATATCCGTCCGGATTCCCAGATGGTTCTGCGCCACTCCCATATAACAGCCGCCAATCTCCGACCGCTCATCAACCACTCCCACCGGCTTTCCCGAAAGAAATGCATTTCCATCGGAAATCTGCCGGATCAGATCCCGAAGCAGTGTCGTCTTCCCACATCCAGGGGGAGACACAATCAATGTATGATAGAGTCTCCTCTGCCTTGTAATATAAGGGAACACCTTGTCCGCACATCCGGGCACCTCATGGGAAATCCTTACATTCACCGAAGAAATATACTTCAGATTCTTCACTCTTCCTCCTTCCAGCATCACCTGCCCTGCCATACCGATTCTGTGCCCCCCTTCTATTGTAATGAATCCCTGCCTCATCTCCTGTTCATAGGCATATAAAGAATAATGGCTGATATAATCAACCATTTCCCGCAAATCCTCCTTTGTAACAATATAGGGCTCACCGCGCGCTCTTTCCACAAAAACCTCCTCCCCACTGTACAAAAGAAGAAGCGGCTTCTGCGCCCTGAGCCTGATCTCCTGAAGCAGATCAAACTCGCTCTGGATCCTCCTTTTAAGAAGCAGCCGTATACCGCGCGGCAGTACATTCAGGATTCCTTCTCCCTGCATCACATCACCACCTCTTAACAACAATATATGTCCATGCTCCCAATTTATTCCAACCAATTTGGGACGGGGTATTTTTAAAAATACCCCGACCCAAATTGAAAATGACCCGTCCCAAATTAACGGCCATACGTTATGGCAAGCTCCTTCATTTCTTCCTGGAGCTCTTTGCTAAATTGTCCCTCCTTTAATCTCCATTTCCAGTTTATCCCGAGAGTGGACGGCTTGTTTGTTCTTGCCCTGTCATCAAGTCCCAGATAGTCCTGCATGGGAATGATGCACAGGTCCGCCACGCTTCCCAGTGCCAGGCAGATCAGTTTCTCTGGAAGTTCCCCTGCATCTGCATGAAAATCATGTAGATAAGTCCGCACCATACGGCGTTCCTTCGGCGTGATGTTCCCAAGCCAGGATACTAAGGTTTCATTGTCATGGGTTCCTGTATAGACCACGCAGTTCTGCGGATAATTATGCGGGAGGTAATCACTGGCATTTCCAGTATCCCTCTCATCAAAAGCGAATTCCAGCACCCGCATATTCGGGTAGCCGCTGTCACGCACCAGCTGTTTTACGGACTCTGTCATATAGCCAAGGTCCTCTGCAATAATCTTCCGCTCCCCAAGATGATAGGAAACTGCCCGGAACAGATCCATCCCCGGTCCCTTTTCCCACCAGCCGTTTGCCGCTGTTTTATCTCCATAAGGAATGGCATAATACTCGTCGAATCCCCGGAAGTGATCAATCCGAAGTACATCATACATGGTAAAGCAATGGGCAATCCGTTTTATCCACCAGTCAAAGCCGGAATTTTTATGAACTTCCCAGTTATAGAGCGGATTCCCCCAGAGCTGGCCTGTGGCAGAGAATGCATCCGGCGGGCATCCGGACACCTGTACCGGACGGTTGTCCCTGTCAAGTTTAAACAGCCAGGGCGACGCCCATGCATCTGCACTGTCCATTGCAACATAAATGGGAATATCCCCGATAATCTCAATCCCCTTCTCATTTGCATAGGCCTTAAGCTTTTTCCATTGTTCATAAAACTTAAACTGCATATATTTCTGGAATTCAATATCAAAATACAGCTCTTCCCTGTAATAGTCTAATGCATTCTGATATCTCAGGCGGATATCCTCCGCCCACTCGCTCCAGGGTCTTCCCTCAAACCGGCCCTTTACTGCCATGAAAAGTGCATAATCTGACAGCCAGTAATCCTGCTCGCTTTCAAATGCCGTAAATTCTGGATTTTCCGCAATCCGGCTCCGCTCATATGCCTTCCTTAAAAGCCCGAACCTCTCCAGATACATTTTCTCATAATTCACAGCCGTATCATCATCTCCAAAATCCGCCGCATCGCATTCTTCCTCTGTCAGAACTCCCTCCCTGATCAGTTCCTCCAGACTAATAAAGTATGGATTTCCGGCAAATGTGGAAAAGGACTGATACGGAGAATCCCCGTAGCTTGTAGGTCCAAGTGGAAGAATCTGCCAGGAACTCTGCCCTGCCCGGACAAGGCTGTCCACAAATTCATAGGCGCTCCTTCCAAAATCGCCGATTCCATATCCTCCCGGCAGACTGCTCACCGGAAGCAGCACTCCGCACCGTCTCATTTTATACATCACAATTCCTCCTCGCAGCTCACACTGTATTCAAGTGCTCTATTTTGACGCTTGTATCATGCTTTGCATCCATAATCTTTATTATACACCTGACAGACATAAAAAAATATAACATCGTTCGTTTTTTAGTATTCACAACCCACACTAATTAACCGTATATTTCGCTAGTCTAAATTTCCATCTGCCGCGTTGTCATCAATCGACTCAGCCGCCGCTACGCCCCATTCTTCCGCCTTGCAGTCTGAAAATTTATCCTGCGCGAGAATGTACCGGTAATTAGTGCGGATTATACCAGGATTAAACAAGTCAGTTTCAGCACCGAAAAAGGGCAAGACATAAAAATGTCTGCCCTTCCTTTGAACATGTTTCAAACATGCCCTAATCCCATTTAATTTTCCGGTCCTTATAGTAATACTCTCTGTCATGCTCATTCACTTCACGGAGCACTCTGCAGGGATTTCCCACTGCCACTACATTGGACGGAAGATCCTTTGTGACAACACTTCCCGCGCCGACTACCACATGATCTCCAATGGTAATCCCTGGCAGGATTACCGCATTTGACCCGATCCAGCAGTTTTTGCCAATATGCACCGGCATATTATACTGCATACCCTTCTCACGAAGCTCCGGCAGAATCGGATGGCCTGCCGTCGCAACCGTCACATTCGGACCGAACATCGTATAGTCTCCTACATAAATATGCGTATCATCCACAAGGGTAAGATTAAAATTTGCATAAACACCCTTTCCGAAATGTACATGATGTGCGCCAAAGTTTGCATGAAGGGGCGGCTCTACATAGCACCCTTCCCCGATCTCTGCGAACATCTCCTTCAAAAGCTGCTCTCTTTTCTCCATCTCGGTGGGACGTGTCATATTAAAATCATACAGCCTGTCCAGACACACGAACTGCTCTTTCAGAATATCTTCATCATGGGGAAAGTAAAGCTCCCCGCTGTGCAATGCCTTTTTTACATCCATATCCTACTCCGCTACATCTTTCATACTAAATGAAAATCTTCCCATCTTGTCCTTGCCAAGGCAGACAACCTTCACCCTGTCTCCCAGTGTCAGCACATCCTCTACATGGTTCACTCTTTCCTTTGCAAGCTTGGAAATGTGTACCATACCTTCCTTACCAGGTGCAAATTCAAGAAAGGCACCGAATTCCTTAATGCTGATAACCTTTCCTTCCAGAACCTGCCCGGCCTCAAAATCCGTCACAATGGTGTAGATCAGCTTCTGAGCCTCTTCCATACTTCCGCTTTCTGTTCCGCAGATAGAAACAGAACCGTCATCTGTAATATCAATCTTAACTCCTGTCTGTTCTATGATCGCGTTAATGGTCTTACCGCGCTGTCCCACAACATCACCGATCTTCTGCGGATCAATCTGCATCTGAATAATCTTTGGTGCATAAGGGCCCACCTCTGGCCTGGGCTCGGCAATTGCCTTATTCATAACTTCATCAATAATATAGGTTCTTGCCTTCTTCGTTGCTGCAATCGCTTCCTCAATAATCGGTCTTGTAAGCCCGTGGATCTTAATATCCATCTGAATTGCAGTGATTCCCTTGTGGGTTCCTGCCACCTTGAAGTCCATATCGCCGAAGAAATCCTCCAGTCCCTGGATATCCGTAAGCACGAGATAATCATCGTCCGTATCCCCTGTCACAAGTCCTGCAGAAATACCTGCCACAGCAGACTTAATCGGTACGCCTGCCGTCATCAGGGACATAGAAGAAGCACACACACTCGCCTGGGATGTGGAACCATTGGACTCAAAGGTCTCAGATACCGTACGGATCGCATAAGGAAACTCTGCCTCGTCTGGAAGCACCGGCACCAGAGCGCGCTCTGCCAGAGCACCGTGCCCGATCTCGCGGCGTCCCGGACCTCTGGAAGGTCTTGTCTCGCCGACAGAATAGGACGGGAAATTATAGTGGTGCATATATCTCTTGGATGTCTCCGCCTCGTCAAGCCCGTCCAGTCTCTGTGCCTCTGCAAGAGGCGCCAGAGTCGTAATCGTACAGATCTGCGTCTGCCCTCTTGTAAACATTGCAGAGCCATGAACTCTTGGAATCAGATCAACCTCTGCTGCAAGAGGCCTGATCTGGTCAATGGCTCTTCCGTCCGGACGCTTGTGATCCTTTAAGATCATCTTACGTACTGTCTTCTTCTGATACTGGTAAACAGCCTCTGACAGAACTGCAAGCCACTCCTCCTTCTCTGCAAATGCCTCTTCAAGCTTCTCCGTAATCTTGCGGATATTTTCCTCTCTCACCTGCTTTACATCTGTAAATACAGCTTCTTCCATGGCCTCCGGCGGTACGATCTCCTTAATCGCCTCAAATAATTCCTCCGGAACTGCACAGCTCTCATACGTATGCTTCGGCTTTCCGCATTCTGCCACAATCGTATCAATAAATGCAATCACCTTCTGATTCAGCTCATGGGCAGCAAAGATTGCCTCAATCATCTTCTGCTCCGGCACTTCATTGGCTCCTGCCTCAATCATAATTACCTTTTCCCTTGTGGACGCCACTGTAAGGGCAAGCTCTGACACTTCCTTCTGGGCTGCAGTCGGGTTAAATACGAATTCTCCATCTACCAGGCCCACCTGAGTCGTTGAGATGGGACCGTCAAAAGGAATATCCGAAATCGTTGTTGCAATAGCAGCACCGAGCATCGCCGTAAGCTCCGGTGAACAGTCCTGATCAACAGACAGGACAAGATTCTCCAGGGTTACATCATTACGGTAATCCTTCGGAAACAGCGGCCTCATAGGACGGTCAATCACACGGTCTGTAAGAACTGCATTCTCTGACGCCTTTCCCTCTCTCTTGTTAAAGCCTCCCGGGATCTTTCCCACAGAATATAATCTTTCGTTATACTCCACACTTAACGGAAAGAAATCAATTCCGTCTCTCGGCTTTTCAGAAGCCGTAGCTGTACACAGCACCGTAGTATCTCCATAATGCATCAGTACTGCACCATTTGCCTGCTTCGCAACTCTGTCTACGTCTACACACAAAGTCCTTCCGGCTAATTCCATTTCAAATTTTTTATACATATTCTTCTCCTTTTTCAACTTATACTGTAACTGCGCAGACCTGCTGAGTAGTCACCTTATACCTTCAACGGCCTGACAGAGATTTTCCGAAACTACTGAAATATGCATTTTTATATGCACTTTTCCTTCTGCTGAATTACAAATACACATTTCAGTGGTCTCGGGTAAAATCTCTCTGCCTGCAGTCTTTAATTTGGGGACGGGGCATTTTTAAAAATGCCCCGTCCCCAAATATAAATTATTTACGCAGTCCTAATCTCTCAATCAGGGAACGGTATCTTTCAATATCCATCTTCTTAAGGTATGCCAGAAGTCCTCTTCTCTGGCCTACCATCTTAAGAAGTCCTCTTCTTGAATGATGATCCTTCGGGTTTGCCTTAAAATGCTCTGTCAGGTCATTGATTCTTGCTGTAAGAATCGCAACCTGTACCTCTGGAGAACCTGTGTCACCCTCTGATCTTCCGTAATCTGCAATAATCTGTTCTTTTCTTTCTTTTGAAATCATCTTTGATTTCCTCCTTTAATCTTATCATAACGCCTGATATTAAGTAATGGCTGGAGTATCCGATTACCGAACACCGGCTATCCACACTTGCAAAGTATAGCATATGGCTTAGACAAAGTAAAGGAAATTTTGTGATTTTCCCTATTTTACCTTAACTTTTATCGTTGCTTTTTTTCCATTATAGGTTGTGGCTGTAATCACTGCGTTTCCTTTTTTCTTAGCCGTAATTTTCCCTTTTGAAGAAACGGCTGCTACCCTGGAATCTGAAGATGTATATTTGATCTTTCCGGAACCGCTCCCCTTTGATAAGGTATACTTAATCTGGAAGGTTCCTTTCACTGACAGCGTTTTCTTCTTTTTATTCAGTTTGATTTTCTTCGGGGCAGCTTTTACTACTACCTTACATTTTGCAGAGCAGCTTCCGGACTTAACCGTGATATATGCGGTTCCCTTCTTTTTTGCCGTAAGTACTCCTTTTGAAGAAACCGTCACTACTGACTTTTTGGACGAGGACCACTTGACAGCCTGTGTAGAATCGTCTGGCTTTCTTGAAGCTTTTAAGGTATATTTTTCCTTTACGCCTATTGTGATGCTCTTTTTATTCAGTGAAATGCTTTTGGTCTTCATGTCTGATGCAAGGGGTCTGCCGATATATACTACATTGTATCCGTCATAGTTATAAGGTACCAGCGCCAGTGTCTTTCCCTTGCCGTCACTGTTGTATGTTGTAAGGACATATCCATTTCCCACATACATAAATGCATGATGGATTTTTCTCCACTGTCCTACTCCGCCTGGTCCCTGGGTATACATCGTATCCCCTGGCAGAAGCTTATCCACATCTACGATCTTATTCGCAACGGTCTTCTTCTGGGATTTCAGCCACTGTGCCTGCGCAGCTGCATTGGCAGCCCAGCTTCCTCCCGTGGCGCCGATGTCAAAAATCTTTCTTCCCAGAGACCGGTCATAATAACAACGGTAGACAAAGGAACTGCAGTCCCGGAATCCCTTGTTCATTCTCTTGGGCTGGCTGTATTTTATAATCTTGTAGCCCTTTCCATCGCCCTCTTCATAATCATGAAATCCATTGCTGACTGCCTGATAAGCACCCTTGTAGGTACACTCCACCAGATAATCCGCATAGGTTACATCGTCAAGAAAGACTCTGATCGAGGTTCTTCCCAGACCTTTTCCGGTTACCTGTCCAGAACTATTCACTGTGGCAATAGATTTATCCAGGGATTCCCAGGATTTCGGCTGTGTCTTTTTCCCATCAACGGTCAGGATGAGCGTATCTTTTTTGCCCTTATACGTTACAATACTTCCCAGGTTCTTACTGATTCTATTGTCAGCATACAATTCGGCCTTTACAATATTAATCGTAATCGTAAATGTTTTTCCGTCTATTGTAACGGTTATCGTCCCACTCTCCCGGGCAGAAACTTCCAGATATCCTTCTGTCTTATGAGCATATGCCCAAATGTCATTCGTGCTTTCACAATTAAAAACACTCTCCTCACTCATTCCGGTTACGTCAACCCTGACTGACGGATAGTACCAGGAACTCATATTATCATTCACATAGATGTTATAAGTAGTCTTGCTAATTGTCACATCTATAACCTGAATCGGGATTTCTGTCAGCTCACCGTCCTCTTCGGTAACCTGCAGTATTGTCTCCCCGACCGCTATTCCGGTCAGCCTTCCAGTCATATCCACTCTGGCAATCGTCTCATCTACTACCGCATAGCTGCAATTACCGCTTATCCAATAAGGAAGGTCTACCTGAACTTCCGCCCCAACAGCAACGCGTATTTTGTCGTAATTGTAATATGACTTTTTCTGTGAAATGTCAGGCTGTCTGTATTCCTCCTGGACGGGATTTTCATTGTCAGATCGTTCTGGTTCCTTCGCAGGATCTTCTGATTCCTCTTTCGATTCTGCCGGTGTTTCTGTCAGTTCCTCTTCTGAAGTCATTCCCTGATCCTCTGAATCAGCAGAAGTCTCCTCCGATTCCTTTACTTCCTCCTGTTCCCCACTCTGCTGCGCATCCTCTGAAAGAACTTCCGGTTCCTTCGCATACGCTTCTGCACCCGCCATCCATGCTCCGCCGGAACTGGCCGCAAGTGCCAGAGCTGTCAGAACAGCAATCATCTTTTTTCGTAACATAGCTCTCCTCCCTTACTTTTTAATCTTTATTTTCATAGAAGCCTTCTTATTGCTTCCGTCTGTTGCCTTTGCAGTCAAAAACAGCTGCCTTAATCCTCATCCTCCTCGTCCCCTGTCTCATTGCTGTCCGGATCCATTATCGCAAATGCAATATTCGTCGCATGGTCCGCCACACGCTCCAGCCCGGAAATGGTATCGGAAAACAGCATACCAGCCTCCGGCGTACATTTATTCTTGGTCAGACGTTTTACATGGGCACGCTGAAGCTTCCGCTCCCTCTCATCAATATCATCCTCCAGTGTCAGAATATCCTGCATATGCTTCGGATCCCTGTGTGTGAACATTTCGAGAGAATATTCCAGAATCTTCACCACCTCTTCCGTCATATCCTGAAGCTGCTTTTTCGCCTTGTCACTGAAGCCGATTCCCCGTTCAATCCGGTCCTTCGCCGAGTCTGCAAAGTTTTCCGCATGGTCGCCGATCCGCTCAATATCATTCACCACATGGAAAAGACCGCCGATCAGACGTGCATCTGCAAGGGGAAGTTCAATCTCATTCACCTTTACAAGGTAGTCCGTGATTTTCCGGTTCAGGAAGTCAATATATTCCTCCCGCCTGTACACCTCCTCAATGTCCTTCTCACCAAGTTCGCACAGCGCCCTCATGGAAATCTTAAGATTTGACAGGGCAACCTTTCCCATATGCTCAATCTCATGGATACCATTGGAAAATGCCGTTGTGGGGGCAAGGATATTTCCCTTTCCAATATACTGAAGCTCGTATTCGTCCTCCTGCACCTCATCCTTCCCTGGCACAATCTTATAGGTAGCCTTCACAATCCATCCCATGAACGGGAACAGCATGGCAACCTCGAATACCTTCATAAGCGTATGTACATTTGCAACTGCACGGGCCAGATTCCCTCCGGACATATAGATGAGTCCGTCTGTAATCGGTTTTAATGCCACCATTAATATAATAAACATGATCAAAGAGCCGATTACATTAAAGAGAAAATGTATCAGCGCCGCACGCTTTGCATCTTTCTTCCCGCTTAAGCCGGCTGCAAGGGCAGATACACAGGAGCCGATATTACATCCAAGAATCATAAACGGGCATATGGTAAATGCCAGAAGTCCCTGTGAAACCATAAGGAGGATAATACCGACTGTAGCAGAGGAACTCTGCAGCACCGCCGTGATCAGAAATCCCACAAGTATGGCAGAAAACGGGCTCTTAAGAGAGCTTAAAAATTCCAGTACTGCAGGCGACGACTTCACCGCTTCCATACTCTCTCCCATAATTCTAAGACCCATAAAAAGAATACCGAATCCGAGAATCACTTCCCCGATCTTCTTCACATTTACATTCTGTTTCTTGCTGAACATCACCATAATCACGCCGATAATCACCACAAGCGGGGCAATATCAGACAGATTAAATGCAATTAGCTGTCCGGTAACTGTCGTACCTATATTAGCGCCCAGGATTACACCCGTTGCCTGCATCAAGGTCATAAGCCCTGAGTTTACAAAGCTTACTACCATGACCGTAGTTGCATTCGAAGACTGGATAATCGCTGTAAATACGATTCCTACCACCATTCCGATAAAGCGGTTCTGCGTAAAGAATTCAAGAATTCCACGCATCTTTGCACCGGCCGCCTTCTCAAGGCCCTCACTCATGAGCTTCATGCCATAAAGGAAGAAACCAAGTCCTCCAAACAGTGTAAATACCTCTGTAATACTCATCTGTACTCTCCTTTTACTCTTCTATCCCAAAGTATCTTTTGCCGCAGGCAATATCGCGGTCTACACATTCCTTCAGCTCTGCCTTATCCCGGAATCTCTGTTCCGGCCTTACATATTCCATCAGCTCTGTCACAGCCTCTTTCCCATAGGCATCCCCGTCATAGCCAAACAGAAAGCTTTCAATCCGTACAGTATCCTCATCTGACACCGTAGGCTTAATACCAATATTGGCAATCCCGTTATACCCCTGCCCGTCCACATAAACACGGCACAGGTACACTCCCTTAGGAGGCACAAGCTTCCCCTGGGGCCACAGGATATTCAGAGTAGGGAAGCCCAGTGTCCGGCCAAGCTGCTTTCCATGCTCTACCACGCCCGAAACGCCGAACCGGTATCCCAGCATTCTGTTTGCGTCAGATACTGCCCCTTCCTTCAGCCTTTCCTTGATATAGGTACTGCTGATAATCCGGTCCTGGTATCTTTTCTTGTTGATGACAATCAGTTCATAGCCGTACTCCCGTGCATAAGCCTTCAGCATATGGATATCTCCGCATTTCCCACAGCCAAACTGAAAATCCGTACCGACCACAACATATTCCGCATGAAGCACGCCAGCGATAATATCCCTGATAAACTCCTCTGCCGGAAGCCTCTTAAGCTCTTCTGTAAATGCCCAGTCCACCAGATAATCCACATCCTTTTCCAGGTGCAGCTTTCGTTCTTCCTTTGTCATCAGCATATTACTCTGATGCATGTCAAATGCACATACCACGCTGCTGACATCCTCTTTTTCACTTAGCTCCTTCACAGCGTCTGTCAGCATCCGGTGTCCCAGATGAAGCCCGTCGAATTTCCCGAACGTCACCGCCGCCCCTTTGCTGTTTTTGTACTGCTTCAGACCTTCGATATATTGCATCTCCTAATCCCTCTCCCTGACATAAAACATCTTAATCAGCCCGAATTCTTTCTTTTCTGCCTCATATCTGTATATTCCGATCAGTGCGCCTGTGTGGTCATACAGCCGGATCCGCTCCCCATCTTCCGGCATCAGTCTTTCACAGATACCCTCAGCAGGGATTCTGTTCCCATTCAGGGCGGCCTTTTCCCAGCTCTTACGTACTGTAAGCTTCTGATAATCCGGAAACATCTGGTCAATCGGAAGAACGGCTTCAGAAAGTGTCCCGTTCCTCCCCATCTCCTCCAGCCGGGAAAGGCTTAAGCTGTCCTCAATCCTGAATCCGCTTACCCTGGTACGGATCAGTTCCTCCATACACCCGCCGCATCCAAGCCTCTCTCCCATGTCATGGCACAGAGTCCGGATGTAGGTTCCCTTCGAGCAGTGGACGCGCATCCGCACCCGGGGCAGGCTAATTTCCAGAATCTCAATCCGGTAGACCGTAACCCTCCTTGCCGCACGCTCCACTGTCTTTCCTTCCCTTGCAAGCTCATATAGCTTCCTGCCGTTCACTTTCAGGGCGGAATACATAGGCGGAATCTGCTCATATTCTCCTATAAAGCTTCTGGCCACACTCCTGACCTCTTCCTCGCCAAGCCCGGAGACATCTTCCTCCTTAAGGATTTTCCCTGTCGTATCCTGCGTATCTGTCTCTATACCAAGAAGCAGAACTGTTTCGTAACATTTATCCTTATCCGTCAGCATGCCGCAAAGCTTTGTCGCCCTGCCAAGGCACACAGGCAGAACACCCACTGCCTCTGGATCCAGTGTCCCGGTATGCCCGATCTTCTTCTGTCCGGTGATTCCCCGAAGCTTTGCCACAACATCATGGGAGGTATAGCCTTTTTCTTTATATACATTTAAGATCCCATGTATCATGCATCATCCCTCAGCTGTTTATCAATCTGCGCTGACAGACGGTTAATAATATTGTAGAAGCTTCCCTGCATCGTAACACCTGCAGCCTTCTTATGGCCGCCTCCGCCGTACTGGCAGGCAATTGTGCTGACATCCACTGAATCATCCGAGCGAAGGCTGACTTTATATACCTCTGGCTCTAACTCATACATGAAGACTGCCACCTTTACCCCTTTTGTGTTGCGCAGATGACTGACAATTCCATCCATTTCCTTGGGAGTAACGCCGTAAAACTCCATGGTGTCCTTCTTAAAGTAAGAGACAATACATCTTCCATTCAGGAACAGTATACTCTCCATAAGCGCCCTTCCCAGAATCTGATTCTGTGTATAGGTCTTTACATAGTACGTGTCCTCAATCAGACGCGGTCCGTCAATCCCTTTCTCCAGCAGCGCTGCCGCCATCCGGAAGGTGGACGGCTTTGCAGCAGAATACTGGAAAGCCCCTGTGTCATGCACGATTCCGACATACAGCGCCTCTGACGCGGCCTTCCCAAGTTTTTCCTTCTCTGCCAGCTCATAGACAAGCTCTGATGTGGAGCTGGAATCCGGAACCACATAATTCTCTTCCGCATAACCCCCGTTGCTGACATGATGGTCAATACATAATGTATGGTCCGCGCTCTCAAAAAGCGGCAGGGAAAAACCGAGCCTTGACTTATCCGCACAGTCCAGGCAGATAAATAAATCATAATGCTCCTCTCCTGTGATCTCGTGCCGGATCTCTTCTACTCCCTTCAGGCACTCATAAGCTGCCAGAGTCTCCTCCAGATACACATGCACCTGTTTTTCTTTATAATTGTCCCTGATATACTGATATAATCCCATGCAGGAACCGATACAGTCTCCATCCGGTTTTACATGTCCTCCGATTGCAATCGTTCCCGCCTGTGTAAGCATTCTATTAAGCATTCTCTTCACCCTCTGCTTTCAAAGTCTTTGTCACTTCATCAATCTTTCTTGACATATTTACACCATATTCAATTGACTGGTCTAATACAAATCTGATCTCCGGCGTGTTCCGCATATTCAGCGTCCTGGCAAGCTCCCGGCGGATATAACCCACAGCGCTCTCAAGGCCCGCAAGCGTATCCTCCTGTGCCTTCTGATCACCCAGAACACTGACATATACCTTACATGTCTTAAGATCCGGCGCAACCTCCGCCGCAACCACCGAAGTCCACGGCGCAACCCGCGGATCCTTAATTCCACCTCTCAGGATGTTACTAAGCTCCCGCTGCACCTCCGTATTAACCCTGGTATTCTTTATACTTCTTTTTCTCACTTTTCTATCCTTTCCATTATCTCGGAACCTCAACCATCTTGCAGGATTCTGCCAGGCTGCCCTCCTTGATATCATTCCATTATCTCGGAACCTCAACCATCTTGTAGGATTCTACCAGGTCGCCCTCCTTGATGTCATTAAAGTTCGCAAATACAAATCCACATTCATATCCTGCCCTTACTTCCTTCACATCATCCTTGAATCGTCTCAGAGAAGCAAGCGGTCCCTCAAAGATGACAATGCCGTCTCTTGTCAGACGCACAGAGCAGTCTCTCTCAAAGACGCCGTCCTGGACATAGGAGCCTGCAATCGTACCAACGCCTGATGCCTTGAAGGTCTGGCGCACTTCGGCATGACCGAGTACCTTCTCCTCAAATACTGGATCAAGCATACCCTTCATGGCTGCCTCCACATCCTCAATCGCGTTATAAATGACACGGTACAGGCGCACATCTACACCCTCCCGCTCTGCCGTCTCCTTTGCCGATGCATCCGGACGGACATTAAATCCGATAATGATCGCATTCGATGCTGACGCAAGACTGACATCAGATTCATTAATCGCGCCCACACCGCCGTGGATGATCTTGATCACAACCTCATCATTGGAAAGCTTCAGAAGACTCTGCTTAATTGCCTCTACGGAGCCCTGTACATCTGCTTTTACAACAATACCAAGCTCTTTCAGATTACCCTCCTGAATCTGTGTAAACAGATCATCCAGGGACAGCTTGGATTTTGTATCTTCAAGAAGCTTCACCTTGCTCTGGGCAATAAAGGTCTCTGCAAAGTTTCTTGCCTCCTTGTCATTTCCACATGCCACAAATACCTCACCGGCATTCGGCACATCATTCAGTCCAAGAATCTCCACCGGCATTGACGGGCCTGCCTCTTTGACACGTCTTCCCTTATCATCCATCATGGCCCTTACCTTGCCATGGGCAGAGCCTGCCGCAATGGCGTCGCCTACACGGAGCGTTCCCTTCTGTACAAGCACCGTTGCCACAGAGCCTCTTCCCTTATCAAGCTCTGCCTCCAGCACAAGTCCTCTCGCACGACGGTTCGGATTAGCCTTAAGCTCCATAACCTCAGCGGTCAGAAGGATCATTTCCATAAGCTCCTCTAATCCCTCTCCCGTCTTGGCAGATACCGGAACAAAGATGGTGCTTCCGCCCCAGTCCTCTGCAATCAGCTCGTACTCCGTAAGCTCCTGCTTTACTCTCTCTACATTAGCACTCGGCTTATCAATCTTGTTGACTGCAACAACAATCTCAATTCCTGCTGCCTTGGCATGGTTAATCGCCTCTACGGTCTGAGGCATAACACCATCGTCTGCCGCTACCACAAGGATGGCAATATCCGTGGAGCTTGCGCCTCTCATACGCATGGCTGTAAAGGCCTCATGCCCTGGTGTATCAAGGAAGGTAATGCTCTCTCCGTTTACCTCTACAACTGATGCTCCGATATGCTGTGTAATACCGCCGGCCTCTCTGCCGATCACATTGGTATTGCGGATTGCATCAAGAAGAGATGTCTTACCATGGTCAACATGCCCCATAACACAGACTACAGGCGGACGCTTCTTCATCTTGCTGACATCCTCTTCGTCCTCCTTAAGAAGCTCCTCGATCACATCCACAACCTCTTCCTTTTCACAGAGGATCTCAAACTCCAGTGCAATCTCCTCTGCTGTCTCATAGTCAATCTCCTGATTAATCGTTACGATCTTACCCTGCATAAAGAGCTTCTTTACGATCACAGAAGGCACTACCTTCATCTTATCCGCAAGCTCCTGAATCGTAAGCACCTCTGGAATAATGATGGACTTAATCTTCTCTTCCTGCTTCTGCTCCTTGGGCTGGGGCTTATGAAGCTGCTGCTTCGTCTGGTTCATCCCCTTCTTGCCCTTGCTCATTCTATCCTCATCCCGGCGGAAATCCTTCTTCTTATAGTCGTCCTTTCCTTTCCCTTTACTGCGCTGGGGCTTCTGTCCCTCCACAATCGGTGACGGAATAGAAGGACGCCTGTCGGTTCTGTCTCCGGATCTTTCTCCTGGTCTTCCGCTTCGTCCCTGGCCTCTGTTATCGCCTCGGAATCTGTCCCGGAAGCCTCCCTGGCCTCCGTCCCTTCTGTCTCCCTGCGGGCGGTCTCCGTCTCTTCTCTCTCTTCTCTCTCCAAACGGACGGCCTCCGTCCCTTCTCTCTCCTCTTTCTCCAAACGGGCGGTCTCCGTCTCTTCTCTCTCTTCTCTCTCCAAATGGGCGGTCTCCGTCTCTTCTCTCTCTTCTCTCTCCAAATGGACGGTCTCCGTCTCTTCTTTCTCTTCTCTCTCCAAATG
This sequence comes from uncultured Lachnospiraceae bacterium, assembly GCA_947566645.1. GTDB lineage: Bacteria > Bacillota > Clostridia > Lachnospirales > Lachnospiraceae > CAPEBR01. The sequence continues at coordinate 24,073 of CANOKL010000008.1, forward strand.
GACGGCCTCCGTCTCTTCTTTCTCCCCTGCGGCCATCCTGATCCCGGTCTCTTCTGTCAGAGCGTCTTGCCTGGTTCCCGTCTCTCCTGTCTCCCTGCGGACGGTCCTGACCTCTCTCAGAACGGGAATTCTGTCTTGCAGATCTCTGGTTCTCTCTGGACTGTCTCTCTGCAGATCTCTCAGACTGGGGTCTCTCATTCTGCTGTCTCTCAGACTGGGATCTCTCATTCTGCTGTCTTTCTGCTGTTCTGGCCGTACCCGCTTCCTGTACTCTTTCTTCCTGGACCGGCGTCCTTCCGGCTCTCTCAGAGTTTCTCTCCGCAGACTGCTTCTCTGCTGTCTGGGGCTTCTCCGGCTGCGGCCTGGGCTGTACCTTAGCTGCCTGCATGCCCGGCTCTGTCTTCACTTTCTCAGACTGTGGTTTTACTGCCTGGGACTTCTCCGGCTGCGGCTTTACCGCCTGGGGCTTCTCTGGCTGCGGCTTTACTGCCTGGGGTCTGTCAGTCTGCGGTTTTACCGGCTGCGGCTTCTCTGGCTGCGGTCTGGCTCCCACAGGCTTAGCCCCGGCTGCTGATGCTCTGGACGGACGGCCATTATTCACCTGCATCGGTCTTCCCATCTGCTGGGCCGGCTTTGCTCCTGGCCGTCTCCCCTGCCTTGCACCGCTCTGGGTATTCTGCGGACGGAATACCTGAACAATGTTCTTTTTCCTGGGAGCCTCAGGCTTCACCTCTCCTTCTGCCTTTTCCTTTTTCCCGAAAGCCTTTCTCACCAGATCTGCATCCGCTTCCTCTATGGCGCTCATATGACTCTTTACCTCTATATTCTTTCCTGTAAGAAACTCCACCAGCTCCTTACTTGGCTTATCCAGCTCTTTTGCTAACTCATAAACTTTAATTTTTGACATATACACTACCTCCTCTATGCAATTGTATTACTCTCTGCCAGACTGTCCGGCATCTTCCATATACTTCTTAATGCTCCCTGCAAACCCCTGGTCAAGTATGGCCAGCGATGCACGGAATTCTTTTCCCATTGCATGCCCCAAGGTATCTTTATCCTTATAAAAATAGATTGGCACTTTATAAAAGTCACACATGTTCTGAAATTTTTTCTTCGTGTTATCCGACGCATCTCCTGCAACAATCACGAGTGCAGCCTTTCCTGACTTTACTTCTCTTTCTGTACAGAATTCTCCATCTGCAGTCTTGCCTGCCTTCGTAGCCAGACCGATCAGACCTGCCACCTTATCCTGTTTCAAAGCTTCTCCATCTCCTTTTTCAGCATCTCATATACTTCCTTCGGAATTGCCTGCCTGAATGAACGCTCCAGGCCTTTGTTTTTCACAGCCTTTTCAAAGCATTCCGGATCCGGACAGAGATAGGCGCCGCGGCCATTCTTCTTTCCTGTAGTATCAAGAAGGAATTCTTGTTCATTTGTACGGATGATGCGTATCATCTCTTTTTTATTCTTCATCTCCTGGCAGCCCACACACTGGCGCACAGGCATCTTTCTTTTCCCACTCAATGAATCATCTACTCCTCCACTTCCACAAACTCAATCTCATCGAACTTAAGCTCCTCTGTCTCACCGGCATACGCCTCGCTCTCTCCGCCATAGTCCGCCTCGCCATTGCCCTCTTCGCCATAGTCCGCTTCACCATTGCCTTCTTCGCCATAGTCCGCTTCACCATTGCCTTCTTCGCCATAGTCCGCTTCACCATTGCCTTCTTCGCCATAGTCTGCTTCACCATAGCCCGCTTCGCCATAATCCTCCTCACTGTAGCCCTCTTCGTAGCCTTCCTCATACATCTCCTGCTCGTACACGCCCTCGCTAAGCTCCATATAGTTTTCCGGAAGCTCACCTGACTCAATAGCCTGTGTCTCGCTCTTAATATCAATCTTATACCCGGTAAGCCTTGCCGCGAGCCTTGCATTCTGGCCTTCCTTACCGATTGCAAGAGAAAGCTGGTAATCCGGTACGATGACGCTCGCCACCTTCTCGTCTGGATCCGCCATAACAGAAATAACCTTTGCCGGGCTCAGGGCATTCTCAATCAGGATCGCCGGGTTGTCGCTCCAGTTAATAATATCAATCTTCTCACCTCTTAGCTCACTTACGATGGCATTCACTCTCGCGCCGTTCATACCCACGCATGCACCTACAGGATCCACATCCGGGTCATTGGACCATACTGCAATCTTCGTTCTGCTTCCCGCCTCTCTTGCGATGCTCTTAATCTCAACCACACCGTCCCTGACCTCGGTTACCTCTGACTCAAACAGACGCTTCACAAGCTCCGGATGGGTACGGGACACAAGAATCTTCGGTCCCTTCGTCGTATTCTTTACCTCTACAATGTACAATTTAATACGCTCTGTAGGCTTAAAGACCTCGCCCCTGACCTGCTCATTCTCCGTCAGCATGGCATCCGCTTTTCCAAGATTAATGCTCACATTCCTTCCCACATAGCGCTGTACAATTCCGGTAACAATGTCCTTCTCCTTTTCGAAATACTGGTCAAATACAACCTTCCTTTCCTCTTCCCGGATCTTCTGCAGAATCAGGTTCTTTGCATTCTGCGTGGCGATACGGCCAAAGGACTTGGACTCAATGGGAATCTGGACAATATCGCCCAGGTCGTATTTCCCATCCATGCTTCTGGCTTCCTCCAGGCTGATCTCCTCAATGGGATCCAGCACGTCCTCCACAACTGTCTTCTCTGCATACAGCCGGTAATCGCATGTCTGTCTGTCCATGATTACCCGCACATTATCTGCCTTTCCAAAATGGTTCTTGCAGGCATTCAGCAGCGAATTCTCAATCGCATCCAGCAGTGTCTCCTTGCTGATATCCTTCTCCTTCTCCAATATCGTTAACGCTTCTAATAATTCTGTGTTCATTATCCATTTCCTCCTATCTTAAAAATCGAACGCAAGGCGGATGAGCGCTATATCGCCTTTTTGAAATACCTTAAGAGTTTCATCCGGAAGCTCTATGGTCACTGTGGTATCATCATAATCCTTCAGTATTCCTGTAAATTCCTTACTCTTATCAATCATGCGGTAGGTTCTTACCTCTACCTCACTGCCAAGGCTCCTCTTAAAATCCTTCTCTTTCTTAAGGGGCCTGCCAAGACCCGGAGAACTCACCTCCATGATATAGGAATCTTCAATATAATCCTGTTCATCCAGAATGTCTGACAGTCTCCTGCTTACTGCCTCGCAGTCATCAATGGTAATGCCTCCCGGCTTGTCGATATATGCACGCAGATACCAGGTGCCGCCTTCCTTCACATACTCCACATCCACAAGCTCAAATCCGTATTCCTCCATTATGGGGAGCAGGATCTCTTCCGTCTTCTGTTCGTAAATTTCTCTTTTTGACAATGCAAAACTTCCTTTCCTGACATTTTCACACCAGCTTAAAACATTCATCTGACGTTTTTTGTCGTATGTCCGGCAATAAAGAAGAGTGAACTTTTTCTGTTCACTCTTCCGCCGGGTCATTATGTAACTATAGAGGATTATAGCACTGATTCCGTGGAAAATCAAGGAATTTTTTTAACGGCTCCATCTTGCATAGAGTACTTTATTCCCTGTACTTCCTTTCTTGATTTTTGTCACCTTCTTTTTGTACTTGCTGTCACTGTACCATCCCTTAAAAGTATAGCCCTTCCTGACAGGCTTTTTCAGGCTGATTGTCTTCGTTGTCACCTGATAGGTCTTTGGATTCTTTTTATGATTCTTTCCGCCTTTCAGCTTATAGGTGATCTTATATTTCTTAACTGACCACTTTGCATACAGAGTCTTATTTCCCGTACTGCCGGCCTGGATCACGGATACTTTCTTTTTATATTTGCTGTCACTGTACCATCCCTTAAAGGTGCATCCCTTCCTGGTGGGATTCTTTAAGGAAATTTTTGATGAGGTAATGTAGTAGCCTGAAGGATTTTTCTTATTATTTTTCCCTCCTCCCAGCTTATAGGTGATCTTATACCTTGCAGGGGTCCACTTGGCATAGAGTGTCTTAATTCCGCCGTCAACAGTTGTCAGATTCCTCACAATATCCTGATCCTGATAGACAGCAGAACCTCCGGGAGTCTCCGCCCATCCTGCGAAATGATAGCCTGGCTTCGTATAAGCATTCGGACGCAGGATAACGGAACCGCCGTATTTACAGACAGTATCTGCCATACTTCCGCCAGAACCCCCGTTTTTATCATACCGGATCCGATAAGTATTTGCCGTCCAGTGCGCATACAGGGTATGATCCTTTTCCCGCACCTGGTCATCCTCTGTTTTTTCCGAACCGTTCACAGAGTGTGTGAACCAGCCAGCGAACTGATAACCTGCCCGGACGGGTACCGGCATGGTTCCGTATGTATTTCCCAGTTCAATTTCTTTTGTCTCTGCTAATTCAGTACCTCCATTGGCATCAAAGGTAACCTTATATTTTTCTCTTGATACATTCACCGTACATACGGCTGTTTTCCCGTTTCCGGTCAAAGCGGTTATCTTCGCTGTTCCTTCCGCTCTTCCGGTTACTGCTCCATTTGCATCTACCACTGCCACATTCGTATTGTCTGAAGTCCATTGAACCTGGGAAGATGCCCCCGCGGGGACAAGCTTATAGCTTATGGTTTTGGATTTTCCGATTCCAAGCTTCATACTGTCTGTACCAAGAAGAATCTGTGACGGGGCAATGGAAAAGGGAACCGGCACACTGTACCTTGCAGCTTTTTCCTCGAATTGCGGTGACGTGCAGAGCATGTATTCAAGCTGGTCTCCGTGCTTCCTGCTGCCGTACAGATATCCTTCCTCTGTATTTGATACCTTTTCACAGATCCTTACATCGCTGCTGCCGTCCACGGACATCTTCCGCAGCTCCGTGGCGGTATTATAATACAACTCCCCGTCCTGAAGGAATAATCCGGAATAGGCGCCTGGCCAGTAGTATTGGTCTGGATCATCCCAGTCCGTCCATTCTCCCAGATCCTTTAGCTTTTCAGGGGCTCCATAGGTTTCCTGACAGAAGATAAATCCATGGTCAATCCTTCCTTTCTCATCCCGTTCATTTTTTATATAGTACATACTGCTTCCGTCCAGGATAATCTGCGAAATAATATCCGTCCAGTAGTAATCATCATACCTGTTGTCATCACAATCAATCAAAAGATCCCATCCATAATGTCCCTGGGCTCTGCCGTAAAGTATCTCGTAATCACTCAGCAGGAAAAACTCATGTCCTACTCTTCCCAGCCTGTCATACACCGGATCATCCCATGTACAGTCTACATGGTAATAGCTTCCGTTCAGCTTAAGGATATTCCATGCATGGTTCATGGGATCGCTTCCAGTTACATGGCACTCCAGCCCCATCTTATTCATAATGTAGGAATATGCATAAGCATAGGCCTGGCAGACTCCGATTTTGTTTCTGATAATCCCTCCGCTGCGGAAGGAGTCCTCTGGCAGTGTATCCGCCAGAAGGTTATCATTATCATATTCGTACTCATATACAAAATAGTCATGAATTCTCAGTGCTTTTGTCTCGTCGTCCATTTCGTCGGAAACCTGCTGCATAATCTCGCTCACATCACTGTCAATACTCAGGCAGTATGCTTTTGTCTCCTCCAGGGACATGGGATTTTCAATCTCGACACGGGTATAGGTATTCGTCAGACGGTTATAGTAGCAGTCCAGGTCAATCCCGTTGCTGAGATAGGGCGAAAAGTATACAAGCCTGTAGATCTTATAATCCGCGGCATCTATATTCATATCTGTTACATTAAGCTCCGGTTCTCCCTCCAGAAGAGCGGTTTTCATCTTCCCTTCCAGCTCTAAAAAAAGTTCCGTCTCTGTTCCACTGTATGGTACTGTTCCGTTGTATGGCTGTATGCCATCCGCATCCTCTTCCACCCGGGGATCCGGGATGTTCTCCGGCAGCGGCTCCAGCCCCGTGGGGTAGATCATCTCCGGTTCTGCGGCCTTCTCGCCTGCATAGGCCGGGAAGGAAAAAAGAAAGGCGGCAAGCAATGCCATAATCCATAATCTCCAGTATCTTCTCATGTTTTCAAAACCTCCTGCTTTTGTTTTAACTCTTTTTCCTGTTTGTTATTTGCTGTACAGGTTCTTTCATTTTTCCGCTCACTAATTCGCTCATTAATTCGCTCACAATTCGCTCATTTGAAGTATACTTTTCACCTGCTCCCTATTCACTCGAACTCACTAAAACGATTCATTTTTTATATGCAATCCGGGTATTTTTCAATTATACACGTATGAATATCCTTCTTCTTATCATAATTAATTGCCACAAGAAGAATTTCCCCTGTATAGCTTTTCAGCCAGTCCATATATTTTTTATCCTTGATCTGCCTGACAGCCCCTTCGGCAGACTTGTTCCATTTTAACTCAATCAGCAGTGCCGGACAGTCTGCATTTTTCTTCGGAAGGTAAACCACATCAGCAAATCCCCTTCCACTCGGAAATTCCCTGACCGGCTTCGCATAGTACGCCCGCGCACTGGCATATGCAACATAGAGTGCACAGGCCATACTGCTGCCCCATCCACCGACCTTCACTGCACGGAGAAACTCCTGCTCTATCTCCTGGTTCGGAATGAATACTGTACTGTTTCTCTCATCATAGGTCAGATATCCCAGATGAACTAACAGGGTCAGAACATCATCCTTCGTATAAAAGGTAGTCATATCATTCTGAAAGATCGTCGGGTCGATCCTGCACTGCCCACCGCCCAGCATCTCCATAACAGCTTCCCTGAGCCCATCAAAATTCCGCTCAATATAAACCTTTAATGCCTCATAGGTCTCCGTACCTGTCCAGTAGCTTTTAAACTTTTTCCAGGTCAGGGCATCTACAACAGATTTGGGGTTATAGATATGGGTATCACCCATCTGATATCCGTCATACCATCTTGCCATCTCTGCGAAATCCACATCATATTTCCTGCATTGCTCCTGTACTTCCTTTTCTGTAAATCCAAAATATTCACTAAGATTCCTGGGATCTGTTACGGAATACTCGTCAAAAACATTAATCGCCGAATGTTCTCCATATTTTTTAATCGGAAATATCCCGGTCATATATGCCAGTTTCACATATTCAGAACCTTTGAAAAGCCCCCTTAAAAAATCAAGATATTTTTTCTGCACTTCTGTATTCTCTTTTGCCAGCCGGAATACACAGTCCCATTCGTCAATAATAAAAATGAATTCCTCTCCCGTATGGGCATAAATCTGCTCTAACACTCCTGGTAATCCATAAGAATCCTGTGCACAGTCAACATATTCCTCAAACTCTGCCTCTAACTCCCTGATAATCACATCCTGAATCCTTTTGATAAAAACGGATATATGAGATTCATCAAATAAAAATCTCTGCACATCAAACCGGATTACATTATGCTGGTTTAAATTCGATTTGTACGCATTTATCCGCCTGGTTTCCCGGACCATGTCTGATACCGTTTTATGCTGCTTCGATACATCCAGATCCGCAAACAGTTCCCTGGAATCACATCCTTTGCTGTAATAGGCAGAGAGCATATCTGCGGCCATGGATTTTCCAAAACGGCGCGGCCGGCTGACACATATATTCTTCCTCTGTGTATTTAAAACACTGTTTGTATAATCGATTAGTCCGCTCTTGTCTACATAGACCGGCGAGTTCACAGCCTCTTTGAACTGACGGTTCCCTGGATTTACATACAGTCCCATGCCATCACTCCTCCTTAATCTTATCAGTGCATTTATAATCAGATATCCGGCTCTGCTGCTTCAAATTGTTTACCTCTTACCATTGTAGTATACCGCAGCCTTCAGATATAATCAAACTAAAAATCAAAAAATCCGATAGTCCCCTGGGTACTATTCACGGACTAACCGTCCGCTCATAGTAACAATGCGCAGACCAGCGAACATAACAACATTGACTTCCAATTTTTTTTAGGGTAGAATTGAATTATCACTACAAAGTATGTGCAAAAAGCAAAAGGAGGAGAGAAATATGGGAAAAGATGTATCGGATTATGATTTTCCGTGGAAACCAGCAAGGGCGGCCAGGCGTCTGACCGCTTTCTTTTTAGCAGTATTGCTGACAGTAACACTGCTGCCGGTAAATATATCTGCCAAAGCAGTGGAGAACGCCCCGGTTCTTACCATAGGAGGAACGGTGGTTTTGCCGGAAAATGCCGGAGACTATGGTTTTTCATCTATGGAGACATCAGATGATGCCATTACCTTAACCACAGATGGACAGGTATCCATTGACAGTACACTTGAAACAGAAGGGAATCTGATCATTACAGGTTCAGGCAGTCTTTCTATAAACGCAGGCGGCAAAGCACATGGTATCTCTGTAGAGGGTGACTTGACCATTACAGGAACCGGTATAACCGTATCTGCGGGAAGAAATGCTGCCATATATTCTACCGGAGACATTTACATAGAAAACAGCTATGTAAAGGCCATGGGACGCAAAGGCACAAAAGGGATCATTGCCGGCAAGGCTGTGACCACTTCCGGATCCTGGGTCGAGAGTACTGGCATGAATTATGATCTCGGGATGGCTGAAAACAGTATTGTATTTCAGGAGCAGGAAGGCGTGATGACCGGAAGCATAACAGGAGGCGAGGCCGAATCCGGCGGTATGCTTCTTCCCTGCAGTGCAGCGCTTCCTGGCGACCTGGAAATTCCGGAGGATACCCTGCTTGTAATCCAGGAAGGCCGGACTCTTACCGTCCCGGCAGACCATACACTGACTGTATCCGGCATGATCGAAAATTCCGGCACAATTACTATAGAGGGAAATCTGGAAGATCCCGGGGAGCAGATTGAAAATGTAGATAAGGGAAAGGTGACCGGCGTAGAGGTATCAGAGATTACACTGGATACGGAGGAAGCAGACTTAAATGTTGGAGAAAGCATTGTGCTTTCTGCCACTATTGTTCCCTATTATGCGGAAAATCAAACGATTACCTGGTCTTCCAGCGATGGCAGTATCGCATCCGCTGAAAACGGAACCGTAAAAGCCCTGCACTCCGGAGAAGCAGTCATTACAGCCAGTACAGCAAACGGAAAAACAGCGGAATGCACCATTACTGTCCCGGGAACAAAAGTCACAGGTGTCAGTCTGGATCCGTCTGAAGCACAGATGCATATAGGCGAAACCCTGCAGCTTGAAGAGACCGTCATTCCGGAGAACGCGGACAATCAAAATGTTATGTGGTCATCTAGTAATGAAGCTGTTGCTTCTGTAGATGAAGATGGTCTTGTAACCGCAGAAGATGCCGGAACTGCCATCATTACTGTTACCACAGAGGACGGAGGTAAAACGGCACAATGTACCATTACGGTACTTAAAATACCCGTTACAGGAGTCAGCCTGAATCAGACTACGGCAGAGCTTCGTGTAAAACAGACTCTCCAACTTACAGAAACAGTAACTCCGGAAAACGCAGACAATCAAAACGTCTCATGGAGCTCCAGCGATGAAGCTGTGGCTTCTGTAGATGAAGATGGTCTTGTAACTGCAGAAGATGCCGGAACTGCCATCATTACTGTTACCACAGAGGACGGAGATAAAACGGCACAATGTACCATTACAGTCCTTAAAACAGCCGTCACCGGAGTAAGCCTTGACCAGACTGTGGCACATATGTATGTAAGAGAGACTCTGCAACTTAAGGAAACGGTAGCCCCGGAGAACGCAGACAACAAAGATGTAACATGGAGCTCTAGCGATGAAGCTGTGGCTTCTGTAAATGAGAATGGACTTGTAACTGCAAAAAATGCCGGAACTGCTACGATTACCGTTACCACAGAGGACGGCGGCAAAACGGCAGAATGTGTCATTACAGTAGAAGCAGTGCCGGTTCAGCAGATAAAACTAGAACCAATATCCACAACCCTTCCATTGGGGAAAACGCTCGCTCTGAAGTCACAGGTTTTACCGGAAAATGCAACAAATCCCGGGATTACCTGGACCTCCAGTGAACCTTCCATTGCTTCTGTAGATGCAGACGGAACCGTGAAAGCATTAAAGACCGGAACGGTTACCATTACAGCTGCAGCTGTAGATGGAAGCGGTATTACGGGAACCAGTGAGATTACTGTCATCGTAATTCCGGTTACCGGTATAAAGCTGAACCGGACCACTGCTTCCATACAGGACGACGGCACAATCACACTTCATGCAGAAGTCCTCCCGGCTGATGCGACATACAAAACCATTACCTGGAGATCTGACAACCCACAGGTAGCAGCTGTAGATGCAAAAGGAAAAGTAACCGCAGTAAAGACCGGAACTGCCCGGATTATTGCCACCTCCGCAGACGGCAAAAAGGAAGCCGTATGTACGGTAACCGTAACGCCTCCGGACAAAGCTGCAAACGCTGTGGCACTTAATAAAAAGATCGGAATATTCTGGAACACGAAAAAGAAGAGCATGATTGTTTCCTGGGGAAAGGCTCCTGATGCCGACGGCTATGAAGTCTATGCAGCAGAGTGCGGAACCAGCATGAAGCTTGTAAAAACTATCACCAATCCGAAGACCCATTCCTTTATATTAAAGAAGGTGAATGGCAGGAAGCTGAAAGCCCAGAAATCCTATAAAGCCCTGGTAAGAGCATACCGCATTTTCAATGGCAAAAAGCAGTATCTTGCAAAGAGCTATTCTGTACATGCAGTAACGGATTCCAATAAAAAGTATACGAATGTAAAAAAACTGACAGTATCCCCAAAGACCCTGTCATTAAAACGGGAAAAGAGTAAAAAACTAGTTGTTAGAGCTGTTTCCCAGAACCGGAGCAGACGGCGGCTGGGGCATATCCAGAAGCTTCGCTACTTCACAACTGACAGCAAAGTTGCAACCGTATCAGGGAATGGTGTCATCCGGGCAGTTGGAAAAGGAAGCTGTACCGTTTATGTTCTCTCCATCAATGGCATGAAGGCCTCAGTAAAGGTAACTGTAAAATAGAAATGTTCCTGATACAGCAGACAGGAAAGAACAAGGCTGGAAATTCACAGTTTCCAGCCTTGTCCTTTCCTTCTTGGTCAATTCTAATTCCCCTGCCACTTTTCTGACCCCTAACAGAGCTTATGTTATGGCTCGGGTCTGAACTGCAACGTAAGTTATACCCCAAATTCTGTATTACAGGCATTCCCTATTGTGATTTGAAAAATAAGGTTTATAATAAAAGACAGAAAGACTTAAGTGTTTCAAACTAACGACAGAAGCAGTGACAGCAAGTGACAGTATTGGAAGGATTACGGAGGAAGGATAAATGTACCGTGCAGCGATCTGCGATGATGATGCAAAGGTGCGCCTGTTTCTGCGCAGGGCGGTGGAACAGGCGGAAATAGACTGCGAGATTGACGAGTTCCCTGACGGGCATAAGCTGCTTATGGAATATAAGGGCTATGATCTGCTTTTCCTGGATATCGACATGCCGGGTGCAGACGGAATTCAGACCGCGGAGAGGATCCGCAGAACAGACCGGCGGGTAAAGATCATCTATGTCACCGGCTATCAGGACTATATGGAGCGGTCCTTTGCGGTGCATCCTTTTGCATTCCTTGTAAAGCCGGTACGCGCAGATGCGGTCATACGGCAGATTAGGGAAGCCCTTCTGTACGAAAAAGCCAGCAAAAGAGATTCTGTGATCCGGCTCCAGACGGCAGAGGGTATAGAAGAATTTTTAGTATCAGACATTTATTATCTGGAATACCAGAACCGGAAAATCCGTCTTGTGGCAAGGGACCGTGTTCACATGCTCAGAGGGAAAATATCTGTGTTATCTGAGAAGCTTACACCCTACGGATTTGCATCACCCCATAAAAGCTTTTCTGTGAATCTCTTCCATGTGAAAGCAATCCGGGGATACGATATTCATATGGCAAATGGGGACACAGTACCGCTGTCTCAGAAGCGTTCCTCCATGTTCCGGGGACTTCTGGGAAAATATCAGGGGGATATCATATGAACTGGGCAGAGGCGGGCATATGGAACATCGTACTTTTCGTCTCGGAGAGTGTCGTGATTGCTCTTTGTACATGGTTTTTTCAGAGCAACACGTCCCGGGATGTAAAAAGCGGAAGAGCCATCCGGTGTATAGCCGTATTTCTCTACTGGACAGGGCTCTTAGGACTTGACACCTGGCTCCGGGAGACGGAATACGGAACATATGCCACTGCCTTCTTCTTAATCGCCGGCTCTATGACAGCAGGACATTTCTTGTACAACAGAAGCAGAATCTATCTGTTTTTCTACGCTTTATTCCCGGTTACAGTCATGGTTCTGCAGTTATTTGTAATCTATCTCGCGGTCGGATATATTTCCGCAAGATATGGAATGGCTGTGTTTGACTATTACATGGCAAATATAGTGCTGATCCTCAAACAGCTTATGGAAATACTTCTTACCGGCATCTGGGTGGTAGTTCTGAACCGCAAGAAATTCGAGAATATTACAGGGGTACAGTTTGCAGGGCTTCTGTTTCCGCCTGCGGTCAGCGTATTTACCATATTTATACTCTGTATGTCGGGAAATGTATATTTTCAGATGTATGGCATCTTTCTGTTTGTGCTGGATATTGTCCTTTTGGTCTGCATGAACATATATGTATGGTATTTGTTTTCCTACCAGTCAAAAAACCGGAGACTTAAGGAAGAGCTTGAAATTTCAAAAAAACAGAATGAACTTCAGTATCAGTATTATAAGCGTATGGAGGAAAATCAGAAAGCTTCCCGCAAGATATTCCACGATATCCGCAACCATCTCCAGTCTGTAGAGGGTCTTTATCTTGACGGGGAGACGGAAGCGGCAAATACTTATGTAAAAGATCTCCAGGACATCCTGGCATCTCTTGAGCAGACCCGCTATACAAAACACCGGATGCTGAACATTATCCTGGGCGACAAAGCAGAGACAGCACGTAAAAGACGGATCCACCTGGAAGCACAGATCGGGGAGATTCATCTGGAACATATGAAGGATATGGATGTCACCACTATTTTCTCCAATCTTCTGGACAATGCACTGGAAGCGGCAGAACAGGCTGAGAGCAACAGGTTCATCCAGATAAAAGGAGATCGTTTTCAGGACTTTACTGTAATAAAAATCAGAAATTCTATAGGACTTTCTGACGAGAAGGCGGTCGGTGAACGTAAAACGAATTTCGTGAAAACAGAGACCGGTTTTAGAAAAACGATTGGGAAAACAGCCCATGCAGGAATCGGGCTTCAGAATGTAAAAAGGACACTGGAGCAATACGGCGGCGGAATACTGACGGAGGAGAAAGATGCTATATTTTCTGTAAGTATAACCCTGCCGGTACCACAGGAGAATCAAGTTAGAAGCTGATCCGTAAAAAAGGAGGAGTGACCGGATATGAAGAAAAGGGCAGAAAAAGGAAGAATGTACAGATTCTTTTTCATGGCGGTTCTGACAGCTGCACTGCTTTATGGGTGCGGAAGCAGTCAGAAGCTTTCGGAAAAATTTGATGCCGAAGAAGTAAAAAAAGCGGCAGAAGAAGTGATCAGGCTTGTAAATGAAGGGGGTTTTGACACACTGGCAGAAGAGCAATGGAATGCAATTATGCAGACATCGCTAGACGCAGATACGATGGCGGCGCAGATTGGACCAGTCGTAGAGGAATTAGGGGAATTCCAGGCCTTTGATAAGGAAGCGGTTGTGGGAGAGACTGACAAAGATACAGAGCAGGAGTTTGCAGTCGCGGTGATCAGAGTGCAGTATGAGAAGCGGAAAGCCCAGTATACCATTTCCTTTGACGAGGATATGAAGGTGGGCGGTTTTTACATTAAGTAGGGGGCCTGATATGAAAAATTTCATTATTGCTATCCTTATAAGCGCATGCGGACTGCCGTTTCTGTTTATGGGATATCTCATATGGGTCAGGGAACGGATTGATCTGATTCATGATTATCATCACACGAAGGTAAAGGAATCTGACAGAAAAGAATATACGGCTGTTATGGGAAAGGCAACAATTCTTATAGGAGTGGGAATCATATTGTCCGGCATCCTGTGCACAGGGATGCATTCCGGAAAATACGGAGTTATTTTTGGTATTTCATTTGCAGCAGGATTAATCATGATGATTCATGCCCAGTTGAAATACAACCATGGAATTTTCTGACTAATATAAAACCAACTTAAATACCTTTCTAGGGTTATTTAAATTGGTTTATACTGGTACAACATTCCATAACTAAACGGTGAATAATGTGTCAGAGCCAGAGGTCTTGCCATCTGGCTCTGGCAATCTATCGTACTCATTCTCCGGCTCCTTCACCAACTTAACCTGCATTTTCTTCTCAAGAAAATCCTTACCATAATAGTATTTTGTTCCGGTCAGTGTAAAATATATTTTACCCATCATCTTTCCTCCACTTAAAAATCATAAACCTCTGGATCAAGTCCCGCTTCTTCCAGTACCTTCCTCCGTTCCTTTGCATCCATAAATTCCAACTCTTCCGCATCCAGGCCCGAAGCTTCAAAATCTGTCGGTGCAAAAATCTCTACCATAATTGTTCTCTCCTTTCTCTTTCCACTTCCTTATTCTTCCAGATAATCATAATAGTCTCTTTCATCTGCAAATAACTGGTACTCGCCGTCAACAAATCCCATATACCCTTCGTCTACAAAATATCCTTTCATCTCATTCTATCCTCCTTGCTAATGATCAACCGTAACACTTCAGACAGGAATCCCTGTAAACTGTTACGTGCAACTTTCTTGTTGAAATCATTATAGGATAAAGTACTGTACAAAAATCTGTACTCACAAGAATGAGAACATATTTTTTTCTATAAAACTGCCGTTGATCTGTAAAAATACATATTTTAAGGCAGTCACCTTGTTATCGGTGACTGCCTCTTATTTTACTCTCCAATATCCTAAATAAGGCCAGGTGTCTGGCGCTCCGTTTGACTGAATGGCTGATTGGGTGAACTGGGTGGCTGATTGGGTGAACTGGGTGGCCGATTGGGTGGACTGGGTGGTCAAATTTATAACTTCTATATCCTTTTTGCATTCCTAAACCACCGCTCTTTATCCTTTTAGCGCAGCGCTCAGACTATTGGGTATCCCTCTCGGACCTCTGATCGCATAGATCCCGTATTCCTCTTTCAAAACATCGAACGTAAATTGCTCCGGCCTGTATCTCTTTTTAAGCTTTATCTTCATTAATGCAGTAATGGTCAGATTCTTCTCTGTATAATCATAAGGAATATCCGTTTCTGTCACCTTGCATTTATAAAGGATTGCCGACACTGGAGCGGCAGCATACAGAAATACCGTATCCCCCTTTTTGATACCTCTCCCCTGCTTCCAGTCTATCTGGTCTGTCTGATCAAAAGCATGTTCAATATCATAATATCTGGGATTGGCAGGAATCACCCACTCCTTTGGCGGGCGCGCCTTTTCTTTTTTCCTTACAGAGGCTGTTGCCATATAGCTTATGTCAATCAAGTCGCAAATCCGTTCCTCTGGAACCGTGCCGTCTAAGAGCACAGTAATCCAATGGAGCTTATTCATATGATAGGCGGGCATAATCCCCTCTTCCCGGATCAGTGTATCCCGGAAGAACGGGTCATCTATCTTAAGATTCATTGCATCCACATACTCCTCGCCGGAAAGCCCCAGCTTGTTCCTCTGAACCTCCATGGCAAGCGCGAACCATTTCCGATTATCCTCATGCCGGAACACGGCGCTGGTCTGATCGTTTCTCCACGGATACTCCGGGGATGTCCTGTATTTCTTTTTTATATATTGGAAGACAAACTCTCTCATAAATCCTCACCGCCTAATCCATAATCGGGCACAGACTCTCTCATGAATCCTCACCGCCTAATCCATAGTCAAGCATCTCATTATATCTGGCATTGGCTTCTTCACTCGCTTTCTTGTCCCTCCAGGCACCAATCTCACTGCATATCGCAAGCATCTCATCTACTACCATCTCCACACTCTTCGGTTTCACATGGTACAGATACGATGTCATCCGGTTCATTGCCTTCGGGCTTCCCAGATTCTTTGCCATCTCCACTCCAAGCTCCCCAGGAAAACCAAGCTGCTTTACAGCATCCACCAGATTATCTCTTGACCTGGACCATTCTCTTTGGTTTGACATCCTTCCGCCTCCTCTTCTACTCCAAAAAGCTCACATACTCCCATATTGCTTTAAAATCAACCACACATTCTCCCCCAAAGATCCGGACCGGAATCTCATGGTCAAATCCGAATACGGACACATTCAAGTCATCCTCCATCTCGTATACAATCACCTTTTTCTTATCCGGATCTACCATCCAGTATTCTCTGACTCCGGCTGCTGCGTATTTCGCAAGCTTTACCGTCATATCCTTTCTCTTTGTAGAGCCTGAGAGGATCTCTACGACCAGATCCGGCGCGCCATAGATGATGCCCTTACGGATCTTTTCCCGGTCACAGACAATGAGGACGTCTGGCTGGAGCATTGTTTTGTCATCACAGTCCAGCTGCACATCCAACGGGGCGTAGGCCGGTACGCACGTTCCTGCTTTTCTGTCTATGTAATCTGAAAATGCCCTGAAAATCCTTCCTCCGATCAACTGATGGAGTGGGGAGGGTGCCGCCATATCATAGAGCACACCGTCAATCAGCTCTGCCCTGTCCCCGTCGGGAATCCGGTAATAATCCTCCAGCGTATACTCCCCCTGGCTCTTCTCCTGTGTCATATACAGGGCTTTTGCCTCACTGACTGCCTCCTCATAATAGTCCTCTCTACGATTCTCTGACCCATTCATTCCTCTGGTTTTCTCTTCTGTCTTCCCTTCCGCTTTTTCCATCATCCCGGCACACTCTTATCCTCTCGTCTTCGTCCCTGTCCCGTCTCTTTTTCCTGCCTTAAGCCTGTGGAGGGACACCTCTTTTTCTCCGAACGCGGCCGTGCACTCTGTCCCTTCTTCAAACAAGTGCACCTGCTCCAGCTCGTCCTTTTTTCTGAGCCTGATTCCCCGGACGCCGATAGCGCCTTTCTTCTTCTCCGGCACCTCATCTGCCCCGAACCGCAGGAAATATCCTTCCTTCGTCTGAAGCACGATCTGATGGTTTGCCGTGATCACCTGGACGCTTACCACCTCGTCCTCCTCCTGAAGCTTTGTGGCAGCAATGGTACGCTTTGCCACCTGGAATTCCTCTCCCTGTACCTTTTTGAGCATACCCTGCTTTGTGGCAAAGAGGAATGCTGCATAACGCATCTGCTCGGAATCACAGATATACACGATATTTTCCTGGGTGCTGTCATAATTGCTCACATTGTCAATGGGCATCCCCTTGTCACGGAATTTTCCAAAGGGAAGATCCGGCACCTTTACCTGATGCATCTTTCCGTTATTTGTAAAGACACAGAGCTTTCCTGTGTTCATGCAATTCACAATATATTTATTTTCTGAATCTGCCGCCTCCTTATTTCTCTCATAGGTTGCCAGATCAACTGTTTTTGCATAGCCGAAACGATCCATAAGGAATACAACCTCCTGCTCTTCTATCTTCTTTTCCTCATATACCGCTTCCTCTGCATTCTCAACAACCGTGCGGCGTTTCCGCCCGTATTCCTTCTTAATCCGTTCCAGGTCTGCAATGATCACATCCGCCATGGAACCGTAATTGTTCAGTATGTCCTCATAAGTTTCAATATTATGAAGCGTCTCCTCGTGCTCCTTCATCAGAGCCTCAATCTCCAGGCCGATCAGCTTATAAAGCCTCATCTCCAGAATGGCTGTTGCCTGCCGCTCCGTAAAGCGCAGCATTGCCGCCATTTTCTTTGAGATGGAGGACTTGAACTTAATATTAGCCGTATTGCCGCTGGTCAGGCATTCCTTTGCATCCTTCACGGACTGGCTGCCCCGGAGGATCTCTATAATCAGGTCAATGACATCGCATGCCTTGATCAGTCCCTCCTGTATTTCCTTTTTATCAAGCTCTTTTGCAAGGAGCGTCTTATATTTCCGGGTAGCAAGTTCAAACTGGAAGTCCACATGGTGCTCAATGATTTTCTTAAGACCCATTGTCTCCGGACGTCCTTCCGCCACTGCCAGCATATTCACGCCAAAGGTATCCTCAAGCCGTGTCTTCTTGTAGAGCATGTTTGTCAGATTGCTGACATCTGCTCCCTTCTTAAGCTCAATGACAATCCGGATTCCCTCCTTTGAGGACTGGTTGGAAATGTCTACAATATCCGTGGTCTTCTTCGTCTCAACCAGGGCGCATACATCATTTAAAAATTTACCGATTCCTGCACCGATCATGGTATAAGGAATCTCAGAAATGACAAGCCGCTTCTTGCCGCCCTTCATCTCTTCCACTTCAACCTTTCCCCTGATTTTAATCTTACCGGTTCCTGTCTCATAGATGTTCAGAAGGTCGTCCTTATTGACCACAATGCCGCCTGTAGGGAAATCCGGCCCTTTTACATATTTCATCAGCTGCTTTGTGCTGATGTCATCATTTTTCATATAAGCCTTCACTGCATCTATGACCTCTCCCAGGTTATGGGTGGGAATACTGGTAGCCATACCGACTGCGATTCCTTCCGCCCCATTCACAAGCAGATTGGGAATCCGCACCGGTAGCACCTCCGGCTCCTTTTCCGTCTCGTCAAAATTCGGAAGGAAATCTACCACATTCTTGTCAAGATCTGCAAGATATGCCTCCTGGGTAAGCTTCGCAAGCCTCGCTTCTGTATACCGCATAGCCGCCGCGCCGTCTCCCTCTATGGAGCCAAAGTTCCCGTGCCCGTCTACCAGAATCATTCCTTTTTTGAATTCCTGGGCCATAACCACCAGTGCTTCATAGATGGAGCTGTCCCCGTGAGGGTGGTATTTACCCATGGTATCACCCACAATACGCGCACATTTCCTGTAAGGCCTGTCCCAGCGGATTCCAAGCTCGTGCATATCATAGAGCGTTCTTCTCTGTACCGGCTTTAATCCATCCCTCACATCCGGAAGCGCACGCGCCACAATCACACTCATGGCATAATCAATATAAGATTTTTTCATGACCTCCGAATATTCGGTTCTGATGATCTGTTGTGATTCCTGCATCTTATTTCCTCCCGAAAATAATAACCATCCAGAGGCAGGGTATCACTGCCCTGAATCGTTATCTTCATTCATATGTCTTTTTAAATATCCAGCTCCGCCTCAGTTGCATTTTCGTAAATAAAGGAGCGTCTCGGCGGAACCTCTGTTCCCATAAGCATCTCCGTTACACTGGAAGCCATTCTCGCATCCTCAATCTCCACCCGCTTAAGAATCCTTCTCTCAGGATCCAGGGTCGTCTCCCAGAGCTGTTCTGCATCCATCTCGCCCAGGCCCTTGTATCTCTGCAGGGTAAAGGATCCTTCATGGGTCTTCCGGTATCTTTCCAGCGCCTTGTCGTCATAGAGATATTCTTCCTTCCCTTTTTTGGGCATAGCCTTATACAGAGGCGGCATGGCAATGTAGACATGTCCCTCATAGATCAGCTCTGGCATAAACCGGTAGAACAGTGTCAGGAGAAGAGTGGATATATGTGCGCCGTCCACATCCGCATCTGCCATAATTATGATCTTGTCATACCGCAGCTTCTTAATATCAAAGTCATTTCCATAGCCTTCGGAAAATCCGCATCCAAAGGCATTAATCATGGTCTTAATCTCAGCATTTGCAAGAACCTTATCAATACTTGCCTTTTCCACGTTGAGAATCTTACCCCGGATGGGCAGGATCGCCTGGTACATCCGGTTTCTCGCTGTCTTGGCGGATCCCCCCGCAGAGTCTCCCTCTACGATAAAGATCTCGCATTTCTGGGCATCCCGGCTCTCACAGTTCGCAAGCTTTCCGTTGCTGTCAAAGGAATATTTCTGCTTTGTCAGCAGATTGGTCTTTGCCTTTTCCTCTGTCTTGCGGATCTTTGCCGCCTTCTCCGCGCAGCCAATCACCTTCTTAAGATTATCAAGATTCCGGTCAAAATACCGGACAATCTCATCACCTGTCACCTTGCTGACAGCCTTCGCGGCATCTGGATTATCAAGCTTGGTCTTCGTCTGTCCCTCGAATCTCGGATCCGGATGCTTCACGGAAATAATTGCCGTCATCCCGTTCCGCACATCCGCGCCTGTAAAATTCGCATCCTTTTCCTTTAAGATTCCAAGCTCTCTTGCATACTGGTTGATCACGGTTGTAAAGGTGGTCTTAAAGCCTGTCAGGTGCGTGCCCCCCTCACCGTTATAGATGTTATTACAAAATCCAAGTACATTTTCATGAAATTCATTTACATACTGGAATGCGGCCTCTACCTCGATTCCTTCTGCCTGTCCTTTGAAATAAACCGGGTCATGGACAGCCTCTTTCTTGGCATTCAGCTCCCGGATAAAGCCCAGGATTCCGTCCGGTTCATGATATACAATACGCTCTTTGCTGCCGTCTCTCAGATCCTCGAAAATAATCGTAAGTGATGGGTTGAGGTAGGTTGTCTCATGCATCCGGCTCTTCACCTCATCTGCACGGAATCTGGTCTTTTCAAATATAGTATCATCTGGCAGGAAGTTAATCTTCGTACCAGTCTTTCTTGTCTTTCCAATGGTGGGAAGCAGCCCTTCTTCAAGCTCTATAACCGGAATTCCTCTCTCATACCTGTCATGGTGGATGAATCCGTCCCGGCTGACCTCCACGTCCATGTATGCAGACAATGCATTGACAACCGAAGAGCCGACGCCGTGCAGGCCTCCGCTTGTCTTATATACAGAGTCATCAAATTTTCCGCCGGCATGAAGCGTGGTATAGACAATCCGCTCCGCCGATACTCCTTTGGCGTGCATTCCTACCGGAACACCCCGCCCATTGTCTATGACTGTCGCGGAGCCGTCCCGCTCCAGCGTTACCCGTATCTCCGTACAGAACCCGGCCAGGTGCTCATCTACCGCATTATCTACAATCTCATAGATCAGATGGTTCAGCCCCTTCGTAGATACACTCCCGATATACATGCCCGGCCTCTTCCGGACTGCCTCCAGGCCTTCTAATATTGTAATGCTGTCAGCATCATATGTAGACTTTTTTGCCATTTTTCCAATCCTTTCATGATTCCCGGACATATAAAGCAAAATATGCCCCCGCGCCGGTACTACAGCCTGCAGTATCTGTCATATTTGCATGAGTGCGCATCCTCCCTGGAGCCTTTATATGCCTGTGAATAATAACAACATATTAGCACAAACTCTGGTTCGAATCAAATATATTTTTATGGAGTCAGCACCTGGTCCAGGGTTTCGGCGAGCACCTCCATGGCATTTTTCATCTCCTTTACCGTATTGGTCTGTGCGCCTGCCTCAATAAGCAGTGTCTTTGGCATAATATTCATATTATAACAGTATCCCCTGAGATAGATATGCCTGGTAAAGCCCGGATACAGTTCCATGGCCTTAAGCTGCATCTGCAGGGAAAACGCCAGATTATCCTGAATATAAGGATTATAGAGGTAGTCAATATCCCCGTTTGCCTTCGTACGGCTCAGACCGTTAAAAAACATAATCTGCGCCGTAGGCTTCCCATTGATCTCAGTTACGAGATGTGTGCCTTCCGCCACTCCGTCACGGTGAAGGTCAATCACCACCTCAATACTTGGATTCTCCTCAAGGATTTTCTTCACCTCTGGTTCTGCAAGATCATAGGCCTTACTCCTGTCCAACTCCCCGTCAATCAAGTCATAGACTCCCTCGTGGTGCAGCGTCTCAATTCCCCGTTTATTTAAAAGCTTCGTAAGATATTCACCCACACCCACGATCGTATCAGATGTATTACCTGCTTTCGAGTCGGCAAATGCTTCCTGGGAATGTGTATGGTAGATGAGCACCTTTGGCCCCTTTGTATTCTGATCTATTTTCAGATCCTTTCCAAGAAGCACTTCCGCGTTGAGTTCCTCCGGGCTGGTCATGGTTGTACTGTCAATCGTATAAAAATTACTGACCAGATATTCA
Organism: uncultured Lachnospiraceae bacterium; assembly: GCA_947566645.1. Classification (GTDB taxonomy): domain Bacteria; phylum Bacillota; class Clostridia; order Lachnospirales; family Lachnospiraceae; genus CAPEBR01. Next base: position 46,120 of record CANOKL010000008.1, read on the forward strand.
TAATTTTTTAGCTTTTCAAGGGAAACGTCAATTCCTCCGCCAGCCGGTGCAGCCGTCTCTGCCTCCGGCTCTTTTTCTGCTTCCCCGATCAGCTTTCCGTTTTCATCCACTTCATTTTCATCTTCTGCCTGTCTTGCCAGGATCATTTCATAGGTTGCCTGGTCTTCAATATCCGTATCTGCCGTATTCATTTCCTCTACATAGGTTCCGAGAGGGATCAGGTTCATCGCCTGTCTTGCCGCCCACTCCCATGCCGAAACATGGTGGCTTTTCGCAGAATAGGCAAATCCGCTAAGATACATCTCTTCTGCACTTTTCAGAAGCATCTTATTCGGTCCCGCCAGAAGCCTTCTGGATTCCTCCAGGCTTACCTTGGCTCCCATACTTCCCATTATATACAATAGAAGAACTGCTCCTGTGGCTGCCATCAGAATCCGGCTGATTCTCTGTCCGTCCTTCAACTTATCACTCCGTCATAATTATCGTCTTAACACTATATGACGGAAGATTTCTCATTATGTGCATGTCCCTTCCGATCTGATTTATCCTGGCTACGTCTGGGATTGGAGACGTGCATCTGGCACAGATAGCGAGTGCAGAATTCACTGTTAATTACGCAACGCTGTGCCAGATGCACTATCCTGTGAATCACTGCCCGAAAACAGCATATTTAAAGCCTCTGATATGGTATAGCTGATGCGCTTCACTGTCTCATCAATATCCTTCGGCGTTACAAATAACCCATTGAGGTGCGGGGAAATGAGCTCTTTCACCAGCTCATATTTTTCCGCTGCACTATATCCCTGCATCACTACCCCGACTCCTTTTAATGATTCTGACGTTTCAAGAGCCGCGAGGAAATTTTCCATCGTATCATTGACAATCGTTGCTGCATCCACAACTGTCGGAACCCCGATCGCAAGTACAGGAACCCCCACCGTCTCCTCGGTAATGGCATTCCTGTGATTTCCCACGCCGGATCCAGGATTAATCCCCGTATCTGCGATCTGGATGGTCCGGTTCAGCCTTTTTGAACTCCTGGCAGCCAGCGCGTCAATGGCAATAATCAGATCCGGATTTGTCTCGTTCACGATGCCCCTTATGATTTCCACTGTCTCCATCCCTGTCTGTCCCATCACGCCCGGTACGATGGCACTTACCAGCCTTACATGCTCCTCCCCCATGGCATATTTTCCATACTCCTTCACAATATGCCTGGTAATGTTCAGATTATCCACCACATAGGGGCCCAATGCATCCGGAGTCACCTTCCGGTTCCCCAGCCCTACCACAAGCACGGAATAATCCTCCTGATCTCCCTTCATGATACCAGCCAGAAACTTCTTAAGCTCTGCGGAAATCTCCCTGTGGTAATCCTCGTCCGGCACTGCCATATTCGGGGCCTCCATGGTGATATATGTCCCTACAGGCTTTTTCATGACCTTAGCCCCGTTTTCTGTCTCAATCTTCACTGTTGTCACCTTGATCTCCCGTTCCTCGTCTACTTCCTCCGTAAGTACAACCCCCTGTACTTCCACCTGATCTGACTCAAACCGTTCTTTTTGCTCCAGTGCCAGATCTGTTCTGATACTATACTTCTCCACCATCTTCATCTCTCCCTGGCTTTCAAAATCTTATTTAGAACAATACTAGTTTTTACAATATTTCAAAAAATATGTATTGACAGAACAACTCCCTTGGGCTAAAATAAATACGTGCGTTTCGTTAGGACGTCCGTGTCCGGCTCTAACGAATCCTGAATCGATAACAAAGGTCGAAATACAAGATATTGGAGGTGGACAAATTGGCTAATATCAAATCTGCAAAAAAAAGAATCTTAGTAAACGAAACTAAGGCTGCAAGAAATAAAGCAATCAAATCAAAGGTAAAAACTTGCGTAAAAAAAGTTGAGACAGCAGTAGCAAACAAGGATGCCGCTTTAGCTGCAGACGCATTGAAAGTCGCAATCGCTGAGATTAACAAGGCAGGAAGCAAAGGTGTATATCACAAGAATACATGCTCAAGAAAGATTTCCCGCTTATCAAAAGCTGTAAACGCAATTTCTTAATAGACAACAAAAATATAAGGAAGACATCCATTCCGTCATGTGGATGTCTTTTTTGTTTTCCACTTTTACACGAAAATATAACCCAATTTAATTGACCCAAAGCGTATTTCTGTTCAGGTGATTAAATCGGGTTATACTAGTGCAGCATTGCGTAATTAACAGTGAATTATGCAATGCTGTACTAGCGAGTTAAATATGATTAGTTATTTACAAGCTTATCCTCATCACTCCAGCTGTAGAGCTTACGAAGCTCCTCGCCGATCTTCTCGCACTCATGCTCTGCTGCATTTCTTCTCATTGCGCGGAAATGCGGTGCGCCGACCTTGTTCTCTGTCAGCCACTCTTTTGCGAAGCTTCCGTCCTGGATATCAGCAAGAATCTTCTTCATAGCCTTCTTTGTATCCTCTGTAATAATCTTCGGTCCTGTAATATAATCACCATACTCCGCTGTATTGGAAATGGAATATCTCATTCCTGCAAATCCTGACTGGTAAATCAGGTCTACGATCAGCTTCATCTCATGGATACACTCAAAATAAGCATTTCTCGGGTCATAGCCTGCCTCAACCAGAGTCTCAAAGCCTGCCTGCATCAGCGCGCATACGCCGCCGCAGAGAACAGCCTGCTCACCGAAAAGGTCTGTCTCAGTCTCTGTTCTGAAATCTGTCTCAAGAACACCAGCTCTTGCCCCGCCGATTGCCAGCGCATACGCAAGGGCCATATCCAGAGCCTTGCCGGAAGCATCCTGCTCTACAGCTACCAGACACGGAACACCCTTGCCTGCCTGATACTCGCTTCTTACAGTATGTCCTGGTCCCTTAGGTGCAATCATGGTAACATCCACGCCTGCCGGCGGTACAATCTGTCCGAAATGAATCGCAAAACCGTGAGCAAACATCAGCATATTGCCTTCCTCAAGGTTCGGCGCAATATCCTTCTTGTACATATTCGCCTGCAGCTCATCATTGATCAGGATCATGATAATATCAGCCTTCTTTGCAGCCTCAGCCGCTGTATAAACTTCAAAGCCCTGTGCCTCAGCCTTTGCCCATGACTTGCTTCCCTCGTAGAGACCAATAATAACATGACATCCGGACTCCTTTGCATTCAGGGCATGTGCATGTCCCTGGCTTCCATATCCGATTACTGCAATGGTCTTTCCCTCCAGTAAGGATAAGTTACAATCTTCCTGATAATAAATTTTTGACATTTTTATCTTCCTCCTGCTTTTCATAAATATATGTAAATTAAAACTTTACCATAAGTACTGGCCGACAGTATAGCCATACTAATTAGCCGTATTACTAGATCCTTGCATAATTAACGGTGAATTCCGCACTGCTGTACTTAGTCAATATAAGTAACATCCTTGATTCCCCTCTTAAGGCCGGTGATCCCCGTCCTTGCAAGCTCCAGGATCTCATAGCCGTCAAGAAGATTCAGGAATGCCTCAAGCTTCGACTGGTTTCCGGTAAGCTCTACCATGAGGGATTCCTTCTCCACATCCACAACCTTCGCCCGGAAAATATCCGCCACGGATATAATCTCTGCCCTCTGGGCAGAATTCGCCCGGATCTTCACCATAATAAGCTCCCGGTAAACAGACTCATCCGGATTCAGCACCTTAATCTCAATCACATCTTCAAGCTTTCTGACCTGCTTCTCAATCTGGGACAGAATCAGCTCATCCCCGCTGGCAACGATCGTAATCCTTGTAAATCTGGGATCTGCCGTAACTCCCGCTGTAATACTGTCAATACTATAGCCCCTCCGGCTGAACAGACCCGATATGCGGCTCAATACGCCTGGATCATTATTAACAAGTAATGAATATACTCTCTGCATCACGCATTTCTCCTTCTTTTTTAATTTTTCAAAAACAGAGTGCGTTCTGTTTTTTTATAATATCAATAACTTCTGCCTTTGTCAAGTGTTTCCTTTAACTTTCTTACAACATTAACATTATTTATGATACCACTCCACACAGAAAAGTGCAACTGAATCTGGGACGGGGCATTTTTAAAAATGCCCCGTCCCAGATTTGCACAGATTTGCATTGTATGTGTAATGGTGCTATAATGAAGGGCGTTTTTGAAAATATGTTTTATTAAGGGAGAGATGTAAACATGGAAACTTATATGATTTTCAGGGATCTTGCGATTATCCTTATTTCTGCCAAACTGTGCGGTCTGGCTGCTGCAAAGCTTAAGGCGCCCCAGGTTGTGGGGGAAATTATCGCCGGGCTTTTAATCGGTCCAGGTATTCTTGGGCTTGTACAGCAGACGGAACTGATCAGCGGCATGGCAGAGATCGGTGTTGTTCTTCTGATGTTTTTTGCCGGGCTGCAGACCAGTCTGAAGGATCTGATGCGCACCGGATGGAAGGCGCTTCTCATCGCCTGCTCCGGCGTCTTCGTCCCGCTGGCAGGTGGATATCTGCTGTACTGCTGCTATTATGGGTTTGCCCCGACAGGAAGCAGCCAGTTTTACTCCGCTTTGTTTACCGGCGTGATCATGACCGCAACCTCTGTAAGTATTACTGTTGCTTCCCTGCAGGAACTCGGGTATCTGAAATCCGAAACGGGAACTACGATTATGAGTGCGGCGATTATTGATGATGTAATCGGGATTATTGTCCTGACCTTCGTGGTAGGTATGAAGGATCCTGATTCAAAGCCATCCTCTGTTATTATCAGCACAGTACTATTCTTTGCGGCTGCTATTATCTTTGGTGTGATTATATATAAGATATTCAAGATTTTAGACAAAAAATATCCGCATACAAGGCGGATTCCGATCTTAGGATTTGTTCTTGCATTTGCCATGGCATATGCAGCGGAGAGATTTTTCGGAATTGCGGATATTACCGGAGCTTATGTGGCCGGCATTGTCCTGTGCAGCATTGATGATTCCGAATACATAGCCCGCAAGGTAGATATCAACTCCTATATGCTCTTTGCTCCTGTATTTTTCGCCAGCATTGGTCTTAAGACCTCCATTGATGACATGACGCCTGCACTGCTCATATTCAGTGTTCTTTTTGTGATTGTCGCCCTGGTCACCAAGGTAATCGGATGCGGAGCAATGTCCAGGCTTCTGGGATTCCATTCTGTGGATGCCCTGAAGATTGGCGTGGGGATGATGACCCGCGGAGAGGTGGCGCTGATCGTGGCACAGAAAGGCCTGCAGGTACAGATGATCGAATCGAAATACTTTTCAGCAGTCATCCTTTTAATACTTGTGTCATCTGTGATTACACCAGTTATTCTGAAAATGTTATACCAGAGAAAAGAATGACGCAGTCAGGGACGGGGCATTTTTAAAAATGCCCCGTCCCCTCTATTCCTGCTATTTTATCAAGCGGTATACTGGTTCCATCTGTCAGAAGGAGGATTTTTTTATATGTGTCAACCTTTTTCACACCTCCGGTCACTGTTACATAACTGCCGCCCTCCTTTCTGGCATCTGGAACAAAATAGGTAATTGAGACCTCTGGCTTCTGGCTTAGATTTTTCTGGATATTCTGAAGCTTTTCATTAATCTCTGCCTTAACCAGTTCATCGAGCTCTGCCATCTCCTCTGTCAGCCGTGCAGCTTCCTTCACAGACTCATGATGCCCCGTCAGTGCGGCAAAGGGCGCAAACTGGGCAGCCCGGTCTGCAGACGGCATCTGAGGGTGAGTCTTTGACACATGATGTGGCAGATCAATAATATCGTCATATTTATGCATATTTTTTAAATTCATTAATTCTTTCATAAGCTCCTATATTCCCCTCCCCCTTGATACTCTCATCCTGCAATGATTCATGCCTTGTGCCCGCCAATCTGGCGGTTGCGCTCCACTGCCGTGGCACCCTCCATCAGATTTGTTCCTTTCAGGATCGCATTTTTTCCGTACTTTTTCTTGATATCAAGCATGGCCTGCTGCAGCCTGCGCTCCTTCTCCCGCTCCAAACGTTCTGTCTCCTGCCGCTCCTTCCTTGCATCATAGTCCGTAAACAGATCAAGCTGCTCAAAAACCGGCTCCTGGACAACAAAAGCTTCATCCACAATATGATTCGCCCCCAGGGTAATCCGCCGGATCAGAAACTTTTTGTTAATAATTCTGTCATATAGCTCCAGAATTGCTTTCACAATCTCTTTTGCAGAGGATGTCTGCTTTTCAAGATTCGTGGTCCCATGGGCATGCTTCGGAACCTTCCGTCCATAGCGGTCAGTCGTAACCTCGCCCTGATACTGGTTTTTCCTGCCTCTCAGATTCTCCATGTCATAACCCACTGTCAGTACAAGCTGGTCTGTCACCAGATGCCTGTCTACCAGGTCCAGCGCAAGCATATCTGCCATCTCCTGCACCACAAGTCTTGCCTTTTCGGCTGTATACGGGCAGTGCAGCACCTGTCCGGAACAAATACTGTTATTTTCCGGTTTATAGGACTTAATGTCTGCCATCGTACAGGGCTCCCATCCCCAGGCATGGTCTATAAGAAGCTCCGCATTGATGCCGAACAGCTTATAAAGCAAATCCTCATTATAATAATCCTCTGGTTTTCCCAATGAGCATCTTGCCACATCTCCCATCGTAAACATACCGTGCTCTGCCAGTCTTTTTGCATATCCCTTCCCCACACGCCAGAAATCTGTAATGGGTTCATGGCTCCACAGAATCCGGCGATAGCTCTTTTCATTCAGTGTGGCAATCCTCACTCCGTTCTTATCCGGCGGAATATGCTTTGCCACAATATCCATCGCCACTTTACAGAGATAAAGATTTGTACCGATCCCTGCCGTTGCAGTGATCCCTGTAGTCTCGTGAATATCCTGGATAATCCTTCCAGTAAGCTCACGGGCCGACATCTGATAGGTATCCAGATAGTGTGTGGCGTCAATCATAATCTCATCAATGGAATATACATGACAATCCTCTGGCGCCACATATTTCAGATAGATTTCATAGATCTTTGTACTGTATTCAATATAGTATGCCATCCTGGGCGGCGCAACGATATAGTCAAGTGCTTTCTGTGGAGATGTCTGAAGCTCCTGGTCATCATACGAGGCACCGTCAAATGCATGTCCCGGCGCCTGAAGGATTCTTCCTGCATTGACTTCCTTTACTCTCTGTACCACTTCAAAAAGCCTTGCCCTGCCAGAGATCCCCCAGGCCTTTAACGATGGTGACACGGCAAGACAGATGGTCTTCTCTGTGCGGCTCAAATCGGCAACAACAAGATTCGTCGTCATAGGGTCAAGCCCCCGCTCGACACATTCCACAGAGGCATAAAAAGATTTCAAGTCAATCGCAATGTATGTGTGGTATGACTGTGCCATAACGATCACCTCCCCAAAGTATGATTGGATAAAAACTCCCTGCTAGTTTGCTTTGGATTCTTCCCCCAGCATCTTACTTATTGCATTATAACAGAACTTACGTTCGTTTTCAATACAAATTTAAAAAAGCCAGCACACACAAATCAAAAAATATTTTTCCCATGTTATTTTATGTGATACGGCCTTTTGACTGTTTTTTCTAAGTAAAACAGCACCTAAACCGTTTTTGGCTTAGATGCTGTGATTGCTGTTTTTATTCTGTTGTACTGCCTTCCGTTTTACCTTCTGGCGAGATTTCCTCTGCCTTTTATCGTACATCTCGTGTATCCAGTCCTTTACGGGGGCTTTCCACATCTCTTTCTTATATGCCATTTCTTCTTTACTCCCATAGTGCAAGGAAATCCGATACAAGGGCCTTTTCCCTCTTATCCACGCATTTTGCAAGCAGTCCCGCCCCATCATTTAACATATCCATTGTGTGGTATATGCCAAATTTCTTGTTCAGACGGAGAATAGATTTTATAAGTTTACTATCTGCCCGTATTCCTGCGGTTGCAAGCATTTTTTCTATGCCAGTCTGCTCCCTCTGTTCTGCTTCCAAACTTTGGTAAATAACTTCTACCCGCTTTGTTTCTTTCTCTTCACGGACAATCTTACTGATTTCATAGCAATGTGTAAGATTCCGGTAATGTAAGTCATAATCCTCATTCTTTTTATAATCCACCATAAACGAATTACAGTGGCATATCTTTTCTTTGGATTTTACTGCCTTTATAATGCCCAACTGTAAAACAACATCCGTCTGCTGGTTTACAAGCAGGTAATCTGTCTTTAACTGAAGCTCCGGGTTTGCTGTAATATCATATAGATACAAAACAGACTCCGTCCGCAGCATTTCATTGATTCGTGGCAGGTTGTTAATTTTTCCATAAACCATTGCCGCCATAGACTCCTGTTTCTCAACCCGCTTATAATATTTCCGGATTAGTTTTTCAATGGAATCATAGCACAGCCGCCCCGATTTTATCATATAAACCCCACGGTCCCCTTCAAACATTCCCTCCTTTGCAATATACTGCATACCCATAAGATGCGGTATTTTTAATTCTCCGTTTGTCAAATGGAGGATTCTTTTCGGTATATGGATATAATAGTCATATCTGCATAAAATCTGTTTGATTTCGTTAAATTTATCCAACAGCCTTGTATCTTTCATAGCGTTTTATCTCTCTTTCAGAAAAGAAAACTGCCTGGGCTGTCAGGCTCAGGCATCACTTTTCTTTTTGAATTGCAATTCTGGGAGCAGTCCTATGATAATTCCATAGGCAGAGAGCTTCTTTGTATTTCTATTGCCCGCAAAGTCGGGACGGGTAGCTCCTCTCTATCGCCGCAAAAGCACTGAAGCTTTTCATTGCCTATAATTTATCATGTCTCTGCTGTATTGTCAACTGCTTTCGTTCTTTTTTCCGCCATTTTCCATCTGTAAGGTTACTGTGTGCTACGCGGCAAAATTTAAGGCTGCCGCCGACATCTCATGCCAGCGACAGCCCTTGATTCTACGCTATTTCTTAAAATTTCCCATTCTGTGCTGCTTCCTCAATACTTACTGCAACAGCTACTGTCATACCTACCATCGGGTTATTTCCTGCCCCGATCAGTCCCATCATCTCTACATGAGCCGGTACGGATGAGGAACCTGCAAACTGTGCGTCAGAATGCATACGTCCTAATGTATCTGTCATACCATAGGAAGCCGGTCCTGCCGCCATGTTATCCGGGTGAAGGGTACGTCCTGTACCGCCGCCGGATGCTACGGAGAAGTACTTCTTGCCCTGCTCGATACACTCCTTCTTGTATGTACCTGCAACCGGATGCTGGAAACGTGTCGGGTTGGTAGAATTACCAGTAATAGACACGTCTACGCCTTCCTTATGCATAATTGCAACGCCCTCACGTACATCATTTGCACCATAGCAGTTTACTTTGGAACGAAGTCCTTCGGAGTATGGAATTCTCTGAACCTCTTTTAATTCTCCTGTATAGTAGTCGTACTCTGTCTCTACATATGTAAATCCGTTAATTCTGGAAATGATCTTTGCAGCATCCTTTCCAAGTCCGTTCAGGATAACGCGGAGCGGTTTCTTACGAACCTTGTTCGCCTTCTCTGCAATACCGATCGCACCCTCTGCTGCTGCGAATGACTCATGTCCTGCAAGGAATGCGAAGCAGTCTGTATCCTCCTCAAGGAGCATCTTTCCTAAGTTACCGTGTCCGAGGCCTACCTTTCTCTGGTCAGCTACAGAACCTGGAATACAGAAAGCCTGAAGGCCTTCCCCGATTGCTGCCGCTGCATCTGCTGCTGTCTTACAGCCCTTCTTAATAGCAATTGCAGCACCTACTGTATATGCCCAGCACGCATTCTCAAAACAAATCGGCTGGATGCCTTTTACCTGGTTATATACATCAAGCCCGGCATCTTTTGTAATCTTCTCAGCTTCTTCAATTGAAGCGATGCCATAGCTTCCTAATACTTCATTGATTTTATCAATTCTTCTTTCATATGATTCAAATAAAGCCATTTACTTGTCCTCCTGATTATTTGTGGCTATGTAATTTTTCGCTGTAATGCAGACACAGATTGAACTTCGTTCAATCCGGCGCGTTGCGCCTTCGCATCCTGTCCTGACCTGACGATTTCATGCACGCATGAATCGTCCGCCCATGCCAGTCTGCTGTGTCCGCTTATCGCGGCTATTCTTTTCTCGGATCTATAATCTTTGCGGCATCTGCGACACGTCCATACTGTCCTTTTGCCTTTTCCCATGCATCATTCGGGGTATCGCCTGCTTTGATAAAGTCGGTTAATTTTCCAAGACTTACAAACTGGTATCCGATGATCTCGTCATTCTCGTCCAAAGCAATACCCGTTACATAACCTTCTGCCATCTCAAGATAACGGGGACCCTTTGCCAGTGTTCCGTACATTGTACCAACCTGTGAACGAAGTCCCTTTCCAAGATCCTCAAGACCTGCGCCGACCGGAAGGCCGTCCTCTGAAAATGCGCTCTGGGTTCTTCCGTATACGATCTGCAGGAACAGCTCTCTCATAGCTGTATTAATCGCATCACAGACAAGGTCTGTATTAAGTGCCTCCAAAATGGTCTTACCAGGAAGAATCTCAGATGCCATGGCTGCAGAATGGGTCATACCTGAACATCCGATTGTCTCAACCAATGCCTCCTGGATAATTCCTTCCTTTACGTTCAAAGTGAGTTTACAGGTTCCCTGCTGAGGAGCACACCAGCCAATGCCGTGTGTCAGACCGGAAATGTCCTTCACCTCTTTTGCTTTTACCCATTTCGCCTCTTCCGGAATCGGAGCCGGTCCGTGATTTGCACCCTGGGCTACCGGACACATCATTTCTACTTCGTGTGAATAAATCATTTTAAAACTCCTTTCAAATACGTATTGTTATTTCTTTAACACCATACGTCATTATTTTCTCATATATTTAAAATTTCGTCAATTATTAGTTTCCTTATTTTACCGCCATTTTCTATGTATTTCACCGCCATTACCGCCATTCCCACTCCGAATGCTCTCTCCTGCCCTGCTTTTCACTTCTCACCAGCAGGAGAGAGTCTTATACTAGTATTGATTCAGCTCTTCCCGAAGCAGTGTAAGAGCCCTTACTACCGCATAGTCCCGGTTCTTCTCCCTGTTCCCCGAAAAACGGAACTCCTCCACACGCGTATGCCCCTTCACAGAGCATCCGATATAAACCAGTCCCACCGGCTTTTCCTTTGTCCCTCCGTCAGGCCCTGCAATTCCGGTTACACTGAGCGCCGCATCCGCGCCCGCTGCTTTTGCTGCACCCTCCGCCATCTCCCTTGCCGTCTGCGGACTCACTGCACCATACTGTTCGAGCGTCCCTGCAGCCACTCCGAGGAGCCTGCTCTTTGCCTCATTGGAATAGGTTATATATCCCTCGTTATATACGCCGGAGGCTCCCGCCACATTCATAATTCTTCCCGCCAGTTTACCGCCAGTGCAGGATTCTGCTGTTGTGAGCGTGAATTTTTTCTCCTTCAGAATCCGGACAATGACATCCTCGAGACTCTCCTTCTCCTCTTCCGTGTAAATCAGATCTCCAAAACGGCGGCGGAGCTCTTCGAGCACAGGAAGTATCAGGGCTTCTGCTTTTTCCTCACTCTCTGCCTTGGCAGTAATACGCAGATGTACCTCTCCTAACTTGGCATAAGGTGCAATTGTGGGATTCGTCTGGACCTCCATCAGATCTGTGATGACGGTTTCTGCCTTGCTTTCCCCGATCCCACATAGCTTTACCATCTTCGAGTAGATTCCTTCTGGTTCGAGCTCGTCCAGATAAGGGGCAATTGATTCTTCAAACATAGCTTTCAGCTCATCCGGCGGGCCGGGAAGAAGGATCACAGTCTTCCCGGCCTCCCTGTCTTCCAGGATCAGGCCGGGCGCAGTGCCATTATGATTCTCCACCACCCGGGCATCCTCCGGTACCAGTGCCTGTTTCCAGTTATTTTCAGTGATCTGGGTACGTTTCATTTTCTGAAAATATGCGGATATGGACTCCTTTACATGCACATCCTCATGAAGCTCTCTTCCAAATACACGCGCCGCCACTTCCTTAGTCAGGTCATCTTTCGTAGGTCCGAGTCCTCCGCTGAGAATTACAATATCTGATCTGGAAAGGGCTGTCTGTAATGTTTCCTCAAGACGCTCCTCATTATCTCCTACCACACTCTGATGATAGCAGGATAATCCAAGGGCAGCACACCGTTCAGACAGATACGCTGCATTCGTATTTACAATATTTCCCAGAAGAATCTCCGTTCCTACTGATAAAAGCTCTACGGTCATTCCTACATCCCTCCCTTTGTAAGTACTTCTATATTCTTTGCCACATAATCGATCAAAGAAACAACCGTCAAGATTAAGGATACCCAGATCAAGGCTGTTCCAATCATCTGAAATATCCCGCCAAGATCCGCAATCAGCACAATAATCATTGCCATCTGGGAAACGGTCTTGAATTTTCCCCAGTAGCTCGCCGCGATCACAATTCCATTATCTGATGCCACAAGCCGGAATCCACTGATAATAAATTCCCTGGCAATAATTACGATCACGAACCATGCCTCCAGCATCCCTGCCGGAATCAGGCAGATCATGGCTGAGCAGACAAGAAGCTTGTCTGCAAGCGGATCCATAAACTTTCCGAAATTCGTCACAAGATTCCTTGCCCGGGCAATCTTCCCATCCAGCATATCCGTAAGACTCGCGACACAAAAAATCACAAGAGCAATCCACTTATTTGCCGCGCCGCCCACATCCGTCAGCATAAAAAACACGAAAAACGGCACCATAACCACTCTCAATACTGTCAGCTTATTTGGTAAATTCATTCTACTAACTCTCCTATCAAATCATATTCCAACGCCCCTGTCACCTTTACCCGGGCAAAGTCACCGGACATCAGCTCCCTGTCTGTATTGATAAATATAAGTCCGTCCACATTAGGGGCGTCCTTTTGCGTTCTCCCCACATAGACATTCTCGTCGGCAACCTTCCCCTCAATCATTACAAGGATCTCCTGTCCCTCCATTGTCTCTGCCCGTGCAAATGCAATCTCCTGCTGAAGCTCCATAAGCTCTGCCTGGCGTTCTTCTTTTACCTCTTCCGGGATCTGTCCCGGCATCTCTGCCGCCGGCGTGTCCTCTTCCGGGGAATAGGTAAATACCCCCAGCCGGTCGAACTCCATCTCATCTACAAATTCCAGAAGCTCTCTGTGCTGCTCCTTCGTCTCCCCCGGGAATCCAGTGATCAGCGTGGTACGGAGGGTAATATCCGGGATTTCCTCCCTGAGTCTTCTGATCATTTCCTTCAGCTGTTTTTTTGAGGTACGCCTGCCCATCCCTTTCAAAACTGCGTCACTGGCATGCTGAACCGGAAGATCCAGATAATGGCAGATCTTTTTTTCCTCCTTCATCACCTGGATCAGCTCATCGTAGATCTCCTCCGGATAGCAGTAGAGAATCCGGATCCACTTAAGGCCGCTGATCTGGCACAGCCGCTTAAGAAGCCTGTGCAGGGATTTTTCTCCATAGAGATCCTTTCCGTAGAGCGTTGTCTCCTGCGCCACAAGAATCAGCTCCTTTACCCCCTGCCCGGCAAGCTCCTTTGCCTCCTTCACAAGACGTTCCATAGGCACACTCCGGTATCTGCCCCGGAGCTTTGGAATAATACAGTACGTACAGTGCTTGTCGCACCCCTCTGCAATCTTCAGATACGCATAATGACCGCCAGTCGTCACAAGCCGCCTCGTCTCCAGAAGCGGGAGGGCATCCAGATCCCCCAGTGTTACGCTGCCCTTACCTGCAAGTGTCTCTTTTATCACATCGCAAATCCTGCCATAGGCTGTCGTTCCCAGCACTGCGTCCACTTCCGGAAGCTCTGTACCGATCTCCTTATAATATCTCTGGGCAAGACAACCAGTAACAATCAGGGCTTTCAGATTCCCTGTCTTCTTGTATTCAGCCATCTCCAGTATGGTCTGGATACTCTCCTCCTTGGCATCATGGATAAAGCAGCAGGTATTGATCACAATCACATCTGCCTCTGTCTCATCATCTACAATCTGGTATCCCCCATCCTCCAGAAGTCCAAGCATTACCTCTGAATCAACCAGATTCTTATCGCATCCGAGAGAGACAAACAATACTCTTGTCTTCAAGAAAGGCAGACACCCTCCCGTATCTGCCCCATACTTCTTATTCATCTTCCTCACCGGCAACCTTGATCTTTGCCTGGTTCAGCTCATCAATAGCGATTGAGAGAGCCTTGCCTCTTCCCTTCGTGCTCACAAGGGGAATGGAACCGTCTATTAGCTCACGGGCACGCTTTGCAGTAGCCATTACGATGGAATAGCGGCTGTTTACAACCTTCGTTGCACCTTCCTCAACGTCCTTATTCACTACCTTCATTAAATCTGTGTAAGATGGATGTAACATACATCATTCTCCTTTCAAATCTCTCTTTATATTCTCAATCATCCTCTGATTACGTGAAACTCTTCTGTGCTCTCCCTGAATAATCCTGTGTACCTCTTCCACACACTCGTCAAGTCTGTCATTAATAATCAGATAATCATAGCGTTCTATTCCCTGTGCCTCTTCCTTCGCACGGCCGAGCCGGTACTCAATCACATCCATGGTCTCCGTCCCCCTGCCGGCCAGACGTCTCTTAAGCTCTGCAGCAGTAGGCGGTGTTACAAACAAAAGCAGCGTATCCGGGAACTTCTCCTTCACCTTCAGCGCCCCCTGTATCTCAATCTCCAGGATCACGTCCTTTCCTGCCTTTAACTGCTCTTCCACATACATACGCGGCGTTCCGTAATAATTTTCCACATATCTAGCATACTCTATCAGCTCATCTTTCGCAATCATTTTTTCAAATTCTTCCTTTGATTTGAAGAAATATGCCTTTCCCTCTTCCTCGCCGGGCCTTGGCTTCCTTGTTGTTGCAGAGACTGACAATGCATAATTATCATATTTTTCAAGAAGCTCCTTCATGATGGTGCCCTTACCTGCACCTGAAAAGCCAGATACTACAATAAGAATCCCTTCCTTATCTATCTTTTCTCTATCCATCTTTTCTCTATCCATCTCTTCTACCCCTATTCGATATTCTGAATCTGTTCTCTTACCTTCTCGATCTCTGTCTTAAGATCAATTCCCACATTCGATATATCAAGATCATTGGCCTTCGAGAGGATCGTATTCGCCTCCCGGTTCATCTCCTGGGCAATAAAGTCAAGCTTCCGTCCAATTCCTGCATCACCGGTCCCAAGAGTCTCCCTCATATGTACAATATGGCTCTTCAGACGGACAACCTCCTCGTCTGTACAGATCTTGTCCGCAAACAGTACGACCTCCGCCGCGATGCGGCTGTCCTCAATCTGTGTATCTGCCAGAAGCTCCCGCACCTTATGTTCCAGCTTCTCCCTGTACCCTGCAATAATCTGCGGAGTACGCTCCTCAATATAAGAAACAAGCTCCAGCATCCTGTCAAGCTTCTGAAGAATATCTGACTTCAGGGCTTCTCCTTCTGTAGTCCTCGCCTTCACAAACTTCTCCACAGCACCTTCAAGTGCCTGCCTGAGGCCGTTCCACAGCTCTTCTTCATCAAGTGGCTGCTCTTCCATCGTAAGAACCTCCGGATAACGGGATAAGGTAGATGCCCTGATGTCATCCTCCAGTGAAAATCTTTCCACCATCCTCTTAAGAGCTGTCAGATATTCCTCTGCCAGCGCCTCATTATAACGCAGTGTCATCTGGCTCTCCGATGAGTCTTCATACAGAATAAACAGATCCACCTTTCCTCTTAAAATACTTTTCTTCACTAGTCCCCGTATTGCCGTCTCAAAGCAGTTTAATTTTTTCGGCATACGGATATTCACATCCAGATAGCGATGGTTGACTCCCTTCATCTCTACCGTAAATCTCCGCTCTCCGTCCGAGATCTCGCATCTCCCAAAACCTGTCATACTCTTTATCATGATTGAAACCTCATCATATTTTTTTAATTTCCGAATTTATTATAAGACATTTGCAAATTTACGTCAACTATACTACAATAAAAAGATACTAGGAAAGGATTAGTTATTTATTATGGCATTTGACGGAATCACCGTATCATCAATTGTAAATGAACTGAATGAACATCTCACCGGGGGACGCATTGCGAAGATCGCCCAGCCAGAATCTGATGAACTCCTTCTCACGGTCAAGACGCCAGAGGGACAGAAGCGTCTTTATATCTCGGCAAGCGCCTCTCTTCCTCTGATTTATCTTACAGAGGGAAATAAGCCGGGTCCCATGACTGCGCCCAATTTCTGCATGCTTTTAAGGAAGCACATTGGCGGCGGGCGCATTGCCGGCATCACCCAGCCAGGGCTGGAACGTATTATATCCATTGACATTGAACATCTGGACGAACTTGGAGACCCCTGCCAGAAGAAGCTGATCGTAGAGATTATGGGAAAACACAGTAATATCATCTTCTGCGATAACCAGGACAGGATCATCGACAGCATCAAGCATGTTTCCGCGCAGATGAGCTCTGTCAGGGAGGTTCTGCCCGGCAGAGATTATTTTATACCGGATACCATGTCCAAGCATGATCCTCTAAGCGTGGATGAAGCTGGTTTTGTACGCGTACTGAAAGAAAAACCAATGCCCGTTTCCAAGGCTCTGTATGCAGGCTTTACTGGCATCAGCCCTGTTGCTGCCGCGGACATCTGCCTTCGGGCAGGCATTGACCTGGAACCGGACGCAGGAGAACTGTCCGGGGATATTCTGATGCATCTGTTCCGGCAGTTTTCCTACTATATGGACGAAGTAAAATCGCATCATTTTCATCCGGTCATCTATTACCGGGGGGCAGAACCGGCAGAATTTGCGGCACTCCCTCTCCTCCAGTTCGAGCATATGGAAAAGAAGGAGTACACCTCTATTTCCGAGGTGCTTGCAGCCTACTATTCTACGAAAAACACCCTGACCCGCATTCGGCAGAAAAGCGCTGATCTGCGCCATGTCGTACAGACGGCGCTGGAACGGAACCGGAAGAAATACGACCTGCAGGAACGTCAGCTTAAGGATACAGAAAAGCGGGAAAAATACAAGGTATACGGAGAACTGATCAACACCTACGGCTATAACCTGGACCCCGGCTCCAGAGAGCTTACCTGTCTGAACTATTATACCAATGAGGACATTACGATTCCCTTAGACCCGGTTAAGACTCCCCAGGAAAATTCGCAGAAATATTTTGCCAGATATAACAAGCAGAAGCGGACTTTCGAGGCACTCTCAGGGCTGATCAAAGAAACAGGCGATGACATCGCCTACCTGGAATCCATCAGCACAGCGCTGGACATTGCACGAAGTGAGGCTGACCTGGCGCAGATCAAGGAAGAACTGATTCAGAGCGGCTATATACGCCGGAAGTTTACGAAGAAAAAGGTAAAGCTTACAAACAAGCCCATGCACTATCTCTCTGGCGACGGATATCATATGTATGTGGGAAAAAATAATTTTCAGAATGACGAGCTCACCTTCTCCTTCGCCAATGGAAATGACTGGTGGTTCCATGCCAAGGGTGCTGCAGGCTCCCATGTCATTGTCCGGACAAATGGAGACGAACTGCCTGATTCCACATTCGAGGAAGCCGGACGTCTTGCCGCATATTATTCAAAAAGCCGTGGGGCAGACAAGGTTGAAATTGATTATGTTGAGAAAAAGCACGTTAAGAAACCGAATGGCGCAAAACCAGGCTTCGTCGTATACTATACAAACTATTCCCTGGTCATTGACTCTGATATCTCAAAGATAAAGGCTGTGCAGGATTGATGCCATGAATTAAAGTAAAAGGTGTCTGAATTTTGTGTCAGACACCTTATTCACCGTTAATTATGCAATCCTGTACCTGGACTTAGGAAAGAAGATCATATAATTTGCCAATCAGGAGTTTTTGCTGCAGTGCTTCGAATTTTTCGTCTATCCTGTTTCCAAGATGTCTGCAGGCGTCTCTGGACAGGCGGGTATGACTGTAGATAATATCAACAATCGTTGTCTTATAAAAATTGCCTGCTACCACATACGTACACAGAGAATCCAGGGCACGCGCCGCATCCCCGAACTCCTGCCGGTCTGAAAAATCATATCTTTCATAGGAACTTTCAAAATCCGAATTATAGCGCAGGATAACCTGCTCGAAAATAAAGTCGATTGCTGCTTTCACCTTCACCGGATCCCTCTCTTCCAGCTCCCGCAGTGGTTCTGTGGCATAATAAAAGCTCAGCATATCATCAACATAATTCTCGATCTGATTATTCAGGATCTCGCTCTCCACCAGCTTCTCCACCTCAGCCAGATTAAACAGCCTGTTCCCAATAAAATCCTCTCTGTATGCATCAAAAAAATTAATCAGACATCTTTTCTCTTCTGGTCCAAATTCCCTTGATCCGCGGAAATACTGGGACAGCTGGTCCTTCCATCCGTCCCCGAAGGTATCCATCAGAATCTTTAAGCTCTCTACACTATTTACCATGTTCACATTTCCTCTCTCTGCCCTGTCCCTGCAAGGTAATCTATAAACTGCTGCGCAGTCCTGCCAGACAATCCTCCATGACTGAGTTCCCATCTATTTGCCTCAAGAAGAAGATCATCCTCCGGCATGCCAATCCCATTCTTTTTCGCCAGCTGCCTTACAATCTCCTGGAACTGCTTCTTATCTGGCTTTCCAAAATAGATCGTCACACCGAACCGTGCCACAAGAGACAGCTTCTCCTGCACCGTATCATTCGTATGAAGCTCCTCGTCCCGGTCCGCCTTATCTTTAAAGGTCTCCCGGATCAGATGCCTCCGGTTGGATGTGGCATAGATCAGAATATTATCCGGCTTTCTCTCAAGACCGCCCTCTATAACCGCCTTCAGGTACTTATATTCAATTTCAAATTCCTCGAAGGACAGATCATCCATATAGATGATAAATTTATAATTCCGGTTTTTAATCTGAGAGATAATATCATTCAGATCCTGGAACTGATGCTTGTACACCTCAATCATCCGAAGGCCCCTGTCATAGTACTGGTTAAGGACTGCTTTAATAGAGGAGGATTTTCCCGTACCCGCATCTCCGAAAAGGAGACAGTTATTGGCCCGTCTTCCACTTACAAATGCCTCTGTGTTATCAATCAGCTTCTTCTTTGCAAGCTCATAGCCCACCAGGTCATCAAGCTTTACATGGGCAATCTTTGTAATCGGCACAATCTCTGCTCCTCCCTCTGTATGAGCCACGCGGAATGCCTTATGAAGCCCCAGCTTTCCCACGCCGAATTCCTGGTAAAACCGGGTCATGATCTTTTTAAACTCGCTGGCGTCTGCCGCCCCTGCCAGATGGCAGCCAAGCTCACAGATCCGGTCACGAATCCGCTTGTTAAATACCTTTCCATGACCGTGAATTCCCTCGTAATCAGTCAGAAAGGACAGAGCACTTACGCCGAGCCTTTCCGAAAGTCCGGAAAAATCAAAAGTAAACAAGTCTCTTAGAATCGTGAAATCGTAAAGTGCAGCTTCATTAATGCCTCCCTCCACCTCTCCCACGATCTCGCAGGATGTGCTGTATGCATTTTCATGGGCAGCAAGATATAGGGCAAGGTAATCATGCCACAGATTCCCTTCAAATCCATGGTTCACCGATAGTCTGACCAGCTTTTCCACGCAGGAAAAAAGCCGCCTTCTAAGCCCCTCTGCCTCCTTGTCCCTTAAGTCGTCACGGACATTCTCCATTAAAAACGCCATGTCAGAAAGAATACTTCCTTCTTCTGTATCCCTGTATAAAATAAGCTCATCTGTTCTCATATGTGCACTCCTGGTAATTCCCTAGTATTTTCAGTCCCCTGCTCTCCTCGCGCAGACCCCGGATGGCGTTTTTCACGGATGCATCTTCCAGATTCCCCTCAAAATCTATGAAGAACCGGTACTCCCAGCTTCTTCCTTCCACCGGCCTTGACTCGATTCGTGTCATGTTCAGATTATTATAAATAAAGTGCGAAAGGAGATGATACAGGGAGCCGCTCTCATGGGGCAGCTCAAAGCAGATGCTGATCTTGGATGCTCCTTTTAAGAATATCTTCTGGTTCGTAATTACGATAAATCTCGTGGAATTATTTTTTTCATCATTAATTCCATTCTGCAGAATCTCAAGGCCATAGATGCGGGCTGCATCTGCGCTGCATACTGCTGCCTGCGTCCTGTCCTGCTCGTCCAGAATCCTTTTCGCCGCAACAGCCGTGTTCGCCACACTGATCTGCTGCCATTC
Source organism: uncultured Lachnospiraceae bacterium (assembly GCA_947566645.1). Lineage (GTDB taxonomy): Bacteria > Bacillota > Clostridia > Lachnospirales > Lachnospiraceae > CAPEBR01. The sequence goes on from CANOKL010000008.1 coordinate 66,433, forward strand.
CCCATGCTCTCCGAGAAAATGGGAGGTCTGCATCAGCGCCTCTGCCTTAGAGTATACTCTCTCAATATCTGAAAGCCTGCTTCCGGGAAGGCCGGCAAGGGTATGGACCACTGGAATAATGATCTCTCCCACTATATAATTTTCAAACTCCACAAGCAGGTCATACACCTCATTCACAGAACCAGCCGAGGAATTCTCTATGGGCAGCACCGCATAATCCGCTGCTCCCTCCTCGATCGCTTCCATGGCATCCCTGAAGGTCTTCACATGATAGCTGTTAACATTTTCTCCGAAATATGCCTTCATGGCTGCCTGCCCATAAGCTCCCTCTGTCCCCTGAAACACAATTCTGACATCCCGGTGATCCAGGGAATCCATCTGTATGAATGGAAGACGTCCCAGCGCCCCCGCTTCCACCAGCTTCTGATACTGGAGCTTCCGGCTCATGCTCATAAGCTGTTCGTAGAGCTCCTGTATTCCCTTTTTATTAAACGGCGAGCTTGCCATCCCTGCCACGTCCTGAAGCTTCTCCTTCTCCCGCCTGCGGTCAAGAACCTTTGCGCCTGCCTGAATCTTATATTCTCCCACCTGTTCACAAATACTCATTCTTTTTTCATATAATTCTACAATACGGCTGTCCACCTCATCCAGCTGCTGCCGCAATTCCTGTAATGATGCCATGCTCTTCTCAACTCCTGTCCTCTGACGTTCAGTATATTATGATGTAAGTGTCAAAAGGTCATGCTTTTTCAAGCGGCATGAAACACATGACCTTTTGACGCTTATATCGTTATATTATACTCCAACAGACATTCACAGTTCAATAGATATCCCTCATTTCCTGTATAAAATGTGTTTCCGGCACCCATACTAACAGATATGAAGCATAAATTTTTAGCATGCGGAACGACCGGATGGTGCATGGAAATCCTGTTTACCGGCCTTCGTTCCTTCAAAAAACACAATCCAAAGCTCATGGGAAATACTTCCATCTGGATGTTTCCCATCTACGGTATGGCGAGTCTCTTGTCTCCTGTCTGCCGTCTTCTGAAAGGAAAAAGCGTGATACTGAGAGGAGGAATTTATACATGCTGCATCTTTATCGGCGAATATATCACTGGCTCTTTCCTTAGAAAATACGGAGCCTGCCCATGGGATTACAGCAAAGCTCCCCTTAATGTGGACGGTCTGATCCGGCTCGATTATGCTCCCTACTGGTTCGGTGCCGGACTGGTATTCGAAAAAATGTTATTATGACATGAAAATCAGTATTGAAAATCGTCTCTGTATGTTATATTATGTACAGAGGTAACTATTCAGTATCTTCATAGTTACCTGTAGATCTGTTAAATCATTACGTACAGAGACCTTTTAACATTTTATTGTCATTTAAGGAGGGTTTTATGAGACACTTGATGAGTCCACTGGATTTTTCCGTGGAAGAACTGGACAAACTAATGGAAATGGCAGAAGATATTGAAGCGAATCCTGAAAAATATGCTCATGTATGTGACGGAAAAAAGCTTGCGACCTTATTCTATGAGCCAAGCACCCGCACAAGACTGAGTCACGAGGCCGCGATGCTGAACCTTGGGGGAAGTGTTCTTGGCTTTTCTTCTGCCGATTCAAGCTCTGCTTCCAAAGGGGAAAGCGTGGCCGACACAATCCGCATTATTTCCTGCTATGCAGACATCTGTGCGATGCGTCATCCAAAGGAGGGAGCGGCACTTGTTGCCTGTGCACATTCTTCAATTCCCGTAATCAATGCAGGGGACGGGGGGCATCAGCATCCCACCCAGACACTTACTGATCTTTTAACAATCCACTCCTTAAAGGGACGGCTTGATAATATGACCATTGGTCTTTGCGGAGACCTGAAATTCGGACGTACTGTCCATTCTCTCATTCACGCACTGGTTCGTTATCCGAATGTAAAATTCGTACTGATCTCACCAGAAGAACTCAAGCTTCCAGGCTACATACGCAAAGACGTACTTGACCGTCAGAACATAGAATACAGGGAAGTCGTGCGCCTTGAGGATGCTCTCCCGTCACTGGATATCCTGTACATGACCCGCGTACAGAAGGAACGCTTCTTTAATGAGGAAGACTACGTACGCATGAAGGACTTCTACATCCTGGATTCCAAAAAAATGGAACTTGCCCCAAAAGATATGCACGTCCTTCATCCACTTCCAAGAGTAAACGAGATCTCCGTTGAGGTAGACAGCGATCCCCGCGCCGCATACTTTAAGCAGGCACAGTACGGCGTCTATATCCGCATGGCACTCATCATCACACTATTGAATATCGAAGTTTAAGGAGAAAAATCATGGTAAAGAACACACTGAATGTCGGCCGCATCTCAGAAGGCTTCGTCCTGGACCATATCCAGGCCGGCCGCAGCATGGACATCTATAAATATCTGCACCTGGATAAACTGGACTGCTGCGTTGCCATCATCAAAAATGCAAAAAGCAGTAAGATGGGGAAAAAAGACATTATGAAAATCGAATGCCCCATTGATTTCATGGATCTTGATATCCTTGGATTCATCGACCATAATATTACAGTAAACATCGTACAGGACGAAAGAGTCGTAGACAAAAAATGCCTGCGCCTTCCAAACGAAATACGAAACGTCATCAAATGCAAAAACCCACGCTGCATCACATCCATCGAACAGGAGTTAGACCATGTCTTCGTCCTGACCGACCCGGAAAATGAAATCTACCGCTGCAAATACTGCGAACAAAAATACGACGGACGGCTGAGACGCCGTTAATCTAATCAATCGGGGACGGGGCATTATTAAAAATGCCCCGTCCCCGATTGAAAATGACCTGTCCCCGATTGACAAGCAAAACGATAAGCCGGGTTATGTCATTGAGTAATCATCTATCTAAACCTGCCGTTGCCGGCAGGCTTCAGCGACCTACCTGAGACGCGGCGGGCCGCCGCATGGTCTCTATGCGGTCTTGCTTCGAGTGGGGTTTACATGTGCCCCTGCCGTTACCGGCAGGGCGGTAGTCTCTTACACTGCCCTTCCACCCTTACCTGTACCTGACGGCACAGGCGGTACATTTCTGTTGCACTGGCCTTGGAGTCACCTCCACCGGACGTTATCCGGCACCCTGCCCTGTGAAGCCCGGACTTTCCTCATCTGCCGCCTTTCGGCGCCTGCAGCTGCGATTACTTGTTTTACTTGTCCACCGGGGACAGGTCATTTTCAATTTGGGACGGGGCATTTTTAAAAATGCCCCGTCCCCAACTTGTCTGCTGCTGAGGTGGCGAGCTCGTCGCATCTTTCATTCTGCGGATGCCCGTTATGTCCCTTTACCCAGTTGAATGTTACGTTATGGGGTTCCTTTGCTTTTAGAAGTCTCTGCCACAGGTCGATATTTTTTACCGGCTCATTTTTTCCTCGTTTCCACCCTTTTTTGATCCAGCCTGTGATCCAGTTTTTGTTAAATGCGTCCACTACGTATTTGGAATCGGAATACAGGCTCACATCGCACGGACGGTTGAGTGCTTCCAGTCCTGCGATTACTGCCATCAGCTCCATGCGGTTGTTGGTTGTCTTTTCGAATCCTTCTGACAATTCCTTTACATGAAGCTGTCCTTTCGAATCTACATATTCCAGTACGGTTCCGTAGCCGCCGGGGCCGTCGGGATTTCCCCTGGCAGCTCCGTCTGTATAGATACTCACCTGCATCTCTTATGCCTCTCCTTTACGCTTCTCCTTTGATCACGCTGACGGCGTGGATTACTTCTGGCAGAATGTAGCTTAAGCATTCCTTTACTGCTCCTGCTTTTCCTGGAAGATTCACAATCAGCACATCCCCGCGGATGCCTGCCGCGCTCCGGTTCAGCATGGTACGTTTTGTCATGGCCAGCATATGCGCCCGCATTCCCTCTGGAATTCCTGCAATCGGCCTGTCTACCACATCCATGGTTGCCTCCGGGGTGCAGTCCTCCGGCGCGCAGCCAGCCCCGCCTGTTGTCAGGATCAAGTCTGCAAGATGATTATCCGCCATCCTCTGAAATACAGTAGACAGTACCGTTCTGTCATTGGGAAGTGCCTTCATAAAGACTACCTCCATATCTGCCTCCTCGGCCATCTGGCGGATAACCTCTCCGCTCTGGTTTTCCTCTTTTTCTCTATATACAGCCGTACTCGCCGTTATAATCGCAACCTTCATCCTGTACCTCCGTCTATCTCTTCTTCTGATGAATGTGCCTGAAGATCTCCTGACGCTTATCGTACACGGAATGCTCCGTGCCAGCGCATGCTTCCATGACACTTGTATCAAGTTTAAACCATTTCATGCAATTATGCAATGGGTACTTCACGAATTATATGATAATGCACACCATTCCTCCATTGCTGTCATTGACAATTTTCTGCATGGTATCCTGAAGCTTTGTCTGACTTTCATCATTGATCATGGCCATCTTATTTCTCATGCCGTCCATTACCAGGTCTTCAATAGACTTGCCAAATATATTCGTACCCCAGATGCCTTCCTCGCTCTGCTTTGCCTCCTCAATGTATTGAATCAGATCCTTTGCCTGCTGCTCATTTCCTACAATCGGGGCGATCTCTGTCTCAATATTCGCACGGATCAGATGAATAGATGGTGCCTGGGAATGTATCTTCACGCCGTATTTGTTGCCCTGCTTAATGATCTCCGGTTCATTTAAAGTAATCTCCTCCCTGGACGGGCTTACCACGCCATAGCCTTTCATGCGGACCAGTGCAAAGGCATCCTTTACATTCTCGTACTCTGCTTTGAGCTCTGACAGATCCTTCATAGCGGCAATCAGCTCATACTGCCCTGCAATATGGGTTCCCGTAAGCTCGCTGAGCATCTCGTAATAGTATTTATCCGCAATCCCGATGCGCACCCTGACGCATCCCGTGTCCATGGCAATATGATCCACCTTGCATTCATCAATATACTGGCTTTCCGGCTGTCTGATCCCGCCTGCTGCATCCCGTATTTCTCCGAAGCCATACAGAATCTCCCTGATATGGGAAAGAAGCTCCTGCTTCAGCTTATGCTCCCTTGGAAGCATCTCCACCCATTTCGGAATAAAGAACTGAATCTCAGAAACCGGGAACTCAAACAGCACTGCCTCCATAATCCGGTAAATGTCCTCTTCTTTGAGCTGCTCACAATTGACCGGCAGCGCTTTCACCCCGTATTCCTGCTCCAGCTCTGCGATCACCTTCTTCGCATCCTCGCCATAAGGCTTTACCGAATTCACAAGCACAATAAAAGGCTTGCCAATTCCCTGCAGCTCGCGGATCGTCCTGCCTTCTGCTTCTCTGTAGTTTTCCCTTTCAATCTCACCGATGCTTCCATCTGTTGTAATCACAATCCCGATCGTGGAGTGGTCATGGATCACCTTCCTCGTCCCGATGCCTGCTGCCTTGGTAAATGGAATCTCGTAGTCAAACCAGGGTGTCTTTACCTGGCGCTCCTCATTTCCTTCCACATGACCCGCCGCGCCGTCCACCATATAGCCGACACAGTCAATGAGCCGTACCTTCACAGACACATCCTCCGAAAGCCGGATCTGTGCCGCCTCCTTGGGAACGAACTTGGGCTCCGTGGTCATAATGGTCTTTCCTGATGCCGACTGGGGCAGTTCATCTCTTGTCCTTGCCTGGTCGTGCTCATCCTCCATATTCGGGAGTACCAGAACATCCATGAAGCGCTTAATAAAGGTGGATTTTCCTGTTCTCACAGGTCCCACCACTCCTATATATATTTCTCCGTTCGTTCTGCCCCCGATATCTTTGTACAACTGAAATGTATCCATTCTAATACCCCCTTGTTATGCTGATACAAGTGTATGTAAGCATATGGGAGTTTAGAACCTCTGTTATAAAAATCTATCCTGAAGCATTGTATATTACATACAGTCCCTAAGCATCCTTCCAGGGAAGCGCCGTATGCTCTGCCTTGCTGTCCCTGAGCATCAGCTCATTGACTGCCTCCTTCGGATCTTTTCCTTCAAACAGAACTTCATTCACTTTATTAATAATGGGAAGGGGAACGCCGTATTTCTGCCCCAGCTTCACGGCAGCCTTTGTGGAATACACTCCCTCCACAACCATCTGCACCTCATCCATTGCCTCCTGCATAGTTCTGCCCTGTCCCATCAAGAATCCTGCCTTACGGTTCCGGCTGTGGACGCTGGCACAGGTTACGATCAGGTCGCCGATTCCTGTAAGACCTGTAAAGCTCTCCACCGCGCCGCCCATCTTAACGCCAAGCCTTGCAATCTCTGCAATGCCCCGGGTAATGAGCGCTGCCTTTGTATTGTCCCCATATCCCATGCCGTCCGCAATCCCGGCCGCCAGTGCAATGACATTCTTAAGAGAGCCTCCAAGCTCCATCCCCAGCATATCCGGGCTTGTATATACCCGGAACACTTCATTCATGAACATCTTCTGAAGATAGTCTGCAGTCTCCTCTGAACGTGCACCGATGACAACCGTCGTGGGAAGCCCTCTCCCCACTTCCTCCGCGTGGCTGGGCCCGGAAAGCACCGCCACGTCCGCCTGGGGAATCTCCTCTCCGATCTGCTGGGAGAGGGTCATAAGCGTATCCTCCTCAATTCCTTTCGCCACATCCACAATGATCTGCCCCTCTGCTACATAAGGCTTCATGCTGCGCGCCGTATTCCTTGTAAATGGAGACGGCACCGCCAGCACAAGGAAATCCTTCCCTGTCACTGCCTCTTCAAGGTTCGTGGTAAACTTCATATCCTCCGGTATCTTTACTCCAGGGAGTTTGCTCTTATGCTCGCGTTCACCTGCAAGCATATCTACCTCCTCCTGGCTGATAGACCATACGGTCACTTCATGTCCATTTTTATGAAGCAGAAGCGCCAGGGCTGTCCCCCAGCTTCCTGCTCCCATAATACCTGTCTTTGCCATCATACACCCTCCTTTTCGGCTCTTTTTATTTTTTCCCTACACTCAGTTTATTCTCGGTTCCTGACAATAATCTTTTTATATTTTCCCTGTGCTTGTAAAATGCCGACAGCATAAGAAATGCCGCCACAGCATACATCTCATACACATAGGGCGCCCCCACGCCGAAACCACCCGTCTGTCCGTACACTACCACCTCAATGAGATAGACAATTACCACAAGGAGAGAGCCCAGTGACACGTAACGTGTCGCTGCCACTGCTCCCACAAACACAGCCAGGCAGATCAGCACCATCCATATATTCACCGTACTGGCAAGGAGCCCGGCCGTTGCCGCAATCCCCTTTCCTCCCTTGAACTTCAGATAAAACGGATAGTTATGCCCCAGCACCGCGCCCATACCTGCATACATGGCAAGCACAGGCAGAATCTCCCCATGGGAATTCCCGAACAAAAGCTTCACCGCCAGAACCGCAAAGATACACTTGAATGCATCCCCGAGAAATGTCACAAGACCTGCCTTCCATCCCAGAGTTCTGAGAGCATTGGTCGTCCCTGCATTTCCGCTCCCATATCTGCGGATATCCATATGATGAAGCTTTCCATAAATATATCCGGTCTGCAGAAGGCCGAATGCATATCCAATCATTACACTTACGATACGTTCCATTTTCTAACGCCCCTTTTCTTTTCGTTCCCGAATAAAAAACTTTAGTGATGTTCCTCTGAATCCAAATGCCTCCCGGATCTTATTCTCCAGATATCTCTGATAAGAGAAATGCATCAGCTCCCTGTCATTTACAAAGATCACAAAGGTGGGCGGCTTCACCGACACCTGGGTGATATAATAAAGCTTCAGCCTCTTTCCCTTGTCTGACGGGGGCTGCTGCAGGGCAACTGCCTCCATGAGAATCTCATTTAACACACCGGTCGCTACCCTGAGCGTCTGATTTTCAATCACCATGTCAATCACATCATAGAGCTTATTCAGGCGCTGCCCTGTCATGGCGGAAACATACATAATCTCCGCATAAGGCACAAAAGAAAGGATCCTTCTTACCTCCTGCTCATATTCCCTCATGGTTCTGTCGTTTTTTTCAATGGCATCCCATTTATTTACCACAATCACGATGCCCTTTCCGCGCTCATGGGCAATTCCGGCAATCTTCGCGTCCTGCTCTGTCACCCCTTCCACGGCATCAATGACCACGAGAACCACATCCGCCCTCTCCACGGCCGTCACTGTGCGGATAATGCTGTACCGTTCCAGCTCCTCCTTAATCTTGTTCTTCCGGCGTAAGCCTGCTGTATCAATAAATACATATTCCTTCCCGTCATGCACAAGCTCCGTATCAATCGCGTCCCTCGTTGTTCCCGCAATCTCTGATACGATCACCCTCTGCTCCCCGAGAAGCTTATTAATAATCGAGGATTTTCCCACATTCGGCTTCCCTACAATGGCAATCCGGGGACGCTCATCCTCCTCCTCTTCCCCTGATTCCTTCTGAAAATGCCCGGCCACCCGGTCAAGCATATCCCCGAGTCCGAGCCTGGATGCCGCTGATACAGGCACCGGATCGCCGATACCCAGATTGTAAAATTCATACACATCCGGCATAAACTTTTCGAAGCTGTCCACCTTATTTACCACAAGCACCACCGGCTTGCCGCTTCTCCTCAGCATATCCGCCACCTTGGAATCTGCATCCACAAGCCCCTGACGCACATCTGTGATAAAGACAATCACATCCGCTGTATCAATGGCAGTCTGCGCCTGCTCCCGCATCTGCGAAAGGATAATATCCTTGCTTTCCGGCTCGATTCCTCCAGTGTCAATCAGGGTGAAGCTCTGTCCCAGCCACTCCGTCTCCGCATAGATCCGGTCCCTGGTCACGCCGGGCGTATCCTCCACAATCGCGATCTTTCCTCCCGCCAGTGCATTGAAGAGAGTTGACTTTCCTACATTTGGCCTTCCTACAATTGCTACTACTGGTTTACTCATATTCTTAATCTCCCAAATCACTTTCCCGCGGCCGCCGCCGTAAGCCTGACGGCCTGTATGAACAGCTACTCACAGTATCCGGTAACTGCATCTATAAAATCTTGTCCACTTGATTTTACAATATCTGTCTCCACTTGTAAAGCTTCCGATAGTTCTTCCCTCGTAATGTCATCCAGAAATACCTCCTCACCACTGCGGAACATGCTGCACGGAAGGAGCAGCCGCTCTCCAAGCCTCCTGTCTGCAAGCTGGCGGACCAGGTCCTGTCCCGTAAGAAGACCGGACACGGTGATCAGCTCTCCAAAGAACTCATTTTTTACCGGGTAGACGTGTATCACTGTCTCTGTATATTTTTCCTGAAGCTTTTCTGCCATCTGCTTAATATACGGATATGCAAGCAGCCCTGTGGCTATGGACACTTCTCTCTTCCTGTCGTCCCCTGCCGCCTGACTGTATGCCTCCTCAAACTCATCTGTCAGAAGCCGTAGCATCCCCACGCCATTTTCAAGCTGAAGGTATCCGTCATACCGGGATTCCTCCGGCACTTCCTCCCCGGCTAAAAGATACCATTCATCCCCGGCATGTATAAAATGAACTCCATGCTCTGCATACAGTTTCTCCTGCCATCTGTGGATTACGGACAGCACCTCTCTGGCATCTTCCCTGGAAAATGGCTCAAGAGGTTCCAGCCCCTCCCTGTATTTTGTAAGTCCTACCGGAACCACTGACACACTCCGCAGATAAGGAAGATACCCTGACAGCTCCCGGATACTTCTCTCCAGCTCTTCCCCGTCATTCACGCCCCGGCAGAGCACGATCTGGCCATTCATCTCAATTCCCGCGCCATAAAGCCTGTCCACTTTCTTAAGCGCCTCCCCTGCAAACCGGTTGTGGAGCATCCTGCACCGGAGCTCTGGATTCGTCGTATGAAAAGAAATGTTAATGGGCTCCAGACGATACCGGATAATCCGGTCAAGATCATGGTCACTCATATTCGTAAGGGTAACATAATTCCCCTGAAGGAAGGACAGCCTCGAATCATCGTCCTTAAAATATAACGTGTCCCGCATTCCCTCCGGCATCTGGTCTATGAAGCAGAACATACATTTATTCCGGCAGGAACGGTACTCATCCATAAGACCCTGCTCAAATTCAATCCCCAGATCTTCCTCATAATCCTTCTCAATCTCCAGCTCCCACTGCTCCCCGTCCGGCTTTTCCACCAAAAGAACCAGCTCCTCATCATTTACAAGAAAATGATAATCAAAAACATCCTCAATCTCCATGTCATTGATGGAAAGCAGCCTGTCTCCCGGCTCTATTCCAAGCTCTCCGGCAATACTTCCCGGCTCTATTCTCTTAATCATATGCTTATGAATCATATCAAAACACCTCGGATCATTATCATTACATCACTACCATCATACAATATCCCGGTAAAATAGTCCAACAAAATCTATAGTTACAGTTCTGCCAAAGGCAGAACTGTTAGAATCTATTTACTCTAACCATTGACCACGCATGGCAAAAATGATATAAATAATATAGAACCGGATTCGGAAACTTCTAAGTTCCGGGTCAGGTACATAATTCACAAATTGAAACAGGAGAAAGCTATGCCAAACATAAAGTTAATGGAAGAGGCACTTCCCGTTGCCCCACTGAAAATTGCAGCCCTTGAGAGCTGCCGCGCACTGGGTGAAAAAGTCAACAGCTATATTGTAAAATTTCGTCAGGATACCCTGAAGGAGGACCTGATCTCTCCTCTCTTTTCCAGCTATCAGCTTGACAACTATCTGATCGACTTGTCCTGCCCGCGCTTCGGCACAGGAGAGGCAAAGGGAATCATCAAGGAAAGTATCCGCGGCAAAGATCTGTTCATCATGGTCGATGTATGCAATTACAGTCTCACCTACACAGTAAACGGGCACAAAAACCACATGTCCCCTGACGACCACTATCAGGATCTGAAGCGCATTATATCTGCCGCAACCGGAAAGGCGCACCGGATTAATGTCATCATGCCCTTCCTCTATGAAAGCCGCCAGCATAAGCGCACCAAGAGAGAGTCCTTAGACTGCGCACTTGCACTCAGGGAGCTGACAGATATGGGCGTCAGTAATATCATAACCTTCGATGCCCATGACCCGCGGGTACAAAACTCCATCCCCTTACATGGCTTCGATAATTTTGCCACCACCTACCAGTTCATGAAAGCGCTGCTGCGCGCAGAACCTGACCTGTCCGTAGACAAGGAACATCTGATGATCATCAGCCCGGACGAGGGAGCTATGCACCGCGCCGTATATTTTTCCAATGTAACCGGCGTGGACATGGGAATGTTCTATAAGCGCAGGGACTATTCCACAATTGTCAACGGAAAGAACCCCATCGTCGCCCACGAATTCCTGGGCTCTGACCTCAGAGGAAAGAATGTAATCATTGTAGACGATATGATCTCCTCCGGCGAAAGTATGCTGGAGGTAGCAAGACAGATGAAGGAACGAGGCGCAAAAAAAGTATTCGTATGCACCACCTTCGGTCTCTTCACCGACGGCTTCGAACAATTTGACGAATATTACGAAAAAGAATATATTAACCGGGTCATTACGACAAACCTTACCTATCTTCCGCCCGAAGTGGAAGACAAGCCGTATTTTGCCATTGCTGACATGAGCAAATTCCTTGCACTTATCATTGACTCCTTTAATCATGATATAACCATGAGCTCCGTACTCGACCCGACGGCAAAGCTTCATGCGTTACTGGAGCGGCATCTGGGGACGGGGCATTTTTAAAAATGCCCCGTCCCCAACTTAAAACTTTTCTTCCATCAATCAATTTTTTTACCAAGAATCCACGGAACTCCCAGTTTAAAGAGGGAGGAGCCTGCAACCAGCACTGCCAGAATTTTCCGTTCCTTCTGTCTGTCCTGACAGCGTATATGAATCTGTTCAAAAGATTTTTTAAGCCGTGAACCTCCGCTCAGCAGGTCTGCGATAATCTTAATGACAGCCCAGAACTGGCTTCCTATAAATATAATCAAGGCAAAAGCCCTGCTTTTTCCGATTCTTTTATCCCCCAGCCGGTATATGCCGCAGGATAAGCCGATGAATGTGACTATATGATGAATCCATATGCCGGTGTTTACTTCTCTTTCTTTCATTATGTACTCCCTCTCTTTTTCTGCCAGTATACTGTCTGCTGTTATTATTGTACCGCAGATTCCTGTCAAAATACAGAGGAAAAAAGCGCAATTTCCGACCTTTTTCGTTAATATTCACTCATCCTCAGCTCTATTGATTCCGGATCACGCGGACCCGCAGTACCTCCTTCACATTTTCGAGGTCTTCTGTCACCCGGTCCGGCACATCTGAATCTATATCAATCATAGTATAGGCATATTTCCCCTTACTCTTATTGGTCATATCCGCGATATTCATATTATCCTCTGCAAGAATCTTTGTAAATTGTCCGATCATATTCGGGACATTCCTGTGAAGCAGGGCAATTCTTGTATTTTCCCCGCGTATTCCCATATCGCAGTTGGGATAATTCACGGAATTATGGATATTTCCATTCTCAAGGTAATCCTTCACCTGCCTTACCGCCATCTTTGCACAATTATCCTCTGATTCCTCAGTAGAGGCTCCGAGATGGGGAATTACGATTGCGCCCTTCACCCCTGCAATCTCCGGCGTGGGGAAATCCGTCACATAATGCTTCACTTTTCCGGAAATGAGGGCATCCACCATGGCTTCTTCCTCCACTAGTACATTTCTCGCAAAGTTCAGAACCACAACCCCCTCCTTCATCAGGCCTATGGCATCCTGGTCAATCATTCCCTTTGTACTGTCCATGGCAGGTACATGAATGGTAATGTAATCACAATCCCTGTAAATCTCATCCACGGTCTTGGAATGGTGGATGCTCCGGGACAGCCTCCAGGCAGAATCTACAGACACATAAGGGTCATAGCCGTACACGTCCATCCCAAGATGAGCCGCCGCATTGGCTACAAGCACTCCAATGGCGCCAAGGCCAATCACACCCAGCTTCTTTCCCTCCAGCTCACAGCCCGCAAATGCCTTCTTTGCCTTTTCTGCATCTTTGGCAATATTTCCATCCTCTTCGTTTTCCTGGACCCAGTTAATTCCGCCGATAATATCACGGGACGCAAGGAGCATCCCTGCAATCACCAGCTCCTTCACTCCATTTGCATTTGCACCCGGCGTATTAAATACAACAATACCTGCCTCTGCGCACCGGTCGAGGGGAATGTTATTCACCCCGGCTCCTGCCCTTCCGATTGCTTTCAGCTTCTTACCAAACTCCATATCATGCATGACCGCACTTCTTACCAGAAGCGCGTCCGCCTTCTCCGGGGTGCTCACCGGCACATATTCTTCCGGAAATTTATTCAGTCCCACGTCCGAGATTGGATTTAAACAATGATAGCTATACATTACAGATTCTCCTCCTCAAACTTCTTCATAAATGCCACCAGCGCCTCCACGCCCTCAATGGGCATCGCATTATAGATGCTTGCGCGCATGCCGCCTACCGTGCGGTGTCCCTTAAGATTCTCAAAGCCTGCTGCCTTTGATTCCTGGATAAATTTTGCTTCCAGGTCAGCATCGCCGATGACAAAAGGCACATTCATAAGAGAACGGTCCTTCTTCTCCACGGTTCCCCGGAACATTTTACTCTGGTCCAGGTAATCATAGAGAACCTTAGCCTTCCTCTCATTATACTCCTTCATGGCCCCAAGGCCGCCGCGCTTCTTTAGCCACTTGAATACCTTGCCGCAGATATAGATGCCGTATGCAGGCGGGGTATTGTAAAGAGAGCCTGCATCCGCATGGGTCTTATACTTTAACATGGTCGGCGTTCCGGGAAGCACCTCGTCGGATATAAGATCCTTTCTGATGATCACAATTACGGTTCCGGCAGGCCCGATATTCTTCTGCACACCGCCGTAAATAACGCCGTATTTCTTCACATCATGGGGCTCAGACAGAAAACAGGAAGATACATCCGCAACAAGCGTCTTCCCCTTTGTATCTGGAAGTTCCTTATATTTCGTGCCATAGATTGTGTTGTTCTCGCAGATGTACACGTAATCCGCATCCTCTGATACCGGAAGATCCGATACATCCGGTATGTAAGAAAATGTCTTATCCGCAGAGGAAGCAATAATATTCACTTTACCGTATTTTTCTGCTTCCTGGGCTGCTTTTTTCGCCCACTGTCCGGTTACAATATAATCTGCCACGCCGTTCTTCATCAGGTTCATGGGAACTGCGGCAAACTGCTGGGAAGCGCCGCCCTGCAGAAACAGCACCTCATAGTCCTCAGGAATCTTCATAAGTTCCCTGAGATCTGCCTCTGCTGTGTCAATAATCTCCTGGAATGGTTTTGAGCGGTGACTCATTTCCATCACGGACATACCGATTCCTCTGTAATCTAACATCTCCTCTGCCGCTTCCCTTAATACTTCCTCCGGCAAAACAGCCGGACCTGCCGAAAAATTATACACTCTGCTCATTTTCATTCCTCCATTTTCTGTCTCTTGCAGTGTAACATTTTAACAATTCAATGCCATTTCCCGGCAATGAACCATTACGGAATGCACAGTTCAGCGCATCCCTGTCAATAGTAACTATTTTTCCTTCTCCTCGAGATCTTTTTCGTCAAACACTTCCCGGATGGATGCACCCGGTGCTACCATCGGCCACACCTTGTCATCACAGTCAATCTGGCAGTCAATGACCACCGGCTTTCCAAGTGTCAGCGCCCTGGCAAATGCCTCAGAAAATTCTTCCTTTGATGATACCCGGATCCCTTCTGCACCCATGGCTTCCGCCAGCTTCACAAAATCTACTGCGTCATTCAGAACCGTCGCCGAATACCTCTGTCCATAAAACAGGTTCTGCCACTGACGCACCATCCCGAGCACATGGTTGTTAATCACCACCTGAATGACCGGAATATTGTGGCGTACTGCAGTTGCAATCTCATTCATATTCATACGGAAACAGCCGTCCCCGGCAATGTTCACCACTGTCTTCTGCGGCATACCCGTCTTTGCCCCAAGGGACGCACCGAGCCCGTAACCCATGGTTCCAAGCCCTCCTGATGTGAGGAAGGTTCTGGGCTGTGTATATTTATAATACTGGGCCGCCCACATCTGGTGCTGTCCGACCTCCGTGACAACAATCGCCTCACCCTTCGTCTGGCGGTAGATCTCTTCCACCACATAAGGACCCGTGAGAATCTCCGGGTGATAGGAGAGCGGATATTTTTCTTTATAACTCATAATCCTCTGAATCCACTCTGTATGACTCTGCTGGGAAAGTTTTGCGTTGATACACTCCAGAATCGTTCTGATATCACCCACAACACCCTTAGTGATCAACACATTTTTATTCATCTCCGCTTCATCTACATCGAACTGGAGTATCTTTGCATTGTCCGCAAATTTCTTCGCATTGCCAGTCACACGGTCACTGAACCTTGCGCCCACTACGATCAGAAGGTCGCACTCACTGACCCCGTAGTTGGAGGTCTTTGTCCCGTGCATTCCAAGCATGCCTGTATAGAGTGGGTCTGTTCCGGGAAATGCTCCCTTTCCCATCAGGCTGTCAGTTACCGGAGCGTCTACCTTCTTTACAAATGTACGAAGCTCCCCGCTGGCTCCTGATAACACGGCTCCTCCGCCCACAAAGATGTAAGGCTTCTCTGACTCCTCAATCATCTTAAGAGCCCCGGCAACGTCCTCCTCACTTACGGTCTTTACCGGTTCCGTCTTCAGAACCTCTGCCCTCTCATACTCTGTCTTATTCGCTGTCACATCCTTCGGAATGTCAATCAGCACCGGTCCCGGCCTTCCCTTCTTCGCAATCACAAAAGCCCTGCGGATGGTCTCTGCCAGTTTATTTACATCCTTTACAATAAAGTTATGCTTTGTAATCGGTAATGTGATTCCTGCAATATCAATCTCCTGAAAGCTGTCCTTTCCAAGAAGAGCGACGCCCACGTTGCACGTAATCGCCACAATGGGGATGGAATCCATATATGCCGTGGCGATTCCGGTTACGAGATTGGTCGCCCCCGGTCCGCTTGTGGCGAAACAGACACCCACTTTTCCTGTCGCCCTTGCATAGCCGTCCGCCGCATGGGCAGCGCCCTGCTCGTGGGACGTGAGAATATGTGTAATCTCATCACTATGCTTATATAATTCATCATATACATTCAAAATCGCTCCGCCCGGATACCCAAATACAGTATCCACGCCCTGCTCCTTCAGACATTCGATTACGATCTCTGCTCCTGTAAGCTGCATATCTGTCCTTCTCCTTATCCGTTACTCTTCGGTATCTCCAGAATCGCTCCTCTGTTTCCGGAGGTTACCATAGATGCGTATCTCGCCAGGTATCCTGTTGTTACCTTCGGCTCCCTCGGCTGCCATTTTTCTCTTCTCTTCTTAAGCTCCTCATCCGGTACGGCAAGCTCAAGCTTAAGCCCCGGAATGTCAATCCTGATCAGATCGCCTTCCTCCACGAGGGCAATCGGGCCTCCCACTGCCGCCTCCGGCGACACATGGCCGATGGAGGCTCCCCTTGAAGCACCGCTGAAACGCCCGTCTGTAATCAAGGCTACACTGGAACCAAGTCCCATTCCGGCAATCGCAGAAGTGGGGTTCAGCATCTCACGCATGCCGGGTCCGCCTTTTGGTCCCTCATAACGGATAACAACTACATCGCCTGCCACAATCTTACCGCCTTTAATTGCGTCAATGGCATCCTCTTCGCATTCAAATACTCTTGCCGGGCCCTCATGTACAAGCATCTCCTCTACCACTGCGGAGCGCTTCACAACACTTCCGTCTGGTGCAAGGTTGCCCTTAAGAACCGCAAGTCCTCCGGTCGGAGTATATGGATTGTCAATTGGACGGATCACCTCCGGATTCCGGTTTACGGCTCCCTCGATATTCTCTCCTACGGTTCTTCCCGTAACCGTCATACAGTCAGTGTGCAGAAGGTTCTTCTTATTCAGCTCCGCCATGACCGCATACACACCTCCGGCTTCATTCAGATCCTCCATATAGGTCGGGCCTGCCGGAGCCAGATGGCAGAGATTCGGCGTCTTCTCACTGATTCCATTTGCAAAATCAATCTCAAAGTCCATGCCGATCTCATGGGCAATTGCCGGGAGATGCAGCATACTGTTCGTAGAGCATCCAAGCGCCATGTCTACCGTAAGGGCATTCAGGATTGCTTTCTCTGTCATAATATCACGGGGGCGGATATTCTTCTCAAGAAGCTCCATGACCTTCATGCCCGCCTGCTTTGCCAGACGGATCCTTGCAGAATATACCGCCGGAATTGTCCCGTTTCCGCCAAGTCCCATGCCCAGCACCTCTGTCAGGCAGTTCATGCTGTTGGCCGTGTACATACCGGAGCAGGAACCACAGGTAGGGCAGACCTTATTTTCAAATTCGCACAAGTCCTCGTCGGACATCGTGCCCGCAGCATTGGCTCCCACTGCCTCAAACATACTGGAAAGGCTTCTCTTTTCACCCTTCACATGCCCCGCCAGCATGGGACCGCCGCTAACGAAGATTGTCGGCACATTAATTCTCGCCGCCGCCATCAGAAGACCAGGTACATTCTTATCACAGTTCGGCACCATCACAAGGGCGTCAAACTGATGGGCAAGCGCCATCGCTTCTGTGGAATCTGCGATCAGGTCCCTTGTAACAAGAGAATATTTCATGCCGATATGTCCCATGGCAATCCCATCGCATACTGCAATCGCAGGAAATACAATCGGTGTTCCCCCTGCCATGGCAACTCCCTGTTTCACTGCGTCCACAATCTTATCCAGATTCATATGCCCCGGAACAATCTCATTATAGGAGCTGACAATCCCTACGAGCGGCCTGTCCATCTCCTCCTTTGTAAGCCCCAGCGCATTAAATAAGGAACGGTGGGGCGCCTGCTGTTTTCCTTTTGTGACTGTATCACTTCTCATATTTTCCTCCTGACCAGGCAGACAGCCGGGATCCGGATTACTTTCCCGGCGCACCGCCTGCTTTTCCGTGTATTTTGTTAAAAGCGTCAAATTTCGTTATATATTCTTTGCAATCAGACTGCCCATCCCCTCTGTGCCGACCTGAGTCTTTCCTTCAGACATGATATCAATCGTCCGGTATCCCTCCTTAAGCACCTTCGCGACTGCCGTCTCAATGGCATCTGCTTCCCTGTCAAGGTCAAAGCTGAACCTGAGCATCATGGCTGCTGACAGAATCGTCGCTATGGGGTTTGCAATTCCTTTGCCCGCAATGTCAGGCGCCGAGCCGCCGCTGGGCTCGTAGAGACCGAACTTCGTCTCATTGAGACTCGCGCTTGCAAGCATGCCGATGGAGCCGGTTACCATACTCGCCTCATCTGATAAAATATCACCAAACATATTTTCTGTCAGGATAACGTCAAACTGCTTCGGATCCTTCACAAGCTGCATGGCACAGTTATCCACCAGCATATGCTCAAGGGCAACCTCCGGGTACTCCCCGGCCACCTCCTCCACAATCTTTCTCCAGAGTCTGGAGGAATCCAGCACATTTGCCTTATCCACGCTTGTCACTTTCTTCCTGCGCTTCGCGGCAATGTCAAAGCCCCTCTTCGCAATCCGGCGGATCTCATTTTCATTGTATGTCAGAGAATCATATGCTGTCATGACGCCGTTCTCCTCCACGGTTTTGCGTTCCCCGAAGTATAATCCCCCGGTAAGCTCGCGCATGATCATCATGTCAAAGCCGCCCTCTGTAATCTCCTCCTTAAGGGGACACGCTCCCTTGAGCTCATCATAGAGAACCGCCGGGCGCAGATTCGCAAACAGATTCAGCTCCTTACGGATTCTGAGGAGTCCGGCCTCCGGCCTCTTTGAAGGCTCCAACTTATACCAGGGAGATGTCTTCGCATCTCCGCCGATGGAGCCCATCAGTACCGCATCGCATGCCTTCGCAGCAGCCACTGTCTCATCGGTCAAGGGTATGCCATGCACATCAATCGAGGCACCTCCCATTAAGAGCTGCGTATATTCTACTGTATGTCCATATTTTTCTGCCACCTTATCAAGAACCTTCACCGCCTCTGTTACAATCTCCGGTCCGATCCCGTCTCCCTTAATCACTCCGATTTTCAGATTCATTCTATCCATCATCCTTCCTGATCGTACTAGCAACTATAATATCGCATTTTCATCCACGTTTCAAGACTTTAATTAGGTAAACTATTAAATTAACAAAGTTCCAGCGCAATCTCCATCATCTGATGGAAGCCTGTCTGGCGGTCTTCTGCACTCAGGGAATCCTCCCTGTATAAATGGTCTGAAATGGTCAGAATACACAATGCCTTCTTTCCTGCTCTTGCCGCATTCATATAGAGTGCAGCTGCCTCCATCTCCACTGCAAGTACACCCATACGTTTCCAACGGTCATTAAAATCCGTCCTGTCATTATAAAAAACATCTGAAGACAGGATATTTCCCACTCTCACACTGGCGCCCTTTTCTCTGGCAGTATTTACCGCTTTTTCCAAAAGCCCATAATCCGGGATCGGTGCAAATGTCCCTGGAAGCTGATACTGGTCCGCATAGCTGGAGTTCGTGCAGGCTCCCATACCAATCACAATGTCCATTACATTCACATCATCCTGCATCGCACCTGCAGAACCAATCCGGATAATCGCGTCAACATCATAAAAATGATACAGCTCATAGCTGTAAATTCCGATGGACGGCATCCCCATGCCGCCTCCCATAACTGAGACTTCCTTTCCTTTATAGGTTCCTGTATAGCCAAACATGTTCCTTACTGTGTTAAAGCATTTTACGTCTTCCAGATATGTATCAGCAATATATTTTGCCCGGAGCGGGTCGCCGGGCATGAGTACTGTTCTGGCAATGTCTCCTTTGTCTGCCCCATTATGTGGTGTTCCCATGTAGATCCTCCTTCTTTTCAAAGCCTTAAAATCGCTATTCTGCATTATAACATCTTTTCCCCAAAAAGGAAAGTGTTGAAAGGTATTACTTTTGAGACTGGGGGTGGGGGACGCAGGCAGGGGAGAGCATATATTCCATTCAAACGAGGCAAAATTCCGATGAACTAACCGTTAACTACGGCTAAGACGCTCGGGAGAGCCCTCGCGTCTAAGTCTCCGTAAACGGTGGATTTCATCTCCATAAAAAGCGCCTCTGATTGTTTTCATTGGAATATATGCTCTCCCCTGCCTGCTGTTTACTGGCAAATAAAAGTATTACTGGGGGAGGACACGTAAAAGCAATAAAAGCTTTACACGGTTTTGTCTGTCGATTATAATAGGGGGCAGGTATTACATTTTTTATTATTAGTAAGAAGGGAGAATGATTATGAAATTTACTTTTTATCACAACAATATTAATGTGCGGGATCTGGACGCGTCGGTCAGGTTTTATGAGAAGGCTCTTGGGCTTACGGTTTCGAAGGAAAAGGAGGCGGAGGATGGGAGTTTTAAGCTGGTGTTTTTAGGGGATGGGGTAACGCCGCATCTTTTGGAGCTTACCTGGCTTCGTGATATGGACAGGGCTTATGACCTGGGGGATAATGAATCTCATCTGGCGATGCATGTGGATGATATGGAGGCTGCTCTTGCCTTCCATAAGGAAATGGACTGTGTGTGCTTTGAGAATTCTGACATGGGTATTTATTTTATCAATGACCCGGACGGCTACTGGATTGAAATCTGTCCGGCTTAAGGAACAGCCCCTTCCCTGTCTGACTGGACATGGTAATCCGGTCGGACGGGGAAGGGGCTGTTGATGACTCTTTTATTCTGCTGATGCTTTTTCGATCTGTGCAACTGCTGCCTTCTGCATTGGGATACGGCAGTTTTTGTTGTTTCCAAATTCTACGATGATATCATTTTCCTGAATATCAATAATGACTCCGTAAAAACCGCTGGTTGTAAGTACGGTGTCGCCAACCTCCATCTCTGCAATCATAGCCTGTACTCTCTTCTGCTCTTTTTTCTGAGGTCTGATGAATACGAACCAGAAACCGCCGAAAATTACTGCATATACAACAAACAGAAATACCAGGCTCATTCCACCCTGACCTTGTGCTGCTAATGTAAACATATCATTTCTCCTCCTATATCTGTTTAGACACTATTGCTATCATACAGGATATTCCATGTTTCAGCAAGGACTTTTTGCTAATTCATGCAAATTTAATACTTTCCCGAGCTTTTCTTTTTTATACTCTTTGTAGCGCCCTTCCTCGATTGCTGTGCGGATCTCTGTCATCATTGTATTGTAAAAGTATAGATTATGAAGCACGCACAGACGCATTCCCAACATTTCCTTTGCCTTAAGGAGATGACGGATGTATGCCCTGGAATAGGTCTGGCAGGCGGGGCAGGTACAGCCTTCTTCTATGGGGCGGCTGTCCAGCTCGTATTTAGCATTAAAGAGATTCAGCTTCCCTTCATTTGTATACACATGTCCGTGTCTTCCGTTCCGGCTCGGGTACACGCAGTCAAAGAAATCTACTCCCCGGTCCACTGCCTCCAGAATGTTGGCAGGCGTCCCTACTCCCATCAGATAAACCGGTTTATGGGCAGGCAGATACGGCACTACTGCATCCAGGATACGGTACATCTCCTCATGGGGCTCTCCCACAGCAAGGCCTCCTACGGCATATCCGTCAAGATCAAGCTCCGCAATCTCCTGGGCGTGCCGGATCCGGATGTCCTCGCAGATTCCTCCCTGGTTAATGCCGAACAGAAGCTGCCTGCGGTTAATCGTGTCCGGAGACTGGTTAAGTCTGGCCATCTCTTCCTTGCATCTCTTAAGCCACCTTGTTGTCCTGTCTACGGACTGCTGGATATAATCTCTGTCCGCCACGCTGGAAGGGCATTCGTCAAATGCCATGGCAATGGTGGATGCCAGGTTTGACTGGATCTGCATACTCTCTTCTGGCCCCATAAAGATTTTCCTTCCGTCAATATGGGACTGGAAATATACGCCCTCTTCCTTGATCTTTCTGAGGCCTGCCAGGGAAAACACCTGAAATCCTCCGGAATCTGTAAGGATTGGCTTGTCCCACACCATGAATTTATGGAGGCCTCCAAGCTTCTTGATCACCTGGTCTCCCGGGCGGACATGGAGATGGTAGGTATTTGACAGTTCAACCTGTGTCCCGATCTCCTGCAGATCCCTGGTAGAGACAGCGCCTTTGATCGCTGCGGCTGTCCCCACATTCATAAATACAGGGGTCTCAATGACCCCGTGTACGGTACGGAACCGGCCGCGCCTGGCAAGTCCGTCTTTTTTTATTAGCTCATACATATCTTTTTCCTGACCTTTCTAAAAGGGCTTCGTACCCTGTGCCATCGTCGGTTGATGGCAGTGCTGTACCAGCTAGTGCAGGTTTCACCCTTAATTATGCAACGCTATACCAGGCAGTGGATGCATTTTAATAATGGATTACAACTGGCATCCCCACTTCCAGCAGGCCGAAAAGGGCCTCTGCCTTGTCATACGGCATGTTGATACATCCGTGAGAACCATTTGTCAGATACAGTGAGCCGCCGAAATACGGCTGCCAGGTAGCGTCATGGAAGCCAATCCCGCTCCAGGTAACCCGCATCCAGAAAGCTACAGGCGTCCGGTATTCCGGTTTTCCGGTCTTGGGATCCTTTTCGCCCACCAGTGTGGCATTCCTCTGAAGCTCTAAGATCGAATAAACACCTGACGGTGTCTCACGGTTCCCGATATTGGGATTTCCGGTCACAACATCTGATTCCAGCGTAACCTTTCCATTCTGGAACAGCCACATATGCTGTGCGGACAGATCTACCTCCGCATACGTATTTCCCATATCCATCGTCTCATGAACTGCAGCCTTGCTGAAATACGCAGGCTCTCTTGTTACTGTCTTTTCCTTTTTAATATCAGATAGCAGCTTCTCGTATTCTGTCTCCTGATCCATCTCCCAGCCATAGGTTCCGGGTACGACTGACACATTATTTCCGTTTGCCGTAGTGAATTCACGGGTCTTATTTATGGTGTCATACTTTTCCGCCAGTGAGGCAATGTATTTCTTCACAGCATCTTTGTTGAAGGTGACCTTCATTTTTTTGTTTACCTTCACCCACTTGGAGATCACTGACGCATCTACCACTTCTGTATAAGGGTTAAAGTCATAAGTAACATTTGCCCCGAGATAACTGTTCATCTTATCCTTCGCGGCAACCACCTTTTTGGAATCCTTTAAGTACTTCGGCTTGATATAGCATTCTGTCTCTTCTAATTTAAGCGTGTCACTAAATCCGCTGATGGCTGCTGCCACAGCCTCATCAAAGACCTCCCTGTCTATTCTGGTTCCAACCACCTCTGGTATAATGACAAACTCTGTATCCTTGAATTCCGGATGGGCATTTACAGATTTCACCTGGTTTTCTTTCTGAAGACATGGAAGCTTGTCAAGCTCTCCGGCCAGGGCTTCCTCATTGTATGTCACACCAATGGGTGCTTCGATCTCCGTCTTCTTCCAGAGAGACTCCACCCACAGAAACTTATTCTGTCCTTCGACCAGTTGCTTCAGTTCATCCCCCGGAACATATTCCAGCGCTATGGATGAGCCGGAAACCTGCTGGGTCTCTCCGTCAGACTCTTCAATGGTAAGTGTATAATCGCGGACCTGACTGTGCATGTATTCTTCCACATCTCCTACACTTTTTGAAGAAAAGTCCATTCCGTTTATGGTTGTCTGAAAGAAAAGGTGGTCATCAAAATAATATACACCTCCAAGATAACCGCCTCCAAGCAGAACAAGAAAGCTGATGAGAGATATGGCCACTGCCTTTTTGGCAGACTTTCCCCTCTTTTTTCTCCGCTGCGCCCTCTTTCTCGCCTTCTTTTCATCATTGTCCTCAAAATCTCCGGCAGTAGGATCTTCCTCCTCTTCTTCTGGCTCAGGAACATTTACTGGTTCTTCTTCAGCAGATTCCTTCTGGGCGCTGTCCTCCTCCGGACTGTCTGCCTCCCTGGCAGAGCTGTCATTGTCCCCGGAATCCTCTTCCTCCTCTTCTTCATAATCATCTTCATCTATGAGCTCTTTCTTGTTTGCAAAATATTCGTAAGAAGAATTGGTAAATCCTTCATCAAGATCAATCTCTATGAATTCAATGTCATCTGTATCCCTTTTTCTTCCCTTTTCATTCCTTTTCATAGAATTATTCCTCCATTTTAGTTCACACGACCTTATTATAATATGGCTTTTTATAAAAGTACAGTACAAATATAGTAAAAATCTTGAAGATTTTACAGAATTACCGTATGATGATACATGTATAAAACAGACATGCGAAACCAAGGAGGACTTTTTATGGCTGGATCAACTTTTGGAAATTTATTTCGGATTACTACATGGGGAGAATCTCATGGAAAAGCAATTGGAGCAGTTATAGACGGATGCCCGGCGGGACTTTCTCTTTCAGAGAAGGATATTCAGGGATTTTTAGACAGAAGAAAGCCTGGACAGAATAAGTTTACGACAAAGCGCCGTGAAAGCGACCTTGCAGAAATCCTTTCCGGAACCTTTGAAGGAAAAACTACCGGGACGCCCATCTCCGTGGTCATAAGAAATGAGGACCAGCGTTCCCGGGATTACGGAAAGATCAAGGACTGCTACCGTCCCGGGCACGCAGACTATACCTTTGATGCAAAATATGGCTTCCGGGATTACCGGGGCGGGGGGCGTTCCTCCGGGCGCGAAACAATCGGGCGCGTTGCTGCCGGCGCAGTGGCGGTTAAACTCCTTCATGAGCTTGGGATACGTTTTACCACCTACACCCGTTCCATAGGTGGGATCTGTATTCCACAGAATGAATATCATTATGAAGAAATTCTGGAAAACCCACTGTATATGCCGAATAATTCTTATGCCAGAAAGGCCTCGGAATATCTGGAAGCCTGTATGGAGAACCTGGATTCCTCCGGCGGTACTGTGGAATCTGTCATTACCGGAGTACCTGCCGGTATCGGGGAGCCCGTTTTCCAGAAACTGGATGCTGAACTTGCAAAAGCAGTCATGTCCATTGGCGCTGTGAAAGGCGTGGAGATCGGAGACGGCTTTGAAGCCTCCAGGGCACTGGGAAGCACCAACAATGATGCCTTTTTCTGCGAGGCCGGGAAGATCATGAAAAGAACCAACCATTCCGGCGGCACCTTAGGGGGGATGAGCGACGGAGCCCCGATTATCCTGCGCGCTGCCATAAAACCGACTCCCTCCATAGCCCGGACCCAGCACACGGTTACAAACCAGGGAGAAAACACAGACATTGCCATCACTGGCAGACATGACCCTGTCATCGTACCCAGGGCTGTCGTTGTTGTAGAGGCAATGGCTGCCATCACTCTTGCCGACCTGCTGATGACAAATATGTCCTCACGTCTGGAAAACCTGAAGGCAATATACAAGGAATAAATCAGGAGCGCCGCCGCTTTCGCTGCTCTCTTCCTTAGATACAGAATGCCGCGTACAGGGGAACCGATGCCATCCCCTTTTCGTCCATGCCAAAATTACGTGCGCTAAGCCTGACTGCCTGCCTGGGCTGGTACAGCTTTACAAAGTGCTTCAGGCTTCTCGCATGTACATTTTCATCATACTTTACTTCAATGGGAATGATCTCTCCCTTTCTCTGAATCACGAAGTCCACCTCTGCGCATGGGGAATCTGACGCCCAGTAATACAATTCGTGTCCTCCTGCCCGCAATGTCTGTGCCACATAGTTTTCTGACAGGGCGCCCTTATATACATCTGACAGTTCCTGCCTCACAATATTCTCTGGCATGATTCCTGCAAAGGCGGACAGAAGTCCTACATCTGACATATATAGTTTAAAAGAAGACACATCCCGGAATACCGGAAGGGGAAGCTCTCCTCTTGTGACCTTATCGCATTCCAACGCCACCCCGGCCATAACAAGCCAGGAAATCGAATCTCCGAAGAGACCTGCCGTTGCCCCTTTTCTGATCAGTTTATACTGGAACTTCCGGTTATCCTTTGCGAGCTGGGCGGGAAGCGAGCGGAACGCATTCTGTATTTTCGTGCATTCTCCAGATGATGCGTATTTCGCCATGTCCGCAATATAGGCATTTAGAATCATATGCTGAAGCTCGGGGATATTCACAAGAGACCCCTCCTCTACATATTTTCTTACCACAGCCGGCATGCCGCCTATGAAAAGATACCGTCTGAACCACTCCATAATCTCCCGGTGGGTCTGACCAGGCATCTCTGACAATTCCTCATAGTGCTCACAGATTAACCGGGTCAGGTGGCCATTTCCAGTCGCATTTAAAAATTCATCGAATCTTAGCGGATACATGGTCTTCATAATTACCTTCCCCACAGGAAACGAATATTGATTCCGGTGAACAGCTACGCCGAGCAGGCTGCCTGCTGCGGCAATATGATATTCCGGCGCTTCCTCTGCGAAATATTTGAGTGAAGTAAGCGCTCTCTCACAGGCCTGGATTTCGTCAAAAATAATCAATGTCTGCTCCGGTATAATCCTGTCTGAAAAATATTCCTCCAAAAACCGGAGCAGCCTCTCCGGCTTCAGATCGCCGTCAAAATATTCTGCGATTACCGGCATTCTCTCAAAATTAACATAAATGCTGTTTTTATAATGATCTCTTCCAAAATGCTGAAGCACATAAGTCTTCCCCACCTGCCTTGCACCATAAAGAACAAAGGGAAGCCGCCCTTTTTCCATCTTCTTCCACTCAAGAAGCTCCTCTGCAATATATCTTTCCATCCTTTCACCTCATTTTCCCATGCCTGGCGACAGCTAAGACAAGCTGCCCTGTTACTGCAAAAGTCCAATTAACACACTTCACCTTTTTTTATTTTATCCTGTTTTTTTTATAAAATCAAGAAAAAGTCACTTCAAAGCGACTTTTTCTTAAAAATAAATCATTTCAAAATGACTTTTTCTTTATTATTAATCACATATAAATGATCCGTTCTTCTCGTTTACACATGAAAGCAGCTTCCTCCAACAAACTCCCTGAGCAGAGAGTTCATCGGTACATTCTCACTCCCGATTCCTACAAAATAATCCAGGAATTTCAGAATCTTTTTTGCTTCTATGTACTCCGGACAGTCTCTCTCTATCCCGAATAACAGGGGCTCTACATACGGCTTCAGAACCGCAAGCTCATAGATCAGGGCGGAATTGAACATCACATCCGCCTCCTCCTGATAGGGGAAGATGTTCTTCTCCTCACCCCTTCTTACAGAGGGCCACATACCAATTGTCCTCCTTGCAGACGACCCTCTTGTCCTTGCATCCCGTACAATCCGCCGCAGGAGCCTTCCGTCCGTCGTCGGGATCCGGTTATGCTCATCTACATTCAACTGGGTCAGCGCACTGATATAAATCTTGAACTTATTCTCATCTGCAAGGCTTTCCGTAAGCTTTGGATTCAGGCAGTGGATTCCCTCGAATACAAGCACATCATTTTCACCCAGCTTCTTCGGTTTCCCATGAAACTCCTTGCTCCCCTTCAGGAAATTAAAGGTCGGTATCACAACCTCCTTCCCTGCAAGGAGCTCCTGCATCTGCCTGTTAAACAGTTCTACATCCACGGCTCCGAGGCATTCAAAATCATAATTTCCATCCTCATCCTTCGGCGTATCCTCCCGTTCAACAAAATAATTATCCACCGCAATTGGATGCGGAACCAGCCCGTTCGCCCGAAGCTGTATAGAAAGCCTGTGGGAAAAGGTTGTCTTTCCGGATGAAGACGGTCCTGCAATCAGAACGAACTTGATCTCCGGCCTCCCCGCTATCGTACTTGCAATCTCCGCGATCTTCTTCTCCTGCATCGCCTCCTGGACCAGCACTACCTCACGGACATCTTCTTTCGTAATCTTATCATTCAGCGAGCCCACTGTCTCAATTCCCTGCATGTCTCCCCATTTGGTCGATTCCTTTAACACAGAAAACAGCTTATGCTGGGGCTCAAAGGCCGGAACCTCTCTTGGCGCGGACTTCACTGGCATCTGAATCACAAATCCCTCATCATAGAGATATAATTTAAAGTATCTCAGGTAGCCGGCACTCGGCACCATATAGCCATAATAATAATCCTCAAACTCATTCATGCTGTAGATGTTCACCTTCGACACACGGCGGTACATAAACAGCTTTTCCTTATCATACATACCATGGTGGTCAAAAAGGTCAATCGCCTCATCCGTATGGACAGAACGTTTCCGGATAGGCATATCCTGGCAGATGATCTCCTCCATCCGTGCAGTCACACGGTCAAGCAGCTCCTGGTCTGTCCGGACTGTTCCTTCCAGGGTGCAGTAATACCCTTTGCTTACTGAAAAATGAATCCTCACCTTCTCAAGCTGTGCACGGTCCGTAACATCATAGATTGCTTTTACGAGCATCAGGCTCATGCTCCTCTTATAAGTCTGATGTCCAATCTCATCCCCTGTTGTCACAAAACGCATTGTGCAGTCTCCCCGAAGGGGTTTATACAACTCCTGAAGCTTTTCATTTATGAATACAAGCACAATATCATTCTCATAATTCTCCTGAAAATCCTGCGCAATTTTCAGATACGGCGTACCATCCTCATACTGCCTGTCCTCTGTGCCGATCCTTACTGTATACATTTCCTTGCCCATAGCCCTTGCTCCTTTCTCTGCATATTGTTTCCATAATATATACTCACGGTCGATGAAATCTACAGTTACTCTATAACACTGTAAACGGATGTCTGACGGATGCTGCCTCTATCTCCACGCCTCTTAGATGCTCTTCCAGATAGTTCTTCATGTCCTGGATAAAGATATGCTCGATTCCATAGTGCCCTGCATCTATAACTGCCATGCCCTCTGCCACGGCATCAATTCCTTCGTGATGTCCGATATCACCGGTAATCAGGACATCTGCGCCTTTTTTTAGCGCCTCCCCGATCACACTCTTTCCCGAACCCGGACAGATGGCAGCCCGCCTGATCATCTGTGTCCGGTCACCGAACAGCCGCACTGAATCAAGGCCAAAGGCTTTCTTTACCCTTTCGCAGAGGCTGCCAAGCGTCACAGGAGCAAGATCTGCTATCCTTCCGATTCCTTCCTCTGCGCCATCCTCTGATACCCTGGTCACCTCCAGCACCAGAGAATCCGGCATTCCAAGTCTTTCACAGGCAAGAGCCGCCATTCCCCGCACATCATAATTCGTATGCATGGCATAATAGGAAATATCATTCTGAATCAGTCCAAGCAGCCGGCGTCCGGTAAAATCTTCGCTGGTCACCCTCTTCATCCCACTGAATATGAGCGGATGGTGTGTTACCAACATATCCGCATGTATTCTGACCGCAGTCTCCACTGCAGCATCGTCCGCATCCAGCGCCACATAGATCCGTTTTACTTCCTTGTCATCTCTGCCGGCAAGAAGACCCACATTATCCCAGTTTAGGGCACAATCCCTGGGAAAGGACTCCTCAATAACCGCCATAACCTCTTTACACAACATCCCTAATATCCTCCATAATAAATAGAAAGCAGCCTTTTTATTTCTTCTGTCTCCCGAAGGAGATCCTTTCTCCTCTCCTGTGCCCTGCCTGCCTCTCCATAAGCCTGGAGATTTTCCATGATCTGCTCCTTTAAATGGATCTCCCGCTGAAGATACCGGCAGAGCACAGGGTGACGCCCCTCCAGAAGACGTTTCCCATAAAGATACTGGCCCCTGTCGTAGAATTCCGTCTCTCCGTGCCCTGCTTTCATGACCGTATAATATTTTCCTCCATCTAATACCATGTCCTCTGCCATAATCCGGTACCCGTGCTCATTCAGATACCGCCGGACCTTCCAGATCTCCGACTGGGGCTGCAGAATCAGATGGTCAAGGGCTGCCAGCACCTCTCTTCCCTCTGAAAGGATCTTTGCAATAAGACCGCCTCCCATCCCGGCTGCAATGATTGTATCTGCCTCTCCCGGCCTTACCTTCTGCAGTCCGTCAGAACGCCTTGTCTCAATATGACCTTCCCACCCGCATCTTCTGATATAATCTTCTGCCCTCTTAAGGGGTCCCTCATTAACATCCAGCGCCAGCACTTTTTCCGCAATTCCATGCTCCATAAGATAAACAGGTATGTAACCATGATCTGTCCCAATATCTGCAACAGAGGCGCCTTCTGTCACAAGACCTGCTACCGCAGAAAGTCTCTCTGATAATTCCATAGGCGCCTCTTCATTAATCCAGATAGTCTCTTAATTTTCTGCTTCGGCTTGGATGGCGGAGCTTCCGCAGTGCCTTCGCCTCAATCTGACGGATACGCTCCCTGGTAACGTCGAACTCCTTCCCGACCTCCTCCAAAGTGCGGGCACGTCCGTCGTTCATGCCAAATCTGAGCCTCAGAACCTTCTGTTCCCTGTCTGTCAGTGTATCCAGCACCTCATCAAGCTGTTCCTTTAAAAGGGTCTGTGCAGCCGCCTCTGCCGGTACCGGTACATTATCATCCTGGATAAAATCTCCGAGATGGCTGTCCTCCTCCTCGCCGATCGGAGTCTCTAAGGACACCGGCTCCTGGGAAATCTTCAGGATCTCCCTCACCCTCTCCACAGGCATGTCCAGCTCCTGAGCGATCTCCTCCGGCGTAGGCTCTCTTCCCAGTTCCTGCAAGAGCTGTCTGGACACACGGATCAGCTTATTGATCGTCTCAACCATATGCACAGGAATCCGGATGGTCCTCGCCTGGTCCGCAATGGCGCGGGTAATTGCCTGACGGATCCACCATGTGGCATAAGTACTGAACTTAAAGCCCTTATGGTAATCAAACTTTTCGACTGCCTTAATAAGCCCCAGGTTTCCCTCCTGGATCAGATCAAGGAAGAGCATTCCACGCCCCACATAACGCTTCGCAATACTGACAACAAGACGCAGATTCGCCTCGGCAAGACGCTTTTTCGCACTCTCATCCCCGTCTGCCATGCGCTTTGCAAGATCCACCTCCTCCTCTGCAGTAAGAAGAGGAACCTTTCCAATCTCTTTCAGGTACATACGCACCGGATCCTCGATGCTGATTCCGTCCGGCACGGACAGATCAAGCTTCTCAACATCCACATCCTCCACATCCGACAGGTCAATATCCGCATCGTCAACCTCCAGTGCGTCAACATCCCCGCTGATCCGGAGTACATCAATATTGTGTGCCTCCAGATATTCAAATACCCGGTCCATCTGCTCTGCATCCAGCTCCATGTCCGAGAAGAAATCATTGATCTCCTGGATCTCCAGAATACTCTTTTTCTTCTTTCCAAGCGTAACCAGTTCCTTCAGCTTTTCTTCCAATTTCACTGTGTTTTCTTCCATGTATTGTCCATCCTCTCATTGCTTGTATATATTTTATCCTTAATTAATAGAAATATGCAGTTTCCCGAGCCTCTCCAGTTCCCTTCTGGCTTCCATCAACCGCTGAAGTCCTGCCATATCTGACGGTTCAAGCTTCTTTGCCGCTTCCTCAATGCTGTGCTTCTTCACCCGGACCACTGTCTCACTTAGTGCCTTTTCCTGCTCCCTCACAGTCGTAAGCTCCCGGATTCTCGTATGGAAAAGCCCTGCCACCTCACGGTGCTCCTTATCATCCGTAAAATGGTTCATGACCGCAGCGGGATTCAGCTCATGCCTCTCATACTGTTCATAGAGAAGCCCTGCCACCTCACGGTACAGACCTTCCGAAAAATCTTCCGGCGAGATATACTTGCTGACCTGCCGAAACACCTCTTCGTCTGACGCAAGCCAGGTAAGCAGTATCTTCTGGGACTTCTTTATCCCGTCTTCCCGGTCACGGCTCTTTGTCTGCCTCGGCCTTGATACAGGTCTTGCCTGGCCGGTCTCAATCGCCATCTTTGCCGTCAGTCCTTTCAGTTCTTCATATCCCACACGATACCTTTCCGCCACTGCCTGAATATAATTGTTTCTCTCAATCTCTTCCTCAAATTCCGTAAGCCTGCGCGCAGCCTCCCTCATGAAGGCGGTCCGGCCCTCCGGCGTGTTCATGTCATATCCCTTCTCTAATACCTCAAGACTAAACATAAACCCGTTTCCGGCCTTTTCAATCCGCCTCTCGAATTCATCCGCGCCAAGTCCTTTGATAAATTCATCCGGATCTTTATACGGCTCCATCCGTATCACCCTGGCTGTAATTCCCGCTTCCCTCAGAATCGGAACTGCACGCAGAGCCGCTTTCGTTCCGGCCTCATCACTGTCATAAGTTAAGTATACCTCATTTACATAGCGCTTAATCAATGAAGCATGTCCCTGTGTCAGCGCTGTGCCAAGAGAAGCAACCGCATTGGTAAATCCTGCCTGATGAAGCGATATGACATCCATATATCCCTCACAGAGAAGAAAATACGGCTTCCTGGAGGTTCTTGCACGGTTCAGTCCATACAGATTCCTGCTCTTATCAAAGACAAGTGTCTCCGGAGAATTCAGATACTTGGGCTTTGCATCCCCCATGACACGCCCTCCGAACCCGATCACACGGCTGTTCACATCCATAATCGGAAACATGACCCTGTTCCAGAACTTGTCATAAACACCCTGTCTCTCATCTACACTGATCAGGCCCGCCTGGGCGATCAGCTCATCTTTGTACCCTTCTCTCTTAAGGTACTGATAGAGATCATTACTGTACTTGTTCGAGTATCCAAGGCCGAAAGCCTTGATGGTCTCCTCCCCAAGTCCCCGTCCGGTCAGGTATGTATATGCATGCGCCCCTCCTTTGCTTTTAAGCTGAATGTAAAAATACCGGGCAGCCTTCTTGTTAATCTCCAGCAGAACCGCTTTTGTATCCGCCCTCTGCTTCGCTTCCTTCGAGTATTCCCGTTCAGGCAGCTGTACCCCTGCACGGCCCGCAAGAACCTTGAGAGCCTCAAGAAAGGAATAATTCTCATATTCCATTAAAAAGGTAAATACATTCCCTCCTGCCCCGCATCCGAAACAGTAATACATCTGCTTCTGCCTGCTTACAGAAAAGGAGGGGGACTTTTCATTGTGAAACGGACACAGTCCAAAATAAGAGCTTCCCTTTTTCGTAAGCCTTACATAACCGGAAATCACGTCCACAATGTCATTTTTCACCCGTATCTCTTCCACCAGTTCTTCTGGATAATACATCGTTGCCACACCTTCTTTTTAATTGCCTGCTGTCCCTATATATAATATTCGACAAAAGTATTTGATTTCCTTTAAAAATTCCATGATTCCGGTACAAAAAATTCTTCAAACTTCTTCACGGCAAAATTATCCGTCATTCCGGCAATATAATCACACACTGTCTGCTCTTCTGTCTCCATGCCATTCTTTATTCTGTCAAGGAACTGATCCGGAAGCAGATCCATATGCCTCCTGTAATAATGATAAAGATTTGCGACCATTTCTGCCGCCTTATCTTCCTCTCCCTTTGCCGCCGGGTTCTGATAGACCTGTTCAAACATAAACCTGCGAAGTCCCGCCAAAGCCTGTGCCACGTCCGGAGACATCCGTATGGCGGGGCAGTCCATACTGTTGATAATCACATTATGTACCATGGTATCCAGCCGGATCCGGGTGGAAGCGCCAAGGACTTCCCTGTATTCCTGCGGGATATCTTCCTCCTTCAGTATGCCTCCCCGCACTGCATCATCAATATCGTGGTTAATATATGCAATCTTATCCGAAAGGCGCACAATCTCGCCCTCCAGCGTGGCCGGTCTCCCACTGGTCTTATGATTCCGGATTCCGTCAATCACTTCCCAGGTAAGGTTCAGTCCTCTTCCCTGTTTTTCCAGATATTCCACCACGCGTACGCTCTGTTCATTATGCCGGAATCCAAAAGGGTTCACTCTGTTCAGGGCGCGCTCTCCCGCATGGCCGAAGGGCGTATGCCCCAGATCATGCCCCAGGGCAATTGCCTCTGCCAGATCCTCATTCAGCCGCAGCGCCTTTGCAATGGTCCGGGCATTCTGGGATACCTCAAGGGTGTGGGTAAGTCTGGTTCTGTAGTGATCTCCTTTTGGAAGGAGAAATACCTGTGTCTTCTGTTTCAGGCGGCGAAATGCCTTGCAGTGAAGAATTCTGTCCCTGTCTCTCTGAAAGACCGGACGGATATCACACTCCTGCTCCGGTACTTTTCTTCCCTTTGATTCCCTGCTGAGCGCGGCATAAGAACTTAGATACGTAATTTCCCGTACCTCCAGCTGTTCCCTGATTGTCACAAGATCCCCCTCTTTTCTGCCATCCTGGGCGTAATACTCATACGGTCTTCAGATCACAAAAGATCGAAAGACTAATTTCCAGCCATCTGCTTTTCCTGCTGCTCAATCATCGTACAGACTCTGTCCTTTAGGACAGCTCCTTAAGGCGCTTTTCAATTGCATCTACTACCGTCTCAAGCACCTTTACCCTTGCGTAATATTTACAGTTTCCTTCCACAACGATCCACGGTGCATTCGGCGTAGACGTACGCAGCAGCATCTCATTGACTGCGTCCTCATACTGATCCCACTTCTCCCGGTTTCTCCAGTCCTCATCCGTGATCTTCCACTGCTTCTGCGGATTCTCCTGGCGTGCCTTAAATCTCCTCTCCTGCTCATCCTTATCGATCTGCAGCCAGAACTTCAAGACAATCGCCCCTGCATCCGTAAGGTCACGCTCCATATCATTAATTTCCTTATAGGCCCTCTGCCACTCCTTCCTGGTGCAGAACCCTTCTATTCTCTCCACCATCACACGCCCATACCATGTCCTGTCAAAGATAGTCACATGACCTGCCTTTGGCATATCATTCCAGAACCTCCACAGGTAATGATGCGCACGCTCTATATCGTTCGGAGACGCAGTCGGATGTACCACATAGCCTCTTGGATCCATATGCTCTGTCAGACGCTTGATGGCTCCGCCCTTGCCGCCTGCGTCCCATCCCTCAAATCCAAGCACCATGGGAATCCTCCTGCGGTACAGCTCCCCGTGAAGCTTCTCCATTCTCTTCTGAAGCTCCTTTAACCGCTCCTTGTATTCCTCTCTTGTATAGCAAAGAGACAGATCTGCCTTTGACAGAATGGAATCACCAGGCACTACTGCCTTTTCGATTCCTTTTGCAGCATCCTGCTCCTGATCTCCTCTCCTTACTTCCTGAACCTTCTGCTCCAGCATCTGTATCACAATGGAATAGATCTTTACAGTTGCATACCTCCGGTCAATTGCTTCTACAATATTCCAGGGCGCATAATCGGTATCCGTTCCTGCAAGCATCTCCTCATGCATCATCTGATACCGGTCAAACTCCTCATTCCGCTTCAGGTCTCCTTCACTTACCCGCCATGCGGATTCCTTTGACTTCATCAGCTTTTTAAAACGCTTCTTCTGCTCCTTCTTATCTATGGCAAGAAAAATCTTGATCACCGCCATGCCACTGTCTGCAAGCTGCTCCTCAAAGGAACAGATCGAGCGCATGGCTCCCGGGATCTCTTTTTCCTTTGTCCTGCCGTCAAAACGTTCCTTTAATACCTTCCCGTACCAGCTGCTGTCATAGATTGCAATCCTTCCTTTTGCAGGCATCTTCGTCCAGAATCTCCACAGGAACGGGTAAAACTTTTCCTCCTCCGTCTCCTGCTTTACCGCATGGACCTCAAAGCCCCTCGGGTCAAGGGCCTGAATCAGCTTTCCGATCTGCACTCCCTTTCCTGCCGCTCCATAACCCTCGAATGCAATCATCACCGGAATACCCAGCTCCTTACACTCCCGCTGGAGCTTTCCAAGCTTTTCTTCTAAAAGCGGCATCCTCTCCTTGTATTCTTCCTTGCTTAAAACTTTTGTCAAATCCAGTTTTTCTAACATCTTCTTTTCTCCTTCTGTTTTTTTCATGTGTATTCGCTCCATGTTCTATTATATATAATTATACACGAAAAAACGCATAAATACAGACTTTTTCCAGTTTTATTTCATCTTAAAAAAACAGGATTATCTTGCCGGGTAAAAAGTCAGTAAAAAGTCGTGTGAAAAAATTGGAATTATCTGTTGACATTTCAGAGCATATGTAGTATTATAATCTTCGGACGAAATAAAAATGTCTTTTGCGGAAGTGTCGGAACTGGCAGACGAGCAAGACTAAGGATCTTGTGGCATTCGTGCCGTGAGGGTTCAAGTCCCTTCTTCCGCATGAAACCCTTAAATTCAAGGTTTTTTGGATTTAAGGGTTTTTTTATTGTAAAAAGACCTTGCATATTTTATAATAGTCTTGCTTGTTAATTTCAGAGAGAAAGGACAGGCAAAAACAATGAAAAGAAGGGACAGGCAAAATGCAAGAGGACGCAATTAAGATTTCAGAAGCATCAAAGTATTATTATCAAGACAAACGGGCAGGATTGAGGAAGAGCCGTTCCGCGTCCTTTATTGTGAAGACAACGGCAGGCCGAACACTCCCATAAATGTCATGGTCGGAGCAAAAACTGTTCTTTGGATTCAAAATCGGCGCACTGAATTTCCAAAAGCTCTTCAGAAAAGATCGAACTGCCAAAAAATGCTAAATGAGGAATTTTTTATAAATTTCAATGGAATACTTGACAGGACTTTTGGATATGATATAATATCACTAATTAGTGAATGGCTGCTGTGCGGCCGCAAAAAAGTCTTAGGATTGTATTCCTAGGCTTTTTTTGCATTAAGAGGATAAGACATATGAGTACGAACAAAGATATTATAGTCTATACGACCCCCGAAGAACAAATCAAAAAGTTGAAAGCTCAAAACTTATTAATTGAAGACGAAGAGATTGCAAAGTCAGCATTAAATCAATATGGTTACTCTAATTTGATTAAAAGTTATCGAGAGCCATATTTTATTACATCTGGTGACACAAAAATATATCGCTCTGGAGTGACTTTTGAACAGTTGTATTCTTTATATATTCTTGACAAGAATCTCCGTAACAGTGTGATGGCTTCTATGCAAGACTTAGAAGAACACATAAAAGAAAGCGCAGCAGATGTTATTTCCAGTTCATTTGGTACACATCAAGATAATTATTTGGAATACAGAAACTACCGCAATAAAAGAAAACGGACAAAGCGTTTTACTCTTACAGGAATATTGGAAACCATGAGAAAGACTCTTGATACCGATAAAGATCCAATTCATCATTATATTACAGAGCATAATATTGTTCCGCCATGGATCTTATTTAAAAGCATTTATTTTAGTACAATTGTGAATTTTATTGACCAATTCAAAAATGCTGAACAGGATAAACTAATTCGTAAATTATATGACTTGGAAACAACGGATTTATCAATGGAGCAAATTCGGATGCTAATGATGGATACTCTATTTATATGTCTTGGCTATCGTAACGTTGCTGCACACGGTGGACGAATTTATAACTATAATTGTCCAAATGAATTAAGAATAAATGAAATTTCAGGTGATAACCTCGCACGTATCCCCCCTGGATTTAGTCAACTTATATTCATTTTACAGCTATTGAATTATAAAACCCCTTTTTTGCGGTTGCATGATGTATTGAACGAAGAAGTCAACCGCCATTGCAGTGCCTATCCACAAGACGTAACCTATCTTGGACAGATATTGAATATTAACATTGAATCCCACACTGTGGTTTACATGTCAAACTCCAGCAATAAATATCACGCCAATCCGTATTGCAGTGGTATTAAAGAGGCTATCCCCCTTGAAATAGAAGAAGCCAAAACTAAGAATCTTGTACCATGCAAACGATGTTATCGTGATTCTGTCTGAACCTTAGCCAAATCCATCTTAAAGGCAGCGGGGCTGAAATAAGCCCCTTCTTCCATCACCACATATAAAAAGGAGGTTATTCACTATCACTTATCCGGATTTACCCGGCTATATAAGCGAGAGCAAGTCACTATCTTACGCTCATAGCCCGCCTGAGAATGGAACCAAAAACTTCTTTGAAAATTATTAGCTCCATCTCGTCATGTGGATATGTAACCGGTATATCGGCGTCAGTAAGGACATCACGGAGTTGCTTTATCTCTTCTTCGGAGAGATTGTGAATTCCAAGCGCCATGGCGCTATTGAAGACATCAGTCTTCATGGCTTTTCGGATAATTTTCTCTCGAAATTCGTCCTTCGCCATCTCATCTACCTTGCGCAGGCATTCATCTCTGTTCATAAATTACACCCCCTTCAGTCTCTGTCTTTATAAAAATACTCCACTCTCTTACAGCATTTACCTTTCTCGCCCCTCCCGTACCACACAGCGAACGGCATAACCGTCTCCTCGGTAATAACTGTATTGAGGGTTGACGGCTGCTGGACTCGTGTCTAGACCGCGCCCGTCGCTATCAGAACCAACCTCGGATGACCACCAAAGGGCACCCGCCCACCAATAAGACCGCCTGAACGACCATAGCGACCCGTACGGAGCGCACTCAAGCAGTGTTACCTTCACCGCCGGGGTGATTATATCTTTGCCAATAACCGTAAAGAGCCAAAGGCGATCAGCCGGGTGCAGGCATGGCGGATTATCCATGCCGCAGTAGTGG
Organism: uncultured Lachnospiraceae bacterium; assembly: GCA_947566645.1. GTDB lineage: Bacteria > Bacillota > Clostridia > Lachnospirales > Lachnospiraceae > CAPEBR01. The sequence goes on from CANOKL010000008.1 coordinate 105,031, forward strand.
AACTGGGGATTATGGGCAAGATTGCCTGCCATTCTTTGCGAAAGACCTGGGGATATCATGCAATCATAGACGGTGATGTGTCATTGGCAGTAGTTGTAGATATCTATAACCACAGCAGTTACGAGACCACCAAGCTTTACCTCGGCATCAGGCAGGATGAGCGGGACGAGGCGATTCTTAAGATGAAACTGTTTTAGCTAGCAGTGAACATGATTTTATGTGGTTAAATCTTTGTAAATCAACAGAGCGCAGATAATTGATCTCTACGCTCTGTCTTGTGATGGATTGCTTCCGACTATGCCCTCTGATAAAGTTGCATTTACCCCAATAATTCATATTCAAAAGAAGCCCTGTCCGTCGCAAAAGAAAAGATAGGGTATTCTCTTTTCCGGAATCTGTAAAATGCCCGGCAGGCCGCACTCTCGTGAATCGTCCTTACCATATCCCCATTAGCCGGAGCATTCAGAGGGCTTCTGACCTTTTCTAACAGCCTGGCCTCTAATTCCAGATTTCCCTGCACAATCCGAAGCCTCCCGTCCCGAACCTGCACCGCTTTTGCCCCCAGATAAGTTGCCAGCCGGTATTCTCTTCCCTTCCATAGCACAACACCAATGACGCCCCGAAAATGAAAGCCGGCAGCCGGGACATCTGCCACAGCCAGCATCAGCGAGCCTCCCGGAAAGCTGCATTGTGTCCACGCATATTCCCTGGGAAAAGAATGTCCTTCGTCTCCTTCCCAGTATCCCACTGCATTCTGAAACAAATACTTCTGCCCGTTCACCTTCATCCTTCCATAGAGCAAATGCCGCATACTCCGCACACTATGCCGGCATTCCAGGAAAGGAAATATGGAAAACGGCCCCATGATGTCATATTTCAAAGGAAAAAGGGGGCCAAACCTCAATTCTCCGCTTATATCCAGCTCCGGCGTATGTACTGCCAGAAGAATCCCCCTCTCTCCAAACCGACTCTTTCCGATCCAAATATCCTTTCCTGTCCAGTGGAATGCCGCAGCAGGATAATCAACGTTCCACGCATGATTCTCCGTAATGACCTGAATGGAACAAGATTTCTTTTGACCTGATTTGTGAACCGCAGGGATGATTGACAAGGTCTGGGTTTCCGACTGGCATTTAAAATACCAGCCATAAAAATAATTGCGCATATCTTCTGCCCTCCAAAGAAAGATACTCTTATTTTTCCACAAATGGCTTTCATTTATGCGCAGCTCCCCTGCTTTCTGTGCCCAATCTATAATCTCATTAATTTCCCATTGGCAAAATAATAGATATCTTCTTTTTTATATCCATACCGGGAATCCGGAATACTGATATGCGGTTCAAAGGTAAACATTGTAACATCTGATAATCTTTTCCGATTTCCTTTTTCTATATATATTCTGTCATTTTTATTTTTTTCAATGGAATGTCCCAGGTTTCCGAGAAAATCCAGGTTTAAAGTTCTTGCATAATCTCCCCAAATACCATTTCTCTGGGGACTCAGATCAATGGTGATAATGTCATTTTCCCGTATCACTCTGTCTGCTACTTTGTAATCCTTTCCTGATACAGAAAGGGCCGTCTCATCTCCGGCAAAAACAAACGCGCCGACATCCCAATACCAAAATGAATCCGTACCATTTCCCAGCAAATAATTTTCCAGCAATTCCTTGATATCCGACAGGCTCATTCCAACTTCAATCGTATCTGCCGCATATTTTATGGCAGAACGATTCAGATCCTGCATGGAAGAATATAACTCAAGAGTTTCCTCTGTCACGCCATATCCATTGAATACATTCTGTTTTGATGGAGCCCAACGTTCCCCCCTGCCGGAAAGTACAGCTCTCCATACTTGCGCTTCCTTCAGCAGACATTCTATTAATTCTTGCTTGCCTGCTGTGTAACTCCTTCGGTCATCTGGAAATTGTAATGCCAGTTTTTTCTTACAATCATCATATAACATTGCTTTATCAGGATGACAGTTCAAATAATCTCGAAAATTGATATAGTTATTCCATTCTGCTCCATTCCATTTGACTACATGGATATGATGCGTACGCGTATCTTTTTCAAAATCACCCATTGCAAATAACAGTTGTCCTTCAACATCTTCGCCGTGAAAAACAAAATCATGCTGCTTTAACAGTTCCATATAGGGTACAATATCGTTCAGATCACGGACGCCAATCACAATATCAATAATTGGTTTTGCATAAATTGAATCAATCGCAGTGCTTCCGACATGTTGAATATCAACAGCGGCATTTTCTAAAAGTAAGTTGTTTCATTTACTACTTATTCAAAACAGATTGAATCCACTGAATTCTTCTCTGCATGGCTTTTTCTACAATTCTGCTTTCAAGCACTGTTTCATAGCCATGACACGCACCCTTCACTTCATAAAGCTCTGTAAAAACGCCTTCTGCCCGCAATCTTTCTGCAAAGGCAATCCCTTCGTCACGAAGGCAGTCAAACTCAGCCACTTCCATATACACATTTGGAAAATGTTCCAATGATTCTGCTTCTATAGGCGACACATATTGAATTTGTTTTATCTCTTGATTTTCTAAATATGCCTTCCAGAACATTTTTGTCAACGTTGCATCCCAAACAGGCGTATCCGTATATTTCTTCATAGATTCCGTTATCATACGCCTGTCTGTAACCGGATATATCAGTTTTCCCATTCTTCACGCTTTATGGCATATGCATATGAAATCCCATTCTTTTCATCGGGATATTCTTTTACTTTCCTCATACCGATTGCAATGGCAGTAGAATATGAACCAATATTTGTATATTTCATGTAAGAATATAGACAATCGTATTCTGTATTCATAAATGCCCAATCTCTGACCGCGCCTGCGGCCTCACTTCCAAAACCTTTCCTCCAATGGTTTTTATGAATGTGATACCCTATTTCAGGCAGGAATTCTCCATCAATATTCTGTATTGTCAGCCCGCAGTCGCCGATAAATTCACCCGTTTCTCTTAAAACAACAGCCCACAGACCGAATCCATATTCCTTGTAATTCTGGAGATTCCATTCAATCCATTTCATAGTACGTTTTTTATCAAAAGGATTAGGATAATGCTGCATGGTTTCTGCGTCTGACATTATTTCATATAACGCATTGAAATCTTGTAAGGTATATTCTCTTAGAATCATTCTTTCTGTTTCAATAATCATATTTTCCCTTTCCTAAATTCTGATTTTCCAGCATGTCAACTGGATTTTTAGTGTTCTCTTTCTATTTCCAAATCAGTTTTATAAAATCTCGATTAGTCCCAAAGCTTTTCCAAAAGATATGAAAATATCAGGCGCAATACTCTGTGCAT
>CANOKL010000009.1 GCA_947566645.1 uncultured Lachnospiraceae bacterium
TTTGTGGAAATCAACACCATCGCCGCCTGCGGCATGATCCTGGGGAAATTTAACCACCTTACCATTGCCTCGGCGGTGCGCTACATGATCATGAGCCTGATGGGGTCAGGGCTTCTGCTCCTGGGCATCTGCTTCTTCTACGACATGACGGGGCATCTCCTCATGAGCAACATCAAAGAAGAGATCGCCGTGATCACAGGGACCGGCGCTTACCAGGTGCCCTTCCTGCTGACCGTGGGCCTTGTGAGCGTGGGTCTTGCCATCAAGAGCGCCCTGTGGCCCTTCCACGCATGGCTGCCGAACGCCTACGGTTATTCCACCGTGACCTCCTCGGCCATGCTGTCAAGCATTGTATCCAAGGGCTATATCTTCTTATTATTAAAGATCATATTCCGGATTGTGGGCCTGGAGGCCTTCGTAAGGAGCCATGTGACCGACATCCTGTTCCTCTTCGGAATGACCGGGATGATCCTGGGCTCCGTGGACGCCATCCGCCAGAACAACATCCGGCGCATGGTGGCCTACTCCTCGGTTGCCCAGATCGGCTACATCTTCATGGGGATCGGCATGGGGACCACGGGAGGGATGGAGGCGTCGGTATACCACATCTTCGCCCACGCATCCGCCAAGGCCCTGGTGTTCACCGCCGTATCCGGGTTGGTCCGGTCATCCGGCGGAAAGACCGGGCTTAAGGACCTCTCCGGGGCCGGGTTCCGCAACAGGGCGGCAGGGGCAGGCTTCGTGATCGGGAGCCTGTCCATGATCGGGATTCCGGGCTGTGCCGGGTTCGTCAGCAAGCTGATGTTCGCGCAGGCCTCCCTGGAGGATGCCTTCTACATGATCCCGGTGCTTGCCTGCCTCGCCATCAGCACCCTGCTGAATGCCATCTATTTCATGCGGGTGGTGCTGTTCCTGTACACGCCGGATGATGTGCACATTCCAGAGGAAGCGCACCTTCTGAAGGAAAACCGGGATACCGGGCACGGGAAAACGGCAGGTTCCACAGGAGCCGCAGCCGGGACAGTTCTGACCGGAACTGCCGGGGAAAACGGAACCGGTACGGGGAACAACCTGCAGTTTCGCATTGCAGTCATCGGCTTCATCTGCCTGAACCTGTTCCTGGGCATCTGCACGGGACCGGTTTCGGAAGCAGTAAAGACAGGACTTTCCATTTTCGGATAGTACCGGTAAAAGGTTCATTATTCACGGCGGCAGTTAACCTTTTGTTACGGGGAACCGCCCCTGAAACGTGGGTCTGTACTCACGGAATGGGTGTTCTGCGCACATTCCCGGATCGTGAATAGTGGCTAAAAGACAGAAGAGGGAATACCCGGACAGGAGGAACATCCTGCAGCAGGCAGCCTCCCCTTCTGTTACAGGGAGGAAATTCATATGCACGAAATCATTTTATGCTTAATACTGGTACCGGTACTGGCCGGGACTGTCATCCTGAGCCTTCCGTCAGAAATGTCGGAAAACAGGACTGTTTCCCACATTTCCGTGGCAGTGCTTGGGATCCTTGCGGTCCTGTCGGTCCTCCTCTTAGGCATGTATCATAAATCAGCCGGCGCAGCAGCCGGTTTTACCATCTTTTCACTGACAGAAAACCTGGGCATCTGCTTCAGGCCGGATGACCTTGGGATCTTCTTCATGGGATTCATCCCCCCGGTGTGGCTCCTTGGGGGCATCTTCTCCCTGGAGTACCTGAAACACGAGACCCACAGGAAACGCTTCTGGGGATTTTATCTCCTGACCCTGGGGGCGCTGCACGGGCTGAGCCTGTCGGGGAACCTGGTGACCATGTACCTGTTCTTCGAGATGATGACCCTGGTATCCATGCCCCTTGTGCTCCACACCCAGACCCACGAGGCAGTCATGGCGGGCCTTAAGTATCTGCTGTACTCCATGTGCGGGGCGTATATGGCGCTGTTCGGCGTGTTTTACCTGTACCACCTGGGAGGAGGCCCCGTGGAGTTTTCCCCGGGAGGCGTCCTCTCCCCGGAAGCACTGGCGCAGGGCGGGGTCCTGCCATACTTATCCATTTTCCTGATGATCCTGGGCTTCGGGGTAAAGGCCGGGATGTTCCCCATGCACGCATGGCTCCCGACGGCCCACCCGGTAGCTCCCGCCCCCGCGTCCGCAGTGCTTTCGGCCATCATTGTAAAAGGCGGCGTCCTGGCAGTGCTGCGTTCGGTATACTACACCGTCGGGGCGGACTTCATTAAAGGCACCTGGGTGCAGTACGCCTGGATTGTCCTGGCCCTTGTCACGGTCTTCATGGGATCCATGCTGGCCTTCCGGGAGCCGGTCTTCAAAAAAAGGCTGGCCTACTCGTCGGTCAGCCAGGCATCCTACATCCTGCTCGGCATGGCGGTCCTGCATCCGGCGGCACTGGCCGGCGCCCTGATGCATGTGCTGTTCCACGCCTTCATCAAGACCGCCCTGTTCCTCACTGCCGGAGCCGTCATTTACTGGACCGGATGCACGAGGGTGGACGAACTGGCCGGGATCGGGAAAAGGATGCCCGTCACACTCTGGTGCTACACCTTCGTGTCCCTGGGGCTTATCGGGATCCCGCCCATGAGCGGCTTCATCAGCAAATGGTACTTGATGTCCGGCATGCTGGAAAGCGGGACCGGGGTATTCTCCTGGCTGGGTCCGGCGGTGCTTCTCATAAGCGCCCTCCTGACCGCAGGCTACCTCCTGCCCGTAACAATCCGGGGCTTCCTGCCGGGAAACGACTACGATTACAGCAGGTCCGACAGTCTGGAGCCGTCCGGAAAGATGACCATACCACTGGCCATCCTTGCGGCAGCGGCGCTGCTTACAGGACTGTTCCCGGGAGGCCTTGCCGGGTACCTGGGCGAAATCGCACAGTCAGTATTATAGGGAGGTGAAAATATTGAACGAATGGTTTTTAATCCTGGCAGTCCTGTTCCCGGTCATCCTGGCAGTGGGAATCCCGCTGCTCCCGTTTCAGAAACGCGTACATATGGAACTTTATACGGAACTGGTGGTCATCCTCACCTCCGTGATGGTGCTCCTGCTGCTTCTCCATACCCCCGGGGAGCTGACGGTCCTGCGCTTCTCGGAAAAAGCGGCCTTCGTGCTGGAACTGGACGGGCTGGGCAGGGTCTTTGCGGGACTCATCGCGGTCCTGTGGCCCATCGCAGTCCTGTACTCCTTTGAATATATGTCAACCCAGGAGAGGGAGCGCCCCTTCTTCATGTTCTACGTCATGACCTACGGGATCACCCTCGGGATTGCATGCGCGGGGAACCTGCTGACCATGTATTTCTTCTACGAGCTGCTGACCCTGGTCACCATCCCGCTGGTCATCCACCCCTTCACAAGGGCGGCAGTGCTGGCGACCCGGAAATACATCTATTTCTCCATGGGAGGGGCGGCCCTGGGCTTCATGGCAGTGGCCTTCCTCCTGCGCTTCGGGGAGAACGCAGGCTTCACCCCGGGCGGCATCCTGGGAGGGGAGGCGGCGGGAGTGGGAAGGAACCTCCTGCTCCTGGTCTACGTGGCAGCCTTCCTGGGGTTCAGCATCAAGGCGGCCATGTTCCCCTTCTACTCCTGGCTTCCGGACGCCGGGGTGGCGCCCACGCCCGTGACGGCGCTGCTCCACGCGGTGGCTGTGGTAAAGGCAGGAGCCTTTGCCGTAATCCGCCTCACCTACTACTGTTTCGGGACGGGAGTCCTTTCCGGGACCTGGGCGCAGAAGACGGTCATGGGGCTTGCCATGTTCACCATTGTCTTCGGCTGTAGCATGGCGGTAAAGGAGACCCACATAAAGCGGCGGCTTGCCTATTCCACGGTGAGCAACCTGTCCTACATCCTGTTCGGGGCGGCGCTCATGACCCCGGCGGGGCTCTTCGGGGGGCTCTGCCACATGGTGTTCCACGCGGTGATGAAGATCAGCGCCTTCTTCTGCGCCGGGGCCATCATGCACCAGACCGGGGAACACTATATCCATAAGATGACCGGATTCGGAAGAAGGATGCCGTGGGTATACAGCGCCTTCCTCATATCAGCCCTGGGCCTGATGGGAGTCCCGGGCGGCTGCGGCTTCATCAGCAAATGGTACCTGGCACAGGCAGCCCTGGAAAACGGCAGCACCCTGGCAGTGCTTGGGGTGGGGTGCCTCCTTGCAAGCGCCCTCCTGACCGCCATCTACATGATGACCATGATGGTACGGGGCTTCTTCCCGGAAAAAGACTTCGACATGACGTCCATCCGGCATGTAAAAGACCCGGGCTGGCAGATGATCGTCCCGCTGATGCTGTTCTCCGCAGCCATCGTGGTGCTGGGGGTCTACTCAGAGCCTCTGGGAAATTACCTTGCCTCTGTGGTAAGCAGCCTGTAACCATGTAATGAGAAAGTGTCGAAAGGCATTCAGACACACGGACTGCTCCGTGCCATACATGGACTGCTTCGGCCATACGTGGACTACTCCATACCATATATAGACTGCTTTGCGACATATATAGACTGTCTTATACTATATATAGACTGCTCTATGCCATACATAGATTTCTGTGCCTCCCGCAGACTGCCGGAGCTTGTTTAAAAATTCATTTCCGTCATCTGCCTCGCTTTGCATGGGATTTATGCAAAATTGTGGAATACATCTGCCGGAAAGCAATTTTCAAACCAGTTCTGGAATGGGTTTTCAGCCAACCTGCCGGAACATGCAGGAGAATTTAACAGACAGAAAACCTTAAGCCGTACCACGGCCTTGCGCTGACATAAAAACAGCAGGCGGGGGAACAGACCTGTTCCGATGAAAACAGTCAGGGGGCGCTTTTTATGGAGATGAAATCCAGCGTTTACGGAGACTTGGGCGTGAGGGCTCTCCCGAACGCCTTAGTCGCAGTTAACGCTTAGTTCATCGGAATATTGCCCCGTTTGAATGGAACAGGTCTGTTCCCCCGCCTGCGTCCTCCCATCACCATGTAAAGCAAGAACCATAATATAAACTGTAATACAGAAAGAAAGTCCCGAGAGTCCAACACAGAAAGGAGGAGCCCATGAACTCCGCACTACTATTCATACCCGTATTCTACCCCATGGCAGGAGCCATCCTCTCCTACGCCATGGGAAGAAAAACCAAAAAAGGAAGAGACCACTTTGTCTCCTTCATTGGCATCACCGAATTCCTCCTGCTCCTTGCAGCAGTCATCCTCCTAAGAGAGGCAGAAGCTTCCGCCCCCGCCCTGTGCGGCATGGGCCTCACCCTGAAACTGGACGGCTTCCGGGGCCTCTACGCCCTGACCGCCGCCTTCATGTGGATGATGACCCTCCTGTTCTCCGGGGAATACTTCACCCGCTACCGGAACAGGAACCGCTACTACCTCTTCCAGCTCGTCACCCTGGGAGCCGTGCAGGGGGTCTTCCTGTCCGCGGACCTGTACACCACCTTCGTTTTCTTCGAGGTCATGTCCTTCACCTCCTACGTCTGGGTCGCCCAGGACGAGAGAAAAGAATCCTTACGGGCCGCTGAGACTTACCTTGCCGTCGCAGTCATCGGGGGAATGGCGCTCCTCATGGGGCTGGCCCTCCTCCATACATACACAGGCACACTGGACATCAGCAGCCTCCCCGGAGCCTGCCGGGATTCCGGTGACAAAAAGAAGCTGTACCTTGCCGGGGCCCTCATGCTCTCCGGCTTCGGGGCCAAGGCCGGGGCGTTCCCCCTGCACATCTGGCTTCCAAAAGCCCACCCCGTAGCGCCCGCACCGGCATCCGCCCTGCTCTCCGGGATCCTGACCAAGTCCGGCATATACGGCATCCTGGTCATCACCTGCTATCTCTTTTCCGGCGACCAGAACTGGGGAACCCTGATCTTAATCCTTGGAGTCATCACCATGTTTTCCGGGGCAGTCCTTGCCGTCTTCTCCGTGGACTTGAAAAGGACCCTGGCCTGCTCCTCCATGTCCCAGATCGGATTCATTCTGGTCGGGACCGCCATGCTCTGCCTCCTGGGGGAGCACGGAGGCCTTGCAGCCGGGGGAATCTTCCTCCACATGATGAACCACTCCCTCATCAAGCTGGTGCTCTTCATGGCCGCTGGCGTGGTCTTCATGAACCTGCATAAGCTGGACTTAAACGAGATCCGGGGCTTCGGACGCGGCAAGCCCTTCCTGAACATCACCTTCCTCATGGGAGCCCTCGGAATCGGCGGGATCCCCCTGTGGAACGGCTACGTCAGCAAGACCCTCCTGCACGAGAGCATCATCGAATACTCCAAAGCACCCGCCTACGTATTCGTGGAATGGATCTTCCTCATAAGCGGCGGTCTGACCGTCGCCTACATGCTGAAGCTCTATATCGCAATATTTGTGGAAAAAAACAAAGACCCAGAAATCCAGAAAAAGTATGATGCCATGAACCACCGCTACATAAACCGGCAGAGCATGCTCGCCATCGGCATAAGCGCCGCCGTCCTCCCAGTACTGGGAATGACCCCCACGCTCACCATGGCCCGGATGGCCGGAAGCACCATGGACTTCTTCCGCATGCACGGGGAGATGCACGTCCCCCACTTTTTCAGCCTTGAATGCCTGAAAGGAGGACTCATTTCCATTATCATCGGCGCGGCAGTCTATCTGCTCATCATTAGGAACGTATTTATGAAAAACGAAGAAACCGAAACAGACCATAACCCAGAGAAAAAAGAGATAAGCCAGAAAAAACAGACAAACCCAGGAAGAAAAACCTACGCAGACCTCTGGCCCGCATGGTTGGACCTGGAAAACCTGGTCTACCGCCCGCTGCTCCAGAGGGTGCTGCCATTCGCCGGATGCTTTATAAGCCGCATCTGCGATTCCGCCGTGGACAGCCTGATTGTCCTGCTGCGAGGGACACTCTACAAAGACGCAAGGATCGCCTACCGCACCGGCTCACTCCCAAGGCTGGAGACCGTACTGGGCTCCGTCCTCGACAAAGGAGCCGCATACTTAAGGCACCAGGAAGAAGCCATGACCTACCGCTTCCGTATCCGCCGCAGAAGACTGGAGCATCAGGAAAGCCGGGACATGATACGGTTTTCCCTGTCCTACGGCCTGCAGCTGGCAGGAATCGGACTGGTATTTGTACTGATCTATCTATTTATATAAAATCAATTAGGGACAGGTCATTTTCAATCTGGGACGGGGCATAGTGCACCTCAAAAGCTCCACTGGAGCTTTTGAGGTGCACTATGGCGAAAAATGCCCCGTCCCCCAAGGAGGAATTGTATATGGAGATTAAAAACATATTAGAGCGATCAGATCAGCTTTTTGCAGAAGGAAGAAACGCCGATGCCGTATCCTGGCTGAAGGAGAATCTTGCATTAGCCGTACAATTAGGAAAATGGGAAAATGAGCTTCCGATGTTAAATGAGCTGATGGGATACTACCGCAGCATAAGCAGACTTTCGGATGCATGGGAGTATGCCGGCCGTGCGGTAAAGATTGTTGAGGAACACAGACTGCGCAATACAGTAGACGGTATGACCACATATCTGAATGTGGCAAATGTATACCGGGCTTCTGGAAATTTAAAGGAAGCGATGAAACTCTATAAACAGGTAGAGTGTGTCTATCATGAACAGGGAATGGAGCATGACTACCGTCTTGGAGGACTATATAATAATATGTCCGTCATATCTATGGATACCGGAAAGAGAGAAGATGCGGTGATATATGGAGAAAAGGCCGTCGTGATTTTAAAGGAGATACCGGGAGCAGAGGACGAATGCGCAACTGTGTATGGCAACCTTGCAGGTGTGATGCTTCAGGGAAATGTACCCGATATAGAGAGGGCAGATGAGTATGCGGATGACGCATTGTATCTGTTTGAAAAATCATGTGCGGACAGTCCACACTACGGTGGAGCACTGGCTATGAAAGCTTATATCACTTATCTGAAAAAGGATTATTCCAAGTCAGCCAGATTATATGAGAAAGCCATTGGGGAGGTAGAAAAGCATTATGGGAAAAATGCACAGTATGAGCTCCTGGTAAAGAATTATGAGAAGGTGAAAATGATATAGCCGGGTAGAGAATAGTTGATTTTACTCATGTAAGTAAGATATACTGTAAGCATACAGATGCAAAAGGAAATGGGGACACCCTGATTTCAATTTGGGACGGGGCATTTTTCACATCAAAAGCTCCACTGGAGCTTTTGATGCGCGCTATGGCGAAAAATGCCCCGTCCCCAACGGGAGGTGTGAAGTGGAAAAAAAGAAAAAGCTTCCGATAGGAATTGAGTTTTTCAGAGATTTTAAGAGGGATAATTTCTACTATGTTGATAAAACGGGATTTATCCGTGACTTGATTGATTCAAGAGGGAGTGTGAATCTTTTTACAAGGCCGAGGCGGTTTGGAAAGAGCCTGAATATGGATATGCTGAAGACGTTCTTTGAGACTGGTACGGATTCTTCCTATTTTGACGGTTTGGAGATAGCGGGTGAGACTGAGCTCTGTGAGCAGCATATGGGTAAGTATCCTGTGCTTTCTATTAGTCTGAAAGATGTGGAAGGGGCAAAATTTCAGACAGCTTATGATATGCTTGGAATTGTGGTCAGCAGGGAGGCCAGACGATTCAGGTTTCTTCTGGAAAGTGACAGATTGATGCAGTTTGAAAAGGAGCAGTTCGTTGGCTTAATGAAAGGTGAGTTTGAGAAGGAAGCTTATCTTCACGGCAGTCTGCGGCTTTTAACAGATTTGCTTTTTGAGCATTATGGAATTCCGGTAATTGTTTTGATAGATGAATACGATGTGCCCTTAGATAAAGCGTATCAAAATGGATACTATCCAGATATGGTCAATCTGATCCGTTCTTTATTCAGCCAGGTGCTTAAAACGAACAGTAATTTATATTTTGCTGTTATTACCGGATGTCTTCGGATTGCAAAAGAAAGTATTTTTACAGGGCTTAACAACTTTAAGGTCAGGACAATCTCAGACATCCGTTTTGCGGAGTATTTTGGATTTACAGCAGATGAAGTAAAAGCCCTGCTTGATTATTATAATCTGGAAGAAAAATTTGATTTATTAAAGGAATGGTATGATGGTTACCGTTTTGGCCAGACAGATGTATATTGTCCATGGGATGTGATTAATCAATGTGATAAGTTTCTGGAGACAAAAGATGCCCCTATGGAGCCGCATTGGGAGAATAGCAGCAGTAACGCGATTGTTCAGGATATTCTTGAGACAGCGACAGAAACAACGAAAAGCCAGATCGAAGCCTTGATTTCCGGCGAAACAGTGGAAAAGGTATTAATTCCGGAACTGACCTATACGGATCTTGGAAGCAAGAATAAGAATATACGGCAGACCTATCTGTGGAGCGTTCTTTTTGCGACAGGATATCTGACGGATGCCGGAAAACCTGAAAATGGAATTCATAAGCTGGTGATTCCAAACAGAGAGGTACTGGGGATTTATGAAAAGCGGATTCTTTCCTGTTTTCACGTAAAAATTACAAGCGATACCACCAGATGGGAGAAGTTCTGTGAGGCATTAAAAACAGGAGATGCTGTGCAGGTGCAGGATTTATTTAATGAATTTATGGCTGCTTCTATCAGTATCCGGGACACATTTACACGAAAGGAAATGAAAGAAAACTTTTATCATGGGATGATATTAGGGCTTCTGCAGGCAGAAGGAAGCTGGAGCCTGAAGTCAAATGTTGAATCCGGGGCAGGATACACGGATATCCGGCTGGAAATTCCCACGACAAAAACCGGCTGTGTCATTGAAGTCAAATATGCTGAAAATGGACAATATGAGCAGTCGTGTGCAAAAGCAATGAAACAGATTGAAGAGAATGGATATGCCTGGGTACTCAGGCAGGATGGTATGCAGACAATCCATAAGTATGGGATTGCATGTTATAAAAAGAGCTGCAAAATAGCGTACTGCAAGGAAGAGTAACAGAGGAGACGATTCAAAGGTATTGGAATCTCCGTCATTTTGTGGTGAAATGACGGAGATATTTTACGAATGAGGAAGATTTGTTAGCATAAAACAATTAAATTACGACATACTAAGATAGATATCCTCCGGGATATCTATTTTGGTATACAGGGAGGCTTTTCGATGTTTAAATACTGGTATCGCAGAATTCTAATTATGATTGTCGTGTTTCTGATTGCTGCCGGAGGAGGATATTATCTGATTGAGGCGCAGAAATACAGTATCAGGCAGGAAGTCATCGGAGAGGCGGCTTCCGATTCAACGGTTATTCCGGGCGGGATGCCGGTGGGAATCTATCTGGAGACGGACGGGGTCATGATTCTTGGGACAGAGAGCATTGAGGGAATAGACGGCATGAAATATAATCCGGCAGAGCATCTGGTGAAATCCGGGGATTATATTGTAGGACTTAACGGAAAAAAGATTGACACAAAGGCACAGCTTATTGAAGCAGTGAAGGATCTTGAAGAGGACGAGGTAGTTCTTACAGTTAAGAGGGAGAAGGAAAAGCTTGATATCCGGTTCCGGCCAGTACAGTATTCTCTTACAGAGTACAAGCTTGGCATCTGGGTGCGGGATAATACACAGGGCCTGGGAACCGTGACATTTTTGAATGCAGACAGTAAATTCGGCGCCCTGGGTCATGGGATCCATGACGTGGATACGAATGAACTTCTGAACATCTCAGACGGAACTCTTTATATCACGAATATCCGGGATATCCAGAAGGGAGAGAGCGGCTCTCCGGGAGGCATGGAAGGCATTATTGTTTATAATAATTATAATGTGCTCGGAACAATTACAAAGAATACAGAGGTTGGAATATTTGGCAGTGTTGACCGGATTGACGCCCTGTTTTCTGAGCAGAAGTCTATGCAGACGGCAAAGAAAGAAGAGATTGAGGACGGTCCTGCTGTAATCCGCTGCGCAGTATCTGGAGAAATAAAGGAATATGACATACAGATAACTGGCATTGACTATTACACGAATGAGATCAATAAAGGACTGACGATTGAAGTGACAGATGAGGAACTCCTTAATGAGACCGGAGGGATTGTTCAGGGCATGAGCGGAAGTCCGATTATACAGAACGGGAAGCTGATTGGAGCGGTGACTCATGTGTTTGTGAACAATCCGACAAAAGGCTATGGGATATTTATAGAAAATATGCTTGATGAAATCGAGAAATAGAAGAACCTGTCGAAAAATATAGTATTTTTACGACAGCAATTTCTTGATTTGAGGTATGCCGAAATATATAATGGGATTTGACGGTTTATAGTATAGAAAGGAGGAAATGTGGGAAATGGGAGAAATAGCAGTAGCAATAGCCGACGATAATGAAAGAATACTGGATTTACTTGGCGAAATAATTGATGCGGACGAGAGCCTGAATCTGGTAGGTAAAGCGAATAATGGGGAGGAAGCCTACTCAATTATCAAAGAAAAACAGCCGGATGTGATGCTTCTTGATCTGATTATGCCGAAAATGGACGGATTAAGTGTGATGGATATGGTGAACAAGGATAAGGAGATTGAGAAGCGGCCGGGTTTTATCATCGTGACAGCGGTAAGTCAGGAGCGAATTACAGAGGATGCTTTTAGAAAGGGGGCTAATTATTACATTCTAAAGCCATTTAATAACGAGATGGTGCTGAACCGGATAAAAAGCGTCGGACATGCCGCCAGATATGAGACAAGATATCTGGGAGAACCGTCCCAGGAGGCTGCGCTCAGGCCGAAAAAGATGAATCTGGAGGCCAGGGTGACAGATATGATTCATGAAATCGGAATTCCTGCACATATTAAAGGGTACCATTACTTAAGGGATGCAATTATTATGTCAATCGAGGATATGGATGTTCTGAACGCCATTACGAAGGTCTTATATCCAACGGTAGCAAAAAAGCATCAGACAACGTCAAGCCGCGTAGAAAGGGCGATCCGGCATGCGATCGAGGTGGCGTGGAGCAGAGGAAAGCTGGATACATTAGACGAGCTGTTCGGCTATACGGTGAGCAACGGAAAGGGCAAACCGACCAACTCAGAATTCATTGCACTTATTGCAGATACAATTCGTTTAGAATATAAAAACAGATAATACTTTCCTTCCGGGGAAAAATGCGGTATAATAGAATAAGATATCGCAAAGTCGGGAGGAAGAGAACGATGAAAAAAATACTTTTTGCAACTTCAGAGGCAGTGCCATTTATAAAGACGGGAGGACTTGCCGACGTGGCAGGAACCCTGCCTAAGAATTTTGATAAAGAAAAATATGATGTAAGAGTCATGCTTCCGAAGTACATGTGTATGAAAGAACAGTGGAAGGAAAAGCTGACATACCACAGCCATTTTTACATGGATCTTGGATGGAGGACACAGTACGTAGGAGTACTTGAGACACAGTACGATGGGATTACATTCTACTTTATAGATAATGAATACTATTTTAACGGTTTTGCACCATATGGGGATATGTATGCGGACATAGAAAAGTTTGCATTTTTCTCCAAAGCAGTGTTAAGTGCACTTCCGGTAATTAATTTCAGACCGGATATTATCCACTGCCATGACTGGCAGACAGGGCTTGTCCCCATCTTTCTGGATAATTTCCGTTATTCGAATGAATACTACCGTGGAATCAAGACGATTATGACAATCCATAATCTGAAGTTCCAGGGAACATGGGATACGAAGAGAGTAAGGGATATTACGGGGCTGCCTCAGTATTATTTTGCGCCGGACAAGCTGGAGGCTTATAAGGACGCCAATTATCTGAAGGGCGGAATCGTATATGCTGACCGGATCACAACCGTAAGTAACTCATATGCAGAAGAGATTAAGATGCCATTCTACGGGGAGAAGCTTGACGGTCTGATGCGTGCCCGCTCGAACTGCCTGTCCGGTATTGTGAACGGAATTGACTATGATGATTTTAATCCGGAGACAGACACATGTATTGAGAAGAACTATAATGTTGAGACTTTCCGTAAGGAGAAGGTAAAGAATAAGATTGCCCTTCAGAAGGAGCTGAATCTGGAGCAGGATCCGAAGATCATGATGATCGGGATCGTATCCAGACTTACAGACCAGAAGGGATTCGATCTGGTAGCTTATATCATGGATGAGCTTTGTCAGGATGCGGTGCAGATCGTGGTTCTCGGAACCGGAGAAGAGCAGTATGAGAATATGTTCCGGCATTTTGAATGGAAATATCAGGGCAAGGTGTCAGCGAATATTTATTACTCTGAGCCTCTGTCCCACAGGATATATGCTGCAAGTGACGCATTCCTTATGCCGTCACTCTTTGAGCCCTGCGGCTTAAGCCAGCTTATGAGCCTTAAGTATGGGACCGTTCCAATCGTAAGGGAGACAGGAGGTCTTAAAGATACGGTGGAGGCGTATAATGAGTATGAGAAGACAGGAACCGGCTTCAGCTTCCTGAATTATAATGCTCACGAGATGCTTGGCACGATCCGCTATGCAGAGAGGATTTACTATGACAGAAAGAGAGACTGGAATAAGATTGCAGAACGGGGAATGGAGAAGGACTTCTCCTGGAAGAATTCCGCAAAACAGTATGAGGCATTATATGATGACATGTAAGAAAAAAGACATGTAAGAAAAAAGACATATTGAAGGATACAGATCCGCATATTTCATTATGAAATATTTCCTCCGAAAACGGAGGCGGAGTATGAAAGCGTGTTGTCCGCGGCAGACAGGATTGCAGCGTTAAAACCGTCATATATCAGTGTGACCTATGGCGCGGGCGGCGGTACAAGCAAGAAATACAGTGAAGATCATGTTACTATTCACGGCTCAGGAATGCGCGTAAGCTGCGCATTCCGTAAGAATATGATGCAGGATTGCTTCACATATGAAAGAATTAGGGGTTACGGGCCTTGCACATCTGACCTGCGTATCTTCCGCGAAGGAAGAGGTGCATAAGGTTCAGCAGGTGTGTTTAGTACAGATTTTGCGAAAGGACTGGCAGAATTTTCAGACAGGTATATCTGATCTGAAGCATTAGGGATATGGACAGGAGAGAAAAAGAGGCTGTCCGTTATCTTGGATATGGAAGACATGCGGTAGACGAAAAGACAGAGGCGCTGATCAGGGATTCCTTTAAGGAGCTTGACAGGACGGCAAAATGTCGGATCGTCTATCGCATCTTTGAGTTGGAGATTCCGGATGACGGCACAGTGAAAATCGGAGAATTAGAGATCAGAAGTAAGAATCTTGCAAAGAATATGAGGGGCTGCCAGGAGGCTGTGATGCTGGGCGCAACTCTTGGAATAGAGGTGGATATGCTGCTTCGGCGGTATTCCCTTATGGATATGTCAAAGACAGTTGTGCTGCAGGCGTGCGCGGCTGCTCTGTTAGAAGAGTACCTGGATGACTGGCAGGAGGAGCACAGGAGAGCGGCTGAAGCGGAAGGATGCTATCTGAGACCGCGTTTTAGTCCGGGGTATGGGGATTTTGACATTTCACATCAGGAGGATGTGATCCGGATGCTGGAATGCGCAAAGAAGATCGGGCTTACGATGACAGACCGGTATATGCTTACCCCTTCCAAATCAGTGACAGCAGTAATCGGGATCAGCAAAGAAGAGGTCCCATGCCACAGAAAAGGATGTGAGGAATGCAGGAAAACAGACTGTATTTACCGGCGGCAGGAGCGCGAAGCGCGGACAAATCCGGTGTATCATGAGCGTCACAATACCTTTTGACGCTTTCATCATAAAATTACAGATTAAGGACAAAAAGGAGCAATGCACAGATGATACTAGAAAGACTTGGAAAGGAACTGCTGTATTTTGACGGAGGTACCGGGACGCTTCTCCAGGAGAAGGGGATGAAGGCGGGAGAACTGCCAGAGACATGGAACCTGACACATACGGAAGAGATGGTTGATATCCACAGACAGTATTTTGAAGCGGGCAGTGATATTGTGCTTACGAATACATTCGGGGCAAATGCGTTGAAATTTCATAATACAGAGTTTGAGCTTGAGGATATTGTGGCAGCGGCTGTGGTGAATGTAAAAGAGGGAGCCTGGATGGGCGTCCATGATGGGAGGGAGGTCTATGCAGCTCTTGATCTCGGACCTACCGGAAAGCTTCTGAAGCCCATGGGCGACCTGAGCTTTGAGGATGCCTATGAGGCATATAAGGAAGTGGTGCAGTACGGGGAAGAGGCGGGAGCCGACCTGATTCATATTGAGACCATGAGTGATACCTATGAGGTGAAGGCTGCGGTACTGGCAGCAAAGGAAAATACAAAGCTTCCGGTATTTGCCACCATGATTTTTGATGAGAATGGCAAGCTCCTTACAGGAGGGGATGTTCCGTCAGTGGTTGCCCTTTTGGAAGGGCTTAAGGTAGACGCACTGGGGATCAATTGCGGCATGGGCCCGGAACAGATGCTTCCCATACTGGAGGAGATTCTGAGATATGCCACTGTCCCGGTTATTGTGAAACCTAATGCAGGCCTGCCGAAGCAGAAGGACGGACAGGTCTGTTATGATGTCTCACCGGCAGAATTTGCAAAGGTCATGCGCGAGATTGTGGAGAAGGGAGCAAGTGCTGTGGGAGGCTGCTGCGGGACGACGCCCAGGCATATCCGCGCCCTGGTTAAGAAGACGGAAAAGCTTAAGGATCTTTCGAAAAGAGAAAAGAGGGAGCCGAAAGAGTATACAATTGTTTCCTCCTATGGAAAAGCAGTGATTTTAGGAGATGAGCCCTGCGTGATCGGAGAGCGGATCAATCCTACAGGAAAGAAACGGTTTAAACAGGCATTAAAAGAGCATGACATTGATTATATTCTGCGGGAGGGGATTGCACAACAGGATGCAGGAGCACATATCCTGGATGTGAATGTAGGGCTTCCGGACATTGACGAGCCGGCTCTTATGAAAGAGACTGTGGCAGAGCTTCAGAGTGTGACGAGCCTGCCTCTTCAGATTGATACCGTGGATGTGAAAGCTCTTGAGGCCGCCATGCGGATTTACAACGGAAAACCCATGGTGAATTCCGTAAATGGAAAGCAGGAGTCCATGGATGCTGTCTTTCCGCTGATTCAGAAGTATGGCGGGGTAGTAGTAGGACTGACTCTTGATGAGGATGGCATTCCGGATACCCCGGAGGGCAGGGCGGCTATTGCCGGAAAAATTATCCGGGAAGCAGAAAAGTACAAGATTCCCAGGAAGGACATTGTGATAGATGTGCTTGCCATGACCATAAGCTCCGATCCGGAGGGCGCAAGGACGACTCTGGAGGCATTGAAGCTGGTAAAAGAGCAGCACGGGGTATGTACCGTGCTGGGAGTCTCTAATATTTCCTTCGGACTTCCCTGCCGCCAGGCCGTGAATTCCAACTTCTTTACCCTGGCCATGCATGCAGGACTAAGCGCGGCAATCATCAATCCACTGTCTGAGGATATGATGCGTTCCTGGTATTCCTACTGTGCACTGATGAATTATGACCAGAACTGTGAGCGGTATATCGGACAGTACGCAGGCCAGAAGAATGCAGCTCCTGAGGTAAAGGATACAAGGGTTACATTAAAGTCTGCCATTGAGAAGGGACTGAAGGAAGAGGCGCATCATGCAGCCCGGGAGCTTCTGTCTGAGAAAAAACCTCTGGAGATTATCAATGAGGATATGATACCGGCTCTTGATACAGTGGGAAAGGGTTTTGAAAAGGGAACCGTATTTCTTCCCCAGCTTCTTATGAGTGCGGATGCCGCGAAGATTGCGTTTGCTGTTTTAAAGGATGCGCTTGCACAGGCCGGGGATGTAGAGCAGAAAAAAGAAAAAATCGTTCTTGCAACAGTAAAAGGCGATATACATGATATTGGAAAAAATATTGTGAAGGTATTGCTGGAGAATTACAGCTTTGATGTGATTGATCTTGGAAAGGATGTGGATCCCGAAAAGATTGTGGATGCTGCCATCCGTAATCATGTGAAGCTTGTAGGCTTAAGCGCCCTGATGACAACTACTGTGGTCAGTATGGAGGAAACCATCCGGCTGCTGAGGGAGAAAAAGCCGGACTGTAAGGTCATGGTTGGCGGGGCTGTATTGAATCAGGAGTATGCAGATATGATCGGAGCTGACTTCTACGGAAAGGATGCGATGCAGTCTGTCTATTATGCACAGAGCTGTTTCACATAATCCAGACTGATGCATCTCATGAGTCAAAATACCTTTTGACGCTTACATCATGATATAGAAAATAAAAAAGGAGAATCAGAACAATGGCATTAGTGATACCAAGACATTATGATCCCCATCTGACCGTGCGGGAGACACAGGAAGCAATTAAATACATACGGGATACTTTCCAAAAGGAATTTGGAAAGGAAATGAATCTGGAGCGGATCTCCGCACCCCTGTTTGTAGAGAAAAGCAGTGGCCTTAACGATGACCTGAACGGCGTGGAGCGGCCGGTTCAGTTTGACATGGCTGCGATCCCCGAAGAGACAGTGGAGGTGGTCCATTCCCTTGCAAAGTGGAAGCGAATGGCTCTCTATGAATACAAATTCAAGCCGGGAGAGGGCCTGTATACGAATATGAATGCGATCCGCCGGGATGAAGAACTGGATAACCTGCATTCCTGCTATGTGGATCAGTGGGACTGGGAGAAGGTAATTACAAGAGAGGAACGTACGGTGGAAAAACTGGAGGAGACTGTGCGGACCATCTTTAAGATCATTAAGCATATGCAGCACGAGGTGTGGTACCGGTATCCAAATGCAGTGAAGCATCTGCCGGGTGATATTACATTTCTCACCTCCCAGGAGTTAGAGGACCGTTACCCGGATAAGACGCCTAAGGAGAGGGAGAATCTGATTACGAAGGAATACGGATGCGTCTTTTTAATGCAGATTGGAGATAAGCTTAAAAGTGGGATTCCGCATGACGGACGTGCGCCGGATTATGATGACTGGCAGCTGAACGGGGATATCTTGTTCTGGCATGATACACTGGAATGTGCCCTGGAAATTTCCAGTATGGGAATCCGTGTGGATGAGAAGTCGCTGAATGAACAGCTTAAGAAGGCAGGCTGTGAGGAGAGAAGAGAGCTTCCTTATCATAAGATGCTTCTTGCAGGAGAGCTTCCCCTTACCATTGGCGGAGGGATCGGTCAGTCAAGGCTCTGTATGCTGCTTTTAGACCGCGCCCATGTGGGTGAGGTACAGGCAAGCATCTGGCCAGGGGAAATGAGGGAAGTCTGCAGACAGAATGACATATTCCTGCTATAGAAGAAATGGCCCAGTACCTTCAGGGCACGCAGGCCTGCTGAATAGTAACAACGTATAGTTACTGGAATTGTATCTTGTAAACAACACGAAAATAAAGTACAATAGCTATGTGAATATAATAACAGGGAGGACGTCCAAACTGTTACAATAAAACAACAGGAGGAACTTATGTTATGATACGTGGACTTGACACGACAGTCAGAAAAATTCGCAGGCAGGTGTTTGAGGAGGTGGCAAGACTGGGCTTTCATGCAAATGCCGAGACGCTGCACAATGATATGGAAGAGATTCCATACAGGATGGTGAATGATGAGACGAAGTACCGTGACAGTGTGTATCGTGCACGGGCGATTGTAAGAGAGCGTTTAAGACTTGCCATGGGCCTGTCCTTAAGGCCTGAGGATAAGCCGGTGCATCTGACCGCGGGCGTGGAGGCGAGTAATATTTCTGATAAGTATTATGAACCGCCGCTTATGCAGGTGATTCCTTCCGCATGTATGGCGTGTGAGGAAAGAGGATATGAGGTCAGCAATATGTGCAAGGGCTGTCTTGCCCATCCCTGTATGGAGGTATGTCCGAAGGGAGCCATCTCCATGGTGAACGGAAAGTCATACATAGACCAGGAAAAGTGTATCAAGTGCGGCAAGTGTAAGTCTGCATGTCCTTATGATGCGATTTCAAAGAAAGAGCGTCCATGCCAGCAGGCGTGCGGGGTGAATGCAATTGTCTCTGATGCGCAGGGACGTGCGAAGATTAATAATGATAAATGTGTTTCCTGTGGTATGTGTATGGTAAACTGTCCCTTTGGGGCGATTTCTGACAAGTCACAGATCTTCCAGCTTGCCAGGGCCCTGGCAGAGGGAGATGAGATCGTGGCGGAGATCGCACCGGCATATGCAGGACAGTTCGGGGACAATATTACTCCGAGGAATCTGAAAGCTGCTCTTCAGGAACTTGGATTCTCAGAGTTCTATGAGGTGGCTCTGGGCGCTGACATCGGTGCGGTATCAGAGGCGCATCATTATGTAAATAAAGTAACAACAGGCGAGCTTCCGTTCCTTCTGACATCCTGCTGTCCGTCCTGGGCGATGCTGGCCAAGATCTATTTCCCGGATCTTGTAGACCAGGTATCCCAGGAGCTGACGCCTATGGTTGCAACTGCCCGTACGATCAAGAAGGAGCATCCGAATGCAAAGGTGGTCTTTATCGGGCCATGTGCTGCGAAGAAGCTGGAGGCTATGAGAAGAACCGTACGAAGCGATGTAGAATTTGTTATAACATTTGAGGAGCTGCAGGCCATGTTTGATGCAAAGGATATTGACCTTACAAAATATGAGGCAGAATCCTCCTTCCACAATGCCACAGGGGCAGGCCGGGGCTATGCGGTTGCAGGCGGCGTTGCAGATGCAATTGAGAAATGTATCAGGGAATACTATCCTGGTACAGAGGTTAATATTGAGCACGCAGAAGGGCTTGCTGAGTGTAAGAAGGTACTGGCACTTGCGAAGGCCGGGAAGATGAACGGCTGCCTGATTGAGGGAATGGGATGCCCTGGAGGATGTGTGGCAGGAGCCGGAACCAATATCCCGGTTGCCAAAGCGCAGAAGAAGATTAAGGACTTTGTGAAAGCGTCCTCGAATGCGATTCCGCCCAAGGAGCTGGAGGAGATAGAGCTTAAATAAATAGAGGAGGGGAACTGTTCAGTATGGCCTGCGCAGCAGATGTGCAGACCTGCTGAATCGTTATATAAGGAGGATACTATGCAGAAATACGGAGTGAATGAGCTTAGGAGAATGTTTCTTGAGTTTTTTGAAAGCAAGGAACATCTTGCAATGAAGAGTTTTTCACTGGTGCCGCATAATGATAAGAGCCTGCTTCTTATTAATTCCGGTATGGCGCCGCTGAAACCATATTTTACGGGGGAAGAGATTCCACCCAACAGACGGGTGACAACCTGTCAGAAGTGTATCCGGACGGGAGATATTGATAATGTAGGAAAGACAGACCGTCACGGAACCTTTTTTGAGATGCTTGGAAACTTTTCTTTTGGAGATTATTTTAAGAGAGAATCTATCCACTGGACCTGGGAATTTTTGACGGAGGTTGTAGGACTTGATCCGGACAGGCTGTATCCTTCCGTTTACCTTGAGGATGATGAGGCGTGGAATATCTGGAATCAGGAGATCGGGATCGCGCCGGAGAGAATTTTCCGCTTTGGCAAGGAGGATAATTTCTGGGAGCATGGCTCCGGACCCTGCGGGCCCTGCTCGGAGGTTTATTATGACCGCGGAGAGAAGTATGGATGTGGGAAGCCAGACTGTACGGTAGGCTGTGAGTGTGACCGTTACATGGAGATTTGGAACAATGTATTCACCCAGTTTGACAATGACGGACATAATCATTATACGGAGCTTGAACAAAAGAATATTGATACAGGCATGGGGCTTGAGCGTCTTGCATGCATTGTGCAGGATGTGGATTCCATGTTCGATATTGATACGCTGCTTGCCCTGCGTGAGCATGTATGTAAGCTGGCAGATGCAGAATACGGAAAGAACGAGGATACTGATGTTTCGATCCGCGTGATCACAGATCATGTCCGTTCCGTAACCTTTATGATTTCCGATGGAATCCTGCCTTCAAACAGTGGGCGAGGCTATGTGCTCCGCCGTCTCCTGAGGCGTGCAAGCCGTCATGGCAGACTTCTTGGCATTGGCAGGGCATTCCTGGTGGAACTGTCAGAGACAGTGATTGAAGGCTCGAAGGACGGATATCCAGAACTGGAGGAGAAGAAGGAATTTATCTTTAAGGTTATTGCAAAGGAAGAGGAGCAGTTTAATAAGACCATTGACCAGGGACTTTCTATTCTTTCAGGAATCGAAGCGGAGATGGAAAAGAAAGGGGAAAAGATTCTTCCAGGGGAGGAGGCTTTCCGCCTTTATGATACGTATGGCTTCCCGGTTGACCTGACTACCGAGATTTTGCAGGAAAAGGGTCTTTCAGTCGATGAAGAAGGCTTTCAAAGAGCAGCCAGGGAACAGAAGCAGAGGGCAAAGGGAACCTTTGGCGAGCACAGCTACAGCGGGCGTGAGGCGAGCGTTTACGATGAGATTGATACCAGCGTCACCAGCGCATTCGTCGGCTATGATCATCTGGAGTATGATTCGGAGGTTACAGTTCTGACAACGGAAACGGAGCTTGTAGAGGCACTGTCTGATGGAGAGGAAGGAACGATTCTTGTAAAAGAAACCCCGTTCTATGCTACAAGCGGCGGACAGGAGGCAGATACCGGTGTAATTGTCAGGGGAGATTTCACCTTTGAGGTGACAGATACCATGAAGCTTCCAGGCGGCAGGATCGGACACAGGGGAAAGGTTACCAGCGGTATGGTGAAAACCGGAGATGTGGTAACTCTGAAGGTTGACGCAAAGAAGCGTGCACTTTCTGCAAATAACCACAGTGCCACACACCTTCTCCAGAAAGCGCTCCGCATGGTGCTTGGCAACCATGTAGAGCAGGCAGGATCATCTGTAAACGAGGACAGGCTCCGCTTTGACTTTACTCATTTTTCTGCCATGACCCAGGAAGAACTCAGGAGGGTTGAAGAGATTGTCAATGAGCAGATTTTGAATGCACTTCCGGTGACAGCAGAAAATATGCCCATTGAGGAGGCGAGAAAGACTGGAGCGGCTGCGCTGTTCGGGGAGAAATACGGAGACATTGTGCGTGTGGTCAGCATGGGAGATTTTTCAAAAGAATTCTGCGGCGGTACTCATGTTGCGAATACAGGAGTGATTACGGCCTTTAAGATCATTTCCGAGACAGGTGTGGCGGCAGGTGTAAGACGTATTGAGGCTCTTACTGCTGCAGGGCTTATGAAGTATTATAATGAGCTGGAGGAAAGGCTTGTGGAGATTTCCAGGCTTGCAAAAGTAAAGCCGGAGCAGCTCGCCGAGAGAATCAGCCACCTTATGGCAGACAATAAGGCATTATCCAGTGAGGTGGAAAGCCTGAAAAGCAGGATGGCCAGGGATTCCATGGGCGATATTATGAATCAGGTGACAGAGGTTAAGGGAGTGAAGCTTCTTGCTGCAGCGGTAGAGGGAGTGGATATGAACGGACTCCGTGAACTTGGTGACAGCCTGAAGGAAAAATTAGGAGAGGGAGTTGTTGTTCTCGCATCATCTGCGCAAGGAAAGGTGTCTCTGGTGGCAATGGCTACAAAGGGGGCAGTAGAGCAGGGAGCACATGCAGGAAACCTGATTAAGGAAATCGCATCACTTGTGGGCGGAGGCGGAGGCGGACGTCCGAATATGGCCCAGGCCGGAGGAAAGAGGCCAGAGGGAATCAGCGATGCCATTGCAAAGGTACAGTCGGTACTGGAGAAGCAGCTATAATAAATTGTTACTATTCACGTGTCAGGAATGCGCATAAATTGCGCATTCCGTAAGAATATGATTCAATAAATTTAAAAAAAAATATTGACGTAAGCGGAATATGTGTTATAATCTTATGTAGTGCAATAAATATACCCGAACAGTCGTATAATGCACAATATAGGGCTGGAGGGGAGGTTAGGTGAGTCTATGTCAAATGTAATCGTTAAAGAAAACGAGACGTTAGATAGCGCTTTACGCAGGTTCAAGAGGAACTGTGCAAAGGCGGGCATTCAGCAGGAGATTCGTAAAAGAGAACATTACGAAAAGCCAAGCGTAAGACGTAAGAAAAAGTCTGAAGCAGCCAGGAAGCGTAAGTATAACTAATATGTGCAGCGAATAGGGGAGTTCGAATGAACCCCCCTGTTTTTATGATATAGGAAACTTCAGATTATCTTCAGAAAATTTTCATTTTTTTCTGAGGTTATTTTAAGATTTTACAGATATAATATTTACAGCAAAGGAAGAAGAAAGATTGCTGCCGGGCATTCGGGCAGTTGTGAAAGGACAGATTATAATGTGGTGGAATAAAGTGATTTTTGGATGGAGTGCATACCATGTGGTATTGTGGTTTTTGGCATATAGTATTTTAGGATGGATTGTGGAATCTATTTATATGTCGATCTGCAACCGGGAAATAACGAACAGAGGCTTTACAAGAGGGCCGATGTGCCCGATTTATGGATTTGGCGCATTGACGGTATTTTTCCTTCTGCGTCCGTACAGCGAGAATCCGGTACAGTTGTTTTTTATGGGAATGTTTCTTGCAACAACACTGGAGTTCATAACAGCGCGTATTATGCAGAGGATTTTTGGAGAGATCTGGTGGGATTACAGGGAGAAGCCTTTTAACTATCAGGGAATTATCTGTCTGGAAAGCTCGGTTGCATGGGGCTTTTATACAGTAGGGCTGTTTCTCTTTTTACATAATATAATTGTGAATATAGTAGATTGTGTTCCAGTACTGGCCGGGAAGATTGCAGGCAGCATGATACTGGCTCTGTACATGATTGATTTTACGATGGCTATGTACAGGGAAAAGAAGGATGCACTTCCGGATATACCTGATAAGGTGCTTGAGTGGAAGGAGAATCTGCTGGAACGTTTTACAAGGTAGGAGGTTTCAAGAGGCGCAGCCGTGGCTGCGCCTCTTGTCTGCATACTATTATAATTTAATGAGCTCTTGATAAAGTCTTCCGAGGGGAAGGCCGACTACATTATTATAGTCCCCGGTAATTCCTTTCACATGAATGGCAAAGGAACCCTGGATGCCATAGCTTCCGGCCTTGTCAAGGGGATCTCCGGATTCCACATAAGAATAAATATCTTCTCTTGAAATGGGGTAGAAGGTCACATCGGTTTTTTCATAAAAGATCCGCTGTGATTTTCTGCCGTTTTTATTTATGATTAAAGCAACGCCGGTATATACCTGATGTGTCCGGTCAGCAAGAAGGGACAGCATATCACAGGCTTCTCTTTTATCTGCCGGTTTTCCCAGTATTTCATCGCGGTATACGACAATGGTGTCCGCTCCGATTACCGTGAAGCTGTCTTGCGGGGGATTTTCCGCCTGAGAAGACAGAAGCTTTTGATATACATCCTCAGCCTTCCCGGCTGCAAGTTCCATGACAATGTCAGAAGGGACCGTTTTTGTAATCGTTTCTTCCAGGTCAGAAGGAATGACCCGGAAGGATATGCCTGTCTTTGCAAGAAGCTCTTTTCTGCGCGGTGAGGCAGATGCTAATATATAGATCATGCCGGTTCCTCCTCTATGCGGATGATATCCCCTTCCTTAAGCTCCTGCTGGAACAGACCTGGAATACCATTTACAGTCAGCCGGATTTTCCCCTTTGGATTCTGTAGGTCGATACCGGAATACTGGATCATATCCATCAGGTAATACGGGTTGCCGTCCTCCTTGGAAGGAAGACGTAAGGGCGAGCCGTTCAGCTGAAACAGGATATCTGGCAATGCGTGAGGCGCGGAGGCGGAAGGTGTTTCCGGACTCGTGGTCTTTGTCTGGAATGTATGTAAAGGAGCCTGGGGGAGAGGGGAGGACTGTATGGCAGGAACAACCTCCCAGTCTACATTGTCCATCCCGATGGCTTCCTGCAGATCAAAATCCTCCAGGTCCTCTATATCCTCAAAATCCTCAAAATCCTCAGTATCTTCAAAATCAAAGATTTCAAACTGGTCAAAATCTCCGGCGTCCTTATCAGGTTCGCTGCTTTCGGCAGGAATTGTCTTGCTGCTGCCTGCTTCCCCGGCTTCGTCTTCGCCAGTCTTTTTGGCCCTGCTGGTATCGCTGGTTTCGTCTTCGCCAGTCTTTTCGTCCCCGCCGGCAACTGACTTTTCGATTTCGCCTTCATCTGTTTTTTCGTCCCTGCCGGTATCTGGCCGGGAGTCTGTACCGTCAGAATCCGGATTGTCAGAGGCTTCCCCGCCGTCCTGCTCTTTCCCGGGTCTTCTGATCCGTATAATATCCCCATTTTTCAGTGGAGTGTCAGGCGGTGCGGCTTCCCCGTTCAGAGTGACGACTGTCTCATCAGAAACACCAGGGAGATCCCCCAGACGTGCACTTGCAGGTATGCCGGCGATGGCAGGCGTGAATTCAATCTCATCTCCTGCGCGGATTACATCAGAGAGCTTTCCTTCTTTTTTATTGATGAGAAGCAGGGCAGGCTGTGCAGCTTTTCCATAGTAGATTTTCCTTCTGCCATTTACTGTTATAATCAGGCTCTGACCGGAGCGCGCCAGAATATCCTGAAAGTTATATCCATTCATCATTAAGAGATTCAGCGCCGTAAAGCTTCCGCTCCGGAACAGCTTGGCAGGCTGTCCGTTCAGAGTTACCCGGAAGCTGTCGTTGATCAGGTTCAGACCCGAGGAAATGACAATTCCAAGAGGGGTGGCATACTCCGGATTGTTCAGGTCATACTGCTCCGAGAAGGCGCTCATCTTGAAATTATTCCCTGCAATCGCCACGCGGTTGGCATCCATCTTAAGCGCTTCGGTAAGCCCCTCCTTCAGGCCCGCCAGCTTGCTGCCGCCTCCGGCAAGGAACAGCGCAGAGGGGGCATTTCCATTTACCTCCAGCACCTTTTCCGCAATTTCCTTACAGAGAAGGCCCGACGCGTCCTGGATGGCGTGAAGCAGCTCCTTTTGTGTAGCTGTGTGTTCAAAACCAAGGATATCCGTAAATGTAATCTCAGTCTGGCTGTCCATCTGCGCCTTCATAAGCTCTGCAGTCTGGAAATCCACCAGATATTCCTTCATGAGCATTTCTGTAATCTCGTCACCGGCAACGGTAGCCATCGTATAACCGATCACGCTTCCGCCGGTGCAGACAGCGATATCGGAGGTTCCGGCTCCGATATCCACCATGACCAGGTTGAGGAGCCTTAAATTTTCTGGAATCGCAGCGTTAATTGCTGCAATGGGCTCCAGCGTAATACTGACTACATCCAGATCAATCTTCTGCATGGTTGTATACAGGCTTTCCACGACCTCGCTGGGGAGGAAGGTGGCAATCAGGTCTGCCTTAATCGTCTTCCCCCGGTGGTCTTTCAGGCTGGAGATCATATACTGGTCCAGGTAGTACTGGCAGACCGTATAGCCTACCAGATAGAACCGCCTGGAATCATCTTCTGCGGCAGTCTCCTGTTCAAAGAGCTGCTCCGCCCGTCCGATTGCACCTGCTTCCAGGCGGCTGATCATTTCATCGTCAATCAGCTGGGGACCGGGAAGCTTCATCTCAAAGTCTGCCCGTTTTGTCCTGAGAGCACGTCCGGCGGCTGCGACGCAGACGCGGCTCAGCCGGAAGCCAAGCTTATCCTCCAGCTTTGCCTTGACCTTTCCGGCCAGCATGGATACTTTCTCTATATTTTCAATCTGTCCGTCAATCATTGCCCGCTGTGTGTGTTCTTCCTTTTCAATGGCAACAATATTGACCTTTCCGTCTATTACAGTTCCGACTATTCCGATAATGCTGCGCGTTCCGATATCCAGGGCAAATATAGTATGCTCTGGCTGAAGCCCGGTGGTTATATCTTGTTCTTTCGCCATGATGATTCCTCCTTGCAAACTGTAGCTTATGTGTTACCGGGATAAGCAGTAACACTTACGTTTTATTATATTAAAAGTAAGGCTTAATGTAAATCTTTTTCTTCGAAAGGTTATATTGCCGTCTCATATGCTTTCATGATATACTGCTTTTGACAGCGAAGAAGGAGTAGATGAAAATGATTCAGATTGTGGAGGATGACCGCGCGCTGGGCGAGGGAATTGTCCTGGCGCTTAAAGAGCCGGGAATGGAGTTTGTGCGCCACGGCAGCGTGAAGGAGGCATTGGCTGCATTTGAGAGAGCCCTTCCAGAGCTTATTATACTGGATGTGAATCTGCCGGACGGGAGCGGATACGATTTTCTGAAGGAGGTAAGGAAGCGCTCACAGGTTCCGGTGCTGATTCTTACGGCAAATGATATGGAGATGGATGAGGTGGCGGGCCTTACCCTGGGAGCAGACGATTATATGACAAAGCCCTTCAGCCTTGCGGTTTTAAGAGCCAGGATACAGGCTCTTCTGCGAAGAGGGAAGGCTAAGGGGACGGCTCTGTATGAGGAGGGGGAGTTCCGGTTTGACTTTGACAGTCTCGTTTTTACGAGGAAGGGCCGGGAGGTTGCTTTAAGTGTCAATGAACAGAGACTGTTAAGGCTGCTTGTAGAAAACCGGGGCAGGGTGCTTACAAGAGGTGTGCTGACAGACCGGCTGTGGAGTGACGGAGGGGATTATGTGGACGAGAATGCCCTCTCGGTAACAGTAAAGCGCCTGAGGAGCAAGCTGGAGGACAAAAGGGACGGCATTTCCTATATCCAGACAGTATATGGACAGGGATATATGTGGAAACGGGAGGAGCGGGTATGATAGGAAGAAAGACGCTGAACCGGCTGGAGACCATGCTGGAAGATGCCATTGACGGAACCTTCCGGGAGTCAGATTATGACGAAAGTGTACTTTCCAGGATTGAGTGTAAATGGAAGCGTTTCCTGGGGGCGTCTGCCATTTCCAGAGAGGCAGTGGAGAGGGAAAAGAATTATGTAAAGGAATTTGTGTCTGATATCTCCCACCAGACGAAGACACCCATGGCGAATATCCGGCTGTATACAGAGCTTTTAAGGGAAGGACTCACTGCACCAGGTGGCGGCTCAGGAGAGAACGGGGAGCAGAATATGCGTCTTCTGGGGGAGATCGAAAAGCAGACAGAAAAACTGGAATTCCTGATCCAGTCACTTGCAAAGCTGTCCCGCCTGGAGAGTAACATTGTGGAAGTAAAACCGTGCATGCAGGGAATAAGGGAACTGATAGAGACATCACTGGCGGATGTGCGCCCTCTGGCAAAGAAAAAGGAGATTGAGCTGATAAGTCTGCCAGAAGGTGAAGAGATGGCATTCTTTGATATGAAGTGGACAAAGGAAGCTTTGGGAAATATTCTTGACAATGCGATAAAATATTCTCCTCCCAGAAGCCAGGTGACGGTGTCAGTTACAAGATACGAGATGTACACCGCTGTTTCCGTCAGGGATAGCGGCATGGGGATTCAAGAGGAAGATACGGCGAAGATTTTCGGAAGATTTTACCGTGCAGACACAGTGCATCAGGAGGAGGGAGTAGGGCTTGGCCTCTATCTTGCCAGGGAAATCATAAGAAGAGAGAGCGGATATATTAAGGTGAAATCAAGGCCAGGAAAAGGGGCGGAGTTTACCATATATCTGCAGAATCACAGATAACAATTATGGAGAAACCAGTTGTATTCGGAACCTCCATATCCTATAATATCCTTAAGGGCAGGAGGTGGAAACCATGAATGTAGTAAGAAAAGAAGACATCCATACAATAGAAGATATTCATGCATTGCCGGATGGGGAACGTGCGGAACTGATTGACGGGCAGATTTACTATTTAGCAGCGCCAACCAGGACACATCAGAGAATCTTATTGTCACTAAGCAGGAAAATTGCTGATTATATAGATTCCCAAAATGGAAACTGTGAAATATACCCGGCACCATTTGCCGTATATCTTAATGAGGATGGTTATAATTATCTGGAACCGGATATATCTGTGATATGTGATCCGTTTAAATTAGACGAGAAAGGCTGTCACGGTGCTCCCGACTGGATTATTGAGATTGTGTCACCTGGAAGCAGACTAATGGATTATTATAAGAAATTATTCAAATACCGGACGGCAGGTGTAAGAGAGTATTGGATTGTTGATCCCGAGAAGAACCGGATCATAGTTTATCATTTTGAACAGGATGACATGCAAGAGTATTCTTTTGGTGAGGACGTCCCCACAGGAATATATGAAGGATTTTCCATAAGGATTTCATAGTTGCTGTCCCCCTTTGCTTTTCTTTTCGTATCTCTGTAGACACCCTCCAAAAATACAAACAGCTTACAAGGGGGTGTCTAAATAGCACCCCCTGGGATCTCAATATTTTTGACATTTGAAGTCTATAAGCGGTTAAAAATACATAATTACACTCATTTCTTACTTTTCAGTATCTCTACCATTTGAAGGATGACACTGATTTCAGATTCATCAAGAACGCTGACATCAATGGTTTTCAGCTTATCCAGTCCCAAAAGATAATCGGTAGACACATGGAAAATCCGTGCAAGGCTGATCAGAACATCATAGGATGGATAACGACTGCCGGATTCATAAGAAGAGATTGCGCTGACTGCAACACCTGCCATATCTGCAAGCTGTTTTTGTGTCAGATTCCGTTCTGTTCTTAAGTTTTTAACCTTTTCACAAAAATTCACCATGAGTAAAACCTTCTTTTACAATCTGTATATAGAAGTGTACTAAAAAGAGTTTCTGAATAGGTGAATAAATATACACTTAAACAGAAAATTTGTGTTGAATTATTTCCTGTAAGGGAATAAAATAGAAGAAGGAGCATTGTATGAGCATGGTGTAAGAAAGAGGACAAAATGACAGCAGAGCAGCTACAGAAATTCTATAAGTTTATTATGGGTGATGACCTGGATTTTTATGAGGAATATACCATTCATCTTTCTGACGAGGAACAAGAGGAATTTTTTAGGGATAACCCGGATTTTATGAAAGATTTCCCTATGGGACGTGGTAAAATAGATTTACTCAAAGATGAAATGTACAGGGGGATTCTGAGAAAGATTAAGAAGAATGAGGAAAGACAGAGAATGAAAAGAAAAGATTAGATTGCTTGTAATCGTGGTAAAATTACATTTTCTTGATACAGCTTTATCTGATGAACTTCATCTTTTGTACTCTGCATGTCATTTTTCAATGGTTCTAATTCAGCTTTTAGCTTCATATCCAGTAGCTGAGAGATTGCTAATAAATCTTCATTTGTCAATGCAAAACCAGTTGTATTCTGCTTCCCCATATCTTATAATATCCATAAGGACAGGAGGTGGAAACCATGAATGTAGTAAGAAAAGAAGAAATCTATACAATAGAAGATATTCATGCTTTACCGGATGGGGAACGTGCGGAACTGATTGACGGACAGATTTATTATTTGGCAGCACCAACCAGGACACATCAGAGGATAATTGGGAAATTGTTTCAGATAATTGCAAACTACATTGATTCCCAAAATGGAAATTGTGAAATATACCCCGCTCCATTTGCCGTATATCTTAATGAGGATGATTACAATTATCTGGAACCGGATATATCTGTCATATGTGATCTGTCTAAGCTTGACGAGAAAGGCTGTCATGGTGCTCCCGACTGGATTATAGAGATTGTGTCACCTGGAAGCAGATCAATGGATTATTATAAGAAATTATTCAAATACCGGATGGCAGGTGTAAGGGAGTACTGGATTGTTGATCCCGAGAGGAAGCTTGTGACGATATATAATTTTGAGAAAGAAATAATGGATCAATATTCTTTCGGTGAGGATGTTCCCGTAGGAATATATGAGGGATTTTCTATAAGGATTTCATAGACAGAAGATAATAGCGCCACCCAATTTGGGGACGCTATTTTTTATTACGTTTCACTGCTATCTTTTATACTTCTGCGGTAACTTACAACACTTTGATGTAAAATCATATAAAGATATGTGAAGTTACGTGAAGTGAAGAGTCCAAAAACAGCGATTTTGTCACGTTTTAAAGACTTATGTGAAGTTACGTGAACCGTCAATTCTTTCATAGATGTTAGATTTGTGAAAGAATGTGGTAAGATAAATATAGTATAGTCGGAAGTGTAAAGAAATAAGCCCGGATATACTTAAGAATATATCTGCAGGGCTGCAGGAGGAATACGAGATGAAGGTATTGCGGACAATTAATCTAAAAAAATATTATGGAACCGGTGGCCGGGAGGTGAAAGCCTTAGACGGCATCAGCCTTGAGGTGGAGCGTGGGGAGTTTCTCGCAGTCGTGGGGTCAAGTGGGAGCGGGAAGTCCACGCTTTTGCATATGCTTGGCGGACTGGACCGCCCGACCTCAGGAAAGGTCTTTGTGGATGAAAAGGATATTTCCTCTCTCAGGGAGGACGCACTGTGCATATTCAGGCGCAGGAAGATCGGGTTTGTGTTTCAGAGCTTTAACCTGGTGCCAGTGCTGAACGTGTATGAAAATATTGTGCTCCCGGTGGAACTCGACGGGAACACTGTGGATAAGAAGTATGTGGACAGAGTGGTGGAAGCACTGGGGCTTCAGGAGAAGCTTTTAAGTCTTCCGGGCCAGCTGTCGGGCGGACAGCAGCAGAGGGTGGCCATGGCGAGGGCGCTTGCGTCCAAGCCTGCCATACTCCTGGCGGATGAGCCCACCGGTAATCTGGACTCCAGGACGAGCCAGGATGTGCTGGGGCTTCTTAAGGTGACAGGAGAGAAATTCGGACAGACAATTGTCATGATTACCCACAATGAGGAGATTGCCCAGATGGCGGACCGGATTGTGCGGATTGAGGACGGGAAAATCCGTGGAGGGGAAAATATGGAAGGCGGTGACAAGTATGCACAGGGTAAATAATAAACGTGTACTGAACCGGATTGCCGACAGGACAAGAAAGGCGGGAAAGGCGCGCAATCTGATTGCATCAGCCGCAATCATGCTCACCACGGTTCTGTTTACTTCAGTATTTACAGTGGGAGGGAGTCTCGTTCAAAAACAGCAGGAGGCCACTATGCGCCAGGTGGGAGGAAGTTCCCATGCCAGTTATAAGTACCTGACCCAGGAGGAGTATGATATTGTAAAGAAGGATGAGATGCTCAAGGAGATTTCTTACCGCATCCTGGTGGGGAATGTAGTAAATAAGGAACTTCTGAAGCTTCACACAGAGGTCAGCTATTATGAAGACCTGGATGCCAGGTTCTGCTTCTGTTATCCGGATGAAGGGAGTATGCCCCAGCGGGCAGATGAGGTCGTGACAAGCGACCTGGTGTTAAAGGCGCTGGGTGTCCCGTGTAAGATCGGCGAAAAGGTGCCTCTTACCATAGACACAGGAAAGGAAACCGTTGAGAAGACATTTACTCTGTGTGGATATTTTAAGGGGGACAGGATTGCACAGGCGCAGGTTGTACTTGTGTCCAGGAAATGTGCATCAGAGATTGCCCCCACGCCTTCTGATTCGGCTATGGGAAAGAGTATTGACGGCACGGAGTACGCGGGAAGGATTACAGCGGATTTTAATTTTTTTTCCAGCTTCCGGTTAGGCAGCCAGGTAGAGAAGCTTACAAAGCGGTGTGGGTTTCCTGATACGGCATATGTGGGGATTAACTGGGCCTATATGGGCAACATGGATATGGAGGCGGTCCTTTTGGCCATAGGGCTGCTTACTGTCATACTGGTGTCAGGGTATCTGATTATCTATAATATTTTCTACATAAATGTATACCGGGATATCCGGTATTACGGTCTGCTGAAAACGGTAGGGACGACGGGAAGGCAGCTTCGCCGTATTGTGCGGAGGCAGGCGTATATTCTCTCCCTGTACGGCATTCCGGCCGGGCTTCTTACAGGGGCTGCAGTTGGAAAGCTGCTTCTGCCGGTTGTTATGAAGGGACTGGTATTTTCGGATTCAGCGAATACAGAGGTGGCACTAAATCCCGGCATCTTTGCGGGAGCGGCTGTATTCTCTTTCCTGACGGTAATGCTTGGCAGCATCAGGCCATGCAGAATGGCGTCAAAAGTTTCGGCTATAGAAGCGGTAAGGTTTACGGAAGGACAGAATACAACAGCCGGGAAGCGGAAAACCAAAAAAACAAGGCGCGTGCGCCCGAAAGAGATGGCATTTCAGAATATAAAGAGAAACCGGAAAAAGATGGTGCTGGTAGTGCTCTCCCTCTCTCTTGCACTGGTGCTTTTAAACAGTATATACAGCCTTGTACAGGGATTTGACATTGACAGGTTTGTCTCTGGCAGGATAGTCAGTGACTTTTCTGTCTCGGATGCCACGCTGGATAATGTGTCTGTTAATTTTGAATCTATTGTGAGGGATGGAGTGACAGATGAATTTATGGAGGAGCTGAAAAGCAGGGACGGAATCAGGGAGACTGGAAATATTTATATGAAGGAGATTGATCCTGAATTCACGGACGAGGCATATGCGCTCATCGAGGAACGGATCTTTGACAATCAGGATGCACAGAATACTCTCGAATATCTGGCAGGCAGTGAAGGAATGGCCCTTATAGATGACTTTAGAGAAAGCCGGTTTTTGGACGGTAAGGTATACGGAATCGGGCGGTCTGTGATGGAGAAGCTTGAAAATACGGACGGGGATCTTGACTGGGAGAAGTTTTCAGACGGGAAATATGTCATTGCGACCAGATTCCGCACGGTGGAGGAAAAAGGGATTGATTATTTCCGTCCGGGTGAGAAGGTGACTGTGGCAAATGAGAATGGGGAGAGCCGGGAATACGAGGTCCTGGCAGTGGCGGATATGCCTTACTCCTGCGGATTCCAGCATTTTGGAATGTTTGACTGCAATTATATTCTTCCGGAGGGGGAATACCTGGATCTGATGGGAGCGCAGAATCCCATGCGGACAATCTTTGATGTGGAGCCGGAAGCGGTGAAAAAGACGGACGCGTGGCTTTCCGATTACTGCGAAAATGTAAACCCGGATCTCACATACCAGTCCAAAGCCTCTATGGTGGCGGAATTTGAACAGCATATCAGGATGTATGCCATGGTTGGAGGCTTGCTGGTGTTCATCCTGGCATTGATCGGCATTTTAAATTTTATCAATACCATGGTGACTTCCGTACTGTCAAGAAGGCAGGAATTTGCCATGATGGAGGCGGTTGGTATGACAGGAAGGCAGCTAAGGGAGATGCTCTTTTTCGAGGGAGAATGTTATGCAGTGCTGGCATCTGTCATGGGTGCTTTGTCTGGCGCTGTTCTGAATGTGACTCTGGTGCGCATGGCGGGAGAAGGCTTTTTCTTTTTTAAGTGGCATTTTACCATACTTCCCGTGTTCCTCTGTGCATTGCCGCTCTTTGTCGTGGCAGCGGCAGTACCGGCTGTCTGCAGCCGGATGATCAGCCGTGTAAGTGTCGTGGAAAGGCTCAGAAGAGCAGAGGTTTGAAATCGTAATCATTATTGATAATTGAATAGACTTTACACCCCATACGTGATATAATAGGCACTACAGAGACAACGAAATGAATCACGGAAAAAGGGAGTGATATAATGACATTGACGAATGAAGATTTATTAGCAATCTCTCAGCTACTGGACAAAAAGCTAGATGCCCGACTAAAGCCAATTAAAAATGAGGTTCATTCTCTAAAAAACAATGTTTCATCTGTACAAGCTGAAATGCAATATATGAAAGATGATTTGCATCAAGTGAAATTATACCAGGAAAACATAATTACGCCGGCTTTAAACAATATCGAAGCTTGCTACACTGATACATATAACCGCTATAAAGATTATGCGGACAAGATGGATGCGGCACTTGACGATATTGAGCTACTTAAAAAGGTAGTGACAGAGCACAGCGAAAAGCTACAGAAAATCTCATAACAACCACATAAATATTACTAAAGGGTGTAAGGTCTATTGAATTGTCAATGGCTTTATACTCTTTTTAGTACACTTCTATATACAGATTGTAAAAGTCTGTTGATTATCTTTTGGGACTGGATAAGCTGAAAACCATTGATGTTAGGTTAGTGTTAGACTTTGGAGGGCATACGTGTTATACTGTATATGTTTGTAACAGGGACTATTTCGTTATAATCCCTTACATTACAGTATGAAAAGAAAGGTGTAATCATTTATGAAAACAGCAGATGATCTGAGACAGCTCTTATATAGTATTGACAGGAAAGGGTATCCGGCCTATAAGAGTACAAAGGGCAGCTACCGCTTTGGAAAGTATATGCTGGTCATTGACCATGTACAGGGAGATCCCTTTGCGGCTCCGTCTAAGCTTCATATTGAAGTGGCAGGAAAGATGGCGGGATTTCCAGACAGACTTTATGATAAAAAGCACAAACGTATTGCCCTGCAGGATTTTCTGACAAGATGCTTTGAGAAGCAGACAGCAGAATATTCCTTTCAGGCAAAAGGCTCAGGAAAAAGCGGAATCCTCTCCGTGACAAGATGCGGACAGGAGATCTTAGAGCGGAGCGCCTGTACAGTAAATCCGGCAAACGGGGACGTGACGGTCCGGTTCGAGGCCGGATTCCCGGCAAATGGAAGGACGATTAATGCCAGAGAGCTTATGAAGATTTTATTTGACTTTCTTCCGGAATGTGTGGAGAATGCACTGCTTTACAAGAATACTGACCGGGCCCGGGCAGAAAAAGTGATGGAGCTTTCAGAAGACAGGGAGTACATCAGAAGCCGTCTTAAGGAGATGGGGCTTGTGGCATTTGTGGCAAATGGATCAGTGCTTCCCCGGGAGTCGGGAGTATCCCAGCGTCCCATGAAGGGAGCGGTGAAGTTCATTTCCCCTGAGTCCATGGAGGTGTCCATGAACCTGCCTTATAAAGGGAAGATTGCCGGAATGGGGATAAAGAAAGGGATTACCCTCATCGTGGGCGGCGGATACCACGGGAAATCCACGCTCCTTAAGGCGCTGGAGATGGGCGTATATCCCCACATTGCCGGCGACGGGCGGGAGTATGTGGTGACGGAGGACGGTGCGGTTAAGCTTCGCGCGGAGGATGGCCGGAGCATTAAGCGGACAGATATCTCTATGTTCATTAATGATCTGCCAAATGGAAAGGATACGAGAGCGTTTTCCACGGAGGATGCAAGCGGCAGTACCTCCCAGGCTGCGAATGTTGTGGAAGCAATGGAGGCAGGGGCAACCACCTTTTTCATTGATGAGGATACCAGTGCCACCAATTTTATGGTGCGGGACGAGCTGATGCAGCAGGTGATTCACCGGAATATGGAGCCCATCACCCCGTTTATTGAAAGAATGCGGGATCTTTACGAACTTCAGGGAATTTCCACGGTTCTTGTTGCAGGAAGTTCAGGAGCTTATTTTCAGGTATCAGACACGATCCTGCAGATGGACCGCTATATTCCGAAGGAGATTACAGCCCGGGCAAAGGAGGCGGCAGCCGCTTATCCTTCCCTCGGTCTGCCAAAGGAGCGGGTGAAAAAGCCGTCCTTTGAACGAAGGCCACGAAGGAATCCTGGGATTGTCCACAAGGGCAGGATTAAGATTAAAACGATGGGAAAGGATGGCGTGCAGCTGAACCACGAGACCGTGGATTTGAGATATGTGGAGCAGCTTGCGGACTATGAGCAGCTTACCTGTCTGGGATATATGCTAAAGCATATGGAAGAGGAGATGCTGGACGGAAAGAGGACGGTTCAGGAGATTGTGGAAGGACTGCTGGGGGAGATGGAGAAGAAGGGCTTCGAGGCAGTAAGCGACGGGGGCTATCTGTCAGGGAATCTTGCCCTTCCGAGAAGGCAGGAGATTTATGCATGCGTGAACCGTTACAGAGGGCTTAAGCTTTGACGCTTAAGGTAATTGCCCGTATCCGCACAGATTTCCCCGGGAAATTCGGAGTGCCAAGGCAGAGCGGGCTTGCGGATACAAAGGGGAGGATCGTATTCGAGCCGGGATACCGCAGTCCGGATGCGCTGCGGGGAATTGAGGAGTATTCCCGTCTTTGGATTCTGTGGGGATTTTCTGAGGTGCCAGAAGAGAGTTTCCGCCCCATGGTGCGTCCGCCCAGGCTCGGGGGAAATCAGCGGGTGGGTGTCTTTGCCACCCGCTCGCCCTTCCGGCCGAATCCGATTGGGTTATCCTGTGTAAGGATGGAAGGTGTGGAAAAGGGAAAAGAGGGCTGTGTCTTATATGTGTCGGGCGTGGATATGACAGACGGGACCCCGGTCTATGATATCAAGCCTTATCTGCCCTATGTGGATGCCTTTCCGGACGCACAGGGCGGATTTGCAGGAAGGGTGAAGGACTACAGGCTTGCCGTGGAATTTCCGGGGGAATGGCTTGAAAGGGTTCCAGAGGAACACCGGAGGGTGCTTAAGGATATATTAAGCCAGGATCCGAGGCCGTCCTACCAGGACGATCCCCAGAGGGTGTATGGGATGAGCTATGCAGGAATGGCAGTCCGCTTTACGGTGTCCGGGGGAATTCTGACCGTGCGTGAAGTTTCTGCTCTCAGGAAGGATGGAGGGTTAGCATGAAGACGAAAAAAATACTTGCTTTTATACTCATCTGCGTGTCTGTAGTCTGCGGATGTCAGAACAGGGCAGTGAGTGCTGTTTATGATGTTGATTCTGAACTGACGGCAGATTATGATACCTATCATATGACTGACTTTAAGGGCAGCCAGGAGAATGGAAGCTACAAAGCAAGTGCCAGGGAGATAGAGGGCATGTACACGGTCTGGAATTATGATTCAGAGTCAGAGGAAGAGCTGGATATTACGTATCAGATTTCCGTGGAAAGCGGGAAGATGAAGCTTGTGCTCATAGATCCGGAGGGAGAGCTTATGACTCTTTCGGAGGTCTCAGAGGAGTCTGGCATGGAGGATGGAAGAACTGTGAATGTGCTGTTAAAAAAAGGGAAAAACAGGCTGAAGATCGTTGCCGGGAAGGATACGAGTATGAATATGGAATTAACCGTATCAAAAGGCGAGCTGTCGGGAACTTAGGAATAGTTCCTTAGAAGCTGTGAGATAATAGCAGATGTTTCGGACGGAGCGGGCAGTAACAGCGATCAGGAGTGAAAGCAGGAGTGAAGATTATGGCAAAAAGAGAGCGTATGCCGCAGATTAAATTATCGGAAGCCCAGAAGAAAAAGCTGGGTGAGGAAATCAAGGCATTTTATCTGGATGAGCGGGGAGAAGAGATCGGCATGATTGAACAAATACAGCTTTTGGATTTATTTGAACAGAGGCTGGCGCCGGTTATTTATAATAAGGCGCTTGATGATGCAAAGAGATGGTATGGACAGATGTTGGATAATCTGGAGTCCGATTATTATGCGTTATACAAAAATGAAGACTAACAGCGCATCTGCTGTGTTGGGCGATACACTGATGTTATACTGCG
The DNA here is from genome assembly GCA_947566645.1 of uncultured Lachnospiraceae bacterium. GTDB lineage: Bacteria > Bacillota > Clostridia > Lachnospirales > Lachnospiraceae > CAPEBR01. The sequence continues at coordinate 38,241 of CANOKL010000009.1, forward strand.
CACAGCCGCATAAGGAAATATGCCGCTTTGCGGCTGAGGCTGGCATGCTACTCACGGCAGATTTCATCGGCCGTGAGTATAGCAAAAAGAAGCCGGGAGGGATAAGTTTATGATTACAGGAGCATTTATGGTTCCCCACCCGCCGTTAATCATACCGGAGATCGGCAGGGGTGAGGAGAAAAAGATTCAGGCTACCGTTGATTCCTATCATGAGGCCGGACGCAGGATCGCAGGTCTTAAGCCGGAAACGATTGTCCTGCTTACACCGCATCAGGTCATGTATGCGGATTATTTTCATATCTCACCGGGAAAGAAGGCGAGAGGAGATTTCGGTCAGTTCAGGGCAGGACAGGTGAGGATCGAAGCGGAATATGATACAGAGTTTGTGGAAAATCTATGTAAGCTGGCAGAGGCCGGCGGACTGCCGGCGGGAACCGCAGGTGAGCGGGAGAGAAGACTGGACCATGGGGCAATGGTACCTTTATATTTTGTGAACCAGTACTGGAGGGACTATAAGCTTGTCAGAATCGGACTTTCCGGGCTCTCATTTACGGCTCATTATGAGCTGGGACAGCGCATCCGTGAGACGACAGAGGTGCTTGACCGGAATGTAGTAATAATAGCCAGTGGGGATCTCTCCCACAGGCTTTTGCCAGAAGGACCTTATGGGTACAGGGCAGAGGGGCCGGAATATGACAGCCGTATTATGGATGTGATGGAAAAAGGAGAGTTTGGCAGACTGTTTGACTTTTCGGAGGATTTTTGTGAGAGAGCCGCAGAATGCGGGCATCGTTCCTTCCTGATTATGGCAGGGGCGTTGGACCGGTTAAAGGTCTCGGTCAGAAGGCTTTCCTATGAGGGTCCCTTTGGCGTGGGCTATGGGTGCTGCATGTATGAGGTGCTAGGAAAGGATTTGCAGAGAAACTTCAAGGATCAGTATAAGGAAAAGGAGCAGGAGAGACTCAGAAAGCGGAGAGAGGAAGAGGACGCTTATGTACGTCTTGCCCGGAAAACGATAGAGGAATATGTCAGCACAGGCAGAAAAATCCAGGTTCCAAAGGGACTTCCGGCGGAAATGTATCACAGCAGGGCAGGGACCTTTGTCTCCGTTAAAAAGGAGGGAAGGCTCCGGGGATGTATCGGCACGATTCAGGCGGTGCATGGCTCTGTCGCAGAGGAAATTATAGAGAATGCCGTGAGCGCAGCTGCCCGTGACCCCAGGTTTTCCCCCATAGAGCCGGAGGAACTTGGCAGGCTTGCCATCAGCGTGGATGTGCTTGGCAGTACGGAGAAAATTGATTCCAAAGAGGAACTGGATGTGAAGCGGTACGGTGTGATCGTAACCAAAGGATTCCGAAGAGGACTGCTGCTCCCGAATCTGGAAGGTGTGGACACGGTGGATGAGCAGATTGCCATTGCGAAGCAGAAGGCGGGAATCAGGGAAGATGAGGAAGCTGCACTGGAACGCTTTGAAGTAGTGAGACATTAGTGTAAATGAATTGATATACAACGTCAGAATAAGCATAATTGTTCCGTCTGATATGCCTTTTTATACTGATGGATAATATCTTCCATCCGGTATGCAATCTTCCGTTTTGTACATTCTTCAGAAAAATATTCCCACAGTTTTTGGGCTTTCGGACTGCGGCACTCATAATAATTGCCATATTGTTTCTGATATTTCCTTACAAGCTCCTGACCGGGAAATAGTTCATGAAGTTTATGGTAGTACCAGTCTCTCTGATTTCCTCTTAAGGTCATTCCAAAGGCCGGATATATGAATCTGGCTCCAGAGGCTTCAGCCTTGCGGATAATTTCTCCTATATTTTCGATATGATCCTCCAGAAAGGGGAGAACGGGCATGAGCAGGATCCCTGTATAGAGTCCGCTTTTACTTAAGGATTCAATCATCCGGAGCCGAAGACCTGGAAGGGAGACGTGGGGCTCAATCTTCTTTGCCAGGCTGTCGTCAGCGGTTGTTACAGTCACCTTCAGAAGTACAGGTGAGTGTTCGGCAATGCTTTGGAGAATGTCAGTGTCCCTCTCCAAAAGTGTGCTTTTCGTGGCAATTGCTGCCCCGAAGCCAAAGGCGTCACACAATTCCAGTGCATGGCGCGTCAGCAGATGCTGTTGTTCTAAGGGGTTGTACGGATCGCTCATGGCTCCGGTACCGACAACGCCGCTTCTTGTTTTTCTGCGCAGGTCGTCACGTATAATCTGAAGTGCATTTTCTTTGATCCGCACCCGGTCAAAATCCTGGATCTGATAACAGTCTGAACGGCTGTCGCAGTAGATGCAGCCGTGGCAGCAGCCTTTGTAGATATTCATGTTGTAATCAATTCCGAACCACTTGGACGGAGCCTTTGTTTTGGTTATGATTGTCTTTGCCGGGATGTAGTCCATGTTTTTGTCCTCCTGTGGATCACATTCTCACAGAATGCGCAGCTTACACGCATTTCTGACCCGCGAATCGTCACGAATATACAGATCCAAACTTATTATACAACAGTTAGGCTTTAAGTCAAGTAACGTATCCACCCCATTTAAAAGTCGCTTTCAGCGAGGGGCCGGATGCTGAAAACCACCACTTTATCGGCTCGGATGCCGTGCAGCGGAGTGCACGGCCCCGTGAATCGTAACAAAGACTTTACACAAAAATCCGTAATTGTTATAATAGAGACACAAGACAGACTGTATTTATAAAAAAGGTGGTGAAAATATGACAGGTAAGGAAATTGTTAATCTTATTCGTCAGCTTAGAGCCAGTGGCATGAGTGATAAAAAAATACTTGATCTAATTGAGTATATAGAAACTCATGATCCAAAAGAGCAGGAGCCGGATAACTGAGAATAGGAAATCCCCAGTAACAGTTCGACCAAGGGCTGAACTATAACAATCCCCACACACGATTCGTGAGTGGGGATTGACATTGTACTTTCGTAAAATGCAGTCTGTACTAATGAACATAGGCTTTAAGCAGACTGTATGTATTCATCATCCCGTCGGTGTGCGCCCTCTCATAATTATGGGAAGCGTACACGCCTGGTCCGATCAGGCCATAGCGGATATCGTGGCCACTCTTTAACGCCGCGCCTGCATCAGAGGTGTAGTGTGGATAGATGTCAACAGCATAGTCCAGCTCGTACTCTCCTGCGAGGCTTATGAGTCTGGAGGTAATGTCATAATCATAGGGACCGCCGGAATCTTTGGAGCAGATGGAAACCATGTGCTCGTCACATTCAAGACCGTCGCCGACACAGCCCATATCCACAGAGATCAGTTCTTCGGTGTCCTCAGGAATGCAGGATGCACCGTGTCCGACCTCCTCGTAAACCGTAAACAGAAGCGTAACCTTGCGGCCAAGGGAAATCTCCTCCTCCTTTACAGCTCTTGCCAGTCCTAACAATATAGCGGCGGAGAGCTTGTCATCCAGAAAACGGCTCTTAATATATCCGCTTTCGGTAATGGTGGTGCGGGGATCCATTGCAATGAAATCTCCGTTCTGTATTCCGAGCTTTCGGACGCCTTTTTTTGAATGAACGTTTTCATCCAGCAGAATCTCCATGTGGGATTCCTTTTTCGTTTTCTTTTTATTTGCAACGTGCTCAGATGGTTCGGTGTTGAGCACCACACCGGTATAGACACGTCCGTCCCGTGTATGAACCGTACAGTTTTCACCATCGCAGGTATCCCACTGGTGGCCGCCAATGGTGGTTGGACGGAGATGTCCGTTGTCTTTGATTTTTCTGACCATAGCACCCAGAGTATCCAGATGAGCCGATAAAACAAGCGGATTTTTACTGCCGCCTAAAACAACGCTTACATTTCCCTTGTTTGAAAGCTCCGGCTGGTATCCCAGATCACGCAGCTGACCAAGTACGTAGTCCGTAATCCGGTGGGTATATCCGGAGGGACTTGGAATAGAAGTGAGTGCTGATAATTGTTCCAAAATATAATTTTTCATATTAAATCCCCCTTTGCCAAAAATGATATTAAAAATAAAGCATTTACTATAATAATCCTTTCGAATGAAATTTGCAAGACCTGTTGCGAAAAAATTTTTAATATATTATAATTTTTAATAAATCAGTAAAATCCAGAAGGAAGGAGGTGTGCTTCATATGGAGATGGATATCATGATGCGGATCGAAGGTCATTACCCGGCAATGACAAAAAAACAGCGACAGGTTGCGGACTATATTAAGGATAATATTGACACCATGGCGTTCATAACACTGAGGGAGATGAGCCGGGAGCTGGAGATTACAGAGATTACAATCCTGAATGCCTGCAAGGTACTTGGGTACAATAGCTTTAATGAGGTAAAGTACGAAATTCGGAAATATATCAATGTGAACCGCCGGATCAGCATTTACAAGCAGAATGATTATTTTAACACAGATGTGCCCGAGTATGAACTGAACGATAAGGAACGGCTCCTTGCCGAGCTCTGTATGGAAGAGCGTGGACTCCTGGATGAATTTTCCAGAGGATTTGACAGCCGGTATTATATGAAGGTGGCAAGGCTTTTCTGCGAATACCCGAAGATCGTGCTTTGCGGCAGAGGGATGTCCCATATTATCTGCCAGTGGCTGGCTTCGGATCTTGCGGGGGTACGGATTTCCACGGTTGTAGTGAACACAGAGCTGAACGAAAGTGTCTATTCCGCCATCCCGTCCCTTGATGCAGGGACACTGCTTGTAGCAGTTACATTTCCTGATTATTATTTCATGACAGACCAGATTGCCCGGTATGCAAAGAAGAAGGGGGCAAAGGTGGTGGGAATTACGGACAGCAGTGATGCGGACATTGCAAAATATGCGGATGAGCTCCTTACGGTGCGCAGCACAACGAGGATGTTCCTGAACACGGCGTCAGCGCCTATGGCGCTCATTAATCTTCTTGTATCAGCTGTGATGATAGAAGGGGACATGGAAAGAAGGGATATCGGGAAGGAATTCGGAGGGCTTTTCTGACATAAAATATGAGGATAATCCACAGGTTATAAAAAAGGGATCTGCAAAGTGAGTTATTCGTTAAATATAACAAATACTATATTGAAAAAATATGCATTTTATACAAAAATGCATATTTTTTTTATTTCCACTATCAAATGACTGTAGCATTTGCTATAATAGAAAAAGGAAATGGGATTTATAGAAAAGCTATATATCTCACAAAATTAAAATGACGCGAAGGAGGTCACATTATGAAAAAGAAGTTAGTTGCAGCATTGCTTGTAGCAGCGATGGCATTATCGCTGACAGCATGTGGCGGAGGAGGGAAAGGCTCCTCAGGCGGCGGAGGCGGAGCAGACGCACAGCAGTATAATACCTATCTTGCGACAGAGCCGTCAACCCTCGATACTATTAAGGGGAATGATATGTATGGATGGGAAATTAACAAGAACACTCTGGAGCCGCTTACACGTCTTGTGGAAAAGGACGGAAAGCAGGAGCGTGAAGGTGCAGGCGCAGAGAGCTGGGAGCCGAATGAAGACGGAACCGTGTGGACATTCAAGCTGCGCGATAATAAGTGGTCTGACGGACAGGCTGTCACTGCAGCAGATTATGCCTATGGCATTACCCGGACGCTGGATCCGGATGCAGGTTCACCAAACTCTTTCTTTACGGCACCATTTATTAAAAATGGGCAGAAGGTCGTAAACGGTGAAGTGGGAGTAGAGGAACTTGGAGTAAAGGTTGTTGATGACAAGACGCTGGAGATTACGCTGGAAGCACCCACACCATATTTCATGTCCATCACAGACACAAGAGCATGTTATCCGGTACGCCAGGATATCGCAGAGAAATACGGCGAGACATATGGATCAGAGCTTGAGTCACTCATCTTTAACGGACCGTTTAAAGTAGACAGCTGGACACATAACTCTGAGATCACACTTGTTAAGAATGACCAGTACTGGGACAAGGACAATGTAAAACTGGATAAGGTTAATTTTGCGATTGTAACAGACTCGAATGCAAGATACAACTCCTTTGAGAGCGGGGCACTTGACACTTCATCTGTAGGTGAGCAGGAGTGGGTAGACCGTTTCGATAAGAAGGAAGGGGTAGAACGTGTAGACACCCATCAGCCGGCTATGCGTTTTGATTTCTTCAATGTAAATGACGAGCTGTTTAAGAACCTGAACATCCGCAAGGCATTTACCCTTGCAGTAGACAGGGAAGACATGGCAAAGACAATCTACCAGGATCTTCATGTTCCGGCATACTGGTGGGTTCCGCAGGCTATTTCCACAGGTGAGAACGGAGAATACCGCGATCAGGTGCCAGGACCGCTTGAGAAGATGGCAAAAGAAGAAGATCCAAAGGAACTCCTGCTGAAAGGTATGGAGGAGCTGGGACTTGGAAGCGATCCGTCCACAATCAATGTAAAATATTCCTTAAGTGCTACGACACAGTGGGCACGTAACTACGGTGAGTATGTACAGCAGAAGTACAAAGAGATCCTTGGCGTTAATATTGAACTGGATTTCAACGAGTGGTCAACCTTCCAGCAGAAGACCAATGGCGGTGAATACCAGATGGCAAACATGGTATGGACTACAGACTATGATGATCCGATGTCCATGATCTCACTCTTCACAACAGAGAATGCAGGCAACATTCCGACAAACTGGTCCAACGAGAAGTTTGACGAGCTGATCGCACAGGCAAGCCGCGAGATGGACGAGACAAAGCGTGTAGAGCTTTACGGACAGGCAGAACAGGTTCTCTTTGAAGAAGGATGCAATATCTGTCCGCTTGTAAACGAGAGAAAGATCTCCTTCCATTATGATTATGTGAAGAATCTGAATGAGCGTGAGACTTCAACTTCCGGACTGAAGTATGTATACATTGAAAAGAAATAGCAACTATTCACGAATTAACAGGAGGCCGCTGTCTTTCTCGGGGCGGCGGCCTTTTGTATCACCTGGGGACAGGGTACTTTCAATCCGGGACGGGGTATTTTTAAAAATACCCCGTCCCGGATTGAAAATCCCCTGTCCCCGGAGAGAAAGGAAGAGAAGAAATGGCAAAATTTATCGTAAAACGTATCGGATATATGTTGGTTACGCTGTTTATTGTTGTTACTGCGACCTTCTTTCTGATGCATAGTATTCCGGGAGACCCGCTGGCACATATGGCGCGGAACCTGCCGGAGCAGACAAGGGAAAATTATTATGAGAAGTATGGGCTTGACAAGTCTACGTCCGAACAGTATCTGATCTTTATGAAGAATCTGGTCACGAAGGGTGATCTGGGCGAGTCTCTGAGATATCCGGGGCGTGAGGTTACGGATACGCTGCTTACGAATGCGTCTGTTTCGGCGCAGCCAGGAGGACTGGCGCTGCTTGCAGGTATTGCGATTGGTATTCTTCTTGGAATTGTGGCAGCCCTTAATAAGAACAGATGGCCGGATTATATCGTTATGTTTATTGCGATTCTCGGAATTACGGTGCCTGTGTTCGTACTGGCGTCAGTACTGCAGTACTTCTTAAGCGTGAAGCTTATGGTTCTGCCGACTACAGGATGGGGAAGCTGGCAGAATGTAGTCCTTCCGGTTATTGTACTTAGCTTTGGTACGATTGCGACCTATGCCCGTTATGTAAAATCCAATATGCTGGATGTCATGGGCCAGGATTATATTCTTACGGCGGAAGCGAAGGGTGTAAGTAAGTTAAATGTAGTGAAGAAGCATGTCCTTAAGAATGCGTTCCTTCCCTGTATGACACTTCTTGTAGGCCAGGTATCCGGAATCTTCACGGGATCCTTCGTAGTAGAGAAGATATTTGGTATTCCGGGACTTGGATTCTATTATATTAATTCGATCAATGACCGTGACTATACAATGATCATCGGTACTACTGTATTTGCGGCGGCGCTGTTCGTGTTTGTCCAGCTGGTCGTTGACATTGCATATAGTATTATGGATCCGAGAATCCGTGTGAAGTAGGAGGAAGAGCAGATGATGGTAAACCACGATGTGACAGATAGGATGGAAAATATACCTGATGAAAAATTTACAATCATCGGGATTGACAAGGATGCCGAAGCCCCCACAAGGCCGAGGGTCGGTTACTGGCGGGATGCATGGAGAAGACTTAAGGAAAATAAGGTGGCATTTGCCGCGCTGATCATTTTGCTGATTCTGGTATTCTTCATTATATTCGGACCTGCAATCAGCGGATATGAGTTTGAGCAGATTGATGCTGACGCGATTAATAAAGGACCGAGCGCCGAGCACTGGTTCGGCACGGACGATCTGGGAAGAGACCTGTTCGCCAGAGTATGGCAGGCAGGACGTGTTTCAATTATTATCGGTATTCTGGGCGCGGTGATCGCCAGCGTTGTAGGAAGTATATACGGCGGTATCGCGGCATATTTCGGCGGGGCTGTGGATGATATTATGATGCGTATCGTAGAGGTGCTTTTAAGTATCCCGTATCTGATTATCGTTATCCTTATTTCGGTTATCACGGACAGTAAGAGCCTGGGAACCATGCTGGTTGCCCTGACGCTTACCGGGTGGTGCGGAATCGCCAGGCTTGTGCGGGGGCAGATGCTTCAGCTGAAGTCACAGGAATATGTACTGGCGGCAAATGCACTGGGTGTTGCCCCCATTAAGATTATTTTGAAGCATATGATCCCGAATACGATCGGAATGATCATTGTTGCCATTACCTTTGACATTCCGGGATATATCTTCTCGGAGGCATTCTTAAGCTATGTAGGACTGGGAATACAGCCACCGTCAACAAGCTGGGGTGCTCTTGCTTCGGCAGCGCAGCAGAACTTTATGTTTTACCCTTACCAGCTTATGTTCCCGGCACTCATGATTGCCCTTACCATGCTTTCATTTACACTGCTTGGTGACGGGTTAAGAGATGCGCTGGACCCGAAATTACGAAAATAGGAGAGACGGTTATGGAAAAAATATTAGAAGTTGAGAATTTGAATGTTTCCTTTAATACATATGCCGGCGAAGTAAAGGCTGTGAGGGGCGTAAGCTTTGAACTCAGCAGGGGTGAGACGCTGGCGTTCGTAGGAGAGTCAGGCTGCGGAAAGACGGTGACGGCAAAATCCATTCTTCGTCTTCTGAAGCCCCCCTTTGCAGTGATCAAGCCGGAATCTAAGATTGTCTGCAACGGGAAAGATGTACTTAAGATGAATAAGAAAGAGCTGTGCGAGTTCCGGGGCGACGAGGTTGGTATGATCTTCCAGGATCCCATGACCTCCTTAAATCCGACGATGACAGTGGGCAAACAGATTATGGAGAGTCTGATGATCCACAAAAAGCTGGATAAAAAGGCGGCAAGGGAAGAGGCTATTAAGATGCTGAAGCTGGTAAATATCCCAAGCCCTGAAAAGAGGATTGACAATTACCCTCACGAGATGTCCGGAGGTATGCGCCAGAGGGTTATGATTGCCATTGCCCTGGCCTGCAACCCGAATGTCCTGATCGCAGATGAGCCCACGACAGCTCTTGATGTGACAATCCAGGCGCAGATCATGGATCTCATGATGGAGCTTAAGACTGAGATGAATACAGCCATTATCCTTGTTACCCATGACCTGGGTGTTGTGGCGAACTTTGCGGACCGCATCCAGGTTATGTATGCAGGAGAGGTTGTGGAGAGAGGTACAACAAAAGAGATCTTTAATGAGAGTAAGCATCCTTATACCTGGGCGCTCCTTAGGTCTGTTCCGAGACTGGGAAGCGAGTCCAAGGAGGAGCTCTACGCGCTTGGCGGAACGCCGCCGGATCTTCTGCTTCCTCTGAACCATTGCCCGTTTGCAGACAGGTGTGAGTATTGTATGTCTATCTGTAAAGAACGCAAGCCGCCGGAGACGGTATTAAGCGACACCCACAAGGTATCCTGCTGGCTCATGCATGAGAAGGCTCCGAAGGTAGAGTCATTTTACGATAGGAGGGATAAGTAATGGGCGAATATATTGTAGAGGCTAAAAATCTGTGTAAATATTTTAAGGTAGGAAAGAACCAGACGCTTAAGGCAGTTGACGGCGTGAATATAAGACTTAAGAAGGGGGAGACCCTTGGGCTTGTAGGGGAATCAGGCTGCGGTAAGACTACCTGTGGCCGTACTCTTGTGAAGCTTTACGATGCAACGGGCGGAACCGTGCTGTTTGAGGGGAAGGATGTATCAAAGCTCCACGGAAAAGAGCTGCTTGCCTTCCGCAAGGATGCGCAGATTATTTTCCAGGATCCTTACGCATCCCTCGACCCGCGTATGACCATCGGTGAGATTATTACTGAAGGAATGAATGTGCATTTCCATATGTCGGAAAAGGAGAAGGAAGCGAAGGTAAACGAGCTGCTTCATAAGGTTGGTTTAAATGCAGAGTATGCCAACCGTTTTGCCCATGAGCTTTCCGGCGGGCAGAGACAGCGTGTGGGGATCGCCAGGGCTCTTGCAGTGGAGCCGAAGTTTATTGTCTGTGATGAGCCCATCTCGGCTCTTGATGTGTCCATCCAGGCACAGATTGTAAACCTTCTGATCAAGCTTCAGAGGGAAATGGGGCTTACTTATCTGTTTATCTCCCATGACCTGTCCATGGTAAAGCATATTTCTGACAGGGTAGGTGTTATGTACCTGGGCTCCATGGTGGAGCTTGCGAGCAACCATGCGCTTTATGACCATCCGGTCCACCCGTATACGCAGGCGCTGATCTCGGCTATTCCGGAGGCAGACATGGATGAGGATGGGACAAAGAAGAGAGTCCACCTTGAGGGTGAGGTGCCAAGTCCCATTAACCCGCCTGCAGGCTGCCGGTTTAAGGCGAGATGTAAGTATGCGAAGGAGATCTGCGGGCAGGAGATGCCGGCATTAAAGGAGGTCGAACCAGGACATTTTGCGGCATGCCATATGTGCGGTAAGGAAGACTGGTAAGTATACGAAGGAGCAGAAACGATTGTTATGATTCACGGCTCAGAAATGCGTGGATGGCATGAATAAAAAGGAGTATAAGGATGCTTGCAGAGTCATATATAGAAAAAATACTTGACTATGCTGTTTCCTGCGGCGCTGATTATGGGGAGGTATTTTTCGAGGATACGGAGCGGACAAAGTTAACTCTCATGGATTCCCAGGTCTTAAGATGTGCCTGCGGACGGGAGAGCGGTATTGGAATCCGCGTGTTCCGGGGTCTGGAAAGTGAATATCTCTACAGTGCTGATGCAAATGAAAAGAGGGTGCTCGGACTTATGAAAGAGCGACTGGGAAAAGGAGGCGTTTTCGGTAAGAGAACGCCTCTTTCCAGGATAGAGCCCAACTACATTACCATGCGGGAAACAGTGCCCCGGGAAATGGGGCTTAAAAGAAAGCTTGATTATCTTAAGGCGGCTGCAGCGGCGGGAAAGAGTGAGGACAGCCGTATTGTGCAGGGACGTGCCTGTTATGTGGACGAGGATCAGCGGGTACAGATTGCGAATACAGAAGGCGTATACGTCCAGGACCGGCGGGAGCGCTGCAGGATCCGGTTTATGATGGCAGCTGAGGATGAAAGATTCGGAGGCAGGCAGATATGCTATGAGGGACCGGGAGCCATGATGGGGCCGGAATATCTTGAGTCCGGAAGGATTGAGGAGCGTGCCAGGAGAGCGGCCAGAAGCGCGGTAAATATGCTGGGAGCACGTCCCTGCCCGGTAGGGCGGATGCCGGTTATTATTGCAGAAGGCTTCGGCGGTCTGTTTTTCCACGAGGCATGCGGACATTCCCTGGAGGGAAGCTCTGCTGCAAACGGCTGTTCCGAGTTTGCAGGAAAGACAGGAGAGCAGATTGCTTCAGATAAGGTGACACTGGTGGATGACGGTTCGATTGCCGGGGAGTGGGGTTCTCTTGGAATTGATGATGAGGGCGTGCTTACCAGGAAGAATGTGCTGATTGAGAAAGGTATTTTAAAGGGATATATGCTGGACCGCCTGAATGCCAGGAGAATGGGTCTTGAGCCTACGGGATCCTCAAGGAGGGAGAACTACCGGTTTGCACCTGTATCCCGTATGACAAATACCTATATCGCGCCAGGGACAGACCGTTTCCAGGATATGCTGGATTCGGTTGAAAAAGGGCTTTTTGTGATGGATATTAATGCAGGCTCTGTGGATCCGGCCACAGGAGAATTTAATTTTAATACAGGAGAAACTTATCTGATTGAGAAAGGCAGGATTACCGTGCCGCTTACAAGTGCCACTCTGATTGGCACAGGGAGTGAAATACTGCCGAAGGTCGATATGGTATCGGATCATTTTGCCATGGAGCAGGGGTACTGCTATGCAGGCAGCGGTCAGCTCCCGATCGGGGTGGGCCAGCCTGCGGTCCGTATTACCGAGATGACAGTGGGAGGAAAGGAATTATGACAGATGTCTGGAAAGATCCGGAAATCATAGATTTTGTAAGATGGCTTAAGGTGCAGGGATTCACGAATGTGCGGCTCTTCATTAGCAGCAGGCAGTCCCTTCTTCTCTCTGTCCAGTGTCAGAGACTTAAGAGTTCTGAATATGGAAATACGGTGATGTATTTTGTGGAAGCCTCCTGGGAGGGAAGCTACTGCTGTGCCTATACGGATTCCTTGAAGGACAGGGAGGAGATCCGAAGAAGGCTTTCTGAGACAGCCGGTATTTTTGACGGCCGGGATTTGCCGGAAGAGATCATGGAGAGCAGGGACTACCGGGGACAGAGGTGGCGTGAGATTGACGAAGAGAAGACACTTCATATTTTAAAATGCGCAGAAGCAGCGGCTCTTTCCTGCAAGACGGTAGATTTTGTGGAGGTGTGCGAGTACCGGCAGTATGAGGAGACGGTCACCCTGATTGATGAGAATATGAATTATCTTACGGATGATGACGGGGACTTAAGCTTTACGGTACGGGTGATTGCAAAGGAAGGGGATTCTGTGGCGGCTTCCACGAAGCTTGGAATTGTGAAAGCACAGGATCAGGATGCGTTCCTTAAAACTGCCTGCAGTCTGGCAGAGCGGGCGGCAGAATACGCAGGGTACGCGCTCCATGCAGAACGGATTCCTTCGGGAACTTATCCAATTGTCCTGGAAAACTGTGTGATGGCAGAGCTTACCGGACATTACCTCCCGGTATTTTACGGGGAAAATCTTACTCATCATACGAGCGCCCTTGCAGGAAAAGAGGGACAGCAGGTGGGCTGCAGGCTGTTAAGGCTGATAGAGGATCCTTTTAGTGTGATGGGGACGAGACGGCGGAGGATTGATGACGAGGGAATGCCGGTCTCTGAAAAGGTACTCCTTGAAAAAGGTGTATTCAGGGATATTCTGTATAATAAGAAGAGTGCGGCGCAGGCGGGAGTAAGAAGCTCTGGAAATGGATTTAAGCCGGATGCGGCGGCAGATAGCGGTACAAGCGCCACGAATGTGCTCCTTCTGTCAGAGGGGGAGACCTTTTCACGCAGAGAAATGCTAGAGGCATCTGAGGGAGGTATTTACATTACTCAGATAGAGGGAATGTTCGCCGGGGCGGACACAGAGAGCGGGGATTTCTCCCTTCTTGCCTGCGGGAACCGGATTGTGGATGGCCGGGTGTCGTCGGCTGTGAACCAGTTTACGATATCAGGAAATATCTGCGGGCTGTGGAGGGACATTGAGATGATTGGAGATGATCCGGTGTACCGTCTGTCCGGCAGCGCCTGCGCGGTGAGCCCGACGGTGAAGGTGAAGAGCCTGACTGTGTCGGGGTAAAAAATTCCACCTGACTCCCACAGGTGGAATTTTTTATCATTTCCTTATGATTTCCTTATAATTTCCACTTATGATTAAGATACAGGCATCGGATACACGCAGGCATGAGCCTGTATGCCGGCGCCTCTACTAGTATAAGGAGGAAATCATATGAATCAACACATCTTAGAAACAAAGTGTCTTACGAAAACATTTCACAAGCATCATGCTGTCAGTAATCTTTCCATGAGTGTACCCAGGTGTAGTGTTTACGGGCTTCTTGGCCCCAATGGGGCCGGGAAATCCACGCTCTTAAAAATGATGACAGGAATTCTGCGCCCTACAGAAGGCCGGATTCTTTTTGACGGTCATGAGTGGAGCCGGAGAGATCTGGCACGGATCGGTGCATTAATTGAGACTCCGCCGATCTATGAAAATCTGACGGCATGGGAGAATCTGAAGGTCCGCGCCCTGCTTCTGGGGATACCGGATGAACGGATCGGGGAGGTGCTTAACCTGGTAGACCTGGCCGGTACGGGAAAGAAAAGGTCCGGGACATTTTCTCTGGGAATGAAACAGCGGCTGGGGCTTGGAATCGCGCTTCTTGCACATCCAGATCTTTTAATTCTGGATGAGCCCCTGAATGGACTGGATCCTGTCGGAATCAGGGAGCTCCGGGCACTGATCAGAAGGTTTCCTGAGGAAGGGATCACTGTGATTGTATCAAGTCACATTTTAAGTGAAATCGGGCAGACTGCAGACTATATCGGAATTATGGCAGACGGCGTGCTTGGATTTCAGGGAGAGATGCCCGAAGACGGGCATCTGGAGCAGTTGTTCATGGAAGTGGCGGGAAGAAAGGAGGCTTATTCATGTTAAGAAAATGCTATCAGGCCGAAGTGTTAAAGAACCGCCACACCATGGCGGCAAAGCTTGCGGTACTCATGCCAGTTACCGTTGTCCTTCTTGCGTCGGTGCTTACGAAGAACTATGTGGTGATTGACTGCTATAACTGGTGGTATGTGGGGATTCTGCCTGCCTGTGTGGCGCTGGTTACAGGTATTGTGGATGCAAAAGAAAAGAGACAGAAAAACCGGAATATTTTAAGTCTGCCCATAGATATGAAAACGATCTGGGATGGAAAGGTTGTGTACGGAATCCGGATGCTTGCGGTTTCCCTTGCTGTTCTTGGCACGATTACCCTTTTCGTATGGTTCCTTTTCAGAACTCTGCTCCATATGGAATTTCCTGTTGAGATTAGCGCGTCCAGGCAGGTTGCGGGAGCGGCTGTCCTGCTTGTGACCAGTCTGTGGCAGGTGCCGTTTTGTCTGTTTTTGCAGCAGCTTGCCGGGAATGGGGCGGCTCCTCTTATCCATGTGGCAGTTTACGGGTGTATGGCATGTACAGTTTCCTTAAAGCCATATTTTATGCTTGTGCCAGGAGGAATTTCAGCAAGGCTTATGTGCTGTATATTAGGTGTTCTTCCGAATGGCCTCGTGGCAAGGCCCGGAAGTGACACCTATCTGCCGGAGCTTGTCAGCATCCGTGCAGTACCTGTTGGAATTCTAAGCTCTCTGATATGGTTCTTTTTGCTGTGGCAGGCCGGCAGATGGTGGTTTGGGAAGGGGGTGATGGAATAGATGCGGGAATTGTTAAGTCTGATACATTCTGAGTTTTATAAGATGAGGCACACGATATTTTTCTGGCTTCATCTGCTCCTTCCGGTATTTGGAATTCTGCTTTTTTTGTGTTATTATAGTGTCAGTCCCCATAAGTGGGAGAGTGAGGTTTCCGGTTACATTACAGTTCTTACGACAGCCCTTCCCCTTATTATCAGTATTGTGTGTGCCCAGAGTATTTCGCCGGAGGAAGGGAACCATTTTCTGGTATTTCTTGGAACGGCGGTAAAAAGGTGGAATTCGGTTCTGGCCAAATGGTTTATGGTATATTGTGCAGGGCTTATGGCAATGTCACTGGCGGTTGGCGGTTTTATGGCGGGATATAGTCTTCTTCTTAAGAGAGTCCGTTTTGACGTCAGATTCTGCTTTACCCTGATTCTTCTTATGTGGCTTGGCAGTATGGGTCTGTATGTCCTCCATATTTTCCTGAATCTATGGAAGCCCCGGAGCATTTCCATCGGCATCGGGGCTGTAGAATCGGTTGTATCGGCCCTTATGCTTACCGGCCTTGGGGATGGAATCTGGCAGTTTTTTCCCTGTGCGTATGCCGGTCACTGGGAAGGCTTTTATATCCGGTATTACCTGGAAGGAAGCCTGCCTGTGGCAGGAGAGGCGGTAAAAGTTCTGATCTTTATAAACGGGACAGTGACGGCGGGGATTGTTCTGGCTGTAATGGCGGGATTTCATTTCTATGAAGGAAGGCGGATCTATGATTAGAATACTGGCGGTTGATGATGACAAGGGAATATTGAGGCTGATAAAGAATGCATTAGAAAAAGAGGGATATGAGGTGACGGCAGTGGAGCATCCGGATCAGGTAACCAGTCTTGCACTTCAGGATTACCAGCTGATCCTTCTGGATGTCATGATGCCGGAAAAGGACGGGTTTACTCTGTGTGAGGAGATCCGGGAGCTGACGGACTGTCCCATTCTGTTCCTTACGGCAAAGACCGGAGAGCAGGATCTGATGCGGGGACTCGGACTTGGCGGTGATGATTATATCGCCAAGCCTTTCGGCATCGGCGAGTTAAGGGCACGTGTGGCGGCTCATCTCCGGAGAGAGAGCAGAGAAAAAAAGAATGCGGTATCTGTAGGCGGTATAAGCTTTCACCTCAGGGCAAAACAGGCATTTTACGGAGAAAAGGAGCTGGAGTTTACGAAAAGTGAGTATGCCATCTGCGAATATCTTGCCATGAACCATGGACAGGTATTCTCAAAGGAACGCATCTATGAGGCAGTGTTCGGCTATGATGGTGATAGTGATAATTCCGTTATTACAGAGCATGTGAAAAATATCCGGGCAAAATTAAAAAGGGTTCATCTTGACCCGGTTGAGACCGTATGGGGGATAGGATACCGATGGAAATCAGAAAAAGACGGACACTGACGGGCTTCTTCATAAAATATATCTGTATATTCAGTGTAAATACAATTCTGCTCGTTCTTTTTCTGTTTTTCATATTAAATCTGCTGATTCATATGGGAGCAGTGCTTCCTGCCAATTATATGGAACAGATGATTCATGAAAACAGGGATAAAATTGTAAACTCAGAAAGGGTCGCAGAGGATCTGCTTCCTGTAGGAAGCTCATATGGAGTATACAGCATTTCCGGTGATTTCCTGTATGGAAATCTGAAAAGAGAAGAATACGGGCCGGCATGGCAGGCTTATGAAAGTAATAACACTTTTGCAGACAGCGGTGGAATATACCGGTTCCTTTTGAGGAATAATGAAGAGGTCTGTATTATAAAATACAAGATTAAGACCCAGGCAACAAATGAATTTTTACGGAATCATCTTCCGCCTCCGGATTTTTGTATTCTGCTCCTGTTTTTTGTACTGTTTTTGCTGCAGACGGTACTGATCTCAAAGCACTTTGCACGTTCAATCGCAAAACGGCTTAAGGTGCTGGAAGAGGTGACAGAAAAGATCCGCTGCCATGATCTGGAGATCGGGGATGCACATTCGGATCTCCGTGAAATTGACCAGGTACTCGTATCTCTGTCCAGTATGGGAGAGGCATTAAAAGATTCCCTGAACGAACAGTGGACAATGGAAAAACACAAGAAGGATCAGATTGCGGCCCTTGCTCATGATATCAAGACTCCCCTGACCGTAATTAAGGGAAATGCAGAGCTGTTAAGTGAAGAGGCGTTAGGGCCCTCTGGCAGGGAGTATACGGAATATATCAGGGAGAACGCGGCAGAGATCGAAAATTACCTCCTGCTCCTCCAGGATATGATTCTGTCAGAGGACACTCAGGTACAGGAAGCAGTGATTCCTGCGGCTGAGCTGGCAGACCAGCTCATTTCCAGGGCAGAGACACTGGCGTCAGGATATTCCGCCGGACAGATCTCAGTAGAAGTAAAGAAATCCCCTTTTCTGTCAGGGGAGCTTAGCTGCGACGTCAGACAGATAAAGCGGGCGTGGGATAATATTCTTGGCAATGCCCTTGAATATACTCTGGAGGCAGACCGCCTGCAAAAGGGCGCCCCCGGGATCTGCCTTCCAATCCTGATCACCATGGAAAAAACAGAGCACTCAGGGGAATCTTACCTGTCCGCAGGAATTACCGACCGGGGAGACGGCTTCACAGAAGAAGACCTGATCCATGCAGCCAGTCAGTTCTATCAGGGAGACAAAAGCCGCCACAAGAAAAATCACAAAGGACTGGGGCTTTTTACTGCATCCAGTTTTGCCGTACGCCAGGGCGGGAGGCTCCTGTTAGAGAACAGCCCGGAAGAAGACTGCGGCGCCCGGGTAACCCTTATGCTGAAGCTTAACATTTAAAGCGGAAATCACTTCATTCACGCAATATCCATTGCGTGTGCGCTAAAATTCTGTTACGATAGGCTCAGAAAGGAAGTGAGCATATGATAATGAAGGACAGTTATATTACGATCGCATGGCTGGTGCTTTTGATCATCCTTCTGATCATTGAGATCATCACAGTAGGGCTTACGAGCATCTGGGCGGCAGGCGGTGCACTGGCGGCACTGATCCTGAATCTCCTGGGTATATCGCTTCTGTGGCAGGTTGTGGTGTTCTTCATTGTAACCTTCGTGCTCCTGTACTTTACCAGGCCGTTTGCCATACGTTTTATCAACACCCGGAGGGAGAAGACGAACTACGAGGGCATTATCGGCAAGACCATTCGCATAGCAGAGACGGTAGACAACATCAGTCAGACCGGAATGGCAGTTGTGAATGGCCAGGAATGGACGGTGAGGGCAGAGAAGGAAAATGAAATCCTGGAACCAGGGACACTGGCCAAGGTAGTCAACATTGCAGGCGTAAAATTAATTGTAAGAAAGTATGAGGAGGAATAGGAATGAGTGCATTTAGTGGATTTGTTGGTTTAATTGTTGTAATGGTAGTGGTACTGATTGTTTTGATGCTTCTGATCTCCTGTATCAAGATTGTTCCCCAGGCAAGAGCTATGGTTGTAGAGCGTCTCGGTGCATATCAGGCGACCTGGAGCACAGGACTTCATTTTAAGGTGCCGATTATCGACCGGGTTGCAAGAAGGGTTGACTTAAAGGAGCAGGTAGTAGACTTTGCGCCCCAGCCGGTGATTACAAAGGATAACGTAACCATGAGAATTGACACAGTTGTATTCTATCAGATTACAGACCCGAAGATGTTCTGCTATGGCGTTGCAAATCCCATCATGGCAATTGAGAATCTGACTGCAACAACCCTTCGTAACATTATCGGTGATCTGGAGCTTGACCAGACGCTGACCTCAAGAGAGACGATTAATACGAAGATGCGGGCGTCCCTTGATGTTGCCACCGACCCATGGGGAATCAAGGTAAACCGTGTGGAGCTTAAGAACATCATTCCTCCGGCAGCAATCCAGGATGCCATGGAGAAGCAGATGAAGGCAGAGCGTGAACGCCGTGAAGCAATCCTGCGGGCAGAAGGCGAGAAGAAATCCACGATTCTTGTTGCAGAAGGTAATAAGGAATCCGCAATTCTGGATGCAGAGGCTGAGAAGCAGGCAGCGATCCTCCGTGCCGAGGCACAAAAGGAAGCCAAGATCCGCGAGGCAGAAGGTGAGGCAGAGGCGATTCTTAAGGTACAGCAGGCAAATGCAGACGGTATCCGCTTCCTCAAGGAGGCAGGCGCAGACCAGGCAGTTCTTACCATCAAGAGCCTGGAGGCATTCGAAAGAGCAGCAGACGGGCAGGCAACGAAGATTATCATTCCTTCAGAGATCCAGAATCTTGCCGGACTGGTAAAGAGTGCAAAAGAGGTTATAGAGGGATAGTACAGCGGGAGACTGCTCTGAAAAAGAGAGGAGGGGCGGCATGATACATGTATTGATTCTGGAGGATGATCCTGTTTCAAGAGAGGCGCTTTCCAGGATTTTAGCCGAATACCGGACAGGAATCAGCGTGCATGCCGCCTCCACCTATGAGGAGGCAAAGGAACTGCTGGGCCAGGAGATCCGGTACGATCTGTTTCTTCTGGATGTGAACCTGGGAGGAGAGAACCGGGAGGATATCGGCGGTATTCTGTTTGCCAGAGAGATCAGGGAGCAGTTCCGGTATACCTTTACCCCGATTGTGATGATTACGGCAATCGGAGCCCTGGAGATGCAGGCATACCGGGAGCTTCACTGTTATCAGTATATTATGAAGCCCTTTTCACCCGGGCAGGTCCGGGAGGTTGTGAAGAAGGTGCTGGAGAAGGAAAGACAGAAGCAGCCTCCCTTCATAATTGTTAAAAGAGACGGCGTCAATTACCAGGTAAAATGTGAGGATATCCGCTACATAGAGGCCATTCACAGGGGCATCCGCCTTCATCTGAAAAGCGGAAACTGGGATATTCCATATACGACTCTTAAGCAGATTCTTCTGAAGGTTCCAGAGGGTATGTTTCAGCAGTGCCACCGGATCTATGCAGTAAACCGGAGCGAGGTAGAATACTATGACACGGTGAACCGCATCGTGAAGCTTAAGGATTGCGGGGATGTAATTGAGATCGGCGTAACATACAAGGCAGAGATTGGGAGGCTTTTAAGTGATTAGCTGGGTAAGAAAATTTTTATACCGTATCTTCTGTGTAATCGCTATGCTGGTATCCGTCTATCTGATTGTAGACTTCCAGATCAGCGGTACCTTTGACTACCGTGTATTCATCATGTTTCTTCTTCTCACAGTAGTCGAAATCTGGGGGCTCATAGACTGGCGCAGGAATTATCTTCTCATGAAGCAGAAGGAATCCGAATTAAAGCTGTACCAGCATTATATCCAGCCTCTTGAAGAGCTGGTAAAGGAGATCCGTGCCAGGCAGCATGAATTCGATAACCATATCAATGCCATTCTGAATATGCACCTGACAGTAGGAGACTATGACGGGCTTGTGGCATGTCAGTCCTCCTATATTACAGAGATTATCAGGGACGATGAGACTAGAAGCTATCTGCCGCTGCTCAGGATCAGCGATAAGGTGCTGGCGGGATTCCTCTACAGTAAGATTGTCCGCGCACCGGCTTATGTAAAGACGGAAGTAGAAGTAAAAAGTCTGGAGATCATATCCGGGATCTCAGAACATCATCTGATTGAGATTGTAGGAACCCTGGTGGATAATGCTTATGAAGCATGCAGCAAAGAAAGAAATCATGTACGCATGGAGCTGGATTCAGAGGATGACCGCCTGGTTTTCATCATCAAAAACCAGGTTCAGAATATCAGTATGGACAACCTGCAGAAATTTTTCGAAAAAGGCTACTCCACAAAGAGCAGGGAAGGAGACCGGGGACTGGGGCTCTATAATGCAAAAGCCCTGATCGAACGCTATAAAGGAACCATCACGGTGAGCCAGGATAAAGAGCAGGAACAGAACTACCTGACGATCATGGTAAATATTTAAAATTGGTAAAATTGGGGACGGGGCATTTTTCTCCGCAAAAGTTCCACTGGAGCTTTTGCGGAGTACTATGGTAAAAAATGCCCCGTCCCCAATTTTCTATTGCCCTGTCCCCAACATGTTTTTATTTGCGGTGGAGAGCATGAGTTTCAGTCTGTTGAGCTGATTTACTTCACTTGCTCCCGGATCGTAATCAATGGCAACAATGTTGGAGTGTGGATAACGTCTTCGCAGCTCTTTGATCACCCCTTTGCCGACGACATGGTTCGGCAGGCAGGCGAAGGGCTGGGTGCATACGATGTTCGGCGCGCCGCTGTGAATCAGCTCCAGCATCTCACCGGTCAGAAACCAGCCTTCTCCGGTCTGGTTTCCGAGAGATACGATCTCGGATGCCATCTTTCCAAGGTGGCGGATATCTGCCGGGGCATCGAAGCGGCTGCTTTCCTGAAAGGCCTGGGAGGCAGGCGCCCGGAACCATTCGAGTGCCCGGATTCCAAGGTTTGCCATGGTTGCCTTGAATTTCTTAAAGCCAAGCTTTTCTACTTTAAAGTTCTGATTATAGAAGCAGTAAAAGAGGAAATCCAGAAGATCCGGAACCACTGCTTCTGCGCCTTCGCTTTCCAGTGTATCTACCAGATAGTTGTTGGCTGCCGGGAGGAATTTTACAAGGATTTCCCCCACTACACCGACACGGGGTTTCTGTATATCCAGAAGCTCTATATTATGGTCAAAATCTCCGATAATATCCCGGCACAGCTTCTTGAAGCGGTGTCTGGACGGGTAGCCTTCTGACAGGAATTTCTGGCATACCTTTTTCCATTTTTCATGCATGGCATTTACAGAGCCAGGTACTGCCTCATAAGGGCGCAGCCGGTACACACATTTCATAAAAATGTCGCCGAGGATGACAGCGTAAATACCTCTGAGCAGGAGAAGCGGCGTTAACTTAAAGCCCGGATTGCCCTCCAGTCCGCTTAAGTTAATGGAAATGACAGGAATGTGTTCATATCCTGCCTTTTTAAGCGCACGTCTGATGAAACCTATGTAGTTGGAAGCACGGCAGCCCCCTCCGGTCTGGCTGATGATGACTGCAATCTTATCGGTATCGTATTCGCCGGAAAGAATGGCTTCCATAATCTGCCCGACTACCATAAGAGAAGGGTAGCAGGCGTCATTATTTACATATTTTAATCCCACATCTACCGCCCGCTTATTGTCATTTGGGAGAACCTTAATCCGGTAGCCTGACGCAGAAAATGCCGGTTCCAGAAGTTCAAAATGAATCGGGGACATCTGTGGGCAGAGGATGGTGTAATCCTTCCGCATCTCCTGGGTAAAGGCGGTCTTAGTAATGGCAGAGGAATGGATGGTACGGGTTTCTTTTCTCTGCTCTCTTACGCGGATTGCAGCCAGGAGGGAGCGCACACGGATTCTTGCGGCGCCAAGATTATTTACCTCATCTATTTTAAGTGAAGTGTAAATCTTGTCAGAACCGGTCAGTATGTCAGCCACCTGGTCGGTGGTGACAGCGTCTAACCCGCAGCCGAAGGAGTTCAGCTGGATTAAGTCCAGATTATCCTTGGTCTTTACAAAATTAGCCGCCGCATACAGACGGGAGTGGTACATCCACTGGTCCATAACATTAAGCGGGCGCTCTGCCGGATGGAGATGGGAAATGGAATCCTCCGTCAGTACGGCGATATTGTAGGAGTTTACAAGCTCCGGGATGCCGTGATTTACTTCCGGGTCAATATGATAGGGCCGGCCGGCAAGAACAATCCCCCGGTTTCCGGTCCGGTCCAGGTATTCCACAGTCTCCTCGCCTTTACGGCGCATATCTGCGCGGCAGCTTTCAAGCTCTGTCCATGCGGCGTGCACCGCAGACCGGATCTCGCCGGCAGACAGGGAGAATTTTCCGGAAAGCTCCTGGATGAGCCGGGAGGAGATGGTCTCCTCGCTTTTCAGAGAAAGGAACGGATGAATAAAATCTACGTCTCCATGTACGATTGCATCAATATTATTTTTAATATTCTCCGGATAAGAAGTTACAATGGGGCAGTTGTAGTGGTTGTTGGCATCCGCAAATTCATTTCTCTCATAAGGAATGCTTGGGTAAAAGATATGCCGGATTCCTTTATTAATGAGCCACTGCACATGTCCATGGGCGAGCTTTGCCGGATAGCACTCGGATTCACTGGGAATGCTGTCAATGCCAAGCTCATAGATCTTTCTCGTGGATGCAGGAGAAAGATCTACACGAAAGCCCAGAGTGTGGAAGAAGGTAAACCAGAACGGATAGTTCTCATACATATTCAGTACGCGGGGAATACCGATTGTTCCCCGTTTTGCCTCATCCTCACTGAGGGGCGTATAGTCAAAATAGCGTTTCAGCTTATATTCAAACAAATTGGGCAGATGATTTTCTGATTTTTCCTTTCCAAGACCCCGCTCACAGCGGTTCCCGGTAATAAACTTTCTGCCTCCGCTGAAATGATTGATGGTCAGCCGGCAGTTGTTTGTACAGCCCCTGCACTTGGTCATGGTGGTGGAATACTCCAGGGATTCAATCTCTTCAATGGAAAGCATGGTAGTGCCTTCACATTCCTGATAACGTTCCCTGGCAATCAGGGCTGCCCCGAAGGCTCCCATGATTCCTGCAATATCCGGACGGATCACCTTGCAGCCGGCAATTTTTTCAAAGCTTCGCAGGACAGCGTCATTATAAAAGGTACCGCCCTGCACCACAATGTGGCTTCCAAGTTCAGAGGCGTCCGACACTTTGATCACTTTAAATAAGGCGTTCTTTATGACAGAATAGGCAAGACCCGCAGAAATATCTGCAACCGCGGCTCCCTCTTTTTGCGCCTGCTTTACTTTGGAATTCATGAAAACGGTACAGCGCGTGCCCAGATCAATCGGATGGCTCGCAAAGATTGCCTCATGGGCAAAATCCTCTACCGAATAATTCAGCGATTTGGCAAAGGTTTCAATAAAAGAGCCGCAGCCCGAGGAGCATGCCTCATTGAGCTGGACGCTGTCTACCGTCTGGTTTTTAATCTTAATGCACTTCATATCCTGCCCGCCAATGTCCAGGATGCAGTCTACATCAGGCTCAAAGAAGGAAGCCGCATAATAATGCGATACCGTCTCCACCTCCCCTTCATCAAGAAGAAGAGCCGCCTGAATCAGAGCTTCGCCGTAGCCGGTGGAACAGGAGTGTACGATCTGGACCTCTTCCGGAAGCTGACTGTAAATATCCTTGATGGCACGGATGGTAGTGCCCAGAGGATCCCCCTCATTATTCTGATAAAAGGAATAGAGAAGCGTTCCGTCCCCGCCTACAAGCGCAGCCTTTGTGGTAGTGGAGCCTGCATCAATTCCAAGAAAAGCCTTTCCCTTATAAGACGCAAGATCCTTAAAAGGAACCTGGTGCTTTGCATGACGGTTTTTAAAGGAATGGTAATCCTCCTCTGTGGCAAAGAGAGGTTCCATGCGGTCTACCTCAAAGTCCATCTTGATCTTCCGGTCAAGACGGTTCTGCATTTCCCGGAGAGGAACACGCAGATCCTTTTTTGAATTCAGTGCAGAGCCGATGGCGGCAAACAGGTGGGAATGGTTCGGGGCGATGGTATGCTCGTCATCTAGCTTCAGGGTACGGACAAAGGCCTCCTTTAGCTCAGATAAGAAATGGAGGGGACCGCCGAGGAAAGCAACGTGTCCCCGGATGGGCTTTCCACAGGCAAGACCGCTGATAGTCTGATTTACCACGGCCTGGAAGATGGAAGCTGCCAGATCCTCTTTTGCAGCTCCCTCATTAATCAGGGGCTGGATATCAGTCTTTGCAAATACGCCGCATCTTGCTGCAATCGGGTACATGGCTTTATATTTTTTTGCATAATCATTCAGTCCGGAAGCATCCGTCTGGAGGAGGGATGCCATCTGGTCAATAAAGGAGCCGGTGCCTCCGGCGCATACGCCGTTCATGCGCTGCTCCACATTCCCGCCCTCAAAGTAGATAATCTTGGCATCCTCGCCTCCCAGCTCAATGGCAACATCTGTCTGGGGTGCATAGTCCTGAAGTGCTGTGGATACTGCAATTACTTCCTGCACAAAGGGGACTCCGAGATGCCTGGCAAGTGTAAGACCTCCGGAACCGGTAATAACAGGAGACGCAGTTACTGTTCCAAGTTTATAAATCGCGCGTCCTAAAAGGTCTGACAGGGTCTCCTGAATATTTGCAAAATGTCTCTCATAATCGGAAAATACCACTTCATTGCCGGAATCCAGTAAAGCAATCTTCACTGTCGTGGAACCAATATCAATTCCAAGAGTATATAGCTCTTTCCTGCTCATAATATATGTACTCCTTTTGTTATCACAAATATTGAACTGTTACATTATACGACAAATAATGCAAAAATACAATTCTCAAATTATTGCCAAAATATTAAATCTGCGTAAAAAGTATGCAATCTTTTACGGCAGAATTGACAAATAAAACATGAAAAGGTAAAATTAATGAAGTGACAAAAATGAGACTGCAAAATAACTGCAGCAAAAAGAGAACAGGGAGTATGCGTATGAATTGGTTAAATAAGCTGGAACGGAAGTTTGGCAGATATGCCATACCGAATCTGATGTACTATATTATTATTCTTTATGGGATTGGCTTTGTACTTGATTTGTTCAATCCAGAGTTTTATTACAAATATTTATGCCTGGATATGGGGGCTGTTTTCCATGGGCAGGTGTGGAGACTTGTTACCTTTATAATAGAAGCACCATCCGACAGCCTGATTTTTATTCTGTTTGCACTGCATCTGTATTATATGATCGGGATGGAGCTTGAGCGGGCATGGGGAACATTCCGGTTTAATGTGTATTTTTTCTCGGGCGTGTTTTTCCATATTCTTGCGGCGCTTCTTGTTTATATTGTGACAGAAATTTCACTTCCCATGAGTGTGTGGTATCTGAATATGTCGCTGTTTTTTGCGTTTGCAGCTCTGTACCCGAATGTGGAATTCCTGCTGTTTCTGATTCTTCCGGTTAAGGTAAAGTGGCTTGCCCTTCTTGACGGACTTTATTTTGCCTACGGGATTCTGCAGGCGTTTTTACCGGCCTATGGCGGCGGCATGTTCGGGATTATGTATAAGGCGAATGCGGCGGCGGCATTTGTGTCCCTGCTTAACTTCCTGATCTTTTTCCTGGGGTCAAGGAATCTGCGTCCCTACAGCCCGGGACAGGTAAAGAGAAAGAGGGAATTTAAAAAGAATATCCGCAAGGCATCTAAGCCTGTGAACTATGGCGGCGGTGCATCGCATAAATGTGCAGTATGTGGACGGACAGACCTGGATGATCCCAGTCTGGAATTCAGGTATTGCTCAAAGTGCAATGGAAATTATGAGTATTGCCAGGAGCACCTGTTTACACACACTCATGTTAAATAAATTAGAAAGGAACAGACGAGATGAAAAAAACGAAGATTATCTGTACGATGGGACCGAACTCTGACAACGAGGAGGTACTAAGAAGCCTTGTGCGCGGCGGGATGGATATTGCCAGGTTTAATTTTTCGCATGGCACCCATGAAGAGCAGAAGGCAAGGATGGACATGTTAAAAAGGATCCGGGACGAGGAGAAGAAGCCTGTCGCAATTCTTCTGGATACCAAAGGGCCGGAGATCCGTACCGGAGTCTTAAAGGAAGGAAAGAAGGTGCATCTGGAGGACGGCGCTCTCTTTACTCTTACGACAGAGGAGATCGAAGGTGATGAAAACAAGGTCTTTATTACCTATCCGGGTCTTGTAGAGGATGTGCAGATCGGAAGCCGGATTCTGATTGATGATGGTCTGATTGAGTTAAAGGTGAAGAATAAAAAGGGGCCGGAGATTATCTGCGGAGTTATCAATGGCGGTGAGCTGGGAGAGAGAAAGGGTGTGAACGTTCCGGATGTTCCGGTAAGGCTTCCGGCGATTACAGATAAGGACAGGGAGGATATCCGGTTTGGCGTTGAGCAGAAGATTGATTTTATTGCAGCATCTTTTGTCCGGAATGCAGAGTGTATTCTGGAGATCCGTTCCTTCCTGAAATCCTGCGATGCGCCGTACATACCGATTATTGCCAAGATTGAGAATGGAGAAGGGATTAAGAATATTGACGAGATTATCCGCTGTGCGGACGGGGTCATGGTGGCAAGAGGAGACCTTGGCGTGGAGATCCCGGCAGAGGAGGTTCCATATCTCCAGAAGATGATGATACAAAAATGCAATGATAATTATAAACCAGTTATTACAGCGACCCAGATGCTGGATTCTATGATGCGCAATCCCCGTCCTACAAGGGCTGAGGTTACGGATGTGGCGAATGCTGTCTATGACGGGACGGATGCGGTTATGCTCTCGGGAGAGACAGCGGCCGGCAAGTATCCGGTAGAGGCACTCCGTATGATGGTGCATATCGTAGAAAATACAGAAGAGCACCTGGATTATAAGACTATGCTTCAGAAGGCTGAGGAGCATCATTTAAAGAGTGCATCAAGCGCCCTTGCCCATGCAACCGTGACTACAGCGGAGAATCTCCAGGCAAAATGCATTATCACTCCGACTGTATCCGGGGCAACAGCGAGAGTCGTATCAAAGTTTAAACCAAAGACAGAGATTATCGGGATGTCCCCGAGCGAGGCGACGCTTAGGAGAATGCAGATCTACTGGGGCGTAAGGCCGCTGAAGTCAATCGAAGCAGGCTCAACAGACGAGATCTGTAACAGTGCGCTGGATCTGGTCTGTGCCAAGCAGCTTGCAGAGACCGGAGATGTAGTAGTGCTGACAGCGGGAATTCCTTCCCCTACAATAGGCGGATACAAGACAGGCGTCAGCAATATGATGAAGATTACAGTAGTAGAATAACAGGATGGATGAGCAGAAGATGATGAATCGAGATTGGGAAAGCTTTGGCGAGGAAATTCGAAAGAATGTCCAGGATGCCATTGACGCACAGGATTTTAACAGACTGAATCAGAGAGTGACAGATACGGTCAACAGTGCCGTGGAAGGGATTACGAAAACCATAAGGAATGCAGGGAGTGCAGCCCGCAGACCGGTGAATCCACACTGCAGAGAGACAAAGTGCGAAGCTTATGTGCAGCCAAAGCCGGCAGAGCTTTACCGGGGAGTCACATCTGTAAATGCAGGAGGAACGGCACTTGCGATTACCGGAGGAGTAATGGGAGGAGTGTTCCTCCTCCTTTTTGTGGGCTTTGCCCTGGGAGCATGGGTCAATGAGATTCACAATGCAGGCTATATTATTGCCATGGCGGTCTTTCTGATTCTTGGAGCAGGCGGCGCGGTTCTGGGGCGCTGGGGGAGTGTCCTGAAGGGACGTGTGAGACGGTTCCGGTCCTATATCAGAATTCTTGGACAGAGAGAATACTGCAATATCAGGGAGCTTGCAGACGGAATCAATAAGAACCCGAAGTATGTATTAAAGGATCTGGAGCAGATGCTCCAGAAGGGGTGGTTCCGGCAGGGGCATCTGGACGGACAGAGGACCTGTCTGATCGTAAGCCATAACATGTACGGACAGTATCTGAAGCTTGAAGAGGACAGGAAGAGGAGCGAAGAAGACAAAAAAGCTGCCATGCTGGAAAAGGAGCAGAAGGACATAAGACAGCAGGAGGAAAACAGCAGACTTTCCCCACAGATCAGAAAAGTGATTGAGGCAGGAGATGCTTATGTGGAGAAAATCCGGGCATGCAACGAAGCGATTCCAGGGGCAGAGATATCCGCAAAGATCTCCCGTATGGAGACAGTCATTGACCGGATCTTTGACCGTGTGGAGCAGAACCCAGAGGCTGTGGACGATATCCGCCGGATGATGGATTACTATCTGCCTACAACCATCAAGCTGTTAGAGGCATATCAGGAACTTGACGCCCAACCGGTTGATGGTGCAAACATACGCTCCTCCAAGGAGGAGATTGAAAAGACACTGGATACACTGAACACGGCGTTTGAGAAGCTTCTTGACAGCCTGTTCCAGGATACGGCGTGGGATGTATCCTCGGATATTTCCGTGCTCCGGACTATGCTTGCACAGGAAGGACTTACAGAGGACGGGTTAAGAAAGGAGAGATTATGAACAATGAATTTGAGAATTTTTCGACAGTGCCGGAACTGACATTAGAGCCCTTTAAGGAGGAGGAACAGTTACCGGCTGTTGAGGAAAAGCAGAAGGAGATTTTTAACGACGATATTCTGTCAGCGGAAGAGAGACGGGCTGTAGATGCATTTGCAACGAAGATTGATCTTAAGGATTCAACAGCAATTCTGCAGTTCGGCGCCGGGACACAGAAGAAAATGGCAGACTTTTCAGAATCAGCCCTTGAAAATGTAAAGACAAAGGATCTGGGAGAGATCGGAGAGCTTCTGTCTGATGTGGTGAAAGAGCTTAAGAACTTTGACGAAGAGGAAGAGAAGGGATTTCTGGGGATGTTCAAAAAGACTTCCAACAGGATTCAGTCCATGAAGTCGAAGTATGCAAAGGCAGAGACAAACATTGCGCAGATCTGCCGGGTACTTGAGAATCATCAGGTGCAGCTTCTTAAGGATATTGCCATACTGGACAAGATGTATGAGTTGAACCTGACGTATTTTAAAGAACTTTCCATGTATGTTCTGGCGGGAAAAAAGAAGCTTTCAGATGTGCGTTCAAGAGAGCTTCCAGAGCTTCTCGCAAGGGCGGAAAGAAGCGGTCTGGCTGAGGACGCCCAGGCGGCAAGGGATCTTGACTCCATGTGCAGCCGGTTTGAAAAGAAGCTCCACGACCTGGAGCTTACGAAGACTGTCTCCATGCAGACGGCGCCGCAGATCCGTCTGATTCAGAGCAATGACACACTTATGGCAGAAAAGATCCAGTCCACGCTTGTCAACACAGTGCCTCTGTGGAAGAGCCAGATGGTACTGGCGCTGGGAGTGGAGCATTCCTCCCAGGCAGCTGCGGCGCAGCGGGAAGTTACAGATATGACCAATGAGCTTCTGAGAAAGAATGCAGAAAAGCTGAAGATCGCAACCATTGAGACTGCAAAGGAATCAGAGAGAGGAATCATAGAGATTGAGACTTTGAAGGCTACCAATGAGGCCTTGATTTCTACCTTTGATGAGGTGATGCAGATCCAGGCTGAGGGAAGAAGGAAGCGTGCAGAGGCAGAAAAGGAGATGCTACGCCTTGAGAGGGAACTGAAGGGAAAGCTTCTGGCTGTTAGTTACTGATCACGGCGCAGGAATGTGAAAAAAAGATTGACAGATGGGAATGAATGGTTTATAGTGTTCCATGAAAGAACTACTAGAAAGGCTGTAACAGGCGGTCCGGTTCGGGCCGCCTGCAGATATGTGAAGGTGATGGAAGGAAAAACATTTGTAGAGCGTTTGATGGAATTTGCCCTTACAAGACAGGAGGCAGGAATCTATGAATGCCTTTTAAGAGAAGGGAAGATTACGGGATATGAGGTGGCGAAGCAGTTAGGGATCTCAAGATCCAACGCTTATAATTCTCTTGCCAGCATGACAGAAAAGGGTGCGGCCTGTCTGGTAGAAGAGGGGACAACGAGAAAATATGCTCCTGTCCCTTTGGATGAATTCTGCAAAAACCGTATCCGCAGGCTGGAGAACCATACAAGGTGGCTTAGGGAGCATCTTCCCGAGGAGAAGACCTTCGTGGAAGGATATATTACCATTGAGGGTGCGGAGCATATACTGGATAAGATACGCAACCTCCTGCTTAAGACACAGGAACGGGTGTATTTATCCTGTACCAGCAATTATCTGTTGTTATTCCTGGATGAATGCGAGACACTCACAAGAGCCAGGAAGAAAGTTGTTGTGATCACGGACCAGCCCGTGAGATTCGGCAACGCAAAGGTGTATGTGGGTTCTGACCGCGGGATGCAGATCGGTGTAATTGCAGATTCAAAATATGTTCTGACAGGAGAATACGGGGAAGGAAGCATGAATACCTGTTTATACTCTGGCCAGAAGAATTTCGTGGAGCTTTTTAAGCGGGCGCTGGCCAATGAAATGAAACTATTTGCGATGCAGGAGGAGAACCAGTAAGATGAAGAAGCAGCCATTTGTAACGAAGACACAGTTAGAAGAGATTGTAAAGGAGTATCCCACACCGTTCCATCTGTATGACGAGAAGGGAATCCGGGCAAATATAAAGGCACTGAAGGATGCATTTTCCTGGAATAAAGGATATAAAGAATATTTTGCAGTTAAGGCAACGCCGAATCCGTATCTGATCAATATATTAAGGGAGTACGGCTGCGGCTGTGACTGCTCTTCTTATACGGAGCTTATGCTGTCAGATGCCATCGGAGCCAGGGGGGAGGATATTATGTTTTCCTCGAATGACACTCCGGCGGAGGAATATGAGTATGCTGAGAAGCTGGGTGCCATCATTAATCTGGATGACATTACACATATTGATTTTCTGGAGGAAACCATCGGGTATATTCCGAAGACGGTCAGCTGCCGGTATAACCCAGGCGGATTGTTTAAAATCAGTAATGATATTATGGATAATCCGGGAGATTCAAAATACGGCATGACAACGGAGCAGCTTTTTGATGCTTTCCGGATTCTGAAGGAGAAGGGGGCAGAGGAGTTCGGTATTCACGCATTTCTTGCAAGCAATACCGTAACGAATGAATATTACCCTATGCTTGCAAAAGTTCTGTTTGAGGTGGCCGTAAAGCTTCAGAAGGAAACAGGGGTTCATATAAAGTTCATTAACTTGTCCGGAGGAATCGGGATTCCTTACACGCCGGACCAGGAGCCAAATGATATCCGGATTATTGGCGACGGGGTACGCAGGGTGTATGAAGAGGTTCTTGTACCGGCAGGCATGGGGGATGTGGCTATCTATACTGAGCTGGGACGGTTCATGATGGGACCGTTCGGATGCCTGGTAACAAAAGCAATTCATGAGAAACACACACATAAGGAATATATCGGCGTGGATGCCTGTGCAGTAAACCTGATGCGGCCTGCCATGTATGGGGCTTATCATCATATTACCGTAATGGGCAAGGAAGAATTACCCTGTGACCATAAGTACGATGTGACCGGATCCCTGTGCGAGAACAATGACAAGTTTGCCATTGACCGGATGCTCCCGAAGGTGGATATGGGCGATCTCCTGGTAATTCATGATACCGGGGCGCACGGATTTGCCATGGGATATAATTATAATGGAAAACTGAAATCAGCAGAGGTTCTTCTGAAGGAAGATGGAAGTGCGCAGCTGATCCGCCGGGCAGAGACACCAGCAGATTACTTTGCAACCTTTGACTGCTTTGACATCGGAGAGAAATTAGTTAGGAAAAAGCGTTGACTACAGATCACAGTGAAGTAAATGGTCAAGTAAAACGCGCGGCAATTGCCGGATGTTGTTGAAAATCCTGCTGAGGCATGGTAGAATAATTTTAGGTTCTGCCATTGATGGTAGGCGGTTAGCCCTCTCCGGAGGGACTGCGACCCTCCGTTTACATAGAAACCCGAAAGGGAATTTTGGAAAGGAGGGCTGAGCGGATGTTGACTATTGAAGGATTGATAGCAGTAATCAGCCTTGTGCTGACCGCGTTTGGTCTCGGATATGCCATCGGAAGCAAGGATAATCATAAAACGCAGAAATAGCCGCCCCGGTCTGGAAAACTAGGCGGCTGTTTCTCGGTCAACTATAGTTCGGGCTAACCGTTTATCGGCAGTTCCAAAGGGTATCTGTTAGCAACAGATGCCCTTTTCTACTTAAATAATATCTTACTTCATCAGAAAAGTCAATGTGTTTAAAAAATGTCAACTAATAGATATAAAGTTTGCCCCTTTTTGTTGGAAAGGAGTAAAAAAACCCCTGTAAATCTTTAAATCTACAGAGGTTCCGGCATTTTTATTCAATGCGGATGGCGGGACTTGAACCCGCACGAAGTCACCCTCGTCAGATTTTGAGTCTGATGCGTCTGCCATTCCGCCACATCCGCATATGTAGTGATCAGAACCGAAATTTATTATATCATAGTGTACCTGAAAATACAAGATTTATTTTTTGCTTTCTT
This sequence comes from uncultured Lachnospiraceae bacterium, assembly GCA_947566645.1. Lineage (GTDB taxonomy): Bacteria > Bacillota > Clostridia > Lachnospirales > Lachnospiraceae > CAPEBR01. Next base: position 71,612 of record CANOKL010000009.1, read on the forward strand.
TTTATTTATTGACAATGCCATTTTATAGGAATATACTAAATTTTATCTATATGTGGCTTTATAAGAAAGAGGAAAAGGATATGGGATTTACGGTAAAGGATATGCTGGGGATGGAGATCTTCGGGGAGGCGGTTCTTCTTAGCGGTACAGAAGGTCTGGATAATGAGATCATGGGTGCAACGATCATAGAGGCCCCCGATATTGTCAAATTCATTAATGGCGGGGAAGTACTTCTGACCGGATTCTATGCGTTCCAGTCCTGCAGTATTGAGGAGTTTTATAAATACATAGATGAATTATCGAAAAAGAAGGTCAGCGCGATCGCAGTAAAGCGGAAGCGTAACGTGGAGTATATAGAGGAAAAGCTTGAGATCATGCTGCAGTATGCCAAAAGGCATGTGGTTCCTGTCTTCGAGGTTTCGTATGAGCTGTCCTTCCGGGAGATGCTGAAGCTGATTATGGAGAGGCTTTTTAGCGAGGAGGTGCGCCGTCTGAAATATTTTAAGACAACCCATGATAATTTTACGGCGCTGTCCCTTTCTTTTAACTCTATGGAAAACGGGATTCAGAGAATCCTGGATGTGCTGGAGAAGCTGATCGGCAATCCGGTGGCACTTTTTAACCAGAATATGGACTGCCTTGCCTCAACAGAGAAGACCGGGTACAGATTCCGGATTTCGGAGCAGGCAGAGGAATATCAGCCACAGTTCTATTCGAACTACACCTATCTGAGGCAGAAGGTGGTTCTTCCGGGAGAGGATCAGAAGGAATGTGATCAATACCTGGTAAGACTTAAGGTTATGTATAACCGGAAGATGTATCTTGTGATCACAGCCTCCAGAGATTCTTTTGGAGATATGGATGATATTGCTGTTGAGAATGCTGTGACAGCACTGAAGCAGGAGCTGTTCCGGCAGCATTCCATCGAGGAGTTGGAGGAGCGCTTCCAGAATGACAGCATGAATCGTATCCTGAGTGGAAAGCTTCATACCAGGCAGGAGATTGAAAGGGATATAAAACTCCTTGGCATTCCCATGGAGGCAGATTACCGCGTGCTTATAATGAAGCTTTGGAATGAAGGAGCAGGTGACTTTGAAAAGCTGAACGACGGATTCCATTATGTCAGCATACTGCGTGATGCGGTTGTCCGGGAGTTTGGAAATATCAGGATCCGGGATGACGTGGATAAGGTAGTGATCATACAGCAGATCAGACAAGGGCAGAAGCAGGAGGAGTACCGCAGGGAGCTTAAGGATGCTGCGGACCGGATCCAGAAAAGAATTGTGAAAAAAAATAAATCACTGAAGGTGCTTGTCGGAGTGGGAAAAGAGGTTGCTGGAGTCATGAATCTGGCAGAGAGCTATAACGAAGCCGGAGATTCCCTGGAATTTATCGGCATACTTGGGGAAAAGAGCGGGGACAGTGCTTCCCAGATTATGTTTTTTACAGATATGGGGATCTTTAAGCTTTTGTGTAAGCTTGAGGATACCCAGGAGCTTTATGAATACATTCCGGAATCACTGCAGAAGCTTTTCCATTACAAGAAGCAGCAGAGGCAGGATCTGATTATGACACTCAATACTTACCTTGACCGGAATCAGAATCTGACTAAAACAGCTCAGGAGCTTTTTATCCATTATAAGACAGCAGCTTACCGTATTGACCGGATTACAGAGATTACCGGAATTGATTTTGATAATCCGAGCGAGGTTCTGGCAGTGCGGATTGGACTGATTGTACATAAAATGATAGAAAATGCACGGTAGAAGAGAGTGATGCTCACGGTCGATGAAATCTGCCGTGAATATCGCGCCAGCCACAGCCGCCATGTGAATAGCTGCAGAAGAGATATCCTTACCACGAAGAGAGATTCCTTGTCCAATGTAGATAAAGAATCTCTCTTTTTTTATCCTCTTTCACTGATGATAATTGTTAAAAAAATATCTATAATGTAAAACATAGATAAGATTTATACATATTATCGACAAAATCTATATAATATAACGATGACCGGTGGATAAAAAAGGAAAAGTATTGTATAATATGTGTAGAGGATCGTGCGTAGTTGCGAAGATTGATGTGTATGAAGGGAGGAAGCACAGGTACATGAAGGCAAACGGAAAAAGAGTGGTTTCAAGGCTGAATGAGATCTATCAGTGTGGAAAGAAGGAGGACGGCACCTATACGAGGATGGCATTTTCTGATGAGGACGTAAAGGGAAGAAAGCTTTTTGCCTCCTGGGCAGAGGCTCTTGGGATGACGACAAGAGTAGATGAAGGCGGCAATCTGATTGCCCGTATGGAAGGCCAGGACAACAGCCTGCCGGCAATTCTGATGGGATCCCATCTGGACACAGTTCCGGACGGCGGAAAGTATGACGGGGTTCTTGGATGTGTAGGTGGTCTTGAGGTATGTGAGACGTTTAGAGAGGAAGGATATGTTCCGAAGCATCCCGTAGAGGTGATTGTATTTACTGATGAAGAGGGCTTCCGTTTTGGAAAGGGCCTTACTGGCAGCAGCGCAATCTGTGGACAGGATGCAGGAATCAGTGATTCGGAACTGGACATATACGGAGAAGAACGCGGAAAGGTTATGCAGTCCTATGGCATTACCAGTGAAGGTGTGAAAAACGCGGCAAAGGATCCGGCTTCCGTACACTGCTTTGTGGAACTCCATGTGGAACAGGGAGCAAGACTATACAGGACGAATACTTCAGTTGGAGTAGTATCTTCGATTGCAGGTGTGAACCGTTATGATGTGACTGTTACCGGCGAGGCAAACCATGCCGGGAGTACTGCCATGGCAGACCGTAAGGACGCACTTGTAGCAGCAGCAGGATTTATTAATAAAATACCAGAGGTTACAACAGAACACGGCAATGAATTTACCGTTGCAACTGTAGGCACGATAAAGGTAACGCCGCATTCTGTCAATGTAATTCCAGGCACCTGCACCTTCAGCCTGGAAATCAGAGACACAGACGCCCAGATTATGTCTCTGGTTGAACAAAAACTGCAGGAGACCCTTGGGGACATCTGTGAGAAATATGGAGTTTCCTATACATTTGTCCCCACATCCTTCCATGACCCGGCTCCTATGTCTGACTGGGTAAAGGAAAACGTAGAGCAGGCAGTAAAGGAACTTGGCATTGACTACAGCATCATACCAAGCGGGGCGTTCCATGATTCCCTGATTATGACAAGTGTATTTCCGACAGCAATGATCTTTGTTCCCAGTGAAAAGGGAATCAGTCATTCCAGATATGAGTACACGAAGGATGAAGATATTGAAAACGGCTGCAATGTCCTGCTTCAGACCATCTTAAATGTAGATAAAATGTAACAAAAAACCAGACCGTTACGATTATATATGTAGATAACATGACAAGTTCATGTTAAAAATCACCTGATAAAAGGGTGATAAAAAAACAAAAAAAGAAAGGTAGGTAACACTATGGCAAAGAAAAAAATCGGTATCATTGGCGGAGGTATCTCCGGAACAGCGCTCGGCTATCATTTAAGCCTGTATGACGGCGAAGCTGAAGTAATTGTATTTGAGAAGGATACAATCGGGGGAGCATCCACGGCAAAATCTGCAGGTACAGTTTGTCTGTTTGACGATTCTCTTAAGAACAGATACTGGGATGTAAGACTTTATGGTTTCGAGTCTTATCTGAAGATGGAAGAGGAAGAGAAGGGCTCAGCAGGATTTGATAAGACCGGAACGCTGGTAGTTGCTACGAATGAGGAAGTTGAGAAGGTTATTAAGACCGGTATTGCACTCGCAAAAGCAGCAGGCTACACAGGAGAATACATTACAGACAAAGACCGCATCAAAGAGATCCTTCCGGATATCTCCACGGACAATATTCTTGGTGCAGGCTACACGGCTGATGACGGATATTTTGACGGAACCATGATTTCTAACACTTATGCAAAGAAGTTCCAGAAGAACGGCGGCGTTGTGAAGACTGGCGTTAAGGTTACAGAGGTTGTTGTAGAAGATAATAAGGTAAAGGGTCTGAAGACAGACGATGGTGCAGAATATGAGTTTGACGTAGTTGTTGACTGTACAGGACCATGGAGCAAATTCACGGGCGAGATGGTAGGCCTTGATGTACCGATCTGGCATACAAAGGCAGAAGCTTTCTTCTTATGTCCTCCGGGAAAGAAGTTAGACTATACCTTCCCGGTTCTGAAATATCCTGAGTTCTACGGACTGAGGGCAGGAGATAACATCTTTATCTGCAAGTCTCATCTCTCCATGGATCTGAGCAATCCGATGCATGCAGGACAGTGGGATCCGGATAAATTACCGGCAACAGGCGGAACAGATGATTACTTCATCGACTTCCTTCTTGACCAGCTTGAGGCAAAGGTTCCTGGAATCGTAGACAGCGGTCTCGTATCCTCCTGGTTATCCTACCGTGCAGAGCCAAAGGATTTCTGGCCGATCTTAGGTGAGACACCGGTTGAAGGCTATATGCTCTCCACAGGATTTGGTGGAAATGGTGTAATTGAGGCACCTGCTGCAACTCGTGACCTTGCAAAATTAATTATGCGCGGCGAGAGCACACCGCTTCTGGAGAACTGGGCATTTAAGCGTCTCCTGTAGAAAGCACGGGCAGATGTAATTGATTCGTAACTACTCAGCAGGTCTTGTGCAGGGTCTGCCCCTGGCTAAGAGGGGGATTTACTGCACAGACCGTAAGAAAATGATGCAGTTACAATTGATGATTGTTTACGGATGCCAGGCCTTTGTGGTGGATGCAGAGGTCTGGTATGAGCAGTAGCATGACTCATGAAGGCCTGCGCCTTTCCATGCAGGCCATAAGAAAATGATTAGGAGGAAACCATGAATATAGCAGTTCTTATTAAACAGGTTCCGGTTTCAAATGATGTAACGGTAGATCCGGAGACACATGCACTCGTGCGTGCGAGCTCGGAGGGTATGATTAACCCGGCTGACCTGAACGCAATTGAAGAAGCTATGCTTCTTAAGGAGCAGACAGAAGGAAAAGTTGTTGTATTTACAATGGGACCACCGGATGCAGAGAAGGCTCTCAGGGATGCAATGGCTCTTGGATGCGATGAATCCTGTCTGATTACAGACCGGGCTGTTGCAGGAGGAGATACGGTTGCAACGGCTAAGGTACTGGCAGCAGCAATTAAGAAATATGGCGAGTTTGACCTTCTTGTAGGCGGAGCACTGTCTGCAGACGGCGCGACCGGCCAGGTTGGAGCCATGGTTGCAGAATGTCTTGATATTCCTCATGTTGTAGAAGCAGCAGGAGTAAAATATGATGCAGCCGATGGTGATAAGATTGTAGCAGTGAAGAAGTTCCACGATAAGAAATTAAGTATCAGATGTGCCCTTCCGGCTATGATATCCTTTAATTTTGGCTGCAACGAGCCGCGTCTTGCAACTCTTCGTTCAAAGCGTGCAGCAAAGTCAAAGCCGCTTGTAACCTATACGAATGCGGATCTTGGACTTCCGCTTGATGAAGTAGGCATCGGAGGTTCACCGACAACAGTTGTAGATTCCTTCTCACCAAAGGCGGGAAGAAAGGCTCAGATGCTTGAGGGAACACCGGCAGAGCTTGCAAAGAAGTTGTATGACCTGATTGAAGAGGAGAAAGGAAAGTAGATCAATGGCTAATGGAATTTGTGTTTATGCAGAAAGTTATAAGGGTAAATTAGAGCCGGTAGCTGCAGAACTGGTTTCAGCCGCAAAGGAGATCCAGAAGACAACAGGCGAGAAGGTTCAGGCAATCGTGCTGGCAGAGGAGACAGAAGGTATTGTGGCTGAGCTTGACAAGCTTGGGGTAGAAGAGATCTATGCGGTAAAGGCAGGACGTGACTGCTCACAGCAGGATGATGCTGTAAGCCAGGCAATTGCAGAGATGCTTAAGAAGATTGATCCTTCAAGTGTTCTGATTCCGGCGACTCCGGAGGGACGTTCCATTTTTTCCAGAGTTGCGATGAAGCTGGGCTGTGGCATGACTGCAGACTGTACAGAGGTTCTGGTTGGAACAAAGGAAGACGGGTCTTACTATATCAAACAGAATAAGCCGTCCTACGGCGAGAATGTCTTTGTAACGATTATTACCAGAGACGGATTCTATCCGCAGATGATGACTGTAAGACCAGGTGTCTATACCGCACAGGAGGAAGCAGCAGGCGGACAGGCAAAGGTGGAATACTTTGAGGATATTAAGGTCGGCGATTCCAAGATTGAGGTTATCGAAGAGGTGGTGGCAGAGGCTGAAACCGGAAGCATCTTAAGTGCCGAGGTGGTTGTTGTCGGCGGAAGAGGTGTCCTTGAGGATGACAATTTTGGACTGCTTGAGAAGTTTGCGGAGAAGGTAGGCGGCGCCATCGGCGGAACAAGACCGATGGTGGATTCTGAGATGATCCCGTTCAATCATCAGATCGGGCAGACAGGACTTACCATCCGTCCGAAGATCTGTATCTCCTTCGGTGTATCCGGAGCAATCCAGCATACAGAGGGAATTAAGGATACAAAGCTCTTTGTAGCGGTGAATACAGATGAAGAGGCTGCGATTTATGGTGTGGCTGATTATGGTATGGCAGCAGATCTGAAGGATGTGCTGACAGAATATCTGGCATTGTAACAAATAGTTCTGTTTATTTTTGAAATAGCATCTGGCTTTAGGCGGCCTGGATGCTATTTCTTTTTGGAGAAGCTTGATATCAGAGACAGGGTTATTGTTTGTTCGATAGGAATAAACAATAACCCTGTCTTAAATTCTGTGTTTGTTGAAAAGCACTTTATTAATTAAAGTTTACAATGACTTAAAATATTGCATTAAGTAGAATAAAAAGCTTAATACACAAAAAATAAATGCAAATTTTATACATTATAGAGAAAAAAATTTAATGATTGACTTAAAATAGAAGTGATATATATAATGTATTTAAAAGAATATAAAGCTTAGAAAATAATTATATTTAGTTAAACAAAGGACAAAATAGTATGTATTTTAGTTTGCAAAAAATGCAGACTGAAAAATAAAATTTTAGGGATACATATCTCTAAGGAAAGGAAGAACTATGAAAAAAAGAAACAAAAGAGCACTATCTTTGATGCTTTCAATGGCACTGGCGGTGAGTCTGCCGACATCGGCCTTTGCAACGGAAGACATCGGGAATTCTGTTGGAGAGGAGGTTGAAATATCCAAAGGAGATCCGTCTGATTATCTTGCTCCTCTCGCTTCGGATAAAAGAGGCCTGGAGGAGCAGGGAAGCTGGTATTATGGAACGGGATGGGAACATGAATATCAGGGTGCGGAAAATTCTGATGTGAAACAGGAGAATGGCATGGTAAAAGCTACAGTGGATTACAGCGCAGATGCTGATAAAGGATACAGCAAAATGGCTATTTCCAGTTGGCATGATGATGGAGTCAGCTTCCAGGATGTTTCAAAGGTAACATTTGATTTTTACTATGATGAAGCAAATATGAGCTCCGGAAGCTTTGCTATGGCGGTAAATTCTGATAAGCTTAATGTAAATGACACAGATCTTGACTTAAGTAAGGCCGAGGAAGTAGAGGGAACTTTGAAAAAACTTCCGGTTACGTTCACATGTGAGACGGCAAATGGGAGCGTACAGGGAATCACGTTTTGCCTAATTGGTAAAAATACCGATTACAAAGGTGACATCTGGCTTGATAATATCCAGTTTGAATCCGGAACACAGACACCGCCTGCAGACGTAAAGGTGTGGGATTTTGAGGATGATACCACACAGGGATGGGAATTTGATAAGAGTTGGGCAGCGGACTATAAAGGGCCGGCTGAAAATGTGTGCAGTGCAGAAGATGGGAAGCTGAAAGTTCAGATGGATTATTCACAAAATACAAGTGACGGTTGGATTCAGCCTGCAATCAGCATCTCTCCAGAAGGAGGAATTGATGCCTCCGGCGCGTCAGCACTGGAACTTGAGATGTACTATGATGCCAATGCCATGACAACCGGGAATATCACATTGAAACCGGTTTCCGAGACTGATTCCGTTAAACTTTTTAAAGATCAGACGTTAAATATTCAGAGCGTAACAGCTGAGGATGTGGAAAACGGACTGAAGAAGGCGGTCTTCCGGTTTGAGGTTAATACAGAAGAGGCAGCCAAGACGGAAAAACCGGATAAGTTAATGATCCTGCTGGTAGGCAATAATACAGACTATAGAGGGAATCTTTACTTTGACAATATCCGTCTGTACACCCCGGTTGTGGAGGATGTGTATGTAGATGCAACGGTGAAGGCTGAAACCCAGACTACTGTATCAGGAAGCAGCGATAAGATCACAATAAATGGAACTGATTTTAATTATGCTTCCGAGGCAAAGCTTGCGGATCCCAAGGCAGATGCATCAGCAAAAGCGCTCTATCAGTATCTGAAGGCAGTGGGAGAATCTGATTCTACGTTGTACGGCCACATGGAGGACACGGTGTTAAAGGCAGGAAGTACTGAATTGACCTACTCAGACACGGAAGATCTGACAGGCTCTCTGGCAGCGATCAACGGACTGGACTGCGGCGGACTTTTCTCGGGATTTGCCGGCAAGTATAATGAGCGGCATCCGGATGACGCGAATATTCCAGATACTACAGAGGGAAATATTCAGGCTGCAGCGCTTCTTTCAAATGAGGCGATCCAGGGCGGTGCAATCATGACATTGTCCTGCCATATGCCGAACTTTGCTTTTGCAGAGGAGAAGGATGCACAGGCGGCAAAGACTTATGACCGCTATGATTACAGTAAGGCAGACTCTTACAATCTGAAAGGAAACTGTATGAATCAGATACTTCCTGGCGGGAAGTTCAATCCGCAGTTTACGGCATTTCTGGATTTGATTGCTGAATATGCTGGTCAGGTTGATGGGGCAGTTCTGTTCCGTCCGTTCCATGAGAATACAGGAAGCTGGTTCTGGTGGGGGAAGGCATTCTGCAATGAGGAAACCTACAAAAGCGTATTTAAGTATACTGTAGAATATCTGCGTGATGAAAAGGATGTACATAATCTGCTGTACGTGTACGGGCCTGGCTCAGAGGCAGCTACACTGGAAGAGTACGCAGAGCGCTATCCGGGAGATGAATTCGTGGATATGGTGGGCTTCGATACCTATGATGGCAGTGCAGATAAAGAAGGAACATTCTTCAAGGGCTTTGAATCAGTTGTAAAGCTGACAGATGAGTTTGCGAAGAAGCATGGAAAGCTTTTTGCAGTCACAGAGACTGGTATTACAAACCAGGCTATGAAAAAGCAGGGCAATGAGCGTCCGGAGTGGTTTTCCGATATTCTGAATATTGTGACAAAGCCGGAATACGATTGTGCATATTATATGGTCTGGTCCAATTATGATTCCAAGAGCAATTATTATTCACCATTTGCTGTATCCAGATCCGCAGACGGGACACTTCACGGACATGAGCTCATGGATGGATTCATCCGGTTCTACAATGATGCAAAAAGTATCTTTGCGGCAGATCAGAAGAATGTTGTGTACGGAGAGACAAAGCCTGCAGCTCCGACGGTTTCAGAATGGGAGCAGACAGGGTACATTACAGCTCCGGTTGCAGGAACCCGTATTTTAGAGAAGACGACAGTGGCTGCGAAGCTCAGTGAAGCTATGCCTGACGCCCTGCTTTCTGTGTCAAACGGAACAAAGGAAATCAAGCTGGACGGAAAGTCAGAAGGTAAAACAGTTACGGCAGAGTTGACAGCAGATATTCTGGCACAGCTGGGTGAAGCGGCTAAGGGTAAGATTATTCTCTCTTCCGGAAACAAGAAGCTGGCTGAAATTACGGTGATCTTCAATATTCCGGAAAAAGAGCCGGATCCGTATATGGTAGATGATTTTGAGTCCTATTATGGTGAAGCCTCCTTGCTGCAGCAAAGCTGGGCAACCAATAAAGACACCGGATGTACCATTGACCTGGGTCTGTCTGATAAAGAAGGGAATGCACAGGACGGTTATGGCATGAAGTTCGATTACAGTGAAAAAAAAGGCGGCTATGCTGGAGCGACGATCACAAAAGAGGTTGACTGGTCCAACTGTAATGCACTCAGCTTCTGGACAATTCCGGATGGAAAACAGCAGAAAACAGTGATTCAGATTGATGCAAATAAAACATGCTATGAAGTATATCTGAATTTATATGATGCATATAATGCACGGGCAGGAAAGCCTACCCAGGTGATCATTCCATTTACAGAATTCTGCCAGCGTGATACAGAAGGGAATCCAAAAGGCGGTCTGGTAAATGACTGCGGATCCGTCGGCAGTTTTGGTCTGTGGGTAAATGCAATAGACAACGAATTCTTTGAGGGCGATACCGTAAGCGGTACAATCTGGTATGATAATATTACTGCAGTCAAGACAGATCTTAAGGAAGCCGCATTCCAGGATCCGAAGACAGAAGAGCAGCATACACATTCCTATGAGACGATCGTGAATGCGGCTACGATTTCAAAGGACGGAAGTATTATCGAAAAGTGTAAGGGATGTGGAGAGATCAAATCCCAGAAGGTAATCTATGCTGCAAAGACGGTTTCACTGAAAACCAGCAAATATGTATACAACAAAAAGGCAAGAAAACCATCTGTTACAGTGAAAGATTCCAAAGGAACAGTGATCCCGAAGGACAGCTACAGTGTAACTTACAAGAATAATAAAAATGTAGGAAGAGCTTCTGTAACAGTTACCCTGAAAGGAAATTATAAGGGGACGCTGACAAAGACCTTTGATATTCTTCCAAAGGGTACCGGCATTTCAAAGTTGAAAGGTTCCGTGAAGGGCTTCAAGGCAACGTGGAAAAAGCAGTCCACACAGACCAATGGCTATGAGATTCAGTATTCTACAAATAAGAAGTTTACCAAAAAGGCTTCAAAGATCAAAGCAGTGGCAAAGAAGACAGCAAAATCAAAGAGTATTACCGGACTGAAGGCGAAGAAGACATATTATGTGAGAATCCGTACTTATAAGAAGGTAAAGATAAACGGAAAATCGAAAAAAATGTATTCTTCCTGGTCAAAAGCGAAGAAGGTAACTACAAAATAAAGGCTGTTGTCTGAAAATGATATGCAGGTATGAAGCTAATTGAATAGCTGCATCATAATAAAAGATACGGTATTGCTCTGGGCAGGAGAGAGTAATGCCGTATCTTTTGTATTAAATAAAAAGGTGTTTCGATGGGCTAACGTAAAGAGAATTTTATATACCTTCTTTGAGTTTTTTAATTGCATCCATACAGCGTGGATCTGCAAGCAGTGGTTTAAAGCTCTCATCTTCAAGACCCGTTAACAGCATTTTTTGTATTTCCTTTGTGGTCGCCGGCTGGTGTCCTTTTATATCAAGCCCCGGAGAGAAAAGCTCAGATTTAGGCAGGACAGCCTCTCCGGTTATGGCATCTACATAACGGACAAAGCTGTCGGCGGCATCATCCAAGCGCCCCATCCGCAGATAGATATCCAGAAACATCCCTTCATACATACCGCCTAATCCGAACAGCAGATCCAGGGATTTATAAACTTCACATATTTTTAAGGCGTGTTCCGGGTCATCCGTAATCTCAGGGCCCATCATGGAAGTCAGACAGAATGCTGCCTGACGGATCAGAGTATATAATCGTTTCTGCGTGAGCTTCAGCGCTTCTTCTGGCTTGCCCTGTTTTGTATAGAGCTGGAACCAGGTAAGGGTTGGGTCTACAGAGTGCTCCGGTAATTCCTTTAAAAGCTGCTCGCCTTGTTCCAGTTCTCCGGCCTGAATCGCCATACCTGCAAGGTTTAGGGCGGCCTGCTGCCGGTAAGCGGACGTGCCGGAGGCGCGAAGCTCTGTGAGAAGCTGCTTTTTCCGGTCTGTCCATCTCTTTTGCTGCTCTTCGCCGGCTGTTGGGAAAAACATGCGGAAGGCGTCATAGGCAATGGCAGCATTGAATTTTAAGGCGCAGGAATTCGGATATTCGTGCAGAAGCCCGGACAGCATGCTTTCTCCAGTTTCATAGCCTTCTTTCATGGCTGCTTCGATTAGAGAATTCATCTTTTCCACGATTTCTTCATTGGAGAGCGTTTCTTCGAATTGCAGCAGAGTATCCACACTGGTATCTAATGCCCTGGCCAGAGGGCAGAGCAGCGTAATGTAAGGGTAGGAGCTGTCAGTTTCCCATTTGCTGACCGCCGGGGCGGATATGCCAAGCATGTCCGCAAGCTGGTTCTGGGTCAGTCTCTTTGCCTTGCGAAGTTCTGTAAGCTTTGCACCAATCTTCATTTCCATAGTATCGTCCTCCTCTTGTTTGTGAATGCGAAAGGGATCAATATGTCCGCAGTTTCGTTCGTGCACCAACGGCGTCACAGTGTATGATGTACTATCATTGACTTATAGGAATAGTATAGTACAGGGAGGAGTTTTCTACAATGGAGGCATAGTTAAGCAATGTGCAATTTTTATTAACTGATAGTTATGATTGTCAGTTTGCTGTTATGTTTGTTTGGGTACAGTCAAATATTTTCTTCAATGAATCCAGTCTTTTGTAAGAGCCTGCCTTTCCAGCGAATTTGATATTTTCTATATGCAGAGGAATGAATTTCCTGTGTTTTACATTTATTTGCAACAATCCTAAACCTCAGACTATAAGGCGAAAGCTCATGTTTCAATGCCTTTGCTGTTGCTTCTAATTGCTCTGCCGCTTTTACTAGATTTGAACCCTTTAGTTCAATCAGATATGCAATATGATTATCTTCGTTCAGTAGGAGATAATCACATCGGCTTCCTTCTTTGAGCACAGTTCCATCAATTTTGTAATGTGTTACATAGACTTTTGCAGTGTTCTTTCCCTTATGGTATTGTGGATTGCCTTTATCCTTTGACACGATTTGTGAAGCATTTTTGCTACACAATGATTGAAACTTTTCCAATGGCATTACAGTATATCACCTGCCTCATCTGTAGATTGTTGCAATTCTAAAATTTTATCGAAATCAGTATTAATTACGTCTGATATTTCATCAATTCTTTCATTTTGTATCATATGAATATCTTGATCCATACAATCATCAATAGTTCCATCTTTTACAAACCAGGAAGCAAATTTTTTGCAATCCAGCCAAAGCGCTGCAGGAATAATTGCATTTACTTCTTTTGTATATTGAAAGGAAACATCCTTTGCATATAGCAGATTATTTAGCGTTCCTAATACGTAGGGACTGTGTGTTGTTAGTACCACGGAATGATTGCAATTGCTTACCAGTGCGATCAATTCTGTAATATATTTTTGCGACTCGGGAAATAGATGTGATTCTGGCTCTTCTATAATAAATAAAATCTGTTTTTGTTGTAATAAATAGTAAAAGAGCAAGTTTAGAATCCATACACATTCCTGCTGTCCGGAAGATGAAAAATTTATCTTAACATATTTCCCGTTATCCAGGATAATTTGCTCTTCACCATTGCTAAACCGATAGGAACCCCGTAATATTTTCTGTATCAGCATTAAAGCGTGTGCCGTTGTATTGGCTGGCAGTGTCTCTTCTCTGGCAGGAAATGCTGCAAGTCCCATAAGACCATCAGAAAACTCAGGCTTTAAGCGCAAAATCCGTTCAAGATAATCTTTTGTACAGCTGTCCAGCGAACGTTTTTGCAAATCATCCATTGTTGCATAGATATAACTCAGCTGCTGGGATAAAAGAGTTATCATGCTGCGTCCAGCAGGAATATATACAACAGAACAGAAATCGTCGAATAGTTTATATAATTCAAGCTGGAATTTTTCTGTTTCTTCTTTTGGTATTCCTAATGGAGTTGTGGATAAGGAGTTGTCTTTATCCCGCAAAAAGTTTTCTAAATCACGGCTAAATGTGATCCGTATATAATTAGGGGCAGTATATTTTGTATCATTTTTTAGTGAAATCTTTACATAGCAGGTATTGGTGAAGTGATATTCCATACACATCTCACTGGACATTCCCCATGGTGAACCGAATGTTCTCAAAAATTTTTCCCTTAAATGATTTTCCAGGCTTTTTTCCAGTTCGAATTTCTTTCCAATATAGTATGCTCCTGCTTCTTTTATAGTTTCCGTATCCATTGCCTGCGATTTTGCAAGCTTCAATATATCTTCTTTTATTGTTCTGAAATAAAAGATTGCTTTCGCAACCGTGCTTTTTCCAGAAGCCTGAAATCCTGCAAAAGTCATAAAATGAGAACATTCCAAATCGCAGTCTTCAATTGGTCCAAGCTGATGAATGCTTAACTTGTGCACAATAAACCTCCTGATGATTATTATATATTTGCTGTAGTGGATTAAGTATATGGCAGAGCAGAGTCTGACGGCAGTTATATGTCCTCGTGTTCGTTCTGCTTTTTTTCCTCATTCTGTATGATTAAGAGCTGATCCATCTGTTTTAGGATATATTCCTGATATACGGGTTTTAATTCTCTGAATGTGGCAGATGCCAGTTCTGTAAACCGGTCCGGTTCGTTTTCGAATATAGTGCCTTCACCGGTTCTTAGCCATGCTTCTCTCACATTGAAAGTGAAACAGATAAGCTTGACAATCCGGTCATTCACATTATTATGTCCCAGTTCAATGCCTGCAATATATCCGTTTGACATGGATAATGCCTTTGCAAATTTGGCCTGGGACAGATTCAGTGTCTGGCGTACTTGTTTAACTCGTTGGTTGATTGACATGAAAAAGCCTCCCTTCCATATGCTTTATAATATCATAAGGATACTCACATTACAAGTAAAATTGTATGAAATATAGCTTGATATACTCATATAAAAATGATACAATACTCATATAAAAAGTGAATAGGAGGTATAGTTATATGAATGAAGAGAGAGAAATCAAAGAATTTACGGCGAAGTTCAAAAAATTGACGGAACCAAATCAAAGGTATGTCGTCGCGATACAACAGGCATTGATTTTTGCGCAGGATGTGGAAAAGAAGACAAAGAAGAAACAGTGTGACAGAATATACTGAGGGAGCGAAGATAGAGTCTGCAATAGTCTGTAAGATGAAATCTTTGGTTCCTGTCCGCGGTAACCTTTAGGTGATTTATATTGACTGCTGTTGCCATTGCAGTGGTGGCAGAGTAGTCTGAGGAGCTTTATGCCTGGTGCACGGAAAGCTATAACTCTGTGTATCGTTTGCAACGAGGTATATGTCAAAAACGACATTTCAGCGTCGAGTTTTGTATGAGGGGTGGATTTTTGGAAAAATATGCTGTATTTTTTGTGTAGAATACTCGAAGAAAGGAAGAGAATGATATGAAGAATTTTAAAAAGACGATGTCCACAATCATTGTTATAGCACTGACATGTGTAACATGTCAGTCTTTGGCAGCAGCAGAAGAGCAGCCAATTGAACAGGAAGAAGCGTTAGCTGATGGACATGAGGATACTATGCTCGGTATATATAATGGAGCAGAGGAGACAGGGGGTGAAGGAGCTATAGATTCAAATGAGGGCGAATCATATGGGCAAGAACAAAGGTCTTTGATGAAGGACGAAAGTGGTTATGAGGAGAATTTATCACATCAAAGTGAAAAGTACAGTTCGAACAATGAGAGAAGCCAGGATAGCCTGGAAGGAATGTCTGGAACCTGGGGCTACAATTTGAAATGGGTTTTGGATGACCAGATGACACTTACAATTTCCGGTGAAGGAGAGATGGATAATTTCGACTATGATGAGCTTGATGCATGGAGAAGCAAAGAAATTATTGAAGCAATAAAAAAAGTTGTGATTAAAGAAGGGGTAACAAGTATTAGTGACCGGGCGTTTTGTGAATGTAAAGGTTTGACAGAGGCTGAGATTCCAGACAGTGTCGTAGAAATAGGTGATTTTGCCTTTGGCGGAACAATTTTGGAAACATTGGATATTCCTGCTAGTGTAACGAGTTTTGGCATAGGTGTATTTGATGTTAGTAAAAATTTATTGTCCATTAATGTAGCTCCTGAAAATGAGATTCTGACTTCAGAGAATGGGGTGCTATACGACAAAGAAAAGAAGACTCTGATAAAGTATCCATGTAGAAAATCAGATACTTCATATAATATTCCAGTTGGAGTAGAGGCGATTAGCCATTATGCATTTGAACACAGCAGTAACTTAAAGGAGATCGTGATTCCGGACAGTGTTACCGAAATTAATTGGGCTACTTTTTGGGAGTGTACTGGTTTGACAAATATTAAAATCCCACACGCTGTAGAATGTATACCAAAGGAGCTGTTTTATGGATGCAGTAGCTTGATGAATGTGGATTTGCCGGATTCTATTACATCTCTTGGAAGCGACTCTTTTGCATGGTGTACAAGCCTAACAGATATAAAACTGCCAGATTCCCTTACATATCTTGGAGAGAATGCATTTCAGGAATGCAATAGTTTGAAAAGTGTAGTTATTCCTAGCCTTATTACGAAGATTCAAAGAGGAACATTCGAAAATTGCACTAGCCTGACCAATATCACCATTCCTAAAAGTGTAACTGAGATTGAAGCGGTTGAATTATTTGGAGAAGGGGTATTTGAAGGGTGTAGCAGTATGCAGGCTTTTAATGTCGAACCTGGTAATGAATTTTATGCATCGGAAGACGGGATCTTATATGACAAGAATAAAACCCAGTTAATAAAATATCCAAGTAAAAAGAGCGGTAATGCATTCATCATTTCAAATACAGTGACAAAAATATGGAACAGGGCATTTGAAGAGTGTGTATTATTGAAAGAAATAACGATTCCAAACAGTGTGAAAGGGATAGGGACAGCGGCATTTGAAAATTGCAGTTCACTGGCTGGGATAACCATTCCCAATGGCATAACGACTATTTACAAAGATACATTCCAGGGGTGCAGCGGACTGTTAGATATAGCATTACCAGATAGCCTTAAATATATTTCCGACAATGCATTCTTTTCCTGCTCCAGCCTTAAAAGGATAGTGATACCAGGAAGCGTAACAGAGATTTCCCGGTGGGCTTTTGCATACTGTGATGCTTTAGAGACGATTTGGTTTAAAGGGAATGCACCGTCCTTTGAACCTAGTGATTATTACGGAGTGTTTAAGGATGTAACAGCTACAGCATATTACCCGTCGAATAATAAGACATGGACTAAGTCTGTGCTTAAGGATTATGGTGGAAAGATAACATGGAAAGCAGGAGAACCGGATTCTGCAAAGACGGAGAAAAAGGTTTCGAAAATTAAAATATCTGGAGTTTCTAAGAAAGTTGCAGCAGGAAAGAAGATTAAGCTGTCAGTGAAAGTTACTCCGTCCGATGCATCGAATAAAAAAATAGAGTGGAAATCCAGTAATAAAAAGGTTGCAAAAGTAACCTCGTCAGGTGTCGTTACCATGCAGAAAAAATCCGGAGGAAAGTCTGTGACGATTACGGCAACGGCAATGGATGGAAGTGGTCAGAAAGCAACCTGGAAACTTACTTCTATGAAAGGCATTGTAAAGAAGATTGAAATTTTAGGAAAGAAATCTGTAAAGGCTGGCAGGTCTCTGAAACTGAAGGCAAAGGTTCAGGCAACAAAAAAAGCGAATACAAAGATAAAATGGACGAGCAGCAATAAGAAGTATGCCTCAGTAAACACCAAAGGAAAGGTAAAAACATACAGGGCAGGAAAAGGAAAGACCGTTAGGATAACAGCTGCTGCTACAGATGGAAGCAATAAAAAGAAATCTGTCACAATAAAAATCAAATAGCTATGATCAAGTAGGAAAGGGGGATAAAGATTAGAATGAGAAAAAAACCAAAAATAAAAATTATGCTTATTCTTGCAGTATTATTTGCAGGGATGGGAGCATTAGGAATGGGAATATCAGCAGAGGCTGCAGGACAATTATTGTGGCCTGTGCCAGGTCATACGGGCAAGTCGCAGGGATATTCGTCATGGCATACGGGGATTGATATTAATGATTCATCTATTAATGGGGCTGCGGTAGTAGCGGCAACCTCTGGAACAGTAACGAATGTGTTTAAATGTTCGCACAATACTTACCATTGGTCAAATTCTTTTCCTACGTGCTGCTATGGATTTGGGACAGGAATTGTCATACGTGGTGATGACGGAAGGTATTATCAGTATCCGCATATGCAGAGTGGAAGCATTCCGGCTTATGTCTATAAGGGAGCATATATTAAAACCGGGCAGCAGGTCGGAAGAGTCGGCAGTACAGGAAATGCAACAGGCCCGCATCTTCATTTTGCAATATCCAGAGGACCCTATTATGAGAATTTTGTAAATCCAGAGTACGAGAATTATATATATTCTCTGAATGAAAAACCAAATGCACCCTCGTATGTATCACTGGGAAGCAGTGATGTGGGTATCGGTGATGCGATCTCGGCGAGCTGGCCGGCGGTATCGGGTGCAGCTGATTATCAGGTGAACCTTATATGTACCACGAATAGTGCGTTCAACCAGAGTAAATCGGTCGGTGGAACCAGTGCATCCTTTGATGTTCGTAATCCTGGCACATACCAGATTCGGGTAGCAGCCCGGAACTCTTCTGGTTCCAGTTCAGCCACGGCCTCCGGAAACGGGACTGTCCACAAAAACATCACAGTAAAGTATGTTGACTGGGATGGAACCGTACTGAGCACTCAAAGTGTCAAGTGGGGAGGAAGCGGTACAAAGCCGGGCGCTCTGTCAAGAGAAGGGTATACCTTCGAGGGATGGAGTGATGAAGGAAAGGGATTAAAAGGAGACACAACCATCACAGCCCAGTACAAAATTAAGACCTACTCCGTCACCTTTACAGACTATGCAGGAAATACGATTGGAAAAGTCCAGAGAATTGAGCACGGAAAAGAAGCGCAGGCGCCAGCCGATGTTCCGGTGAAGGATGGGTATATTTTCACTGGTTGGAGTTCAGAGGACTACAAATGTGTAAAAAGTGCACTCACTATTAAGGCTGTCTATGTATGGGAAAATGTAGATCTTCCTATTATAACCAAAATTCTCTCAGCGAAGCGGAACGATGAGGCGACAGGATATGATATTTCTATCCAGATGAGCAATTTTCCTAACACATTTACAAAAGGAAAGATTGTGACCACATTGAAGACAAAGGGTGGAAAAATGGTTGCCTCTGAAACAGACGCGATCAGCCTGCCCTCGTCAGGGGAACTGAAAAAGGATATCTTCGTGTTATATTCAGGTGTAGCATCAACCGTAGAAGTATCCATGGTCGGAGTCGTTGATGATAATACTACCGGGACACCAAAATCAAAGGCTGTGACAGGAAAGATTGATACAGGAAAGTCATGGTCAGACTGGAGCGCCAATCCTACGCCCTCCGGTGAGGAGTATCTTACAGAATCCAGGACAGAATACAGATATAAGGATAAGAAGACGGTAAGAGCCGTATCAAAACCGGGAACACCGGCTGGATATGTCTATGAGGGTGTTAAGGCGACAGGAACTTATACCGGGTATGGCGGCTGGACAGAATTCTGGGTAGATCCCCTTTACGGTAATGCCTTAACCCAGGTGGAGACATGTATAGGATACCGATATTATACATTTGTATGTCCGGCATGCGGAACCAGGGATCCTTATTCCACTCCTTGTTCCAACTGCGGCAGCGGAGGAATGTACTGGGAGGAAGCATGGGGAACCTGTAAAGGGGTTGATTACGGACCCGGATATACAAGAATGGATTCCGCAAAGGGAAGAATTTATTGGAAAAATAAGTACTGGTATTTTGAATTTGACGGGACAGGAAATGGACAGGGCGGAACCGGTCAGCCGACCCATACACTGTACCGCCGCAGGACAAGACAGGAATATTATGATTATACATACTGGCCGTCAAATTACAGCAGCTGGCAGGGGACGGCTGTGACAGCCAGTGACAGCAGAAAAGTGGAAACGCGCACCGCATACCGGTTTAAAAGCATTTCCACAGAGGTTCCATGTTACAACTATAAGAGATACAAATACCAGAATCTGAATAACGGGAAAACGATCTATGCCTATACAAGCGCATACGCGGACAGCCAGGACTATCCGGGAGAATGGGAGTACAACCAGTCTTTTTCACAGCTGAAGGCACATTCTACCGTGGAAGACGGAATCGTTGTATATAACGGTATCGGCGAGAATTCCTGGTACCGCGCGGATATTAACAAGGAAGGAAATTCCACAGTCTTTGAAACGACATCAACTCTGGAGGATACCCAGGGGACTGAGAGAAAGATTGAAGGAAAGGTAGAAGGAGTCAGCGGAAAAAGAGCCACACTATTAGTCTATAAGGGGAAAAATGAGGATCCCACAGCCAGTCAGATTGAGTATGCCGGTCAGACGGCTCTTGATGAAAATGGAAATTACAGCTTCACATTCATAACAAAGGAAGAACCATCTGTTGAGACCGGAGATTTTGTGGTGACGCTGGGAATAGAAGGCTCGACAAATTACATGAATATTGGAACCATTGAAGCACCGAAGCCGGTTTATTCTGTGGAGTTCGCAGATGAAGAGGGGAATACCATCAGTGAGCAGAATGTGGTAGAAGGCGGGAATGCTGAGGCACCAGACGCACCGGAAAAGGAAGGATATGAATTCATCGGATGGGACACAGGTCTCAAAAACATCCATTCCAATATGGTCGTGATGCCTCAATACAGAAAGCAGACTTGTACGGTTATTTTTGTAGACTGGGACAATACCGATCTGGCTGTAAAACAGTTTGCATATGGAGACAGGCTGTCTCTGGATGAGATTCCGGTAAAAGCCGGTCAGATCTTTAAAAAATGGATTGACAAGGACAAACAGGAAGTTTCTGTAGTGACCCAGAACATGATCGTGACAGCTTCTTATGCTGATACGGAATATATAGTGACCTTTGTAGACTGGAACGGAGATGTTATCAGTGAGCAGAAGGTTGCATATGGGGAAAAAGCAGAGGTTCCAGAAGATCTGGGTGCTCCGGATGACATCAGAGTCTTCTCGGGATGGAGCAGTGAAGGTGCAGAACAGTATGTGACAGGTAATATGACCGTACAGCCTGTGGCAAAATTCAAGAAGACGGCAAAGGAGCCTGAATTCAGTGTGACTTCAGGTGTTTATAGTGATAAGCAAAAGGTGTTCCTGTCAAGCGATACACCGAAGGCCACCATTTATTACAGTAAGACAGAGATACCGCCAGAGGAGCAGGAGATCTATTATCAGGATAAAGAAGCATTCCAGGTATATTCCTCACCGATCGTGGTGGAAGAGGATGCGGTTGTCTATGCATATGCAGCAGCAGAGAATGCGAATGACAGTGAGATCTCCGGGACAAAGATTGAAATCAGAAAGGAAGGAGAAAGCATATCCGTCACGGATATCACACTTAACGAAAGCGAACTGGCTCTTGAGACAGGTGAAACGGCAGAATTAACGGTAGCAGTACTGCCTAAGAATGCCACGGACAAGTCCGTAAAGTGGAAGAGCTCTGATGAAAGGATTGCGTCAGTTGACCAGGACGGAACGGTTACAGCAATTGCACCGGGCACAGCGGTGATCGAAGCAGCGGCCCGGGACGGAAGTAATGTAAAGGCATCCTGTACTGTAACAGTTGGAAGTGAAAAGAAAGAGCAGGAGATCAGCGGACAGAACAGATATGAAAAGACCTTTGGAGACGAAGACTTTTCCCTTGATGCAGAGCTGACAGCCGGTGACGGTAAGCTTACATACCGGTCCGATGATGAAGCGGTTGCGGTTATTTCCGATCAGGGAAAGGTTACCATCAAGGGTGCAGGGACTACCCAGATCCGGGTTACTGCTTCGGCAACAGCACAATACAAAAAGACAGAAAAGGTTATTACCCTGACTGTGAAAAAGGCTGTGCCGGATCTGCAGTGCAGTATTTCCAAAGAGGAAATCAAGGTCGGCCAGGCAGCGAAGCTGTCAATCAGCGCCAGTGTGGAAGGAGTGCTGTTCAGCTCGGATGATGAAAGCATAGCTTCCGTATCAGAAGATGGAAAAGTATCAGGCATTTCACCTGGAACTACCTATCTTACCGTGACAGTGCCGGAGAGCGGGAACTATAAAAAGGCTGAGACAAAGATCAGGATCACCGTTACGGCTCAGGAGGAAGCTGCTATTGATATGTCAGAGTGTAGCATAACCCTTTCCGGCAAGTCATTTGTATACAATGGGCAGGCAAAGGAGCCGGAGGTGTCGGTATTCTACAATGGTGAACAATTGCCGCAGAATGAGTATGTTGTATTCTACCGGAATAATATAAACCCTGGAACAGCAGTTGTCTCTGTATTTGCAGGAGGAGGTCAGTATACCGGATACAAGGAAGCGGAATTCACCATCAGGCCCCAGGCATCTGAAGGGCAGACAGAGATTGCAGACGGTGAATACAAGGAAAGCGACTTGACAGAAATTGAGATCAAAGCAGGCGTAACGTCAATTGGAAGTGAGGCATTTGCTTACTGTATGGATCTGACGGAAATCCATTTCTTCGGTAATGTACCGGAGATCGCAGAGGATGCGTTTACAGAGGTTACGGCAAAAGCATATTACCCGGCAAGCGACAATACATGGACACTGGATAAGCTGAAAGGCTATGGCGGTTCGATTGAATGGGTTCCGTGGGATATCTCCACAGGTGAGGTCGTAAAACGGAATATTGCCGCCAGAAAGATTGAGATATCTGCCGGGGAGTACGTGTACACCGGAGAGGCGTTTGAGCCGGAAGTTATAGTAATGGATGGTGATCTTCAGCTGACCGCAGGAACGGATTATACCGTTACTTATGAGGATCATATAAATGCCGGAACCGGAAAAGTGCGGATAGAAGGAACCGGAAATTATGACGGAGTGTATGAGCAGGGATTTCTGATCAGCCCCCAGATGATTTCAGATTCGGGAGTGACGTTATCGGCAGACCACTTTGTATACAGCGGTCAGGCCATTACTCCGAAGGTAACCGTCAAAAACAGTGCAGGCAATAGCCTGGTAAAAGATACGGATTATCAGATAACCTATGCCACAGGGCGGACGAATGCAGGGACATACAGTATTACTGTATCTGGCATCGGGAATTACTCCGGTGAGATTGTAAAAAAATTCACAGTAAGCCCGCAAAAGATTTCCCCATCAAGTGTGATACTTTATACCAGTACTTTCACATATAATAAGCGCACAGTTACTCCTGAAATCTTTGTAAGAAATGCGGACAGAAAAGGACTTGTGCAGAACAGAGACTATCAGGTGAGTTATACAGGAAACAGAAAGAATGTGGGAACTCACGGTATTACTGTATCCGGTAAAGGCAATTATTCGGGAAGTGTGACGAAGAGCTTTCGGATTAACCCTCCGAAGACGAAGCTCTCTAAGCTGAATGCAGGGAAACGGTCTGTAACAGTTAAGTGGAAGAAACAGACTCAGCAGGTGAGCGGCTATCAGATCCGGTATTCCAAAAAGTCTTCTATGAAAGGCTCTAAGACAGTTTGGGTTAAGTCCAGTAAGAAAGCGTCCAGAAAGATCACAAGGCTTAATTCGAAGAAAAGGTATTATTTCCAGATCAGAACGTATAAGTCTGTGAATGGGACGAAATATTATTCTGGCTGGTCTTCGAAGAAGAAGGTAACAGTGAAATAGAGTTTTTGCAGAAGTTATGGGGATGTAGTGTAGTGAAATGAGATGGAGGGTTACCGTTTGCAGACAGCGTTGCAGACGGTAACCTTGCCAAAAGAAAAGTAAAAAAGGAAATGACAAGGAGGCAGAGGGAAAATGAAAAACAGGAAAATATGGATGGGTGTTGTATTGACATTGCTATGTACATTATTGATGGGAGTTAGTGTATTTGCGGCGAATACTACCATGAAAAACAAAAAGTGGGTAACCGGAGAATGCGGAGTTTTTGTGGATACGGATAAAGACGGGGTTGTTGATGACTTCAGAAGCAACGGAAAAGCATATTATAAGTTAAAAATACCAAAACAGGGTTATATTATGGTGGATATGAAGACATCGAAGCTTCCGAAACAAGAGGAGTATTCAAAATCTTTAGAGGATGACTGGGCATTTGCCACAAGTGTAACGCTTTTGAATTCATCAAAGAAAGAAGTGGATGAAAGTGTGTTTTCAACGGGAGAACGTAGCATTTGTTTCTCTTCAGCAGTAAAAAAAGGGACGTATTATCTTAGGGTTGAGGGAGAACAGAAGTATAAATTACGTTACACGTTTAAAGCTGTGGGGAAACTAAGCAAGGTGGGGAAAAGGGCTAAAAATGCACCAGGACTGAAAAAGGGGACTACAGCAAAAAATCTGCTTTATCCGGATCCGCAGATGAATGTTTATAAAATTTCTCTTACCAAGAAATCCAAAGTCAGTATTACAGTTCAGTCTAAGATTAAAAGTCTGAGCGGATTACGTGTTCAGCTTGCAGTAAAGAAAGGAAATAAGTATAGATTTGTTGATAAAAAAGGGAAAATCCTTTCAAATGATGATCTTATTTGGTGGCCGGTAGAGGGAAAAGGCAAGATTTCAGCAACATTGCCTAAAGGAATATATTATATTAAATTGTCTACCGTTGGAGGATCGGGATATTATACCTTGAAGTGGAAATAAGATTCATAAAATATGAGGAGGCAGTAAAGATGAAAAATAGAATATGGATGGGATTTATATTGACAATATTATGCACTTGCCTAAAGGGACCTATTATATCAGGGTATCTGCTATGGGAGCATTAGGTTACTATACTGTGAAGTGGAAATAGAAGGCAACAAAGGCTATTACATCATTGTGTTGCTTGGGACTAACACAATGATGTAATAGTATAGAATACATGGTTGTGCGAGAAAGAGCAGGAGAAATATGGCATTAATAGATGTTATAAAATACGAAGGCAGCCGCGACATACTAATCTATAGATATCCGAATACGGAATTTAATACCATGTCGCAGTTAGTGGTGCATGAATCACAGGAGGCAGTCTTTTTTAAAAACGGACGAATGCTGGATGTGTTCAGACCTGGAAAATATACGCTGCACACAAAAAATATTCCATTGCTGAATAAAGTTATCAATCTGCCATTTGGCGGAGAATCCCCATTCCAATGTGAAGTTTATTTTGTCAATAAGGCTATCGCATTGAATTATAAATGGGGAACCATGAGTAAGACAAGGGTAATGGATAACAAGTTTCATATACTTCTTGAAATAGGAGCAAGCGGAACACTTGGGCTGCGGGTTGTGAATCCCCGAGAACTGCTATGGAAAATAGTTGGGACAGAATCAGAGTTAACAGCAGAAGCATGCCTGAATTTCTTCCGTGAAAATGTTTCCGCAAAAGTAAAAGAGTATCTCGCAAATGTAATGAGAGACCCGCAGATGGATTTTCTTGCTCTGGAACTTCATCTCCATGATTTTTCCATGGCCGTAAAGGAAAGGCTGCAGGAGACTTTCAATGATGTAGGGGTGGAACTGTATAATTTTATTATCGGAACGATTAATATTCCCGATGATCAGTACCAGGTTATCATGCAGGGACAGCAGGAGCTTCAAAAAGCCCAATACGGAAAACAGTTAAAATCTATGGAAGCAGAGGGAGATGCCAAGGCGGCAACGATCCGGGCAGATGGAAGAGCGAAAAGCAGGCAGATCGAAGGCTATAATTGGGCTGACGAACAGCTTGCAGAGATATCAAAACTGTACGCAGGTAATCCGGGAAGTGCTCAAAATCCGATGAATATGCTTGCACAGGCTCCTGTAGCACTGACACTTGGAGACATGATAAGAGAAAACATGGAGCCTGTAGCAAAGGCACATTTTTCCAATGGACCAATGAATCTGAGAAAGGCTGTTTCCGGAAACGGGGAGAAATATCATGAGCAGATAGCAGAAGAGCAGACGGTTCATGCAGGGGAAGACCCGGTAAAGATACTTGCGAAGCTAAAGGAAATGCTTGATCTTGGACTGATTCCAAAGGAAATGTATGATGAAAAGATGAAGGAAGTACTAAGCAGAATGTAGGCAGTTGGAGGTGGCGGCAATTATGTCTGTATTGACATGTGATGTGTGTGGTGGGAGCCTGAGTATTGATGCAGGGGGTAAGACAGCCACATGTGATTGTTGTGGTATGAAGCATTCCATGGAGCGGATGCGGGAGAAGGTACAGGAGATAAAAGGAACCGTTTCTATCCAAGGAACGGTTAAGACAAGACAGACAGGATCTGAAGAAGATGTATGGCAGTGGAAACAGCTCTTATATAAGTATATGAATGCACATGATTATAGTGCGGCAATATCAATAGTCAAAAAGATATTGGAAGCAGCGCCAAATGATTCAGAGGCTAATCATGCATATGACTCTTTGAGGGATTTACAATACTTTGATATAAGGAACGGAGTGCTGCTGAAATATAATGGGAAAAGCAAAATAATAAGCGTTCCCAATGGTGTAGTAAAGATAAATGAATATGCATTTGATGCAGATATTGAGAAATTAATATTGCCTGAGACATATACAAAGATAGATTCATGTATTTGTGGAGGCAGGATACATGAGTTAATATTACCGAAGACGTTTGCGGAAATTAATACGCATATCTGTGAAGAGTATATAGGTAAACTGATTCTTCCGGAAACACAGATTGTGATTAATCATAGTATTTGCAGAAGTATAGGTGAATTAATATTATCAGAAACTCAGCCTGTATTTAATTGTAGTATTTGTGAATGGGGTATAGATAAACTGATATTACCCGGGAGGCAGCTTAAGATTCCTGTGTGTATTTGTGGGGATAGGATAGGTGAACTCAAAATATCAAAAGAATTTCCCATAGTGGATACATATATCTGCGGAGGCGGAATAGGTAAGATGGTTTTGGCTGATCTATGCTCGAAAATAACCCTACCTATTTGTAAGAGACGAATAAATGATGCAATTGTATTTCAAAAGAATGTGATATTAAAAGAGGCTTTTGAATGTCATAAGGCGATAGTCAAAGAAAATACTGATTATTTTCTTCCTTATCTAAGGTGTTCATACTTAAAGCTGCCCTCAAATTTTAATGGGGATGCGGATTTGATAAATAAGAACTATTTACTGAAAGATATAGAATGCTCAAAGGAGTATAAAGAAAAAGTGATAGACTACATTTTGCTGCAATTTAGAAAGGGGATAAAAACAGATGGAAAAAGTATTCTTGACTCGCCTTTCGCAAAGGCAATTGAAGAAAAATGCAGGCAAGGGGTATGTGGGTATTGTGGTGGACGTAGCTTCACAAAAAGGTGGTTTGGAGTAGTATGCGATAATTGTGGCAAAGAAAGAATTTTTAATCCTGTAATTATCCATAGTTATAATTTTTGATAAGGAAAGTGGTTGAAAAATAATCAAATCAAAGAGGATGAGAAATTTTTAAAAAGAGGAAGATACTGCAAAAGAAGGGAATATCTGGGAAAATACAGAAGATAACAAAATAAGAAAGAGAGGAGAAAGCGTATGACAAAACAAAAACTGTTGGCATTACTTTTATCATTTGTATTGTCATTTGGAATGTGTTGTACAGAAGCCGTGGCAGAGGATACTGACGAAGTAAAACAGCCCCGGGAAACCCAGACTTATGCAACAAGCCGTTCCCAGGCAGATGCCATTGCATGGGTGAAGTCAAAACTGGGACAGGCAATTGACTATGACGGCGTATACGGAGCACAATGTGTGGATCTGATCATGGCATATTATGCATATCTGGGAGTCAGCCCTGCATCAGGAAATGGATGTGATTATGCATGGAATGCGTTGCCGGCAGGCTGGAACCGTATTCAGGGCGCGGTTCCGCAGATGGGGGATATACTGGTATACTCTGGAAATTCGGACAATCCCTATGGGCATGTTGCCATTTTCGAATCCACCTATTCGACATACCATCAGAATATTGATTCTGCCCAGTACGTAAGAAATGTAAATTATGCGTACAACAAAATCGGAAATTCCTACTGGGGAGTTATAAGACCAAATTTTTCCGGTTCGTCTTCCACGCAGGATCCCTGGATCGAAGTCCGGGGAATCAGCGAGGCCTCCGGGGCGGAAGCAAAGATAAACGGCTATATCCGCAACCCGGGAGGAGTTTATATTACGACAGTAGGTGTCTACATATGGGACGCGAATGACAACCTGATCAAAGAGCATTATGAGGAAATCAACCCTGCTTCGCATACAAGAGACGGAGTTGATATGTGGTTCTACATGAACAAAGAGCTTGGGATCAGTGTGCAGGCGAACACCATATATAAGTATCAGATGTTTGCAATATACAATAACGGAGGAAGTACAACCTATACAGACCAGCAGACATACTCGACCATTCCGCCGAAGTGGTACGAATCCCAGACGCCGGTAGATACGGGAGCAGATTTTTATACAAACATTATTAAAAATGACGGCTGGGTTCATCTGGGAAATACAAATGGCAATATGGAGCTCACGGTAAACGGGATGAAAGACGGATCGGATGTCTGGCATTTTATAAAGCAGGGGGACGGCTCTTATGAAATCCTGAGCTGCCTGGACGGAAAGGCTCTTACCGTCCAGTCCGGCGGACAGACAAGCGGAACGAATATCATGCTTAGTGACTGGAAGGCTGCAGACAGCCAGAAATGGTATGTTTACGGTGAATGGAGCGGAAAATATGTACTGCGTCCAAAGCATACAGATAAAGTACTTGATGTATATAACGGAGACAGTACAGTCGGAACAAATGTCCATATTTGGGATTATACGAATGGCAATACAGCACAGATGATGGCATTTTACAAAGTAGACCGGGCGGAGAAAACCACGCTATCAGTAACTGCAGGCAATTCAGATACAAAGACAGCTTTTAGCTGGACAGAAGCGAAAGGTGCATCTGGATACCGCATCAGAATTAATAACGGAGAAAAGGGGAATACAGCGCTCTATAAAGAGATTGATGCCGGAAAGGCAACGTCTTACGAGCTGGTATTGCCGGAAGGATATTATGAAGCCTCGTTGGAGTCCTATAACAGCTTTAGCCATGAGACAAGTAACACCATTGCGTTTACCGTTGAAAAGAGCGTAGTCCCGGATGACCCGGATATCGTGGAGGAAGACTGGGAGTACAGTATTTTGACAGCTGGCGAAGAAAAATATGTGCGAATCAATGCATATGTGGGAAATGGAACCGATCTTATTGTTCCAGATCATCTGGGAGGATACCCTGTCTATGAAGTGATGTTAAATTCACGGAGTACGGATGAACAGGAGCGCTACGAACGGATCCGGTCAGTGGTATTTCCAGATACGACTCTCGCAATATGGGGAGGGTCATGCATGTATTTTACGGAGCTTACGGACGTTACCATACCGGAAGGAACAGAATTTATCGGACCGACCGCTTTTATGGGATGCCCGAATCTGAAAAGCCTGACAATCCCGGCTTCTGTGTCCTATATTGAAGATATCAGCGACAATAAAAATATTGAGTATCATGTACAGAGAGGTTCCTGTGCAGACCGCTGTCTGACCGCAGAAGGAAAGAAGGTTATAAGAACCGGTGTAAAGGTTCCTGTGAAAGGAATTTTAATAGAAGGGCATGAAGAATTCACAAGAACAGTGTCATATGACAATGCATCTCAAAGCAGGACAATCTGTCTGGAAGCATCTTTTGTACCTGCAAATGCTACAGACCGTCAGATTTACTGGAGTGTGGATGATCCAGAGGTTCTATTCCTGAACGAGAGCCTCATGCTCAATTATGGATCAAAGGCATATATTGATGTCTTAAAAGGTGGAACCGCCACAGTCACAGCGTCAACGGCAGACGGAGGATATGTGGCGTCCTACACGATTGATGCGAAAGTAAATATTGCCTGCCAGGAAATCAGCCTGGAGCAGAATATTTTTGAGTATGACGGGACAGAAAAGTGTCCTTCTGTTACGGTCAAGGGGTTAAAAGAAGGGACAGATTATACTGTGGCATACAGTAATAATGTAAAGGCAGGTATCGGGAAGGTGACCATAAAGGGAATCGGGGCAAATACCGGAAGTGTCACAAAGAGCTTTACAATTACCCCGGGGAAATCCGATGAAAAGCCATCAAAACCCAATCCGCCGGAGACAAAGCCGTCAGACTCATCAGGAGTAAAACCGCCGGTATCACAGCCGTCAGGAGGCATAATAAAAGAGCATGTGTCAGTGAAGAAGCCCTCTGGACTGAAAGTAAAGAATATCAAAAAGAAAAAGGCGAGGATTACGTGGAAAAAAGTCAGGAATGTCAACGGATATGAGATTTACAGAAGCACAAAAAAGAGCGGGAAATATAAGAAAATAAAAACAATCAAAAAGGGCAGTACCACAAGCTATACGAACAGCAAATTAAAAAACAGAAAGCAGTATTATTATAAAATACGTGCTTACAAGGTAGTGAACGGGCAGAAATATTATAGTACATTTACAGGAGCGAAGGGGGTGAAGATTAAGAGGTAAATGTTACGGTTCGTGGGTTAGGAATGCGCTGAACTCCACTGCATATTCCGTGGGAATATGATGACAGGCATCCCACTCAAAAGGTATTTTCTGCTATGGTTTTGGATTGTGGGAGAAATCCCCGTCTCGAATACAGGCGGGGATTGGCAGGGGGTTCACGCATCGTCCCTCTCGATCAGTTCATGGGCAGAGCCTTTCCCGGCTTTTAGTTCCTGGACAGATTTCTTCACATAGACCATGTTCGCCTCGGAGAAGAAGGGATCGGTAGTCTGGGCGATTTCAAATGGGATGCGGTTTTCGCGTAAAACTGCTTTCACAAAAAGATTGATTGCGGTAGAAGTATTGAGGCCGACATTGGAACAGAAGATGTCAAAGCTGGCTTTGTCTTTTTCATCTACCCTTGCGGTTAAGGTTGCAAGTGCCATAGATAGGTCTCCTTTCGTATTCGAATTGTGATTATCATAGCACTAATGTATGCTGAAAGCAAGCGTATGTATTATATGACGAGGCGAAGGAAGGGTGAAAGTTACTATTCACGGGGCCGTGCACCCTGCTGCACGGCATCCGAGCCAGTAAAGTGGCGGTTTCGGCATCCGGCCCCTCGCTGAAAGCGACTTTTAAATGGGCTGGATGCGTTACTATGAGCGGACGGTTAGTCCGTGAATAGTAACGGGTGAAAAGTTACGGTTCATGGGTTGGGAATGCTCTGAACTGCATATTCTGTGGGAATATGATGATCAGCGCGTAAAGCCATTTTTTATGCTATAGTTTCAGGTTGACAAAAATATGAAGGAGAAAAAAAGGAAATGAGACGAAGAGAGAAAAAGATATTTTCAGCTGTATTTGTTATAGTTATGACATACTGTGCTATATTTCTTGCAGGCATGCTATGCCAGAACGGAAGCAATACAGTACAGGCAGCGGATTCCATATCCCGGGAGGAATGGATCCATACACTGGTGGATACCTTCCAGATGAAGATAGAAGGAGAACTGGTGCCGGATGATTATTATAAAGACGTTTCGGAATCAACGGTTACATATTACCGTGATATTCTGACAGCGGTGAATTTTGGTGTGATTGACCTGGAGGCAGGGGAAGAATTTAAACCAAAGGATCCGGTTACGCGTGAGTTTGCGGCGCAGACACTGAATTTCTGCCTGGGATACGAGCTGGAGGAAAATGCCCAGTATACGATGAATGACCAGGATAGCTTAAAATACATCCAGTCAGACCAGGTTGCACTGAATCATGGATGGTTTGCACTCATAGACGGAGCTTTTCAGCCGGACAAGGCAGTTACGGAAGCAGAAAAGACCAGTATGGTTGCCTTTGCAAAGAGTGTGCTTGCGGCATCTGAGATTGATGAGAACCATAAGAATACTTATGAGTTTGCAGAAGGAGTGATTGTAGTGCCGGAAGAAATCTCTGTGGAACTGACAGAGGATCATAAGGTTCTGATCTATGATCATTCGGTAGAGCTTGCGGAGGGGGATACTTTTGCTGTCTTTTCCAATGGCCTGGCATATGTATATAAGGCAGTGGGCATTGCTTCAAAATCATATGGCATCGAGGTACAGACCGAGGATGTGGACTATGATACCGTGGTGAAAAAATATGATGCAGAAGGAGTGATAGAGGCTAACCTTGGAAACTTTGTGCCTGCATCGGATGATATTATCGTGGATATCAATTACGAAGACGGTACAGTAGAGGAAGCGGCGGATACATCGGAACGTGCGAGAGCAGCCAGGATACAGGGTAGCAAAAAAATACAAAATATTAAATTTTTTCAAAAAATAAAAAACGGAAAGATAGGATGTACGATTTCAAATATTAAAGTAAATTATAGGGTAAATGGTTTCGGAGACTGGTTATTTTCTATCAGTGGAAAGGCAAAAGGAAGTTGCGATATCAAGACTGAAGGCAGTCTGACGCTTCGGATGGGTACAATCCCCATTGCAGGGGTGGGAGAAGTTTACGTTGATATGATATACTCTGCCGAGGGTTCAATCAGTGTATTAATTTCATCTAGATTTGAAACTGGTATTGAGAAAGTAAGAGGACAGGGAATTAGGAGAATAAAAAATTTCAAGACAGCTGATCCGGAGATTTCGGCGCATGCGGAGTTGAAGGCAGCTTGTAAGGTGGCCTTTGCCATTCAGATACCTTTAATGGCTAAGGGTACGATTTACGGAGAGGCAGGAGTAAAAGCTGATGCCGATATAGAGATATATACGGACGGGAAGAAGCCTGAGGTGTGTATGGATCTTGGTGCGCATATGTATGCAACGGCAGGTTATTCTGTGATTGTATTTGGTCAACAGGTAGCAGCAGATATAATACCAATTTATACAGAATCCAATAGTCCCGTACGCCGCTATTACCATATTGAAGATAACAACACGGTGTCTGCGTGTAAGCGTGCTGACAGCAGTTCACACGTAGGGAAGAGAGGATATTATTCTTCAATGGATAGCTCAGGCAATTACGGGAGTGACTGGTTTATAGCGCCATTTGAAGAGGAAGAGGTTCCAATTTTTGAATATACTGTTGACGATGCAGGGAATGCAACAATCACAAAGTATAATGGGAATGCGTACACACTGACGATTCCAGAGGAGTTGGACGGTTATCCGGTTACAGCAATCGGGAAAGGTGCATTTAGAAATAATAAGAGACTGGGATCGGTTGTAATTCCAGATGCGGTGATCAGTATCGGGATAGATGCATTCAATGGGTGCAGTAACCTTCAGAATGTTATATTGCCGGACAATAATAAGTATACATATATTGACGAAGGAGTATTTGCTAATACAACTTCACTGAATGATATACAGATACCTGACTATGTTACTCAAATAAAATATCGTGCTTTTTATAATTGCGGTTTAAAATCGCTAAAATTAAACGATGACATAACATGATTAGGTAGTCAAAAGGGTATTAGTATTTTATTCTTTTCACCAATAGGAACTTTGAAAACTGAATATATTGCTGTAAATTTTTGGAAATGATGATTTTGGATGGTTTTTGTTGCGTATGGCAGAGAGTTATCCCACCATTTTTTAGGCAGTTGCCATTTTAAGGGCGCACTTATCCTGACCCTGCATATATCTGCAGAATTTTTTAATATTTAGCGCACCTATTTTACATCCGAAGAAGAAACGGATCCGTATCAATCCCCGTACTGGGATGTTATCAATTCCGTATTTTCGACGAAGGATGGATGGTATTGTTTCCACCCCGTTTCGAAATCGGCTTTGCTTTTTAAACTCTTCGGTTCTTCGTTCCCTTTGCTGTTTCGCCCTCTGGTTCGATTTGGATGTTACCGTTTTCCTGCTTACACGTTTGAACATCCTGGGGTGACACTGCTCTTTATGTGGGCAGTCCTGGCACTGGCTCTTCTGGAAAGAAATGGTACACCGTCCGGTTCCCTGGTTATAGCTGCAGCTTTTCGGTTCATGCCCGCCGGGGCATTTGATGACTTTCCTGCCATCTTCGCTGAATTCAAAATCAGCCATGATGTCCTCGGCTTCCCGCCCTGTAAGGTTTGTGGTGACAAGGCGTACATTTTTTTCGGCAGCCAGTTCCTCATTTTGCGTACCGCTGTAGGCACCATCCGTCACAATCGTTACTGTTTCATCCTGTTTCTCCATGCTGTCGAGAGTTTCTTTCAGGAACTGGCTGTCACTGTGGGTGTTCTGCTCATACTGGTAATCCTCAATGATACTCCCGTCTTTGCCGGATGCCTCTATGACATTTGCCACGTACCCACGGTGTTGTTTCCCGGCTTTTTCGCGGTATGTCGCATCCGGGTCTGCAGGGTTCTGCAGAATGGTCGCGTCCATGCCGCCGTCTTCTTTAGTACGTAGGCGGTAGGTTCCATCTTCCCTTTGCACGGCCTGCTCTTTCAGCACACGCAGAAGAAGCTGGTAGCTGCTGGAATCATCATAAGCCACCCCGCAAAGTTCTTTCAATGTGGCCGCATCCTTTAGGACCGTTTCTATCTTTGCGGAAGTTTCCTCACTGTGGTTGTGGTATATGATACGGTTCCTGTCATCCGCCTCTGTGTAATGGCGCAGATGTTCAGGGATCTCACGGGTTTTTACCATTTCTTTTGCGAGGTTTGCCACGCAGGTGTAGAGCAGTTCCAGACGCCCCATCCGCTTGATATTGGAAGCAACCATCAGGCTGTCCATCCGTTTCATGCTGCTGTCGATCCTCATCAACTCCGCCATTTCCGATGACAGGGAAGTGATGGTTTCATGAAGGAGATCCACACCATGCTCTGTTTCATATGCGGCGCACCTTGCGCGGAAACGGCTGAGCGTTCTGTCACTGAGCGGCTGTTCTGCAAAAGACGTTGTGTGGAGGGCATACTGGAACCGGATGTCAAACATCAGGGATTCCAGCAATTCATCATCTGAAAGATTTGTCAGTTCCTTGATCAGCAGCGCACCGATCTGAACATTAACAGGCGTGTTTGGGCGTGAATCTTTATCGCTGTATAAGACAGCATATGGAATTTCATCAATCTTGGGAAAAATAAATTCCGCAAAATATTTCGCCCATGACTTGTCAAGGAATTTCTTTTCTCTTTCAGTCAATGTGTTTAATGGGTCAAACAGGGAAAGCTGCTGTTCTTCTATTCGGTTTTGGACAAAGGACATAAGAGGGCCTCCAATCATTCTTGCTGATTACATTATACCTGAAATGAATGGAAAATACAGTGTTTTACAACAATATATTCAGTTTTCAAAGAACAGTTATCGTTCAAAAAGGTCGTACCTTTTGACACCTAAATCAT
>CANOKL010000010.1 GCA_947566645.1 uncultured Lachnospiraceae bacterium
TATTTTATTTTTTTTTTTTTTTTTTTTATTTTTTTTTTTTTTTTTAAGTGGAAATACTATAACCCTTTAAACAACTTCTTTATTTTTTTTATTTAATTCTCCTATATCTGTCAAATTAATATTTTTTTTATTTTATTTATAAGGCTTAAAAATTAACTGTTTTGTTTTGGGGTTGGTTTTTTTTTAAAAAAACCCCCCCCCCCAACTCTACCCCATTATCCCAGCGCCACATCCAGTATCATCATTACAAGGAAACCCACTATGAACCCCAGTGTCCCTTCCTTCCCTTCCTCTCCGTTCATATGTGCCTCTGGGATCAATTCTTCTACAACGACATAGATCATCGTTCCTGCCGCAAATGCGAGACAGACTGCTATGGCGGCTTCTGCGATTCCTGCAAATGCTGCTGCCAGTACGCCGAATACCGGCTCCACAATCGCCGTCATACTGGCAATGAAAAATGCTGTCTTTCGTTTCATCCCTTCCTTCACAAGCGGCAGCGCTACTGCCGTACCTTCCGGGAAGTTCTGGATCGCGATCCCGATGGTCAGGACAATCGCCCCGGAAAGGAGCGCCAGGTCTGACGGCTTCTGCGCCGCCAGTGCAAAGGCAAGCCCAACTGACATCCCCTCCGGAATATTATGTGCAGTAATTGCAAGTACAAGCATTGCCGTACTTTTTCCCAGTGTTACCGTCCTGTCCTTTTGCTTCTCAAACCATCTTTTCAGGAAATAGTCCGTAATCAGAAGTACCGTAACGCCAAGCAGGAACCCTCCTGTCATAACCAGCCATCCCGTCTGCCCGTTGTCCTCTGCAAAGTCAAGCCCCGGAAGCAGCAGCGACCACACGGATGCAGCGATCATCACGCCTCCTGCGAATCCCAGGAAACCGTTCTGAAGTCTCCCGCTTATCTCATGCCGTACAAAAAAAATCCCCGCTGCACCTAATGTGGTTACGGAAAATGTACCAAGTGTGCCAAGAAATGCCCACAGAACTCCATTCATATCTATCACCTCTGTTGATAGTATATGAAAAAGTTCAGATTTTGCCAGTACAGCCTTGCTATTCACTGTTAATTACGCAAAGATGTACTAGCAACAATCAGCAACAGGAATTCCCCGCAGATTGTCCTCTGCCATACTTGAAACAGGTTTTGCCATGCGGAAAACTCCTGATGTGCGGCAAGGCTTCGGATCTGGGATGCCTTTTCCTTAAAAAGGCTTCCAAAGAATTCAAAATCAGACCAGTATGCCGGAAGGTAATCGCTTCCGGGATCCGCCAGCCAGGCTCCCAGAAGGACAGCCAGAACCGCCCCTGTGATACAGATGAGGCAGGTGAGCCTTTTCCCCACCCTTATGAATCCTGCGGTATACCATGAAGATATCCTTTGGGAAAATATGCCCGCAAGGCATGTATCCTGGCATGCCTTCCCGGCTCTTCTGGCAAAGAGCAGCAGAATCAGGGCATTCATAAGCCCATACAGCAGACATGCCGTCACAACATAGAGCTTCCCGTCAATCCTCTGCCCGTCCGCCGCGCCCATCGCGGCCTCCATGCCGCTGGCCATAAGATTCGAGGAGCGTCCTGTGTCTTTTTTACGGACTGTAACCGCATCATAGCAGGTATTCTTTCCGGCAGGCAGGATCATCAGCGGGATATTTTCCTCTAAAATTCCCGCCACCTGAAAAGTCTCAGTCTCAGTCCCAGTTTCTCCCTCCAGCATAATCTTCAGTCCTTCTGCGTGGTCCGAGCCAAAGAGCAGCCAGGCCGTATCCCGGTCGATCATGCAGACGCCCGTCTCTCCTTCTGTAAAATATCTTCCACGAATCAGTGCCCTGCCGAATATAGCGCCAGGCTGCCCCTTCACCTTATAGCAGGAAACGTTCTGGCTCCGCCCCGTAGTTTCGGATAACACAGTCCCTTTTCCGCAGGCCTTCCATGCCGCTGCTTCTCCTGCACTGTTTTCTCCTTCATTTTCTCTCCACTGCGTGAATGCTGTCTCTGTCACTGCCCCTGGCGAATAGGACAGGGACAGAAGGTCTTCATACTCCTTAAGCTCCCCCAGGCCATATAAAAGCCATAGATTCAGCAGCACAAATAACAGTCCGGGCAGCAGGATTCTAAGAGCTGCTGTAAGAGCTTTCCTTTTCTGCTTCATTTCTGGTCTTCACTCCTTTATCCTCACCCGGTCTCCTTCTTGTACATATTTTTCTGAGGCTGTAATCAGCTTATCCTCTTCCCTGAGTATTGATGTTACAGCAGCCTTTTCCCCATCCTTTTCAAGTACTGTGACCGGAACCCGCTTTGCAGTCTGAATCGTTCCCAGCATATGCTTTTCCTCAGCTACAATCAGGCAGTATGCCTCTGAGACATCCTCGCGGAGTGCACTTAAGGGAATGATCTGTTCGTATTCCTTTTCCGAGGCAGACTCCGTATTCCAGGTAAAGGTCTCTGTTCCCTTCACCTCCGTGTTGTCCGGAAGCGGTGCATACCAGAAAAGTCCAGAGGATGAATCTGCCTCTCCCTGATCTGAACCAGTCCCATTCGTCTCTTGGCTGCCCCCTCTGGCCGGTTCAGATGTGATCGTCTCCAGCACTGCCAACTTCTTTGCTCCAGATGGAAGCTGCACAGAAACTTCTGCTCCTGTTTTCAGCTTCTCCTGATCTGCTGTCTTTACGCTTCCTCTCAGGCAGAAGCCGCCGCTGCCTGTCTCAAATACCTCTGTCCCGGCTGTAATTGTTCCCGGCTGCACACCGGACGAGAGTACCACACAGTCTCTTTTCGCACGGATCTTTCCTTCTGCAGCCTCATATTTCTTCAGCTTCTGCAGAGCTTTTTTGGCTGTGACCACCTGGAGCTGCGCAGCCTCTGCGCTTAATCTGGAAGCCTCTGCCTGATTCGCAGAATTCAGGTCCTGTGCCGCATCCTCCCGACAGGCCAGATCATAGGCATTCTGCGCCTGGTTAAGAGCCTGCCTTGCATCCTCTACTCCCTGTTCTGCCTCACTGAGAGATGCTTCTAACTCCTGCATTTTTTGCTGCTTTGCAGACTCTGTTGCCTGATTTAACTCCATCTGACTTCCAGTTTCTGCTGCCAGACTCTCCTCCTGCTTTCTGGTCTCTGCTGCCGGACTTTCTCCCTCCTGCTTTCTGGTTTCTGCTGCCGGATTCTTTCCCTCCTGCTTTCCGCCTTCTGCTGCCGTTTTCCTGCCCTCCTGCTTTCCGCCTTCTGCTGCTGGTTTCTCTCCTTCCTGCTTCCTGGTTTCTGCTTCTTGATTCTCTCCCTTCTGTGCTTCTGAGCCTGCGGCCTGGCTTCGTGCCCGGGATGCCAAACCGGATGCTGCGGCCTCATCTGCCAGTGCTTTCTTTGCCGCTTCCTCCTTTTTCAAGGCATCATTAAGCATCTGCCTTGCATCCTCCAGAGTCCGGGATGCCCCCACGGTCTGGGGGACGCGGGCGCTTTCTCTTGCAGAGACCTGCTGCTGGGATGCCTGAAGCTCTAGCTGGGTGATCTCGTCTTCCTTCTTCTCAATCTGCTCCTTTAAGTATTCCATCCTGAACTGTACCAGGCATTCTCCCTTTTTCACAAATGTTCCCGGCTTTGCCGCCTTCTCCACCTGCTGCCCTTCCCACAAAAAGGTCAGCTCTGTCCTTACCGGAGTTACACAGCCCTCCCCGTCACAGGTGTAAGAAAGCCGCCCACTCTGCACTCTTCCTGTCTCCACTTCCGCTACCAGTATGGAGGCTGCCGTTCTTGAAAGTACTGTTGCAAGAACCATAATTGCAAAAAAGCCTGCGCATAACCGCGCTGCCCATTTCTTTTTTCTATCCATTCTCTCCTCCTCCACTGTATCCTCCAGACATTGCAATCCCCCTCTCCAGGTTGTCCTGTCCACTGAAAAACAGCAAAAACGCCGGAAGCAGGGTCACAATGGATGCAGCAAATGCTGCCGCTGTCTCTATATTTACCATCTGCGGAAGGTAGAGTGATAACGGCCGCAGCTCTTCTGCCCTTAAATAGGTCATGGGCTGTTCAATTGCATTCCAGTATTCCAGAAATCCAAGTATTAATATGGAAAAGATCCCCGGTTTTCCCAGCGGAAGCCCGATCGTAAAAAAGATCCGAAGGGGACCCGCGCCGTCGATCTGTGCTGCCTCTGTCACCTCCTTCGGAATACCTGCGAAGGTCTTCTGAAGGATAAAAACCGGCAGGGTGGAAAAGGCTCCCGGCAGGATCACTGCCCACCGGGTATCCAGAAGGTGCAGGGTGTTAAGCACAAGATAGCCCGATACCATAGTCACCTGAAAGGGAAGAAGCATCAGAAGCAGATAGAGCATCCAGAGGACTCTCTTCCCCGGAAACCGGAACTGTGCAAATGCCCATGCTGCCGGAACGGCTGTGAGAAGCTGTCCGCCCAGCACACCAGCCGTGTGAATGAAGGAATTC
Source organism: uncultured Lachnospiraceae bacterium (assembly GCA_947566645.1). Taxonomy (GTDB): domain Bacteria; phylum Bacillota; class Clostridia; order Lachnospirales; family Lachnospiraceae; genus CAPEBR01. The sequence continues at coordinate 4,447 of CANOKL010000010.1, forward strand.
CAGAACGCCGTAAAATATTCCGGAGAGTCCAGAAGCAGTCTTACATATGCACGGAGAGTCGGATACATTGGAAAGAGCCGGAAGCCCGCCTGTCCGGACTGACCGGAAAATACTGCGCCGAACAGCTCTGACATCTCCTGTCTTCCCATAAGCGAGCCGGAAACCAGTACCACAAAAGGAAAAATCATGGCAAAGAAGAATAAAGCTGTGATAATTCCCAACACCTTTCCTGCCATCCGCCTTCCAAAGGACATGCTGCCCCTTGAAGAAGTTCTGTCCCCTAAAAACGTTCTGCCTCCTAAAGACGTTCTGCCTCCTAAAGACGTTCTGCCTCCTAAAGACATTCTGCCTCCTAAAAACGTTCTGCCTCCTAAAGACGTTCTGCCTCCTAAAGACGTTCTGCCTCCTAAAGACGTTCTGCTTTTTGGAACTCTCCTCTCATATCCTTCTCTCCTCCGCCTTCCTTCTGCGGATCTCATACCATTCTCCTGCACCCAGTATCCCTCCTGTCAACAGCACCAGCATAACTGCTGCGGCTGTCATTTTCTGTATATCCAGGCTTACAAACCAGTTGTTAAAGAGATGCTGCAGCATGTAAATACTTTCATGGGGATAATCTCCGGCAAGGAGGTATGCCTCCCGGAACACCCGGAATGCATTGACAAAGGACAAAAGAGCTGTCACAAATGCCGTCTCCCTAAGCTGGGGAAGCGTGATATACAGAAAGCATTTCCACTCTCCTGCACCCTGGACCCTCGCCGCCTCATACTGCTCCTCTGGAATCGACAGAAGCCCCGAAAGCCACAGAATCATATCATACCCCAAATTCTTCCAGATATAACATGCCGTCAGTATCCAGAATGCCGAACCCTCCCCGAGCCAGTCCTTACCCGTTCCTCCAAAGTGTGTCACCACACCGGTAAGCCATCCGTTCCCGGCAAACATTAGTTTAAAAAACACCACCACTGATGCCGCAGGAATTGCCATGGGAAGGAGAAATCCCGCCTTCATCTGGCGTCTGAGGACTTTGATCCTCCCCACAAGCACTGCAAGAAGAAGGGACATTCCCAAAAGAAGTGGAATACACACTGCCATAAAACCTGCCGTGTTGCCTGCGGCAAGGCGGAATGCCTCATTTTCCAGTACCTGCCGGTAGTTCTCCAATCCTACAAATCCATTTCCCACTGCCCGGAGAAAGGATCTTCGGATCACATCCAGAAATGGAATCAGGACAAACCCGCCTGTCCCGGCAAGGCTCGGGAGCAGGAACAGATACCCGTTCCTAATCTCCCTTCTTCTCCTTGCTGACATCCTTGTTCTGCTTTCCAAAATCATCCCTGTCCTCTTTATTCTGCACGGTACGTGTCAATCTTCTGCGCAACATTCTTTGCTGCTGTCTCTGGATCCAGATCTCCTTTCAGGCAGCTGTCCGCCTCCGTCTGATAAATATTCCAGATCACATAATCCTGGATAACCGGATTTTTCAGCGTACTGGTTTTTTCTATGAGATCTTCTACCTCTTGTCTGTCAGGATAAGTCATCTCGAACTCAATATCCTCTTCCCCGTCAATCTTCCATCCAGACATGCCCGTATAGTTCTTTGCATATTCACTGTCCGCTTCCTCTTTAAGGCCATCCAGTACAGATGTGAAGACAGACAGTCCGTCGTCAAGCTGTGCGCTCTGCACCTCCTGGGAGAACAGATATTTTACAAATTCCTCTGCAAGCTCCTTTTCCTTTGTGCTCTGATTGATGCCCACAATACCATGGGGAACATAATAGTCCCGGATGGTCTCTGGCTTAAGCGAAAGCTGCCGCATTAATGCATACGGAATCATCATACCCGGAAGGCTTCTGATCTGATCCGTGACAGCACTCTTCGGATGGTTCACAATTGCTGCATTCCCTGAATTGTAAAATACCCCCTTCTGAAGGATGGAGGCGGCTGTTCCCATCCCGGTCTCCTTCTCATTCATCTCCTCAAAAGCCTCTGCCCTCGCATTTACCATAAGTTTTTTCTCAATCTCCAGGAGAACTGCCAGCTTCTCCTGATTTACCTTACCGTCCTCTGTAAATAGCTCCTCCTGGAAGATCTGAAAGAGGAAGTCCCGGATGTAACCCTGGTCTGCCATTCCAAAAACAGGCTCCTCAGGGTTCTTTTCGAGATAATCTGCCAGACTGTCAAGTGACTCCAGTGCCCCTATTCTCTCTGCATCCCCGAAAATAATGGGAACACTGAATTTTACCGGTATTCCGTAGATTTTTCCGTCCTTTTCTACTGTATTTTTAAGGACTGTCTCAATGCAGTCGTTCTGCTTCATAATCTCCCCTGCAAGTCCTGTCAGATCGGTCAGAATGCCTTTTTCGATATAGGAATCTACCGGAAGACCATCAAGCAGAAGAAGATCCGCGCCATTTCCGCCGAGAAGCTCTGTGTTCAGCGTCCGGATATCGTCCGTGGAGACATTCCCCTCATTTCCCGGCGTCTGAAATTCCATTTTCACATCCGGATGGGCCTTCTGAAATCCTACAACTGCATTCTGTACGGTCTGATTGTCCATGAGTCCGAAGATTCGTAACGTATGTTCAGGAGCTGCAGAAATATTTTCATCATAGATATAATGCATCAGACTTACGCTGCCTGTCTTCTCCTGCCTGTACAGCACGTAGAAGTCATCCCCCTGTCCTTTCACAGCCCCTGACAGGACGTCAAGCGCGGATCCCATTGTCCCCATGCCGCCGTCCATCAGAACCTCGCTCAGATCATTGTTCAGCGTATAGCGGGTAATGCCCGCCTCTGAGAAGAGATACCAGTTATCTCCGTCTCCGCACAGATTCACCAGACCCTCTGCATCTGTCTTAATCTTTCCCTTCTCTTTCATGTCCGGGTCATAGACCGTAAATACTCCTTCCTCTGTATTGACTGCCATATTCCCCTTCCCATCAGTAAAAATGATCTTCTGGGTGTTGCTAAAGCCCTGTACACTGTTAATTTCTTCCTGAACCTCCAGGTTTTCCGGGGAAAGTACCAGAACCTTAGACTTGTAAAAATCAAGGAGCCAGTAATTGCCCTTTTCATCCTTCTGGATATTCGTAATCATGGGGTATCCCAGGTCATCCTTCTCCTCCAGGAAAGGCGCCTTCAGCTCTTCTCCGGTTTTCCCGTCACTGCCCGCGGCAAGATGGGGCTTCATTTCTGTTCCATTAAACTCTGAGCCTCTGAATATCTGGGAGCCGTCAGACGCCTCCTGAATCTCCTCCGGATAGATCTCTGTGCCTTTATACAGGTTATTCAGCCAGTCCACGGAAGTCTTATCCCATTTCCCGTCCTGATACTCATACCGGGAAATATCCGTGCCGGCAATATGTGAAAAGAGAACCGGGTTCCCGTCCTTTGATCTGGTCAGGTTCAGGACCTCCTCATCCTCAGATATGGGCAGTTCAACATTCTCCTCCACATAGCGTCCCTTTACAGAATTGCCTGCATCACCGCCCTCCTTTTCCTTTCCTGTACATCCGCCAAGGAATCCTGCCGCCAGGATCAGCGACATACAGACTGCTGCAATATGCCTGCACCTCTGTATTCTTTTCTTACGTCCGGCATAGTGGACAGCCGGACATGCCTGAATCATTTCTCTTATTTTCATAATACATGTCTCCTTCCTGTTGCTTGATTATCACTATACAGAGTTTTTCTCAAAAAAACTTCCAAAATCAGCAGAAATTTTTAAAGATTTCTTTGAGATTTATCTGCTATACTATAAGAAACAGACTAAGATCATCCTATTTCAAGAGGGGGAAATGTAATGCATATTCTTATTATTGAAGATGACAGAGATCTTTGCAATACTTTAAAGATGCAGCTGCTTTCTGAAAACCATACAGCGGACTGCTGCTATACAGGAAGTGAGGCGCTGTACTTCGCCATGACAGGCTCCTATGACCTGATTCTTCTGGACCGGATGCTGCCGGAGATCGACGGGCTCTCTATCCTGAGATCCATCCGCCAGAGCCGGATTGACACTCCGGTCATACTGACCACTGCGCTGGGCACTGTGGATGACCGGATTGACGGCCTGGACTGTGGGGCGGATGACTATCTCGTCAAGCCCTATGACATCAATGAGCTGCTGGCACGAATCCGGGCCCTCTCCAGGCGGCCAAAGGCCTTCACCGGACATCAGTGCCTCTTTTACGAGGATATCCGTTTTGATCCAGACGCCCGGATACTATCAGCGCAGGAAAGGGAAGAAAAGCTGACCAAGAGGGAGGCGCTTCTGATGGAATTCTTCCTGCGCAATCCCGAAAAGACGCTGACAAGGGAACAGCTCTTCTCCCGCGCCTGGGGACCTGACGGTGCAGTGGAAGAGGGAAACCTGGACACCTATATTTATTTTCTCAGAAAACACCTGCGTACACTTAAGAGTCCGGCTTCCATTACAACCGTGCATGGAGTCGGATACCGTCTGGAGGTAAATCATGTTTCCTAAATTACAGAGAAAATTTGTCCTGCTCTATACAGTAACTACGGGGCTGATCACCACACTGGTCCTGTCCGCCGCTTTTTTGTTTTACCTTTCTTCCCAGAAGAATCAGCAGAAAACGGCTTTCCAGGATCAGCTTTTTTCGCTGACCTCCACGCTTCAGAGTGGAAACCAGTTTGCTGATTCCTTTCTTGCACAGGCGGAACAAAAGCACCAGCTTCTTATTTATATAGAAGAAAATGATATCCCTTTTTTCTTTTCCGGCTCCTATCAGCCTGCCACTGACCGGGAGGTTCTATTTTCGCGTGCAGGTTTAGAGGCACAAAAGGAAGGCATATACCCGTCCTCCCATCCGGTCTCCTCGAATCTGCTGCAGTCCTCCATTTTTGAGATCGCCGGAGATAAGAGGGATGCTTATTTAGGAAATGTACTCCTTCTTCAGACTGAGAACAGCTGTAAGAAGCTGGTTCTCCTCCAGGACATCACCAGGGATCGTCTTAAGCTTGCCAGAACTGCCTGTTCCTATCTGCTTATAGACCTGTTTGGAATCCTGCTTCTCTTTTTTACCGGACGGTGGTTTGTGCGCCGCTCCTTAAGGCCCATGGAGGAAATGTATAAAAAGCAGCAGGATTTTGCTGCCTCTGCCTCCCATGAACTGCGTTCTCCTCTGTCCGTGATCCAGACCTCTGCAGATGCCGCCCGGAGCATATTAAGCAGGCAGGCAGGGAACCCTCCGGACACTTCCGCTGCAGATGCCCTGAAGCTCCTTGGCACCATAAAATCCGAGTGCCGCAGGGGCAGCTCCCTCATTCAAAATCTTCTGCTCCTCGTATCCGCAGAGCAGAATCAGTGGGCAGTCAAAAAGCGTGCCTTTGAGATCGACACGCTTCTTTTAAATCTTCTGGAGCTGTATGAGCCCCTCTGTTTTGCAAAAAATGGGACGCTCCTTCTGGAGCTTCCAGGAGAAGACCTGCCTGCGGCATACGCTGACCCGGATCTGTGCAGACAGATTCTTACTATACTTCTGGATAATGCAATCACCTATGGCCTGCCGGAAAACTGTCAGCACAGATCCTCTGACTCTGGAGGCGGTTCCTGCGGGAAGATTATACTCCGGGGTGAGGCTGTACATTCCAGAGTTTCCGTCTCTGTTATAGACCATGGCCCCGGTATTCCAGATCATGAGAAAACCCTTATCTTTGACCGGTTCTACAAAAGCGACAAATCCAGGAATAGTAAAGAGCACTTCGGCCTGGGTCTGTCCATTGCCGCCGCCCTGGCCAGAATACAGGGAATCTCCCTTAAAATAACAGATACACCAGGAGGAGGGACTACCTTTATATTGTCCTTTTCTTCCAGTGATACCGCAAAGCGTCCCGAACATACTCACGGCCGGTAAAATCTGCCGTGAGTACCGCGCCTACGGCAGGCCGTACTCTCCCGCCTCGCCCAGTTTTTCTTCTATACGGAGCAGCCGGTTATATTTCTCAACTCTTTCGGAGCGGCACGGCGCTCCTGTCTTGATCTGTCCGGCATTAAATGCCACCGCAATGTCCGCGATCATGGTATCTGCAGTCTCTCCCGAGCGGTGGGAAATGATGGTATGGTATCCTGCGTTTTTTGCCATCTCTATGGCTTCGAAGGCTTCCGTCAGTGTCCCGATCTGGTTTACTTTGACCAGAATTGCATTTGCCACTTCTTTTTTAATACCAGTTTCCAGTCTCTTTGTATTCGTTACGAATAGGTCGTCTCCTACCAGCTGTGTATGGAGTCCAAGCCTTGTAGTAAGAAGCTCCCATCCGTCCCAGTCCTCCTCATCCAGTGGATCTTCGATGGATACAACCGGAAATTCTTCGATCAGCTCCTCATAGTAATCAATCAGCTCCTCCACGGAACGGATCACATTCCCGCCATTCATTTTCCCTTCACCTTCAAAGACATATTTTTTAAATTTTTTATCATACAGCTCTGACGCTGCCACATCAAGGGCAATCTGAATGTCCTTTCCCGGCCTGTATCCGGCCCTGCGTACTGCATTGATAATAAATGTCAGTGCTGCCCTGGCGTCCGGGAGATCCGGTGCAAAGCCGCCTTCATCTCCTACGGCTGTGCTAAGGCCCTCCTCTTTTAGAAGCTGCTTCAGTGCGTGGTAGATCTCTGCACACATGCGCAGTCCCTCACGGAAGCTTCCGGCTCCTGTGGGCATAATCATAAATTCCTGAATGTCTATGGTATTGTCTGCGTGTCTTCCGCCATTCATGATATTCATCATGGGAACCGGGAGCCTCTTTGCGCTGACACCGCCAAGGTAGGAATAAAGAGGCAGTCCCAGAGCCTCTGCCGCTGCCCTTGCCGCTGCCATAGAGACGCCCAGCATGGCATTGGCTCCCAGGTTCGATTTATTTTCTGTACCATCAATCCTCTTCAGGCACAAATCAAGAGCTGTCTGGTCAAAGACATTCATCCCGGTAAGCTGGGGTGCAATCTGTGCATTCACATGATCTACGGCACGCTCTACGCCAAGTCCTCCGTAACGCTCTCCCCCGTCCCTTAGCTCCAGTGCCTCAAAACGGCCCGTAGATGCCCCGGAGGGCACGGCGGCACGCCCAAGATACTTCTCACCTGCCAGTACTTCAACTTCTATAGTAGGATTCCCGCGGGAATCTAAGATTTCTCTTGCGTATATGTCCGTAATCGGTAAATACTTATCCATCTTTTTTCATTCCTCCTTTATGCGCATCCTGTGCACATTCCTGATCCGTGAATCATAATTATTATGTGTTACCAGACACATCCTGAACAGTAACATTCGCAAATCCATTTAAAATTCGCTTCGCGAATGGGATTTGCTCACACCTGAATCATTTTCTTACGGACTTTGCAGTAAATGCAAAGTCCTGTGTGAACAGTAACTATTATGTGTCATTTCCCGGTTACTATTCAAAATTCCATTGACTTTTCTCTACCTCCGCGTTACAATTGGGAACGTAATCAAACAAGTTACTTTCCGCCGCGACGGTGGGAAAATTTTTACGTTGGGGAATGTATTATGAAATCACAATTGAAAAACTTTTGTCTTTTGACTGGAAGCACGTTGATCATGGCTGTAGGTATTTACTTTTTCAAGTTTGCCAACAACTTTACTTTTGGGGGAATCACGGGTCTGGCTGTACTGGTTGCAAAGTCCGGCATCATCTCTGCCAGTGACTTTACCTTTATTACGAATATGATCCTCCTAGTCATTGGTTTTTTTATCCTGGGGAAGAAATTTGCGGCAAAGACCGGCTATTGCAGTATCCTCCTGTCAGTTTCACTGTCATTGCTTGAGAGAATCTTTCCGATGAGCCACCCGCTTACCGACCAGCCGGTTCTGGAGCTTGCATTTGCCATTGCACTTCCGGCGCTTGGCTCTGCTGTTCTCTTCAATATCGGAGCATCCAGCGGCGGTACAGATGTGGTTGCCATGATTATGAAGAAATATTCAAGCCTTGATATTGGAAATGCCCTGATGCTTACTGATTTTATTATTACCCTAAGCGGATGCTTTGTATTCGACATTGAGACAGGACTTTATTCCTTCCTCGGGCTTGCTGCACGTTCTTTCATGATTGACGGCTTTATCGAAAGTCTGAATCTGTCCAAATATTTTAACGTTGTATGCATCGACCCGCAGCCAATCTGTGACTTTATCAAAGAAAAGCTCCACAGAAGCGCATCCATCGTCCAGGCAAAAGGGGCATTTTCCGGGGAGGATAAGTATATTATCTTTACTGTACTGAACCGCGTGGAGGCCGTAAAGCTGCGTAATTTTATTAAGGAAAATCACCCGGATGCCTTTTTACTCATTTCCAATACAAGTGAAATTATCGGGAAGGGATTCCATTCTATCTAATAATTCGTTTTTCTGCAAAAAAAAGCTACTTCTCGATGTTTTACCTGTCGGGGAGTCATGCTTTTTCATGCAAGCATGAAACGCGTGGCCTTTTGACGCCTGTATCGTATTATAATATTATAAGAACATAGATGCAGCTGTGCAAAAGTCTGCACTGCTGCCAGGAAGGAGAACTCTATGACAAAGAAAAAAATAGCTGTATTATTCGGCGGACAGTCCTCCGAACATATTGTATCCTGTATGTCAGTTGCCAATGTAGCCGAACAGATTGACACCAGTCTCTATGACCTGCTCCTGATCGGGATAACAGAAGACGGCCACTGGCTGAAGACCGATTCCATCAAATCAATCCGCTCAGATGAATGGAGAAACAGCACCACAGAGGCTGTCATCTCTCCAGACGCCACAAAGCAGTGCGTAATCCTGAAGGAAAACGGAAAAATAACAGAAGAGAAGATCGACGTCGTATTTCCAGTACTTCACGGACCTCTGGGCGAAGACGGCACGATCCAGGGACTCCTGGAGATGGCACGCATTCCTTATGTAGGCTGCGGAGTTCTGTCCTCCGCGGTATCCATGGATAAGCTATACACAAAGATCATTGTAGATGACCTTGGAATCCGTCAGGCAGACTATGTTCCTGTCATGAGCTGGCGGATGAAAAAGGATATGGAAGGCACCATAAAGCAGGTCGAAGATAAATTTTCTTACCCGGTATTCATCAAGCCCTCCAATGCAGGCTCCTCCAGAGGAGTAAGCAAGGCAGAAAACCGGGAGCAGCTTGTTGCCGGGCTCGAAGAAGCCGCAAAGCATGACCGGAAAATCCTCGTAGAAGAGATGATCTACGGCCATGAGATCGAATGCGCAGTACTGGGAGGCGGACAGAAACCGGTCCAGTCCTCCGGCGTAGGCGAGATCCTGGCAGCAGCCGACTTCTACGACTTCGAAGCAAAATACTTTAACGAAGAATCCCGTACCGTAATCAACCCGGAACTTCCCGGCGAGTCCGCAAAGAACGTGAAAAAAGCAGCAGAGGCAATCTTCAACGCAGTAGACGGTTATGGCCTTGCCCGGGTGGATTTCTTCGTAACAAATGAAGGAGAAGTCATCTTCAATGAGATCAACACCATGCCCGGATTCACGGCAATTAGTATGTATCCCATGCTGTGGGAGGCCGCCGGAATCAGCAAGAAAGAACTGATTGGGAAATTAATCGAACTGGCATATGAACGCTAACAAGTTTGGGACGGGGCATTTTTAAAAATGCCCCGTCCCAAATTAAAAATGACCTGTCCCCAATTGATTACTCTATCATTAGTCCTTCTGCCTTGATGACATCTATGACTTGTGTTACATATTTTTCGCAGAGCTCGTCGGTGGATGCTTCTACCATGACGCGGATGACTGGCTCTGTTCCGCTTTCTCTTACGAGGATGCGCCCGTCATCGCCCAGTGCTTCTGCCACAGCGTTCACTGCTTTTATAACCTCGGGATTCTCCCGTGCGGTTCTCTTGTCTGATACCTTTACGTTCTTAAGAAGCTGCGGATAGATCTTCACTGGCTCTGCAAGCTTTGAAAGACTCAGCTTTTTCTCTAGTATGACTTCCATAACCATAAGAGAGGTAAGGATTCCGTCGCCGGTTGTGGCATGCTTGCTGAAAATGATGTGTCCGGACTGTTCTCCGCCGAGGCAGAAATCATTTTTCACCATGTTCTCGTATACATATTTATCTCCCACAGCAGTCTTCTCGTATTTGATGCCTGCTTTGTCGCATGCTTTGTAAAGACCGAGGTTTGACATGATTGTTGTTACGATGGTATTACCGCTTAAGCGGGCGTTCTCTTTCAGGTATCTTCCGCAGATGTAGAGAATCAGGTCGCCGTCAACTACTTCGCCGCTCTCGTCCACAGCGATACAGCGGTCTGCGTCCCCGTCAAATGCGAAGCCTACATCCAGTTTTTTCTCTTTTACAAATTTCTGAAGCACCTCGATATGTGTGGATCCACAGTTAGTGTTGATATTAAGTCCGTCCGGCTCACAGTTGATTACATAGGTCTTTGCACCAAGGGCATCGTATACACTCTTTGCAATGGCAAATGCACTTCCGTTTGAACAGTCCAGTCCCACTCTCATATCTTCAAAGGAACGGGTTGCAAGGGAAATGAGATAACCGATATAACGGTTTCTTCCTGCTGCATAGTCGATGGTGCGTCCAATATTGTCCTTCTTTGCAAGAGGAAGCTCTGCGATCTCGCCGTCAATGTATCGCTCAATCTTGTCTTCAACCTCAGCCTCCATCTTGTGCCCTTTTCCATTAATAATCTTGATTCCGTTATCATAGAAGGGATTATGGCTTGCGGAAATCATAATTCCACAGTCAAAGCCCTCTGTTCTTGTTACATAAGATACACTCGGGGTTGTGGTTACGTGAAGAAGGTATGCGTTTGCTCCAGATGCAGTGAGGCCTGCGGCTAAGGCGTACTCGAACATGTAGCTGCTTCTTCTTGTGTCCTTTCCGATGACGATCCTTGCCTTATGTTCCTGTCCGTAATACCATCCCAGATATCTTCCCACCTTAAATGCATGCTCAACAGTCAGTACTTCATTGGCTTCTCCACGGAAACCGTCTGTTCCAAAATATTTGCCCATAATTCATCTCCTCCATGTCGTCTGACATTCTTCATAACAGATCCGGCAGGCTGCCCGGTTATACCTGTAACTGGGGAGTGCCTTTACAGTTATTTACATCTTTACTATTATATAGCGTTTTATTTTAAGATACAACCCCTAATATACGAATTGGGGACGGGGTATTTTTCACCTCAAAAGCTCCACCGGAGCTTTTGAGGTGCGCTATGGTGAAAAATACCCCGTCCCCAATGCAAGGTTTCCTGCTTCTGAATCGTATTATTAATAGAAAAGAAATTTTAAAGCAATGTCAAAGGAGGAATTGAAAATGAATTTCACAAAAAAATGTAAGAAAGCGGTTGTTATTGTTATGACAGCAATCATGTTAGCGGGCAATTTTGCTGTTCCTGTTATGGCCCATGGACACCATGGCTCCTGTCATACTTCCTATGTCAGTCATCACAGCAGGCAGAGCAAAGGGGTTTATTGCTCCTATCACGAGAAGTACCACAAGAAAAAGAGTAACTGCAAGCGGTATTGTAAGAAGCATAAGACAACCCACTGGAACGGGAAGCGTCATCATGTAAAGAGACACCATTAATATGTTTGTACATGCTGCAAGGGAAAGCATCATAGTTTTTTGTTGATTATATTTTAACAGGCTCCGGACAGAACATACTTGTGAGTTCCCGTATTCTTTATCTGTCGTCCTTCCGGCAAAAAGAGGCAGCACATATTTGTGCTGCCTCTTTTTGTATCAGTGCTGTCAAGCTGAAAAAGCATATTCAAATCATTTTATACAAGCATTGTATCCATAAGTTCTCCACTACAGCTTATATTCATAAGAGATAACATTGCCATATTATGAATCGTATCACAGAGTTCAAACTCCTTGTCATCTTTCCAATGTGGTTTCCAATTTAAGACATAATCGTATACATCTTTGTCCGAAATGTCTTCTCTGCCCATAATCAGTTGATCATATGAATACAAAACCGTAGCAACCATCTCTGCCTGCTCAGTACTTTTCACTCTTCCAAACAAATCAACCGTCTTTTTTACTGCTTTTAGTTCTTCATCCGTAAACTTTTCCTTATGAAGTTCAACTCCATCTGAAACGCTAAGGGAGATCATTCTTCCTAGCTGCTTTTCAACTATCAGATTGGCATTAGCCAGAGCGGTAATGCTCTCTTTAACCTGTGATGAAAATGGTCCGTAACTTCCTTTTGAAAATACAAAACCGGTATCAACCCCATTTCTTGTCAGCACATAGCATATCTTCTGGTAAATCGTTCTACCCACCTTTAATGCATATTTTCTTTCATTTAATTCTTTCACAACCTGAAGAATCAAATACCATTTTGAATTCACTTTAGAATTACTATTTCCAATAACATTGTCCCTGGAAACAGAATTCGAAAGGAACTCCCTCGTAATTTCCTTTGGACTAGTACCAAACGGGGCATATATCTCAATATTAATTGGAAGTTTACAAAGATTCTGATACATGACAGGACCAACAACACTCCATGTCAGGCCGCCATTCCCGCATCCTAATGGCGGAAACGCAATACTGTCTATACCATACTTCTCATAGTTTTCCACAAACCAGTTAAGACCATCAGTTACATATAACAATCTCGAAGGAGATCTCCAGTGGTCTTTTGTTGGAAAATTTAAAATACTTACTTCATTATCCTGATAAACATATGGTATCCCAGGTTTTACTTCTCCTCTATCACATTTAAGAACATAGTCCATAAACATCTCCGGATATCTCTTCTTGAATTCAAGAGCAATACCTTTCCCCATTACACCGACGCAATTAACTGTATTAACGATAGTAGAACATTTACTTTCAAACATATTTCCAATCTTTACTATCATCTCATCATCTCCTTAAAAGAAAAATCTGGGTTCAACGTATATCCTTTTATTAAATCCGGCAGCTTCTAACTTATTTTTTACTTCTTCACTATACACAGCAGCACAAGCCACATAATCATATGGTATAAAGTACGGGATTAAAGCTTCGGCACATTTCGTTGATTTTTTCTTAAAATATATAAATTGATTCTCATCTCGCCAGTCAGATGCAAAAACCAAATTAAAATCAATTTCTCTCAATCCTGTTTCTGGCGGATAAAAGCTTGCATATGTGCTTGATGCATTCCGGTCAGATACAACCACTCCCTTAAAATCTAAAATAGACCGGTCAAATTTGAGGATACAAATATTTTTATTCTCATCTTTGCGTTTATATAGCATAGGATTTTTAGGATCAAAATACACATTTGCATATTTATGTAATGCCATTCCATTAGGAATTAGTACTGTATCTCTTCGCTCTTGAACCTCCTGCATTGCAATAGACGTATGCTTAATCTTCGAAGCTTTTTCATTGGACAACAATCCATGCCGCATAATTGACGGAATATTATCAATAGCCTGAATATTAAATAATCCTGTCTGATTTGTAATTTCAGTATAGAGTTCCGAGGGCTTCATGATATCAACTCCAATACAAGGATGTAAGCATCAAAAGGTATTTTAACGCTTCTGAACACGGATTGTTCCGTGCCAGCACAATCCCGACATGCACTTATAGTATAACACATCTCACTCAATACGTCGAACATTTGTTTGATTGTTTTTTAATATGTATATACAAAAATATAATAACACAAAACCTCTCTTAAGAATACCCCCACATTCAATTTCACGCCAACAAATGTTGGGGACGGGCTGTTTCCTGTTCCAACTGCATTTTTCTTAATATGTGGTGCGCAGTGCCTTGGCTGTATGCCGTGCTGTAAGGCTTTCTATACCACAGTCCTGTTTTTTTGTCCGCAGTAAATTCCAAAACATGCAAGGACAGCAATCAAGCCCAAAACGAAAACTGCCATAACTGGATAGCTGACACACATACCGAACACATGAAACATTTTAAATCCCCCAAACACCTCCTTGATCAGTGTGACATTCGCCAGTCCAAAGTCAATCAGAGGCTGGAACCTCTGTGTAACAGCATCCCCCATTGCCGCCAGTCCCACGTTAATAAACAGAACGGCAAGACTTACCCCCACCGTGCCCATCTGGCTTTTCATCCGTGATGAAATAAAGCCGATGATAAGGCTGTAAACTGCCCCTGTGAAAATAAGCCATACTGCCCCGGCTACAGCAAGCTGCCATGTCTGAAATCCAAACATGGATCTTGCATACGCTGGAATAGATTGAATTGCAGCGTTCCAGCCATGCAGGCTGGCATGTGGAAGAAAACCAAAAATAAAGGTTGCTGCTACATAGATAAACGTTACAATAACAGATGCAGCCAGTATACTAAACAGCTTTGCTGTGACAATTTTCCGTCTGCCGCTTCTGGAACTTAAAATCAGGTGATCCATACCTGTTGACCGTTCCACGGCAAATACCGGGGCAATGATAAACGTCAGTGGGATAAACAGCAGAAACTGCATCATATGTTCGCCCCAGTTGACAAACAGATTCTCCCACAGCAGGATATTTGCAAATTCCGGTTCGCCAAGTGCGGTCAGCCTTTTTAAAGAACTGGAAAGTTTCTTGTACGCAAATGTATTCTGTTTTCCCTGCATTTCCAGTTCAGATAACTTCGACTCTAAAAGCGCAATTCCATACGGCTCATCACCGCTTTCCGGCGCCGTCCCATTCCAATATTCATCTACTCTTTCCGTAAATTCATTGTATTTCAGTGCCAGCATTGTTTCAGGCTGGTCCTTGATGCTTCTGGCAATCATCCGGGAATCTGTGCCATAACGGGCGCTTACTTCTTCATATACTTTTTTCGCCCAGGCAGCCTTCTCTTCATCAATCGTTCCCTCATATCCGGCTGCCATCTCCTCATAAACACCATAACTTTTGCCGCTTCCAATTAAAAACATGGAAGTCACGAAACCCATCAGACTGTAAAGGATAAACAGGCAGACAAGCAGGCTTACCGTTTTCTTATTGAGCAACAACTTTCGAAATTCAAAATGAAATAATGACATCACGCTACCTCCTGACTTTCGCTGCATTCGCCAAATCCCCATACAAGTATGGCGCCTGACTCATTGCCTGCGAAAATTAAAAATATACAGATACGCATCTTCCAGATTCGGTGCCGCCTGCACCGCATTGTCCGCAGGTCTTGATTCTGCAATTACCCGTACTTCCATAAGCCCATCCTTTGCTGCTACATTACTGATTACCGCCTGCTTCTGGTACTCCACAAGTTCCTCCGCAGACATTTCCACAAGCCAGACTTTACCAGCCATCATTTTGACATATTCCCCACTGTTATGCATATGGTGAATCACACCATACTCCATCATCATTATCTGCGCAGCAATCTGCTCCACATCAGATACAATATGCGTGGAAAGCACTACCAGACGGTCTTTCGAATAGGCGGATATGATATTCCGGAATTTGATACGTTCAAACGGATCAAGCCCGGAAGTGGGTTCATCCAGAATCAAAATTTCAGGATTATCAAGAAGCGCCTGCGCGATGCCAAGCCTGCGCTGCATCCCTCCCGAGTAAGTGGAACAATGCCGCTTCAAATCCTCCTGCAATCCTACACTGTACGCCAGTTCCTCAATCCGCTTTTTGGCGTATGCTTTTTCCATGCCCTTTAGCGCGGCAGAATATTCCAGATAATCCTTGCCGGTAAAATCACTGTAAAAGCTGACATCCTGCGGCAGATACCCTATCTTCGCCCTGTATTCACCGCCCACATCGTGAATGTCCCTTCCATTATATAAGATCCGTCCTTTGTCCGGGCGCAGTACATCCGCCATAATGCGGATCATCGTCGTCTTTCCTGCGCCGTTGGGTCCAAGCAGCCCATAAACCCCTGTTCCCATTGTGACAGAAATGCCTTTCAGAACCTTCTTATCCTTATAGCTTTTTTCTATGTCTTCAAATTGCAATTCCATAAATGCTCCCTTTCTGTTCTTATCTTGGCGCTCCGCCTCCCCGCATTGCCTTTGCCACTTTTACCGTGGAAAAATCTGCCTGATTAAACTTCCCGACACTTAACGCGAAGAAAACCGTTCCGATAAGAACCGTAATCATAAGCCCCATAACCGGAGTTATGACAAATCCATAAATGTTAAATGACATTCCCTCCCGCAGGAGTCCGGCAGAACTCATTTTGTATGCCCCAAGCGCAATATACCGGAAAATAGACGTCACATAGGTAAGCGGATTCAGATATACGACTGGCAGAAGGAAACCCGGCATCATCGTAGTCGGTATATATGCGCCGGAAACAAACGTCAGCGGCATCATGATCATGGAGCTGATTGTCTGGAACGAAGGGGAGTTGCGTGAAACAGTCGCTAAAAACAAGCCAGCTGCGCTGAAGGTCATCGCTGAAACCAGCATTACCACAATCAGCAGCAAACTCTGAAGCACATTGATTTTAAATCCAATGAGCAGGCTGATCATCATGGTAAGAGTCCCCTGTAAAGTGGAAACGACTGCCCCCGATATAATATTTCCGATAGAAATCTGGGAACGTGCAATCGGCGCAACCATAACCTCTTTCATATATCCATCCGAAATATCCGACAGGATATCTGACGAATTATTAATACCCGTCTGAAAAACAGTCATAATAATGACGCCTGCAATCAGATAATTCGAGGGTTCGCCAAAACCGCTCATGGAAGATTTCATCATAAAGGAAAACATCACCAGCATGAACATGGACATCACGATGCTCCCGATCATCCTCCCCCTGTTTCTGGTATAATTTAACAAATTCCTCTGTATAATTGCTGTAACTGGATTCATGACTGCCTGATCTCCTTTCCTGTGATTGCGAGGAAAACCTCGTTCAATGTTCCGTTTTTTGCCTCAAAGTCAATAATCGTATCTCTGCACTCTGACAAGATATGAAGTGCAGCAGGCGCTTTCTTAGTGTGGAAAACGATCCTGTTTTCTACTTTCTCATAAGGAATCTTCTGCTGCCTCAATATATTTTCCAGGGGTTCCGTATGCACACAGCTTGCATCTACCTCGGTTCCGGTATACTGATGCTTTAAGTTCTCCGGCGTGTCATGGGCAACAATCTTCCCATGGTCCATGATCACAACTTTAGAGCATACCTCCGCTTCGTCCATATAATGGGTGGTCAGAAAAATCGTCATGTTTTTCTGCTTTTGCATCTTCTGGATATATTCCCATACATTTGCCCTTGTCTGCGGATCAAGCCCGGTTGTCGGTTCATCTAAAAACAAAACCTTCGGAAAATGTACAAGCCCTCTTGCAATTTCCACACGGCGTTTCATCCCGCCGGAAAGACTGCCGACAACCGCCTTTTTCCAATCTGTAAGTTCCACCAGGTCAAGGACAAAGCGGGTCCGCCCTGCAACCTCATTTTTCGGAACCTTATAAAAGCTGCAATGATATTTCAGGTTTTCCTCCACCGTCATTTTTACATCCAGCGTGGGATCCTGGAATACAATCCCAATATCTTTTCTGACCGCCCCCTTTTCTTTGGAAACATCATGCCCGTTAATCCGGATACTTCCTTCTGTTTTATCCAGTATTGTACATAATGTATTGATTGTGGTACTCTTACCTGCACCATTAGGTCCGAGAAACGCAAAGATGCTTCCCTCATCTACGGTAAATGAAATATCGTCTACTGCCTTGAAATCTCCGTATGTCTTTGAAAAATGTTCTACTTCAATTATTGGATTCATCGCCTTTCCTCCTCTCGAAAGTTTCCTGTATCATAAAAAATTAAGTCCCATGGATTTTATTCCCATAGGACTTATCGCTATAGATTCTATAGTGCCTCTAAGTTATTTATTCCCGTGGGCAGCGAGCCGGTCAGCCGTGCCTGCACGGATATCTGGCGGCTGCCGCGGGGTCAGATACCCCGTTGCCCGCTATGGGATATCTGACTGTCCGGTCTGCCGCCAAATGCGCCAAATCCTCCCCTGTCTGGAATGAAGCCGTCATAATCCGGTGAAAAGCGTTCCGCTCCCGGTATATCTGCCGGTCTTCTCCCTCTCTCAAAAGAGCCGAACGCCCTCTCACGCATAGACATCAGCTGCTCAAACTGTTCCCCGCCCATACGCTCCCTTGCCTGCTCCATCCAGTCTGTTATATGATCCTCCTCTCTGTCATCAGCCCCCTGCATAACAAACGCTGCAATAATCCTGTCTAAATACTCCCCAAACTGCTGCAATTCCTCCCGTGACAGGCAGCCGAGAATTTCCTGATAATCTGTTTCAGGCTGCTGAATCTTTTTTCCTTTTTCCGTCAGATGAACAACCATGACCCGTTTGTCCTTTTCAGAGGGCTTACGTTCTACATGACCGCTTTTTTCCAGCTTATTTAACAGTTCGTTCAGCGATTGCTGCCGGATGCCCAGCAGATATGCCAGCTCCCTTGTCTTAATTTCCGGCTGGATTTTCAGCATGGCAAGAATTCTCCCCTGCCCCCGTGTCGGATCGGCAAACGGCCCGGACTGCGCCTGGCTGAACATCTGCCGTCGTTTCATAAGCCATTGCAGCGTAGAGAGCTTTTCATAAACATCTGTATACATATCATCCATATCATGCTCCTTTCATTTTGTACCGGTACTTGTACCTTTGTTTACTCAATATAATACAGGTACCATTCCAATTTGTCAATAGTACCTGTACTATTTTTTTAAATATGTTATTCACGGTCCATAAGGCCGCTCCATATCTGTTTTATCACTCCTTAGCTACTCAGAACCTTTAAGCAGATACGGACTCAGAGCTTCAATTTTTCTCTGAATACCATGGAAATTGAGTAATTCTCAGCTTCGTACAGCCATAAGGGATAAGAGTAATCTCCTCTTCTTTCCCGTCCGGACAGATTGGACTGATGGGAAGAATCCCTGTGTCAAATTGGGGACGGGGCATTTTTAAAAATGCCCCGTCCCCAATTTGCTTCTGAATCATTATTTTGACCGTTTCTTTGACTCCACGTCAAAGATGACTGCTGCCAGGAGGACTGCGCCTTTTACAACCTTCTGCCAGTTGGCGTCTACTCCCATGATGGACATGCCCAGGTTGATCACGCCCATGAGGGTTGCACCGATAATGACACCCGGAATTGTGCCGCTGCCGCCGTATGCAGAGGCGCCGCCGATGAAGCATGCACCGATGGCGTCCATCTCGTAACCGTCGCCTGCAGTCGGATTCGCTGAGTTCAGGCGGGCAATGGTCATCATCGCCGCTACTGCCGCGAGGAGCCCCATATTGGCATATGCCATAAAATACACTCTGTTGGTATTGATACCTGACAGTGCTGCCGCCTTCTCATTTCCACCGATTGCATAGAGATGACGTCCCACGGTTGTCTTGGAGGTGAGATACCAGTAGATCAGGATGATCGCGATAATCCACAGGAGGATATTGGGGATTCCTTTATACTGTGCCAGCCTCCACATGAAAGCGAGAATCACAACACTGATTACGGTACATTTTATCACATCATTTGCAAGCGGATCCACGGCATACCCCTTTTTCGTCTTTGAGATCCTGCCTTTAAATACCAGTCCTACAAATATAACCACTGCGATGACTCCTGCCAGGATGCAGGTAATATTAAGTCCTTCTCCGTGGAAAAAGTCTACGATATAATTATTGAAAAGCATCAGATATCCGTCGGGCATGGGCGCAATGGTAAAGCCGTCCAGGACAATATTGGAAAGCCCCCGGAACATCAGCATTCCTGCCAGGGTCACGATAAATGGCGGGATTCGCCGGTAAGCAATCCAGAATGCCTGCCATGAACCGATCAGCACGCCTGCCCCAAGCATGAGCAAAATCGCAAGGAACGGATTAATCCCTTTATTGACCATGAGGGTTGCGCCTACTGCTCCCACGATACATACAACGGAGCCAACACTCAGGTCAATATTTCCGCCGGTGAGGATGCAGAGCAGCATACCGGTTGCCAGAACAAATACATATGCATTCTGTGCAATCAGATTGTTAATGTTCTGAGGAAGCAGCATTCTTCCTCCGGTCTGCCATGTAAAGAATAAAGTGACAATTACCAGCACGATCACCATGGTGTATTTTTTTAATAATGATGAAATACTTACCTTTTCCATAATCTATTCTCCTTTGCTTGATTTCAGAATACAGGACATGATCTTTTCCTGTGAGGCCTCTTTTGCATCCATCTCCCCGGCGATCTTTCCTTCATTCATAATATATATCCGGTCAGACATGCCCAGCACCTCCGGAAGTTCGGAGGAAATCATGATCACGGATTTTCCGTTTGCTACCAGGTCATTTATAATGCAGTAGATCTCATATTTGGCCCCGACATCAATTCCCCTTGTGGGCTCATCCAGGATCAGAACATCCGGTCCTGCATACATCCATTTTGCAAGCAGCACCTTCTGCTGGTTCCCGCCGCTTAAGTTTCCCACATTCTGTTCTATAGAAGGACATTTTGTTTTCAGCTTCTGTCTATATTCCTCTGCCACTGCCACTTCTTTATCCCGGTCGATTACCCCGTGGCTGCTGACATCCTTAAGATTGGCCAGCGTTGTATTGACCCGGATTGGATTGCTTAAAATCAGCCCGTTTCCTTTCCTGTCCTCTGTGACATAGGCAATTTTATGCGCGATTGCCTCCTTTACTGAGGCAAGCTTCACTTCCTCTCCATCTATAAAGAGCTGGCCGGAAATGTCCCTGCCGTAGCTGCCGCCAAATATGCTCATGGCAAGCTCCGTGCGCCCGGCCCCCATCAGTCCGGAAATTCCCAGCACCTCTCCCTTCTTTACATACAGGGAAACATGATCGACTACCTTTCTGTCACTGTATATCTGGTGATGGACAGTCCAGTCCTTTACCTCCAGGGCAGTGTCCCCGACCTCTGGTTCCCTGGACGGGAAGCGGTTGGTAAGCTCTCTGCCTACCATTCCCTGTATAATCCGGTCCTCGGTAAAAGCATCCTTTTTCTTATCTAATGTCTCGATCGTGGAACCGTCGCGGATTACGGTTATCTTATCTGCCACATATGCTACCTCATTCAGCTTATGTGTAATGATGATCATGGTCATCCCCTGCTTCTTGAATTCCAGCATAAGGTCAAGAAGTGCCTGGGAGTCTGATTCGTTCAGGGATGAGGTGGGCTCATCCAGAATGAGAAGCTTCGCATTTTTGGCAAGCGCCTTGGCGATTTCCACAAGCTGCTGTTTCCCCACCCCGATATCCTTAATCAGTGTACGTGAAGATTCCATCAGTCCTACCTTTCTCAGATATTTGTCTGATTCGCCGTAGGTCTTGTCCCAGTCGATGGCCATGGGGCTTCCCTGTTCATTTCCAAGATACATGTTTTCGCCGATTGTCATCTCGGGAACGAGCGCCAGCTCCTGATGGATAATGACAATGCCTTTCTCCTCGCTGTCTTTAATCTTTGAGAATTTGCATATCTCGCCGTTATAGATAATATCCCCCTCATATGTCCCGTAGCAGTAAACGCCGCTTAATACGTTCATCAGCGTGGATTTGCCCGCGCCGTTTTCGCCTACCAGTGCGTGGATTTCTCCTTCCTCCACCTGCAGGTTCACATGATCTAATGCCTTTACTCCCGGAAAGGTCTTGATGATATCCTTCATCTCTAATAATATCTTAGCCAATAAAAACCCTCCTTTATTGGTAACTCTGTATTCTTGCACAGTTCCTTACGGAATGCGCAGCCTGTGCATTCCCGGCCCGTGAATAGCAACCCTCTATTCCCATGTATTTCCGCATACATGACAGTTCAGACAAGCTGTACACACGCAAACCTGTCTGAACTGTTACCGTTACTGATCTGCTCCATTCGCAGCAGATCCCTGTCTGTTATTGCAGATCTGACTCTGTGTAATATCCTGAATCAATCAGCATTTCCTTATAATTGTCAATGGTCACAACAACCGGAGTGCAGAGATAGGAAGGAATGACGCCTGTTCCGTTATCGTATGATTCGTTGTCATTGGTCTCTGCCTCTTTCCCGCTCATGATGGCGTCCACCATCTTAACTGTCTGCTCTGCAAGGCCTCTGGTGTCCTTGAAAATGGACATGGACTGTTTTCCGGCAACCAGATTTTTCACATTAGGTTTATCGCAGTCCTGACCTGTGATGATTGGCCATTTTCCCGAATAATTTGCCATCAGGGAGTTCTCTACGCCAAGGGCTGTGGAATCGTTGGAGCAGAGTACGACGTCAAGGTCTTTGTCTGTATAATTAGAAGCAAGGATTGCGTCCATTCTGGACTGTGCTTTTTCTGTTGACCATCCTTCTGTAGCTGTCTCTTCCTTTGTCTTCTGACCGGACTGGACAACCAGCTTTCCACTGTCTATGTACTCCTGAAGAACATCCATTGCACCGCCGAAGAAGAAATTCACGTTGTTGTCATCCGGGCTTCCTGTGAAGATCTCAAAATTGAAAGGACCCGCCGCATTCTTAAGGTCAAGTGCCTCTACAATATATTCTCCCTGCTTCTGCCCGACCGTATAGTTATCAAATGTCGCATAATAAGAGATTGCCGTAGAATTCTTGATCAGGCGGTCATAGGAGATGACGGAAACGCCTTCCTCTTCTGCTGCCTTAAGCGGGGTTCCCAGGGAATCACCGTCAATCGGAGCAATTACCAGTGCGTCACAGCCTCCTGAAATCATATTTTCGATCTGGGATACCTGTGTCTGTACGTCGTCGCTCGCATACTGGAGGTCTACTTCATACCCTGCCTCTTCCAGCTGCTTCTTCATGTTTTCCCCGTCCTGGTTCCACCGCTGCAGATCCTTGGTCGGCATTGCCACCCCGATCTTTCCTGTCCCTGCTTCTGTCTCCTTCTTTGTCTCACTGCCGCCGGATGAGTTGGATGATGCATTCTCACCGCTTGTACATGCTGCAAGGGAAAGCATCATAACTGCTGATAAGCCGATGGCTGCTAATTTTCTGACTCTGTTTTTCATAGTCTTTGTCCTCCATATTCTTTGTTTTTTGTTGATTATACTTTAACAGGCTTCGGACAGGACATACTTGTAAATTCCCGTATTTTTTTATCTACTGGTTTTTCCACAAAAAGAGGCAGCACATATTTGTGCTGCCTCTTTTTGTATCAGTGCTATCGCAATGAAAAACGCGACAGCATACACACCGTTATGCTGTGCGGCAGATTTATCTGGCGCTCAGTATAGTTATCTGTTGATTAGTGCTGCCCCGCCACATTCATATAAACTTCCTCCCGCAGGTGGAACCCGGAGTCTATCACAATCTCGTCCATATTTTCCTTCGTCACAGCTATAGGCTCCAGCCCCCAGTAGGGAACCTCCCAGCCGTCTGATGTCTTGATGACGTCTGATCTTCCAATATCGGTTCCTACAACCTTTTCTCCTTTTGCAAATTTTACCGCACATTCCGCTGCTGTTTTTGCAAGCTGCTCAATGGGCTTATAGACTGTCATAAGCTGTGTTCCCTCCACAATTCTCTGACATGCCTCTACGTCCGCATCCTGACCCACAACCAGTACCTGGCCCGCCATCTTCCGCTCGCTCAGCGCCCTGACTGCATAACCGGCAAGTCCGTCATTTCCGCACATAATTGCATCAATGTGCTCCACATTCTGGACTGCTTCTGTTGCCGCCTGGAACCCCTGCTCGGGAGCCCAGGATTCTACGCATGATTTACTGACTACCTCAAGGCTGCTCCCTTTGATCCCTTTCTCGAATCCCCTCACAACCTCGGCGGAGTTACTGTCCATCTCCGGTCCGCAGATCATTACCACATTTCCCCCGTCAGGAAGGTACTTTAGCAGCATCCGCGACATCTCCTCTCCGACTCTCGCACTGTCCACTGTAATATAGAGGTCTGTTACCGTCTTCTGTACCAGGCGGTCATAGGAAATCACATCTATTCCTTTATTTCTCGCCTGCTCTACAAGATCACCGAGGGAAAAACAGTCTACCGCAATAATGACGATCACGTCAATATCATCCTCAATAAACCTCCTAACCTGTTCCCGCTGCTTGGAAATATCACCGTTGGCATTCTGGATATCCACCGATGCCCCAAGCTTCTGCGCTGTTGATACGAAGATATCCCTGTCCCTTGTCCATCTTTCCAATACAAATGTATCGAAGGAAAATCCAATCTTTAGTTCTTTGTCCCTCTGCTTCTCTGCGATGCTGTGCGTCCCTTCCCCGGAAGAACAGCCTGCAAGAAGCCCTGCCATCAGCAGCACACACAGACCTGCCCTGAACCTACCTGTTTTCATCTTCCATATCCTTCCTGTCCAGACTTTCTCTGTACTCTGTGGGAGTAACCCCTGTCCATTTTTTAAATATCCGGCTGAAATAATTAGGATCCCCGTAGCCTGACCCGGCGCATATTTCCTTAATGCTCTTCTCCCGGTCTGCAAGGCTCTCCTTTGCATACTCAATGCGCAGCCCCGTCAGGTAATCAATATAGCTGCTTCCCTGCGTCTCTTTGAAGAGTCTGCTGAGATAATAGGGACTGATCCCGATCTCCCTGGCGGTCTTTTCAAGAGACACGTTTTCCTGGAATCTGGCTTTTATATACTGCTTTGCTTTTTCTACCACGTCATTGGACCTCTCCTGCTGCTTCATCCCAATGTGTCTTGCCGCTTCCCCGATTTTCTTCAGGAACCACCCCTGCAGCTCCTCATAGGTCTGAAACGCCATCAGCATTTCAAGATATCCTTCCCGCGAATTGAAGCAGTACTCCCTGTTACTGTTCAGATAGGCGATATGCTCTGCCCACAGAACAAATTCCATCGCCTTCAGCCGCACATTATAGGTTAATTCTGTGTTTCTTGTTTTCATCCAGATAAAAAACTCATTTCCGAGCCTTTTTGCCTCTGCCTCATTCCCTTTCTCCACTACATGGAACAGCTCTTTTTCCAGCTCTGCAGGGTAGCTTTCTTCACATACGCCGTTCTCCGGCATATCCTTAATGTGAACCACCCGTCCGATTCCCTGCCGTACGGCCTCAATGGCTGACCGGTAGGATTCCCCGATTGTCTCCCACGGTTCCACCTGGCCGATTCCGGCTTTGAATGCAAGCCCGGTCTGCCTCTCCAGCCTTCTCAACATGCTTCTGATCTGGTCAATCTTCTGAATCCTCTCTTCGTACTGCTCTTTTCCCTGCATAGCCGGTACAATAATGACAATCTTGTTGACCATCAGCGCGCCTGTGATCCCTCCGGTCGTCTCCTTTACTATCTCGCTGAAATACCTGTAATGCTTCTGAAGCTTAATCCCTGCGCCCACTGTATTTGTCAGCTTCCCCTTCCTTAATTCATCCCCGCATTCAATCACGATGGCATACCCATAGCTTTCCTCAATACTGAGCAGACTCCGGTATGCCTCCCCGGCATCCCCTGAGCCGTCATCCAGCAAAACACTGTACACATAGCCCTGTTCAATCATGGGTGACACGGTCTCTAATTTTTCTTTTACCTGAAGCTCTTTATGCTTCTTTTCCCGGCGGATGGCAATGGTCTTCATAGCGCGCCTTAAGGTATCGGTCAGCGTATCTCTGTTGATCGGCTTCGTGAGATAGGACATGACACCTATGTCGATAGATTTCTGTGAATACTCAAACTTATCATACGCAGTCAGTACGATAAATATAATATTTTTCTTCTCTTTCTGAATCTCCTGCATTGCCTCAATCCCGGTGATCCCCGGCATCTGTATATCCATCAGTATGATATCCGGGCCAAAGGTCTCCGCAAGCTCAATGGCCATGCGTCCGTTTTTTGCCGCTTCAACCTCACACTCCTCCCCGAAGCTTTTGTCAATCATATACCGCAGGGATTCACGGACAATTCCTTCATCATCACATATCAGTATTCTGATCATCGGCGTCTCCTTTCTCTCTCGTAATATACAGGATGATTTCCGTACCTCCTGTTTCCCTTCTGCGGATGTCCAGTACATGTTCTCTGTCATAGTACCGCCTCAGCCTGCTGATTACATTATCCATCCCGATTCCTGTAGATATGGATCCTTCCCCGTGGGCACGCTCTCCTCTCATAATCCGCTCTGCCGTCTCCGGCTCTATCCCGGTTCCGTTGTCCTGAATCCGGATATTTACCAGATCCCCTTCTCCGTAGATGGACAGACGTATCTCCCCTTCTCCTTCCATTCCGCTTATACCATGTTTTACAGAATTCTCAATAATCGGCTGCAGAATCATGCCCGGCATCCTTACATCCCACAGTCTTTCATCAATCTGTTTATAATAATGGATCTCTCCTGAAAACCGGACGTTCATGATATAGATATAATGGTCGATCAGCTCTGTCTCCTCCCTGAGTGTGGTGGATTCCTCCATCTTGCGGACATTGTAACGGAAGAAATCTGCCAGATTCTCAATGTACAGACAGGCCCTCTCCGCCCCCTCCATCA
Organism: uncultured Lachnospiraceae bacterium; assembly: GCA_947566645.1. GTDB lineage: Bacteria > Bacillota > Clostridia > Lachnospirales > Lachnospiraceae > CAPEBR01. The sequence continues at coordinate 30,898 of CANOKL010000010.1, forward strand.
TGGCAAGCTGTGCTCCTGCATTCAGGCTGTTAAATAGAAAGTGGGGATCAATCTGTGCCTGAAGATACTTAAGCTGCGCTTCCTTTAAGTCATTTTTCATGATCAGCTCATTTTCGATCAGCTGGCTCTCCCGCTCATAATTTTCCTTCGTCTCCTGGATATAACGCCGGATGCTTTCCATCATCTTATTGCATGCCTTCGCCACGGTTGTAATCTCATCATTGGTCTCTACCACCGGGAAATCAACCGCCATATCCCCTCTTGCAATCAGATTTGCCACGTCTGCAAGCTCCGCAAGGGGTCTGGTAAAGCTTCTGATCTTTACGGCAATCCACATCAGCGCGCCTGCCATAACTGCAAGGAGCAGGAGGAAGCTTAATGTTGTTGCCTGATCCAGGATATTACGCAGCCTGAGATAATTCCTTGAATTCTCCTGAAATACGGTGTTGTTCAGACTGTTGATACTATCCTGGAGATACCGGCTGATCTTCTGTGAGCAGGCATATCCTTCCTTATAGCCGCTAATGTTCCGTGCACGTTTGTCTTCAATGGTCTCATTAGCCGCTTCAAGATAGCTTTGTGACATATAATATATATTTTTCTCAGCCAGGAGGCCGGGGCTGTCCGCTGCATTGCGGTTCAGCTGTTCCAGCATATCCCGGTATTCCTGCTCATATGTATAATAATTCTCCAGCTCGTCCGAGCTCTTCGTCGCCAGATACCGGTACAGGGAGGTTTCCAGTCTGCTTAACGTCTCTGACAGTTCATTCAGCTCGATATTACTGGCGTACACCTGGTCAATCTGACTTACCGTCCGGTTCTGTACCGTAAGAATCCCCATATTAATAATAAAGATTGCGGCTGCTACTATGGCGAAGATCCGGATTAGCTTCACGCGGATAGAAGTCTCCTTCTGCATAGCTCCCATTACTCCCCTTCTCTGTACTGTGCCGCATTTTCTGCCGTGATCAGTTCTGCCGGCACAGGCAGGTATTCGCTCACATATTCTTTTTCAAAATACTGGCAGAACCCCTCTATGGCTGTTCTTCCCATTTCCTTTGCATCGACAGCAATCGTTGATTTGATGATTCCTTTTTCGATTCCGTCCAGAATATCTTCGGAATAATAATAGCCAAGGATTGAAACCTCTCCCACCTTATTGTACTCCACCACACTCTGATAGACACTTACCGTATCAATACTCCCGAGGCAGGCTATAATATCCGGCGTGTTATTTCCAACTATGAGTTCATGGACCGTTTCCTCCGAGTCAAACCGGTCATCTGCGCTTAACACAACCGAAACTTCCAGCTTCCCCTTCAGTGGTTCCAGCGCTTCCCGGATTCCGGAATAAATAATATTTGCAGCCGTGCTCTCTTCCTTCAGGTTCATCAGCAGTGTGACCTGTATCTTATCCTGCCCGCCGCCTTCCTCCAGTCTGGCTTCTGCCTCCTGTCGGATCTGGGTTCCATACATCTCACCCAGTCCGTAATTATCACAGCTCACAAATCCGATCCGCTCACTATTTGCCACGTCATTCAAAAGAGTCATGACCGGAATCCCCTGTTTGGACGCTTTTTGAATATATCCTTCCAGGCCTCCCGGATTTTCCGTCTCGAGCAATATTCCATCCACCTTTGCAAGGATGGCCATCTCCATTAATTCTTCTCTGGAGTAGTCTCTGGAAATGGATTTTCCAAACTCCTCAACATAAATTCCTTTTTCCTTTCCTGCCTTTCTTGCCTCCTGATAGACCGCATCCCAGAACTGGCCCGAATGGTCATCCGAAATTGCCGCAAGGTGATACTGGTATGCCGGCTGTTCTGCGGCCGCTGAGTCTGTCTTGCCGCCTGCATCTGCCTGGCCCAGCACATTCTTAATCCAGACTATACAGGCAAGAACTGTAAGAAACGCTGCGATAATGAGTAATAGTCCGGTATTTTTTTTATAAAATATCTGCATTTTTATGTCCTCTTATACAAAAATCTGCCTTGATGGCATGACCGATTTATTTATATTTATAGATATCTGTAGTATATCATATTACAATGATTTTCAAAAGGTAAAATGCCCCATATGGAAAAGACTGCCACACAGAGGCAGAGTATGTCTCTCTGTGTGACAGTCCCTGATCCAGCCCAGGCTTATCTTATTTTGTTATTTTAATTGTGACCGTCTTCTTCCTGCCGCTTCCGTCTGTGGCCATTGCGGTAATCTTTACCCTTTTGCCCTTTCCTGCTTTTAAGGCTTTTACTTTTCCGCTGCTGGTTACCGTTGCGTATTTCTTATTGCTGCTGGTCCATTTCAGCTTCTTGTTCGCATTCTTTGTTGCCTTAACCTTGCCTGTCAGCTTCAGGGTCTTGCCCGCCTTTACTGTCTTCTTGCCGGAGATGGTTACTTTTGTTACTTTGCCCTTCATGGATCTGATCTTATAAGTTGCTTTCACTTTGCTTCCATCTTTTGCCGTTGCGGTAATGGTTACGGACTTGCCGCCAGACTTCTTCTTCATGGTAACAACACCCCTGCTGTCTACGGTTGCCACCTTTTTGTTGCTGGATTCCCATATTACGTCCTTATTCGCTGCGTTGGACGGGGAAATCTTTGCAGTCAGCTGTATCTTCCTTCCTGCTGCAATCTTCTTTGACAGACCGGATATGCTGATCTTGTTTACCTTTACTACTGTCGGCGGTGTTATGTTTCCTGCCGGATTCTTTTTCACTTCCTCCACTGCCTTCTTAAGCGATGCAGCGGCGGCTGCTCTCTGCTCTTTTGTTGCCTTCGGGTTATTGAAGATTGCTTCTGCATTTGCAAGTACCTTCTGGAATGCTTCCCATGCTGCTGGAGTGTAGTCCTCCTTCCTCAAAGCATTTGCCGCGTTTAAAGCGGAATTCAGATCTTCCTTCTCTGGTTCTGCATATTTTAGATTCCGGAGTGCTTCACTAAGCTCATAAGTTGCATCATCCACTTCCTTTTGTACGGCATCACCATTCTCTGCTACTGTCTTAGCCCTCACAAGTGCTGCCTGCATTGTTGCCCAGCTTTCCTTTATGTAGTCTGCTTCCTTTCTTGCGTTTGCACGGTCTATTGCTGCCTTAAGGCCGGACTTGTCTACTCTTACCAGGGCTTCAAGTGCCTCTCTGAGTCCTGCTGTTGCCGCATTGACTTCCTCCTGGCTGACGGCTTCGCTTTCCATTGCACCAGTAGCTGTCTTAAGTGCCTCCTGTAGTACTTTCCAGGTTGTTTTCGTGTAATCTGTTTCCTCCAGATTCTTTGTACGGTCTATTGCTGCACCCAGTGCATCCTTATTGGCTCCACTTTTCGCCTCAAGATTCCGGAGTGCTTCACTGAGCTCAAACGCTGCGTCATCCACTTCCTTCTGTATGGAATCCTCATTTTCTGCTACTGCCTTTGCTGTTGCAAGTACTTCTTGCATTGCCGCCCAACTTGCTGCTGTGTAATCGGCTTCCCTTCTTTCGCCTGCACGGTCAATCGCTGCCCTGAGACCGGACTTATCTACCCATACCAGTTCTCCAAGAGCCTTTCTAAGCGCTGCTGTTGCCTCATTGACTTCTTCCTGGGTGGCTGTCCCGCTTTCCATGGCCTCACTGGCTCTCTCAAGCGCATCCTGCAGCGCCCCCCAGCTTGTTGCTGTGTAATCGGCCTCGCTCAGCTTCTTTGTACGCTCGACTGCTGCACTTAACGCATTCTTATTGATTGTTCCTTCCTTGTCAAGCGCTCTTAGGGCTTCGCTCAGCTTATAGGTTGCATCATCCACTTCCTTCTGCACGGCATCGGCATCTGCCTCTACTTTGGTTGCTTCTGCAAGCTCGGCCTGCATTGCCGCCCATTCATCCGGTTTGTCCGTGTAATCTTCTTCCTTTCTCTCGTTTGCACGGTCTATTGCTGCTCTGAGGCCGGATTTATCTACCCGTACCAAGTCTTCCAGCGCCTTCCGGAGCGCTGCTGTTGCGGCATTTACTTCGTTCTGTGTGACTGTCTCGCCTGCCATAGCCTCATTGGCTATCTTAAGGGCATCCTGCACTGCCTTCCAGCTTGTTGCTGTATAGTCGGATTCCTTCAGATTTTCTGTACGGGCAATCGCTGCACTTAATGCATTCTTATTGACTGTACTTTTTGTCTCCAGATTCCGGAGTGCTTCGCTAAGCTTAAAAGTCGCATCATCTATTTGTTTCTGTACTGCATCGGCATTCGCCTCTACTGTCTGTGCTTCCTTAAGCGCATCCTGCATTACTTTCCAGCTTGTTGCTGTGTAATCTGCTTCCTTTCTTTCGCCTGCACGGGCAATTGCTGCCCTGAGACCTGACTTGTCTACCCATATCAGTCCTTCCAGCGCCTTCCTGAGTGCTGCTGTCGCTTCGTTGATTTTCACCTGATCGACCTCGCTGTCCCTTGCATCAGTGGCTGTATTAAGCGCATACTGCAGAGCTTTCCAGGTTGTCGCTGTGTAATCTGTAGCTTTCAAGTTCTTTGTACGCTCAATTGCCGCAATTAATGCATTCCTGTTCACCAGTTCTTCTGGCGGTCTTTCCTCCAAAAGGTCAATTCCTGCGTCCAGATATTCTTCCATTCGCGCAATATCTGTCTCTGAACCATTCACTGCAGCCTGCCTTGCAGCAGTCAGCAGATTTTCCAGTCTTTGCCAGCTCTCTTTGGTATAGATAAAACGATCCAATGATTCTATCTGCCCAATCATCTCCAGGAGTGCCTGCTTTCCGCCAGATTCCCTGATCTCAAGCGGCTGGATACTGATAATTGCTGTTCCTGCCGTAATTACCAGACAGGGGCATCCATGGCGGTCTTTTATCTCATACGATGCGTTTTCTGCTCCTGCTATGCCTGATTTCTTTATTACTTCAATCGCTGCCTGTGCCTTCGCATTGTCATCTGCATAATTCGCCTTTGGGATAATAATTCCAGCTTCTGCAAAAGCCGCAATGTTTTCTGCTGCCGTGATGTCTTCTAGTTGTTTGTCAGCCGATACCTCGTCTGGCAGATGGGATATTTTCATCTCACTGAATGTCACGTCAAACTGCTCTGTACGTCCCTGCGGTGCCACAAACAGCTGAATCCGCGGCTCTTCATAACCTTGGGCATCCCTGGTTCCGATTGACTTATAATCTGTTCCATTGCTTGAGAACAGCGCCTCAAGGCGGCCGCCCAGACGTCTGACTCTCAGATAACCGCTTTTCCCGTTTCCAGCGCCTACACCGCCATTAACACCCGAAAACCTGGCCTGGAATCCTCCTTTCCACTGCTGTTCCACATCTGCCTTTATCTGTCCACTATTTCCTCTCAGTCCAATTCCATACTGTGCATATAATGTATCTCCAAATTCTCCGGCAAGGTCACATTTTACCGTCACCTCCCAGTTGCCTGTTAATTTTTCCTTCATTTGGAGGATATTCTTTGTATTCGGGTAATCCGGTCCGCTCACTCCGCAGATCGTCAGGCTGCCGCCATTATATTGTGTCTTTCCTGAGCCCTCTGGATTAATTACTTCCCATTCCGCTGGAAGAGCATTCCCCCATGTAATCTCCTTGTCTTCACCGATTTCTTCGATAAACTTAAAAACATAAGTCCTCTCGGACGACCCCTCAAATCTTACTACTGCCGCCCCTGGAAATGCTTCTGCCTGGGCAACACTAATTCTTGTTCCAGGGTCATTGGTAAATGCCTCCACAGTTGGAACCTGGCTGCCTTTCTTCATTGGACACACATATTCTTTTATATCTGCATTAAAATCCCCATAGACCTCTCCATTTATCCTGATACCTTCTGTAATCAGGACTTCGTCCTTCTTCCCGGATGCTTCAACATGTATTTCATTTACTGCGGCACTGCCGTCTCCGGTAAATGCATAGCCTGCTGTTCCTTTTTTATGGGTGCTGTCATTTACCTTTAATACAACCTCATCATTTACTCTTACAGAAATACTGCTGTCTACGCAGTTAACAGATATCTTTGTATCTGTTGCAGACTTGATATCCGTTTCAGCCTGTGCGAGTATTGTACTCTTTCCATTCACTGACGTATATAATGCCGCTGCCCCGTTCTGGATTCTTGCTTCATAATAATTATAATCATCTGCCTTTCTCACCCGTACTGACAGTGTTCCATTATTTACTGACACGGTCTGTGATACCAGATAATTATCCCATTGTTTACCATCTGCCATGGAAAGTGCATCCCTGTTCTTAAGTGTAAGGCTGCTTCCAGAAATCACAGGATTTCCATTCTCTATATTCCAACTATTTTTATTGACGTTCTCTGCGAGAACCTCTGCATTTTCAAACACAAAATCATACAGGTCGCAGATCTCCCCGGAGCTCTTCGTACTAAATTTGAAAAAGACTGCGTGTTTTCCGTCTATCCGATCCAGTTCCGGGAGTTCCACCTGCTTCTGAATCTGTCTTAAAGGATCATCCTTTGAAATGGCAATGGTTCCAATCTTCTTTCCACCCTGTGATTCCCAGGGTCTGTCCAGCCAGATCTCCATTGTACCATCATTTCCCTTCGGCAAAACATCAATACTTAATCTTGTTGTCTGCCCCTCCTTTGGACCTCCATCAAAGTTAAAGTATTTATAGCCTACGATTCCGCCGTCCTTATTCCGGATAACCGGGTTCCCGTCTACCCGTTTGTCATAAGTTGCTTTTATATATCCCTTTGCATATATGTTCTTATCATTATAAAAGAAGCTTGCAATTCCTGAAGAATGCTTTTCGTAAGGATTTAATCCATCTGTCTCAAATCCCTGGGACGTCACCTCAGCTTTGGAGATCTCTACTTTCCCGCCTTCTTCAATTTTGCCCTCTGTAACCTTTACTTCAACCTGCTCTGCCGTCGCCTGCCTTGCATAGCCGTCATTATTTGTTGCACGGTGGTAAAATACATACCATTTATCATTAATTTCCAAAACACTTCCATGGGTGTTATGTCCTGGCATTGTTCCAACTGCAGCGTCTTTTTCATTCTTTTCCACTGCTCTCGCATCCACAAGCGTGCCGCCGTATGTCCATGGTCCGAGCGGATGATCACTGTATGCATATGCCAGTGTCGCATTGGATGGCCCCAGACCATCTTCCCCATCCATCGTTTTCCTGGAATAGATGAAGACATACTTATCCTTTATTTTCCGCAGGGATGACGCCTCAAAGAACCGGAATGGCCCTGTCTCCTGCTTGGAAGTATCAATTATATTTCTCTTAACCTCTGTTCCATCCTTTACGCTGCTCATGGTCTCTGGATCCAGCTCAGCCATTGCAATACTTTCAAATCCCCAATAGCCATAAACTCTTCCGTCATCATCAACGAACACCGCCGGGTCAAATCCCATACACCCCGTTGTTTTCGTATGTGCTTCATCTGACCAGTTGCATACCTCAAAGGGACCGACCGGACTTTTTGACTTTGCAACCATAGTCCCCCGTCCGCTGGCCTGATTGTTTGGATACAGATAATAAACCTTTTCTCCGTTCTCTTCCCGCATCGCTACATCTGGTGCGAATAAAGTGTCCGGCTGTCCATTTACGATGGACTCAAAGATCACGCCGTCGTAACGCCAGTCATTGAGATTTTCCACTGGCGCGGACCATACTACCAGATCCTTCCCGCAGTATGTCGTTTTGAGGGTGTCATGGGAACCATATATATAAACCCTCTCTTTCCCCGGGTTATCCGGATCCTCGAATACATAGGGTTCACCGTCCGGAATGTGTTCCCACAGCGGCAGATATGGATTCGCCGCCTGTACATAGGTGGGGGCTTTTAACATGCCAGAAGCCAGCACACACGCACACACCATTACTACACTTTTGAAGAATTTTTTCATTTTCATACTCTTCTCCTTTCTCATTAATCTGTTATAAATAGTCTAGCAATAGTAAAAGAGCAGTTTTTAGGTATCTTATAGTAAAAATTCAATGGATTTAAAAGAATTATAAAGATTAGCACTTTTTTGCAGCAGAGGAGTGCAAAAAATGTATGAAAAAAAGGGCGTCCATCTATAAAAGTGAAACGCCCACGGCAACTGGCATCTATACCGGCAATATTTGATTTTTACCTAAAGCATACAAAATTTCTCCAATGTCTCCATTAACACAAATAGATTTCTCTTTTATTTCATCAGGTGCATATGCCTCTCCATAGTTCAGGCAGGCATAAACAGCATCTTCCATTCATGAGTCATGCGCCAGAAGCTGTATTTAACTATTACTGGTGTATTGAATCCGACCGCTGCCTCTAAAAACAGCACTATCTTATTCTGATGTCTGCGGATAAATTCTGTATACCGCTCCGAGGCCAGATTCCATCCTTCATCCTCTGCAAAAGTATGATCTGCCCGAAGGTTCATGCTCATGGGTTCCCCACACTTCGGACAATGCGGGACAAGGTCTGACGGAACCTTCATCTCAGGTGATACACCTTTCCTGTTTAGAAACATTGAATACCACCTTTTCAAGTCTTTCACAAATTGACTTTTCAATCCGCTTATTCTGCTACAACAGAAATTCTCTGCTGAATATGATTTCCATTTAACGCTTCATCAACCATAGCAGCTGCATAGTCGGCATAACTGATTACGCTCTCCCCTTTCGCGTTCAATGTCAGTTCTTCACCGCCTAAAATGTATTTCCCTGTTTTTGCCCCCTCTGGCTGAAAATCCCCGGCAGGGCTGATATACGTCCATTTCACGTCAGTCCGGGTGCGAAGCTCATCAAGTGCCTTTCCCATATTGGAAGCAAGCGGCCTGAACATTTCCGGGAAGTCTGCCCCGTCCATGACCTGTACTGTATGCTCAGGGTTCACATACAGGCTGCCTGCCCCTCCGACAACAAGAAGCCTCGTTTCCCTGCCGCTCACAAGGTCGCAAAGATGTTTCAGAGAAGTGCTGTGCTGCGGCAGCGTTTCCGGCGTCCATGCGCCAAAAGCGTCAATCACAACATCAAATCCCTCTAAGTCAGGTGCAGTCAGATCAAACAGATCCTTTCTGATAACGCTTGTTGCTGCTGACTGGTTCTCTCCACGCACAACGGCAGTAACATCAGCCCCTCTTGCAATAGCTTCCCTGACAATCAGCTTACCCTCTTTACCATTTGCACAAATAACTGCGATCTTCATAATTTCGTTCCTCCTGTTTTCCTTTTCTTTGATTTCGTTTGCGGCTTGTTTTTTTCCGCTTGCAAGATTATAATATATCTGTAGAATGAAAACGTAAAGTACGCACTTTATTGTGCCGTAGTTACCAAAAGGAAACGATTGTGAAGAAATGAGGGATTTTAATGGAAAAAAAATTACCTGCCTGTCCGGTAGAAACCACCTTAATGCTTATCAGTGACCGTTGGAAAGTCCTTATTATCCGTGACCTGCTGGAAGGTACAAAGCGTTTCGGAGAGTTAAAAAAATCTGTCGGAAACATTTCACAAAAAGTATTGACTGCCAATTTACGCTCAATGGAAGATAACGGACTGCTTACCCGTAAAATTTATCCCGAAGTTCCACCACGGGTAGAATACACACTTACTGAAACAGGATTTAGCTTAAAGCCTATTCTGGACGCTATGTTTTCATGGGGAACAGAATACAAAAAGAAAAATAGTTAACCTGGTGCTCCGCCTCCCCGCATTGTCTTTGCCACCTTTACTGTGGAAAAATCTGCTTATAATCAGCCATTAACATCATGTTTTCAGCCGCAACAGCGCAATCATCGACAGCAAACAGGAAATTTTACACAAGGTCTATGAAATAATCCTTTTTTTCGGTATGGATATGCTGCTGTCTTGCAACGAAAGCATATCCTTTTCCAAGCTCCATCAGGAATTTCTGCAAGTTTGTCAAAATGCTCTTTTCAAGGTCACTTTCTGTAAAGTCCGTATTGGAAGCCAGTCCTAAAAATTCTGCCACAACCGGATTTTTAATGAACTCCAGCTTGTCATTCTGGAATTCTGCGGTCAGCTCCTTCATTTCATTCTCTACAAGCTCCTGCTTCTGCGTTTGAAGCATACGGTAATAATACTGTGAAGAAATATTTCTCTGTAAGGTTCTGACGCTCCAAGTTTGTTCCGCAGCTTCTTTCTCATACCAATCACGAGCTTTTTTATCTTCGATCTGCAAGAGAATACGATAGTGCGTCCAAGAAAGTATGGTTCCAGATTGTTGCCTCAGTGAGGCAACAATCTCAGGAAACATTCTGTAAAATCTCAAACAACGATAAAGAGTACCTCTGTCATATCCCTTACCATAAAGATTTGTCAGCTCCTTTGAAAGTTTCTTTATTACCTTAAGTCCGTACTCAGAGCGTTCTTCTCCGCCAAATTCTTCCTCCGCAATTCTGTATCCAATCATCCAGTTTCTCTGAACAAGTGTCGTATTAACCGCCTGATATGCCGCCTTTTGTGAGGACTCAATAATCCCACACATATCTTTTAAGATGTCGTCTGTTTTAACAAAATTAATCATAAGATTATTCTTATCAACATCTGTCAATTTATTCTCCATTTTTCACCATTCCTCACATCACCGCTTTATCTGGCATCTTAGCCATTTTCCATAGTTATCCTATATTTTCACTCGCCTGCACAATCATTTGCCTATATTGTCCTTTTACGCTCTCTGGCGCAAGTATCTGAACCTTGCCGCCAAATCCAAATATCCACCCAAAAAAGGTAGGACTTGTCGAAACTCCCACAGTCACCTTGAAAGAATTTTCATCATAAACAAGTGTAGTAATATCCTCTCCAAAACGGTCAACCATTGTTTTCATCAGACTATTGTCACATTTCAGGTCAACCAAAACAAAACAACATAGTAGTAATCATCGTTCCAAACAAGATGATACGGACTTATCGTATAGACTTCACCTTTATTCTTCAGCACTTTCTCCTTCAAACCAGTATATTCGTAATACTGAAAGGAAATCTGCTTTTCCTCATTAATAGCGTCATTGATTGCATCAACAATATAATATATCTGTTCATTATTCGTCCAGAGACGTAGTTGTTCCTTTTTAATTTGTTCGACACTGTCGCACCAATTTGCGGATATAAAAGGTAAAACTAACGACGCCACTTGAATAAGGTCGAATTCATGCCTTTTTCGGATATTTGTTCCTCAAGATTTTTTAATAAATGTGAGCCATATTCAGCTCTGTCACTTCCGCCTTGTTCGTATTCTACAATATAGTACCCAATCGCCCAATTTCGTAAAGTCATAAGCTGATTCACCGCACTTTTAGCTGCATTTCCAGCTTTGTCGTTTATATTTTTAATACAATTCATCAGCAATTCAAAATTATATTTATCCATTTTGATTCCTCGCTCAATTTCTGATTCGTTTTACGAAAAGGTTACATTGCTCATGGCAAAAAGTATAGCAGAAAAGTCTCACCCTTTCAATCACAATCCTTCAACTTTTGACCGGCTCATTATCAATGGCTATCTTCAGCATCTTCACAGCTTCCGCTTTGAAGTGACGATCAACAACCCAAAAGGCTTTAAGATCCTCAAGGAAAAGGTGCAGGACGGGAAGCTTGTCCGGACAAAGGAATGGACACCCATGGGCAAGAGCATTGCGAACCTGTACCGGTACGCAGAGATCATCAGATCGATCATAAAAAGATATCTGGCCGCCATGCCGGAGATCCCTGTGGAGAAGGTGCCCGAGAAAGAGATCCTGGCAGTTTCCGCTTCCAAAGAAGTAAACGGGCGCAGATATTCCGGTTTTAAGCTGCTGTCTGATGAAATGGTCAGGCTATTGAGTACCATAGCCAGCGGGGACTTTATCCTGAATGGGTTCGATTTATACATAATTGTCATTCTATTTATTGGCAGCTTTAGGTGCCTTGGTATTGATAAGGACGGTAGTTTGCAGCTCGCGCCGTTTACCTCAAAACGCAAAAATAGGCTTCAAGAGTTTTATTTCTCTCAAAGCCTTTCCCATAATTCGTATATTTCTTTGTCTTAATCCGTATATTTCTATACAAAATCTGCGATTTCTCACCCTCTGCACAACTTTCTGCATCATTTGATGTAAGTTTGATGTAAGGATGTAAATTGGGGGTCAAAAACGCTTGATGTTTTTTATCCTGCCTTTTGCCCTAATACAGCTTCGCGCCCGCCGGGATATGGTCGTCCACTATCAAAAGATTAAGTCCTTCCCGTCCATCCTCTTCATGCACCGCGGAAATCAGCATCCCTTCTGAATCAATGCCCATCATCTTCCTCGGCGGCAGATTTACAATGGCGATAGCCGTCTTCCCTATCAGCTCTTCCGGCTCGTAATACTCGTGAATGCCGCTTAAAATCGTGCGTTTCCGGTCTGTTCCGTCGTTCAGAGTGAACTTTAAAAGCTTCTTTGACTTCGGCACCGTTTCGCAGGCTTCAATCTTTACCGCCCTGAAATCGGACTTGGAGAACGTCTCAAAATCTACAGATTCCTCAAAAAGCGGCTCGATTTTCACCTTTGAGAAGTCGATAACCTCTTTTACTGGTTCCGCAGCTTTCTCTTCCGCCTTTTCTTGACCTTTCTTAACGTCAGAACCACCGAGGGACTTCATAGTCGGGAAGGCGAGAACATCGCGAATTGCTGCAGCCCCTGTAAGAAGCATGCACATCCTGTCAATTCCGAACCCAATGCCTCCTGTAGGCGGCATTCCAATCTCCAGCGCATTAAGGAAATCCTCATCCGTCGTATTCGCCTCTTCATCGCCCTGGGCCAGCAGCTCTTCCTGTGCCTTAAACCGCTCCCTCTGGTCAACAGGATCGTTCAGCTCAGAATACGCATTTGCCATCTCCCAGCCGTTCATAAAGAACTCAAAGCGCTCCACATATTCCGGATTATCCGGCTTCTTCTTCGTAAGCGGAGAAATCTCAATCGGGTGATCCATAACAAACGTAGGCTGCACCAGATGTTCTTCCGCAAATTCCTCGAAGAACAGGCTCAGGATATCGCCCTTCTTATGCCGCTCCTCGAACTCAACATGATGCTCCTTCGCAAGCGCCCTCGCCTGCTCCAGCGTCTCCACTTCATTCCAGTCAACGCCCGCATATTTCTTCACGGCATCTACCATCGTAATTCTCTCAAAGGGCTTTCCGAGATCCATCTCCACGCCATTGTATGTGATCGTCGTTGTTCCAAGAACCTCCTGGGCCACATGGCGGTACAGATTCTCAGTCAGATCCATCATTCCATTATAATCCGTATAGGCCTGGTAGAGCTCCATCAGCGTAAATTCCGGATTATGCCTCGTGTCCAGACCCTCATTGCGGAACACACGCCCAATCTCATACACTCTTTCAAGTCCGCCGACAATCAGCCGCTTCAGGTATAGCTCCAGCGAGATACGAAGCTTGAAATCCTCGTCCAGTGCATTAAAATGTGTCTCGAAAGGTCTTGCCGCTGCGCCGCCTGCATTACTTACAAGCATGGGCGTCTCCACCTCCAGAAAGTTCTGTCCGTCAAGATACCTCCTGATCGCACTGATAATCTTTGACCTTTTGATAAATGTATCCCTTACTTCTGGATTCATAATCAGATCCACATACCTCTGGCGGTAGCGGATATCTGTATTTGTCAGGCCGTGGAACTTCTCCGGCAGGATCTGAAGACTCTTGGACAACAGCTTCACCGAAGATGCATGGACAGAGATCTCTCCCGTCTTCGTCTTGAATACTTCGCCTTCAAGGCCTACAATATCTCCAATATCCAGTTTCTTAAAATCCTTATAGGCATCCTCTCCGATGCTGTCTCTTGCTACATAGGACTGGATATTTCCGCTCTGGTCCAGAATGTTGCAGAAAGAAGCTTTCCCCATCACACGCTTCTGCATGACGCGTCCGGCCAGGGAAACCTGCTTTCCTTCCATCTCATCGTAATGATCCTTAATATCTGCCGCATGGCAGGTAACATCATATCGCGTAATCTCAAAAGGATTCTTGCCATTTTCCTGCAGATCCACAAGCTTCTCACGGCGCACCTTTCTCAGCTGGTTAATATCCGGTTCCTGTACGTTCTTCTTAAGCTCACCCACTTTTTCTTCTCTCCTTTACAAAGAAACTATCTATGCAGACTACATAGAGCGGCTGATGTCAAGTACCTTGTACTGCATCATTCCCGCCTGGGTCTCCACGTCCACCACGTCATTGACCATCTTGCCAATCAGCGCCTGGCCTACCGGTGATTCATTGGAGATCCTGCCCTCAAGGCTGTTCGCCTCTGTGGAGCCTACAATCCTGAATTCCATTTCCTCATCGAATGTAATGTCAAATACCTTTACTGTACAGCCTACATTTATCTTATCAAGATCAACCTCGTCTTCAACCACAACCTCCGCGTTTTTGAGGATTCCCTCAAGCTCCTCGATCCGCGCCTCAATGTCCCTCTGTTCATCCTTGGCTGCATCATACTCTGCGTTCTCAGACAAGTCTCCCTGCTCTCTCGCTTCCTTAATCTTTGCCGCAACCTCCTTGCGCTTTACTACTTTTAAATTCTCCAGTTCTTCTTCAAGTGCTTTCAAACCGGCATAAGTAAGTAATCTTTTCTTTGATTCCATAAGCTTTCTATTTCCTTTCTTGAAAATATCCATCTCAGAATGGTGAGACTTTCACAATTCAATCATTATACCTAAACCGCTCTGCGTTGTCAATATTTTTTACAGGGAATTCAGCAGTTCTGCAAGCTCCTCGTAGGATTCCACCTGGTTGATCCGGGCGCGGAGCCTCGCCGCTCCCTTCATCCCCTTCGTATACCACGCCACATGCTTGCGCATTTCACGGATTCCGATATAATCGCCCTTGAATTCAAGCTGCAGCCTGGCATGCCGCAGCATCATGGCACGCACCTCCTCCTGGTCAGGCTCTGGAGGAATCACGCCTGTCCTATTATATTCCAGAAGGCGGGAAAATATCCATGGATTTCCCTGGGCTCCACGCCCGATCATGACGCCGTCACAGCCCGTTTCCCGCTGCATGGCAGCCGCCTTTTCACAGGAATCCACATCGCCGTTCCCAATAACGGGAATAGATACGGCATCCTTTACCTGCCGGATGATCTCCCAGTCAGCGGCGCCAGAATAATACTGCTCTCTTGTGCGCCCGTGCACTGCCACTGCGGCTCCGCCTGCTGCTTCAATCACCTTTGCAATCTCCACTGCATTTATACTGCCATCGTGAAAGCCCTTCCGTATCTTGGCAGTAACCGGCTTATTCACTGCCTTTACTGTCTGGCTGATAATCTCGTACACTAACTTCGGGTTTTGCATAAGCGCGGAGCCTTCGCCGTTTCTGACAACCTTTGGAACCGGGCAGCCCATGTTGATATCCAGTATCTGAAATGGAAGCTCTTCGATACGCTTTGCCTGCTCACTGATGATACCCGGATCTGAACCAAAGAGCTGGAGGGATACCGGGTACTCTTCCGGGTGAATGGCGAGAAGCGCCTTTGTGTTCTTATTTTTATACTGCAGTGCCTTGGCGCTGATCATTTCCATGCACAGAAGACCAGCCCCCTGCTCCCTGCAGAGCAGACGAAATGGCAGGTCTGTTACACCTGCCATGGGTGCAAGAATATACGGATTGTGAAGCGTAACATTTCCAATCTTCATCCCTCGCACCTTCTTAACGCCTTCTGTTCCGCTCATAAATAATCCGAAGGCCTTTTAGCGTGAGCTGGGGATCATAGACATCAATTACATCCGTCTCCCCCGCAATAATCTTTCCAAGACCTCCGCTGGCCACGACCTTTGCATCCGTGTAGCCGGATTCCCGGCGGATCCGCTCCACGATGTATTCCGTCTGCCCGATCTGGCCAAACACGATTCCAGCCTGCATGGAAGCAATGGTCTCGCGTCCGAGTACGGAATCCGGCTTCTTAAGCTCAACCGCCGGAAGCATCGCTGCTTCCCCCCACATAGCCTTGGCAGAGGTACGGATTCCCGGGGCAATTACCGCTGCCTCAAAAGTTCCGTCCGGTCCCACCACATCATAAGTTGTCGCCGTGCCGTAATCAATTACAATGACCGGCCCGCCATGAAGCGTGTATGCCGCCACTGCATCCACAATCCGGTCAGCGCCCACCTGTTTTGGGTTTTCCGTCACAATACGGATTCCGGTCTTGATGCCCGCCGATACGACAACCGGACGGATTCCAAAATATTTTATCATCGCGCTTCCAAAGGAGTGCATCACATCCGGCACAACAGATGCCACAATAGCGGCACTGATGTCTGTGCTCAGAATGCCCTGGCGCTCCACAAGCTCTCTTATCATAACCCCGTATTCATCCGATGTCCGCGGAAGCTTAGTCATCATCCGGAAAGTTCCAAGAAGCTCCTCGCCGCGGAACACACCAAGTGTAATATTTGTATTTCCTATATCTATAACTAAAAGCATGGTTTCTACTCCACCTCCCCGCCTAAAAAGAATACCTTATAATAAAGCTGCAGCGCCTGCAGAAGATCCTGTTTCTCACGCTGGAGCTGCTTGATCTTCAGCCGGCTCCCAATGTCATCAAACATGGGATCAAACTCCTGGGAAGTAACCTCGAAACACAACTCCCCATCCTCCTCGTATACCAGCGTCAGGATGCCGCCAACGTCACTCACATATAATACACACATGATCTTCAGCTCATCCTTGATAGAATCCGGGAGACTCTCAAAATCCGGATTCAGGTAGTATTTCTCCTCATAAGAATTCGCACCACATAATACAATCCTGTCCTCGTACATTACTCCTCCTTTGGGGACGGGGTATTTTTAAAAATACCCCGTCCCCAATTGAAAATGACCTGTCCCCTTTTACACATATCCATAAATTCCCCTGACAGACACCTCGCCTGCGAAGATATGCTTCTCTTCTCCTTCCGGCGTGGTCACGACCAGTTCGCCCATCTCATTGATGCCTGACGCGAATGCGCTGTATTCCCCCTTCGGTTCCAGCACGCGCACCTCCCTGCCGCAGTTTACCAGCATTCCGTTATATTTCTCCTGAAGTCCTGACAAGTCTTCTGTCTCCATAAAGCGTTCGTAGTTCTCTTCATACCGCTCCATCACCGCTGCGACCAGTTCCGAACGGCTGATATGACAGCCGCCCTCGATCAGGAGAGAGGTTGCCCTCTCTGTTATTTCCTCTGAAAATGTCTCCTGGTTCGTATTGATTCCCACGCCTGTTACTACATAATTAATATAATCTATCTCTGCGCTCATCTCTGTGAGAATGCCGCATATCTTCTTTTTATTCAGCACAATGTCATTGGGCCACTTGATACCGGCCTTAAGCCCGGTCAGTTCCCGCACTGCTTCTGCCACGCTCAGCGCCATCACAAGTGTAAGCATAGGTGCCTTAACGGGTTCAATAGAGGGACGCAGAAGAAGCGTCATATAAACGCACACGCCTTTCGGTGATTCCCACGACCGGCCCCGACGGCCCTTCCCAGCCACCTGCCTGTCAGCGACCACAAGGGTTCCGTGTTCACTCCCATTTTCCCCGGCAAGCTTTGCCTGGATATTCGTGGAATCCGTTTCATCATAATAAATGACACTGCGTCCCGCCCATTTCGTCTTCACCATACTCTCAATCTCAGCCTTCGACATCACGTCGGGACTGCCCACAAGGCGGTAGCCCTTATTCCGCACCGCCTCAATCATATAGCCCTCTTTCTTCAGCTGCTCGACCGCCTTCCAGACAGCTGTCCGTGACACATGGAACTTGTCACAAAGCTGCTGCCCGGATATATAGCAGTCTTCTTCCTTTAATAAACGTAAAATCGCTGTCTTCATGTCCTGCTCCGCTATTGGGGACGGGGTAAAATTAATTTTACCCCGTCCCCAATTAAAATTGACCTGTCCCCAATGTTGCTACCATGACTGCCTTAATCGTATGCAGGCGGTTTTCCGCCTCGTCGAACACGACGCTGGCATCGCTCTCGAAGACTTCCTCGGTCACTTCTTTCCCCTTCACTGCCGGCAGACAGTGCATGAAGATGGTTCCTTCCTTCCCGGTCTTCTCCATGAGTGCAGCATTGACCTGGTATGGCGTAAGGAGGCGGATACGTTCTGCCGCCTTTTCTTCCTCGCCCATGGAGGCCCACACATCCGTGTACAGCACGTCCGCGCCTTCTACGGCATTCACGTCGTCTGTCACGGTGATGGATGAGCCGGATTCTTCCGCATAGCCCCTGCACAGTCCGGTGAGTTCCTCTGTAGGCCACAGGCACTCCGGCGCGATGATCACGAAATCCACTCCCATCTTGGAGCAGCCGATCATGAGGCTGTTTGCCATATTGTTGCGGCCATCGCCAAGGTAGACGAATTTCAGTCCTTTCAGATAGCCGAAATGTTCGCGCATGGTCAGAAGGTCTGCCAGGATCTGTGTCGGGTGGTATTCGTCCGTCAGTCCGTTCCACACCGGGACTCCGCTGTATTTTGCCAGCGCCTCCACATGCTCCTGTTTAAATCCGCGGAATTCGATTCCGTCGAACATCCTTCCAAGCACCCTGGCTGTGTCTTCAATGCTTTCTTTATGTCCAAGCTGAATCTCATTTCCGGATAGATATGTGGGGATTCCTCCTTCGTCAGATGCTCCTACGGTAAATGCACAACGGGTTCTTGTTGACGGTTTTTCGAAAAGCAGTGCAATATTTTTCCCTTTCAGGCTCTCTCCGGTGATGCCCTGTTTCTTTTTTTCCTTTAAATCTGCAGCCAGGTCAAGCAGATATAAGATCTCCTCCGGCGTGTAATCCTTCAGTGTAATAAAGCTTCTTCCCTTTAAGTTCATGTTCTGTTCCTCCCTTAATCCTGCCAGTATATGGACAAACCTCGGTAAATTCAGCCTGTCTCCTGTATTTACATATTTCTCATATACAATATCATATAATTGGTCATCTGTGTATATCTGATATTTCGGAATCTGAAATATTTTTGCCGATGCCTCCAGCATTCCCATAAAAAGCTCCTTGTCTGAGAAGCCGAAAGGCAGCTTAAGCGTCAGGGCCGTCTCTGCCCGCTCCCGTTCCCGCATACTGCCGAGAAACTCCGTAAAGTACGCGTCATCATGGAGCATTTCCACATAATAAATGAATCCCTCCAGCCCGTAGATCATCCTCTTGGCATCATAGTAGCCTATGGTCAGGTTCTGCCTGCTGCGTTTTCCGGAAAATTCTATAATGCTTCCAAGCTTTACCCGGGGCGACACCTCGTAGGCCGCACTCCCCTCGGGAAGCTTCACCCGGGGTTCTCTTCCAGGTCCGTAGATCCTGACCTCGATGATGTTTTCATAGCCCCGTTTCACCAGGGAATTCAGGGGCACATTGTTAATAACGCCGCCGTCGATATACTTCTTCCCGTGAAGCCGTTCATTTTTAAACCCGATCAGGTACGCACTCGCAAGCAGGAAATCCTCCAGAAGCCCTTCCGGTATATCCTCCACGCTCAGATCAAGCTCCTTAAAATCTGACACGGAAAATGTCAGCAGCATGAATTCAGTCCCGCACTTCCGGATCCTCTCCTCGTCAATGGTCTCATGAATCAGTTTCCGCAGGGGCGTAATGTCAATCCCGCCATCCTTCACCTTCTTCCATCCCTCGCCCAGGAATTCCTTAATGCCGGTCTCGCCGCGGAACAGGCGCTCCATCCATTCATCATCCACATCCATCACTGTGGAAAATGTCATCTTCCGCCAGATATCCTCCGCCAGGTCCACGTCTCCCATACAGACCAGCGCACCGTTCAGCGCACCTACCGATGTTCCTGCCACTGCATTTATCTTCACACCGGCTTCTTTTAGCGCCTTCCATGCACCAATCTGATATGCGCCACGGGCGCCGCCGCCGTCAAATACAAGACCATATTCCTTTGATAAATCAATCACTGGCTTCATAGCCCTCACTGCCTCCTCTGCCTTGCCGCTTCGAACATAAGGACCGATGCCGCCGCCGCTGCGTTCAGTGACTCCACCTGGCCCTTCATGGGAATGCGGATATAGGTTTCTGCCCGCTTAAGCGTCTCCTCCCTGAGCCCGCTTCCTTCATTTCCAATTAAAAATGCACAGGGCTTCCTGTAATCCTCCTGATCGTAATCTCTCTTCCCGTCAAGATGCGCCGCATAGGTATGGACCCCGGCCCTGCGCATCTGGTCAACTGCTGCCGGAAGCTCCTTCACATAACAGAACGGCATCCGGTAAATGGAGCCCATCGTTGAGCGGATTGTCTTCGGATTGTAGATATCCGCGCAGTCCCGGCTTAAGATCACTCCTGTCACCCCGGCGCCTTCTGCCGTGCGGAGCATGGTTCCCACATTTCCCGGATCCTGCAGATTATCCAGCACCAGAAGAAACGGAGCCCCGCCCCCCAGCATCCCGGCAAGGTCATGCTCTTTACGTTCTACAACACACAGAACCCCCTGGGGCGTCTTCGTATCTGACACATGCTCATACACATGATCGGACAGAAGCACCCGGCCTGCGCGGCTCCCTTCAAGAACCCGCTCCGCCAGTGCTCTCTCCTTCCGGTAAAATGTCTCTGACATCCATACTTCTTTCAGCCTCTCCCCCGGAACCTCCCGGAACATGCGGATTCCCTCCGCAAGAAATACATTCTCTTCTTCTCTTTCTTTTTTCTTCTTCTGAAGGCTTACGAGATGCCTCACCCTCCCGTTTGCCGTACTTGTAATCGTAATCATAATCCTCTCCCTGAATACCACAGACTAGTACAGCATTGCATAATTAACAGTGAATAATGCGCTTGATCTCTGCGTCAGATGTGCGGCTACAATCCGACGGCGTAGCGGGCTACGTCTAGGATTGGAGACGTGCATCTGGCACAGATAGCGAGTGCAGAATTCACTGGTAATTACGCAAGGCTGTACTAGTACAGCTTTGCATTAATCTTGAAGTAATAGCTCAACTTTATCCCGCAGCAGATAAAATTTATCAATATATACATCCACAATCCTTCTACAATGCTGTTTTATAATCTCCCCGTCATAATCATGTGCCAGGCTGTTCCTCACCTTCAGCATCTCCATCCACACCTCACCGCATATGATCTCTGCCTGATAAGACTTCCTAAGAACCTCTCTGGGCGAGATATCCCGCTCCTTCGCCTCGCTTAAGGCATCCAGTGACTTTTGAAAGGATTCATATCTTCTCATAAATTTTCCGTCCATATTGTGCAATATCCTCCTTCAGCAGCGTATTTCCACATGTATCCAGATCCACCACATCCACGGTATATAATGTGGGCAGCTCTTCGATCTCCTCCACAAGGCCGTCAAAATCCTCCGCACCAGATACCGCAATGTCAATATCACTTCGCTCCCTCGCCGTCCCCTTTGCCCTTGAACCAAATAAAATCACCTGCTTTGCAGAATGCTTCCTGCAGAGCTCTGTCACTTCCAGGATTATTTCCTCTACTCTCATAAGCCCCACCTTTTTAGCTTTACTTTATCATGATGCTACAGGGCTGTCAATGGTCACTACTTTTCGAAGTTTACAATTGTTTCAAGATCAAAAAGGCAGAGTTCTTCTGAATCTGCGGCTTCCGCTGTAATTTTATCATCAAAACCGGATCCGGAAAACAGGGCGTAATAGAACTTTGCCTTTTCTTTCTGCGGAGTCAGTTTTGCTGCGGCATCAAGATATTCGGAATAATACAACGGACTATTCTTGAATTTGCATTCACCCACCAGGTACTCTTTTGCATCTCTGCCAATACCAAGCAGATCTATTTCCGTTTCCGCGATCCTCAGTCCGTTTTCTGCATTTTTATCACGCACGGTTGTTTTTCCCATGAAGCGTCCCATCTTGATATAACGGAATGGCAGGGCATTTTTCTTTTGCAGTTCACGCACAAACTCTCTGCAGATATCCTCGAATACTAATGAGGCAAATTCGTGTAAAGCAGGCGCAACGAGATATTCATAAACGCCCTCCACATCTCCATCCTCAAGCTGTGAAAGATTTGCAAAGCCGAAAGCGTACCAGAAACGGAAGAAATGGTCAGTCAGCCGGTATATTCCCCGGTTTGTATTCGCCCTTTCCTTCGTCCCGGCCTCAACGGAAAACTCACGCTCTATAATGCCAAGTTCTATCAGGTTTTTCAAATAGACGCTTGTTTTCGATGTGTCGTCCACAAGTGATTTCTGACTGATATCATGCAGTTTTGTATTACCGAGCGCCACTGCCTCAATAATGGAGTTATAGACAGGAGTCTCCCTAAGTTCCTGATGAAGCAGGAACTCAACTTCACTGTACAGCACTGAGCCCTTGGTCAAAATATTCCGCTTTATGTTTTCTGCAACGGAAAGCTCCGGGCTGAACTGATTGAGATAATGGGGGATACCGCCAAGCACAGCATAAGCAAGCACCTTGTCTTTCTCCGAATAGTCTGGAAAAAAACGGGAAGCATCGTAAAACCCCATCTTATTCATCTTGTAAATCCCAGTTGCTCTGCCATATAACGGATTCTTTTCAGCAAGCAGGTCCTTTTCGATAAAGCTCATTGCGCTGCCGCACAGAATAATCATTACATTGCTGTCTTTGAATTCGGCATCCCAAAGGTTTTGAAGAATAGAGGGGATACTTTTATTCCCTCTACACATATAAGGAAACTCATCAATCACAATCAATTTCTTTTCATCTCCGTATGGCAGATCCAGGATTGCACGGAAGGCTTTTTCCCAATCTGCAAATTCGGAGACATATTGTCTCGCGGGAATATCCTCCCGCAAAATTTGTTTTGAAAACTTTGCAAGCTGCACTCTGTCTGTGCTCTGTGTGCAGGAAAAGAAGACGTGCGGCTTGTGCCTGCAGAATTCTCTGAGCGTTTCCGTTTTTCCTACACGCCTTCTTCCATACAGGACAATTAACTGGCCTCTCTTTTCATTGTATTTATCTTGAAGGAATTTTAATTCCGTTTCTCTTCCTATAAACATACTACTGCCCTCTCAAATATCTAATCTTGATTTACTAAATCCTGATTTGATATTATTATACCCACAAATACGGATATAAATCAAGTAACATCTATTTGATGACAAATTGGTTGTAATTTTTATGTGTCATGGTTATAATAAAAGTGTGATTTTGATACACGCAAACATCTATAAAAGTGTGAGGGATGTATTTATGGAACGATTTATTTTGAAAAAACTACTGGACTGGAAGAATTCTCCCTACCGCAAACCACTGATCTTGAAGGGTGTGCGCCAGGTGGGCAAGACCTGGGTTCTGAAAGAGTTCGGCAAACGCTATTATGAAAATACTGCGTATTTTAACTTTGACGAAAACGAAGAATATAAACAGTTCTTTGAAACCAATAAGGATGTGGATCGTATTTTGCAGAATCTGATGCTGGCAAGCGGTCAGAAGATCGTGCCGGAAAAGACCCTCATCATTTTTGACGAGGTGCAGGATTGTCCCAAAGTCATCAACTCCATGAAGTATTTCTGCGAGAACGCTCCGCAGTATCACATTGCCTGTGCCGGTTCTCTGCTGGGGATCGCCCTGTCAAAGCCCTCCTCTTTCCCTGTGGGCAAGACCAACTTCATGCAGATTGACCCAATGACTTTCACAGAGTTCCTGCTTGCCAATGGCGACGAAAACCTTGCCACATATTTGGAAAGTGTGGATACCATTGAGCCAATTCCCGATGCCTTTTTTAATCCTCTCTGCGAGAAATTAAAAATGTACTATGTCACCGGCGGCATGCCCGAACCGGTGCTAATGTGGACCGAAGCACGGGATGTTTCTGCTATGCAGGAAGCCCTGTCCGGGATTACCGGCGCATATGAACGAGACTTTGCCAAACACCCAAATATTAGTGAATTTCCAAAGATTTCAATGATTTGGAAGTCCATACCATCCCAGCTGGCAAAAGAAAATAAGAAGTTTATCTACAAAGCGGTCAAAGAGGGCGCAAGAGCCCGGGAATACGAGGATGCCCTGCAGTGGCTGGTGGATGCCCGGCTAGTGCATAAGATCTATCGCAGCACCGCTCCCAGCCTGCCAATGGCTGCCTATGATGACCTGTCAGCATTTAAGATTTATCTGGTGGATGTGGGTCTGCTCCGCCGCCTGGCATTGCTAGCTCCTACAGCCTTTGGGGAAGGCAGCCGCTTATTTACTGAATTTAAAGGTGCATTAACTGAAAACTTTGTACTTCAGACCTTAATCACGCAGTTTGAAGCAGTCCCCCGGTATTGGAGTCAGAGTAATCCACCCTATGAAGTGGACTTCCTGATTCAGCGGGAGAATGACATTTTCCCTGTGGAGGTCAAGTCCGAAGCCAATATCACCAGCAGAAGCCTTAAAAAGTTCAAGGAATTGTTCCCTGACCAGGTCCGGCTTCGTGTGAGACTCTCTTTAGATAACTTAAAATTAGATGATGATATGCTGAACATTCCTCTGTTCATGGCCGATCATACAGACCGGCTGATCGGGCTGGCGCTAGAGGGCTAAAAGCAGGCAGATTGGGGACGGGGCATTTTTCACCTCACAAGCTCCACCGGAGCTTGTGAGGTACGCTATGGCGAAAAATGCCCTGTCCCCAATTCGTATTTTATTTTCAAGCTGTTTAAATTAGTTTGATATGCCAGGTGTTTATCCTGCTGTAATCTTCCTACAATGATACCAGGAAGAATATTGATTTTCTTTGCAAATGTCCTGATAGAATCTGCAGTAAATCCTCTCTGATTATCCTCTATAAATTTAGAGTATTCATCTTCTGGAATAAGTGTATCCTGTGAAAATAAATCTGCTTCAGCCTCTAATTTCTGAATTAGATCATCGGTTTCTAATCCGGCCTTATTCTTTTCGCTTACAAGAAGAACCTTTATTCTCTGCTGTAATACATGGCCTATCTCGTGGAATAGCGCAAACCAAAAAGTATCTGCATATTTTCTTCTATCATTCAACGCTAAAACGACTTTCTCCTTACCAAGCCATTTAACAGCGCCATTAACACCACAGTTCTTAAGATTAGGGAGAAGAACCAAAGCCACGCCACAGCTTGCCAGAAGTTCTTTCAATCTGGGATAAAACTTCTTTGGATCTTGTACTGTCATACTTCTTATCTCGGGAATAGCCGCAGATAATTTTTTCTTATTATATGGTTCGACATCCATTCCCGTTCCAATATTGATTGCAGTCTGAACCCATGCATTTGCATTTATTACATTAAGATCAGTAACCTCCGATACACTTGTTCTGTACTGAACCAGAAAATCCCTTTGGCTTAAAACACTCAAAGATGAAACCTTAAAATAGCGTTGCAGCTCCATCACTTTTTCTGCTGCCACACGAGTAGCCTTAACTAATCTTAAATCAACCCAGAACTTATACTCTATTTTACGTACAAGCCCGCATTCTTTATCCAGCTGGATTCTTCTCTCTATCTCAAGTTTTTTTTCAATATATTTCTGATCTAAGTTGAGCCACATTGTAGTAGAAGTTCCAAAAACAATGGATAGTTTCAAAACCATTTCATTAGTAAGGCTTATTCTGCCATTTACCAAATCACTTATATATTTCGGAGTAGTCTGAAGGCGTTTAGCTAACTCTTCCTGAGTAATACCCTGATCCTCAATGTAATCCTTTACATAGTAACCAGGATGAAATGCAATCAATTCTTCATATTCGATCTTATTCATAGTGATTAGACACCTCCCATGCTATAATTATTTCCGTGGACTTATAGACTATATTCACATCTCTTTCTTTACATTCATTTCCATCAGCATCCAGGGGAATAATAATCAAGCGATATCCTGCCCTGCGCCCTGCAATATCAAGAGCATATTGACCATCTCTTTTACCTTGCAGGGGATGCAGATGATAAATCTGCATTTCTGCTATATCCTGCAGATTTGCTGAACTTTCAATCAAGTTTACCACCGCATGAAGCTTCTCTGCAATTTTTGCCGGCAAAGCCTTCTTAGCCTTTTTCAAATCTGTACATAGCTTCTTTACTGCATTATCATGATATCGAATTTCTATAACCGCATCCTCCTTTCAAAAAAAATTACCAATTCAGTAATATTTTTCTTCATAATACCATCATTTATCTAGAATTTCAACATCTTTTATTAAAATGCCCCGTCCCCGAAAAAAATTTTTACTTATCCTCTTTTCATTAAATTTTTTGAAAACATTTCAATCAGTTCTACATATCCAATGCGTATTGTGTTATAATTTGTTTTGTGATTTTGTTTCCCTTATTTTTGCCCTTATCAGAGTTCGTAACATAACAAAATATAACCGCTAATATTTCAGTTTGATATGAAAGGTGGGCGAAATGAAAGCTTTTCCAATTTGCACTTTATTAAAAGGAGGTGATGAAAATGAACAAAGACACCATCCTAATTTTGATCGCGGTTGCAACAATATTGGCATTGATTTTACCCAAGCCAATAGGAACAGTCCTTCCGCTTATAATCTTAGTACCAGTGGTTATATATTTGATAGTTGATATAATCAAGAATGGAAACAGAGAGAAAAAGTAACGCATCCCCGTCCCCAAAATACATGTTGACTTTCCTTCCCAGACATGTTATATTCATGGCATAGGGAGATTGTATACAAATTTTAATTTCGTATACAATTCAAAAAAATTAAATAAGGAAGGTACAGAAAAATGAAATTAGGATTTATCGGAACCGGCAACATGGCATCTGCAATTATGGGAGGCATCATAAACAAGCAGCTCATCCCGGCCGAAGAAATCATCGGCGCTGATTTATTTGCCCCGGGACGGGAGCATGTAAAAGAGCAGTTCGGCATCCAGGTTACGGACAGTAACAAGGAAGTTGTTGAAAAAGCCGACGTCATTGTTCTATCCGTAAAGCCTCAATTCTATGCTGATGTAATTAAGGAAATTAAAGATGATATAAGAGACAGCCAGATCATCATCACCATTGCGCCGGGCAAGACACTCGGATGGCTTGGGGAGCAGTTTGGCAAACCTGTTAAGATTGTGCGCACCATGCCCAATACTCCTGCACTGGTCAGCGCCGGCATGACGGCTGCCTGCCCCAATGAGCATCTGACAGAGGAAGAGCTTGCCTATGTCCGCACACTTCTCGAAAGCTTCGGACGCGTAGAGCTTATCCCTGAGAATCTGATGGATGTGGTCGTATCCGTAAGCGGAAGCTCCCCGGCATACGTATTCATGCTTATTGAGGAGATGGCTGACGCCGCTGTATCAGGGGGCATGCCGAGGCCGCAGGCATACCGGTTTGCTGCCCAGGCAGTATTAGGAAGCGCCAAGATGGTACTGGATACCGGAAAGCATCCGGGTGAGTTAAAGGATATGGTATGCTCACCGGCAGGAACCACCATCGAAGCTGTACGTACTCTTGAAGAGCTCGGCTTCAGGAGCGCCATTTTTGAAGCAATGAAGGTGTGCGAGGAGACCTCGCGTTCCTTATAGACATCCGTTCTGTACGCGAGCCGGCCACGGCTGATTATTATACTGCGCGCCGGATGAATCTGCCGCGCAGCATAACATGATGCGCACAGCCGCATACGGAAGCATGCCGCTGTACTAACGCGATGTTCAATATAACAAGGAGGTATACCATGGCTGAAAAGACAGCATCCCTTGCCCGTCAGGCATATAAAAAAATAAAACAGAATATTCTGGATCTGACCTATCCGCCTGGTATGCCTCTTACAGAAGCCCTGCTGACGAAAGAACTTCAGATGAGCCGCAGCCCTGTCCGCTCCGCCATCCAGAAGCTCCAGACAGAAGGGCTTCTTGTATCGGATTATTACAAATCCATAACCGTTAAGGAGATCACGCAGAAGGACATTATAGAGATTTATCAACTCCGGGAGCTTATAGAAGAGGCCGCTTTCCGCCTGATCTTTTCCTCCGGAAGAAATGAAGAATATTCCTATCGCATTGAAGAGAAAATTGTCCGCATGTGTGCCGTAAGTTCAGACCTCTACGAATGGGAGGTTGCCGATGCCGCCATGCATCTGGAGATCATCAGTATTTTCGATAATGACCGGATCAACCGGATCTATAAAAACAATTTGTCTGAGTTCATCCGCATCGGGCAGTATTCTGTAAAAAACGGCATGCATATTCCCCAGACTAATGCGAATCTCCGCAATATGGTACGTTATATGCGGGAGGGGAACTTCGAAAAATCCTATGACATCTTAAGAACGCTTCATCTGGAATCCGGAATGGACAATGCGCTAAAAGGGAGATAGCCTATGTTAAGAGAAGTTGATCTAAATGAGATTTCCGACGGAAAGCTCTATAACAGCAATGATATGGTAAAGACAGACTGCGGCGGCTGTACGGGCTGCTCCTCCTGCTGCCGGGGAATGGGCAGCTCCATCATACTGGATCCCCTGGATCTGCACCGCCTGTGTACCGGATTAGAGCAGACCTTCGACGAGCTGATGGGACACTCTATAGAGCTCAATATCGTGGACGGAATCATCCTTCCGAATCTCAGGATGAACGGGAAGGAAGAAGCCTGCTTCTTTCTAAACTCAGAAGGACGCTGCAGCATCCACTCCCTGCGCCCGGGAATCTGCAGGCTGTTTCCTCTGGGACGTTTCTACCAGGAGGATTCCTTTCAATATTTTCTCCAGGTTCATGAATGCCCGAAGCCAGGCAAGACAAAGATAAAGATCAGGAAATGGATGGATACCCCTGATCTTAAACGATATGAAAAATATATCTCTGACTGGCATTTTTATCTGAAAGGATTAACAGAGCGTGTCACAGCCCCAGGGGGCGAAGAACTGGTAAAGCCACTCAGCATGCATGTGCTGAAAACCTTTTATCAGCAGCCCTATGACCCGGAGCAGGACTTCTATGGCCAGTTCTATGACCGCCTCAGGTAATCTCCCAGAACTTGCCAGGTACCTCTGGCTATGTAACTTGAATTTGGTGCACACACTCTGGCTCTCTCACAATCCCAAAACACCGGGAAGCTGCTCATTTTTCTACGAAAACTGAAGCTTTCCCGGTGTTTTACACGTCAGGGAGTCATGCTTATTCATGCAAGCATGATTCCTGACCTTTTAACTCTTGTGATACACGGATTGTTCCGTGCCAACGCACTCCCACAATCCTAAATGGTAACTGCTCAGTACCTTCACAGTTACATGCAAAATCCATTTGAAATTGCCTTCGGCAATGGGATTTTTGCACTCCTGAATCACTTTCTTACGGTCTGTGCAGTAAATGCACAGACCTGCTGAGTAATTACCCTAAATGAAACTTCTTCACATCTCTGTAAATTTCCTTATGCTTGATGCATTCGCAAATTTTCTCACTCCACTGTCATTAATAACTACAAGTGTCGGGGCCTGCATAATCTTATATTTCTTTGCCAGATCCTTCTGCTCCTCTGCATCAATCACTTCATAATCCATGTGCGCATCATTCAGCGCATTCTTCGCTACCGCACAGTTGGGGCACCGCTTTGTGGTGAACAAAAGCCTTCTTCCCTTCTTGCCAAATTCCCTCTTTCTGCCCTCAAAGGCTCTCCTCTCCATCCGTTCCCTGTCACGCCCACTGGCCTGCAGATCTGCCGGCTCCTTCTCTGCATCAGATTTCCCTGTACTAAGATTCGAGTGAAAGATATCGTACACCTTCCGGTCCTTGAACTCCTGAGCCTTGCCATCATTCCAGTTCTGCACCGGACGATAGTATCCTGTAATCCTGCTGTAAACCTCTGTCTTCTCCCCACACTCCGGACAAGTATAATGCTCCCCGGTAATATATCCGTGATTCCTGCAGATTGAATAGGTTGGAGACATAGTGTAATACGGAAGCTTATAATTTTCCGCAATCTTTCTTACCAGCATTGCGGCAGACTGCCAGCTCGGGAGCTTCTCACCTAAAAATGCATGGAAGACCGTTCCAGATGTATACAAAGTCTGCAGCTCATCCTGAATATCCAGTGCCGCAAAGATATCCTCCGTATACCCTACCGGCAGATGGGAGCTGTTCGTATAGTACGGCGTGCCGTTGCATTCCGCTGCAGTAATAATATCCGGGTACTGCTCCTTATCATGCTTCGCGAACCGGTAAGTCGTGGATTCTGCCGGAGTCGCCTCCAGATTATACAGATCACCGTACTCTTCCTGGTAAGAGGACAGGCGCTCTCTCATATGGTTTAGCACCTTCTTTGAAAATTCCTGTGTCTCCTTATGGGTCATATCCTTTCCAATCCATTTCGCATTCAGCCCTGCCTCATTCATGCCGAGAAGCCCGATGGTGGAGAAATGGTTCTCAAAGGTTCCAAGATAACGCTTTGTATAAGGATACAGCCCTTCCTCCAGAAGCTTAGTAATCACCATCCGTTTCACATGGAGAGAACGTGCGGAAAGATCCATCAGCTTATCTAGCCGTGCGAAAAACTCTCCCTCATCCTTAGACAGGTACGCAATCCGCGGCATATTAATCGTAACAACGCCCACAGACCCTGTACTCTCACCGCTTCCGAAGAAGCCGCCGGATTTCTTACGAAGCTCTCTCAGATCAAGCCGCAGGCGGCAGCACATACTGCGCACATCGCTTGGCTCCATATCACTGTTAATATAATTTGAAAAATAGGGTGTCCCATATTTTGCCGTCATTTCAAACAAGAGACGGTTATTTTCCGTGTCAGACCAGTCAAAATCACTTGTAATGGAATAGGTGGGAATCGGATACTGGAAACCGCGCCCATGGGCATCCCCCTCGATCATGATCTCAATAAATGCCTTATTGATCATGTCCATCTCTTTTTTACAGTCTGCGTAAGTAAAATCCATCTCCTTCCCGCCTACAATCGCCGGAAGATCCGCCAGGTCATCCGGTACCGTCCAGTCAAGTGTAATATTGGAAAACGGAGCCTGTGTCCCCCATCTGGACGGCGTATTCACACCATATATAAAGGACTCAATACACTTCTTTACCTCCGGATAGGTCAGATGATCTGCCTTCGCAAAGGGTGCAAGGTATGTGTCAAAGGAAGAAAACGCCTGTGCGCCCGCCCACTCATTCTGCATAATCCCAAGAAAATTCACCATCTGATTGCACAGCACACTCAGATGCTTCGCAGGAGAGGATGAGATCTTGCCTACAATCCCACCAAGCCCTTCCTTAATAAGCTGCTTTAAAGACCATCCCGCACAATACCCGGTCAGCATGGACAGGTCGTGAATATGAATATCCGCATTTCTATGGGCACGCCCAATCTCCTCGTCATAGATCTCTGACAGCCAGTAGTTCGCCGTAATCGCCCCGGAATTGCTAAGAATCAGGCCGCCTACGGAATAGGTTACTGTAGAATTCTCCTTCACACGCCAGTCCGTAACCTTTACATAACTGTCCACAATCTCCTTATAATCCAGCATCGTAGAATTCAGATTCCGAATCTTCTCCCTCTGCTTTCTGTATAAGATATAGCCCTTTGCCACATCCGCATAGCCGGCCCTGATGAGAACCTCCTCCACGCTGTCCTGAATATCCTCCACTCCCACAAGTGACTCCTTCACCTTCGGCTCAAATGCCGCCGTCACCTTAAGAGCAAGCAGATCTATAATATCCTGATTATAATTCTTATCCTGTGCCTTAAACGCCTTCTCAATTGCAACTGATATCTTCGCCAATGCAAAGTCTGCAATCTGGCCATCACGCTTCATTACTCTGTACATAAACAGCTCCCCTTTCCTACTTCCGCAGCGCTGTACCCTGCTCTGACCGGCTGAGTAATTGCCGTCTGTTTTTCTATGATAGCACCAAATCTATGCTTTGGTCAATAAAAAATAACAATATATCGTGCACAAATTTGGAGCGCGTACAATATATTGTTATTGTATATATTTACTATAAACCCCTTAACTGCGCGGTTTCCACGCCCTTCCTCACGATATCCAGCGCCTGGTTCATAATATTTTTATTATATGCATGAAGTCCTTTTTGAATACAATCACCCGAATCCACAAACTGCTGCAGATAATAACGCTCTGCTCCCCCAAGCCATCTCGCAAGCGACTCAAAATCCGAACGCCGGTGAAACTCCAGCACAACCGTTGTACGGAACTCATAAGGCACATTTCCCCTAAGAAGATAACTCACACTCCTGTGCACCTTCGTAATATCATAATCCTGGATCCCTATCGTTCTCCCATAGCTCTCCTGAGAATTCTTAATATCCATCGCCACATAATCCACAAGCCCCTCCTCCACCAGACGAATCAGCTTATCCGGAAAACTTCCATTCGTATCCAGCTTCACAAGCAGCCCTCTCTCCTTAATCCCCCTAAGGAACTCCTCAATCCCAGGCTGGATCAGCGGCTCCCCGCCAGTCACACACACACCATCCAGAATCCCCCCACGCAAATCCAGAAACGCAAAAACCTCCTCCTCCGAAATCTCAGCATTCCTGTGCGTATCAATCACCAGCGACGCATTATGACAAAACGGACAACGGAAATTACACCCCGCCGTGAACACAGTACACGCCACCTTTCCCGGATAATCCAGAAGCGTAAGCTTCTGCAGACCTTGAATCGTCATATACGCCACCTCCTATGGGTTGGGGGACGGGGCATTTTTAAAAATGCCCCGTCCCAGATTGAAAATGACCTGTCCCTTTTTTAACTTTGTGCTTTAAAGTGTAAAAGCATCATGGGCATACACTCTCTGCTGTATTCCCCAAGTGAATAGTTCCCTTTGTTCATGCACCAGTCCGAAACCAGTGCCCTCTCACACATGGCATAATATCGTGTAATCGCGCTGACTGGCATATCTTTGCGAATCTGCCCCCGGTACTGGCCTTCTTCTACTGTCCTTGTAATCAGCTGATAGTATCTGCGGTTCTGGTCAAGAAGACTGTTATCGCCCGAGGTCACAAGCTGTGTGGAATACAGAGAAGCCAGAAGATCCACACTAATCTTTTCCTCTATCATACTATGCGCTGCATAGTTTATATGCAGCAGCTTGTCAAAGCTGTTCATATCCCGGGGCATAGTCTGCTCCAGCTCCTCATAGTAATCATCAAGAATCACTGAGAGAGTGCTCAGAAGCTCATCCTTTGTGTTAAAATAATAATAAAAAGAGCCTTTTGATGTCCCGGATAACGCAATAATATCATCCACTGTTGTTCCATTATATCCCTTTTCATAGAATAACTGCCATGCCGCTGACACAATCCGGCTCTTAATGTCCCTTTTTTCTGTGCCCATAACCTACCTCTCCTGTTGGGGACGGGGTAAAATTAATTTTACCCCGTCCCGGATTGAAAATGACCTGTCCCCTTTTTATTTTACCACATTATCTTACTGAAAAACAGCTTTCGTTTTCTTCTGGGGCGATTTCTTTTGTGTCGATCCATTCGATGTCGATAAATGAATTCCTGTTCAGACCTTTTAGAAGCTCGTTGATCTGTGTTTCCCGTCCCTGTACTTCCACGGTGACTGTGCCGTCCCATTCGTTTTTGACCCAGCCTGTTACTCTGAGGGAGCGGGCAAGGTATTTTGCAGTGTAACGGAATCCTACGCCCTGAACCCGTCCGTGGAATGTAATACGTTTTCTGATTTCTCCCATGATCGTTCTCTTTTCTTTGTGCTGCCCTAATTGTAATATGTTTTTCTGAAACTTGCAAGTGTTCTCAATTGGGGACGGGGTATTTTTAAAAATACCCCGTCCCCAATTGACAAATTGCTTTCCGCATGGTATATTCGTACTATAGTCTAAACTATAGTTTGTCTGGATATGAAGGGATGTTAGGATGAGAAATATTACGAATATACAGAAGTTTTCTGTCCATGACGGTGACGGTATCCGCACATCTGTGTTTTTTAAGGGATGTCCGCTGAAGTGTGAGTGGTGTCACAATCCGGAGACGCAGAGGTTTGAGCGTGAGATGCAGTATGACCCTGGGCGATGTACGGGCTGCGGCTCCTGTGCCGGTGTCTGTCCGGCGGGCGCACTTGACATGAGGGATGGGCGCCCCTGTCTTGACAGGGAGCTCTGTACTTTATGTGGGAAATGTGTGAACTTCTGTCCGGCGGGAATCCGTGAGATTGCGGGGCATGAATATACAGTGAAGGAACTCGTAAAAGAGCTTTTGAAGGATCAGATCTTCTATGAGGAATCTGGCGGAGGGGTAACTTTTTCCGGCGGAGAAGTCATGTCGATGGATCTGGATTATATCCTGGAGGCGGCAAAGGAGCTTAAGCGCCAGGGGGTAACGCTCACGGTTGATACCTGCGGGCACGTCCCTTACGAGAGGTTCCAGAAGCTTCTTCCGTATACAGACACTTTCCTCTATGATGTGAAGATGATGGATCCTGTACTTCATGAAAGGTATACAGGTGCGGATAATAAACTGATTCTTGAAAACCTGGTCCGTCTTGCTGCGGATGGTGCGAGAATCTACATCCGGATTCCTGTCATAAAGGAGGTAAACGGAAACGATCAGAATATGATGGACACCATCTCGTTTCTGAAGGAACACGATATTCATCCGCCTCAGATTAATCTGCTTCCGTATCACGATACAGGAAGCGGTAAATATCCGAAGCTGGGTATGGAATATAAAGGAACTAATCTGCATGCACCGGATCGGGAAGAGATGGAGCATTTTGTCCGGCTCTTTCAGAATGCCGGATTTCAGAACACAAAAATAGGAGGGTAAAAGACATGGCGAAACTGCGTGGTATGAATGAGAGAATTCAGAAGCTCCGGGAACTCAGTGTGACGACACCCGTTCATATTGACCTTGAGAGAGCAAAGATTGAAACCGATTTTTACAAAGAGAATGATGGAAAATATTCGATCCCTGTTATGAGGGCCATGGTTCTTAAGGAATATTTTTCCAAAAAAACACTGTATCTTGGAGACGGCGAGCTGATCGTAGGCGAAAAGGGGAAGGATCCCCAGGCATCCCCTACTTTCCCAGAACTATGCTGCCACAGCGTTGAGGACATGGTCGTTATGAGCGAGCGGGAGCTTGTATCCTTTAAGACGACAGAAGAAGACAGAAGGCTTCAGGCTGAGGAGATCATTCCCTACTGGACAGGAAGAAGCATGCGTGAGAAGATTCTTGCAAGGATGACTCCTGAGTGGCATGAGTGCTACAGCGCGGGTATGTTTACAGAATTCATGGAACAGAGAGGCCCGGGCCATACATGCGGCGGTGAGCAGGTATTTACAACCGGATACCTGGATTATAAGGAAAAGATTCAGAAGACCATGGATGAGCTTGATTATATCAATGATCCTGAAGCAGTGAATAAATGCGAAGAGCTGAAGGCCATGGCAATCTCCTGTGATGCGGTATGCATTCTCGGAGAACGGTATCACAAGCTGGCCCTTGAGATGGCAGAGAAGGAAGAAAATGAAGTCAGAAAAGCAGAGCTTCTTCAGATTGCTGCTAACCTGGAGGTTGTTCCGGCGCGCAGGCCTAAGACCTACTGGCAGGCGATCCAGCTATACTGGTTTACTCACCTTGCTGTTACAACAGAACTGAACCCATGGGATGCATTTAGCCCTGGAAGGCTTGACCAGCATCTGAATCCCTACTATGAGAGAGACGTGGAAGCCGGCATTCTTGACGATGAGAAGGCTCTTGAACTCCTGGAATGCCTGTGGGTGAAGTTCTACAATCAGCCTGCACCGGTCAAGGTTGGCATCACCTTAAAGGAAAGCGCAACTTATACAGACTTTGCAAATATTAACACCGGCGGCGTGACTCCGGATGGCCGCAACGGCGTCAACAACGTAAGCTATCTGATCCTGGACTGCATGGATGAGATGAAGTTGGTACAGCCCAATTCTAACGTAACGATCAGTAAAAAAACTCCGGCAAAGTTCCTTAAGAGAGCCTGCGAGGTGTCCAGGAAGGGCTGGGGACAGCCTGCCTTCTACAATACCGAGGCGCAGATCATGGAGCTGATCAATGCGGGCAAGAAGCTCGAGGATGCAAGACGCGGCGGTTCCTCCGGATGTGTTGAAACCGGAGCATGGGGCAGCGAGGCATACATCCTTACAGGATATCTGAATATCCCGAAGGTGTTCCAGCTGACACTCTTCAATGGATTTGACCAGTATACGGGAAAGCAGATTGGTCTTGAACTTGGATACGCAAAGGATTTTCAGACATACGAAGAGCTCTGGGATGCATTTAAAAAGCAGTTAGAATACATTATTAACATCAAGATCCGCGGCAACAATGTAATTGAACAGCTGTACGCCCAGGAGATGCCGGCTCCGTGTCTTTCTGTCGTAACAAACGACTGTATCTCCAACGCGAAGGATTACAATGCAGGCGGGGCAAGGTACAATACCAACTACATCCAGGGCGTTGGAATCGGTACTGTTACAGACTGTCTTTCCGCAGTAAAATATAATGTATACGACAAGCACAACTTTACCATGGAGGAGCTTATTGAGGCAATGGAGCATAATTATGAAGGTTATGACGCCATCTACCGCATGGTACATGACCGGACTCCAAAGTATGGAAATGATGATGACTATGCTGACAGCATTATGCAGGATGTATTCGAGCTTTACAGAAGCCAGATAACAGGGCGTCCGAATATGAAGAGCGGAAAATATGGCGTAGATATGCTGCCAACGACCTGCCACGTATATTTTGGAGACGTCATTCTGGCAACTCCAAATGGAAGAAAAGCCCACAAACCAGTGTCTGAGGGCATCTCCCCGGAGAAATCCGCTGACAGAAACGGTCCCACAGCAGTTATCAAATCCTGTGCAAAGATGGATCACCTTGCAACAGCCGGAACGCTTCTGAACCAGAAATTTACACCGGATGTTGTTGCCGGAGAAGAAGGACTTGACAATATGGCAAGCCTGATCCGTTCTTATTTCTCCATGGACGGACACCATGTTCAGTTCAATGTGATTGACAGACAGACATTAATCAACGCGCAGAATAACCCGGAGGATTACAAAGATCTGATTGTCCGCGTTGCCGGATACAGCGATTTCTTCCGCAACCTGGATAAACCGCTCCAGGATGAGATTATAGAGCGGACAGAGCAGTCCTTCTCATAATTATACTCACGGCCGGTGAAATCTGCCGTGAGTATCGCAAAAGCAGCCGACGCACAGCCGCATACTTCTTATGCGGCTGTGCACAGCATAACCAATTGAGGACGGGGCATTTTTCCCATAGTACGCCTGGAAGCTCCAGTGGAGCTCCCAGCATGCTATGGCAAAAAATGCCCCGTCCTCAATCCTAACCCCGGCATCTCAAATAATGACATCTGATAATCCGTGCTGGTCTGTACCTTCCGGTCAATAATTTCCTCATCCCCCCGCAGATTTCCAATCAGCATGGGCGATTCCGGATCATGCTGGCTGCACTTTTTCTTTACGCTTTCCAATGAGCCATTTGCATAGCAGTATTTACAGTCGTTCGTACAGGTATTATACATGCCAATGTCTATACTTTCCACACATCTGCACTGCGGACGCTGTCCTCTGTCCTTTTTCAGATCCAGTTTGTATCCGATTACACGCTTAATCTTCTCTTTATCAATACATGAACTGTGGCCGATCCCGTAACGGGCAAGGTCTACTTTCTCTGCGCAGGCATAAAGAGGCACCCTGTACCTGGATGCAATCCTGGAAAGGCGCTCTGCCACAGCCTCAATCTCCTCCTGTTCAAGCTCTGGATAATGGGTCCCTCTGTAGGAATCGACAAAACTGATAATACACCTCTCTGCCGCCTTATTGAGCCACTGGCACATAGTCTCAAACATATCCGCATGATAGTCCACCGTATATCTGTCCGTCAGAATAATGGGATCAAACCGCCAGTCAATTCTCTCCTGTCCAATCGTCTCACTCAGCAGAAGCATCGTAGCCATAACATCCTCTGTACACGGTACGCCCGGCTCCAGATCATCTCTATAATCTGTGATTGTAATCTGAAAATAATACTGATAGCCCATATCATCAATTTCCTTCAGATAAGGAAGCAGAGGCTCTGGGTTCTTGGTCCAGAAGACAATACAATCCACTGTATCCGGCGACAGACGGATACGGCTTATCTTCTTCCGGTTGTATGGGTTTGGAACCATCACTCTGCCCTCCCTGAGACGGTTCATAAACCATTCCGGGTATAGCGCCGGAATGTCTGTCCTTCTGCTTGCACTGATAATCATGAGATCCTCTCCTGTATTTGCAATTGGGGACGGGGTATTTTTAAAAATACCCCGTCCCCGATATTATACCAGTTCGATTAATACTTCCATTGCAGCATCACCCTTGCGCTGGCCGATCTTAATGATTCTTGTATAACCGCCTTTACGGTTCTCGTACTTCGGAGCAATCTCATCAAAAAGCTTTGCAACAAGGTCTACCTGCTTTGTATTTTTCTTTCTTCCTGCCTGTGCTGCCGGTACGTCCTTTACCGGATACAGTACCTTCAGCATCTGATGACGTGCATGGAGTCTGCCTGGAAGATCTTTCTTGATCTTCTTGTCTACTTCGTCGTATACAGTAACCTTCTTACCATCTACAACCTCTTTTACTCTCTTGCCGTCCTTATCCTTGCGCGGAACCTTCGCCTTTACGGTTACCTCTTCGAAGTTATCCTTCTCTCTTACTGCCATGGCAATCAGACCTTCTGCAATCTTACGGATTTCCTTTGCTCTTGCTTCTGTTGTCTTGATCTTGCCGTGAGTGAGAAGCGCTGTTACCTGATTTCTTAATAATGCTTTTCTCTGGCTTGATGTTTTACCAAGCTTTCTATATTTTGCCATTTTTCCAATCCTCCATATAAAATACATCTGGTTATACTCTTCGGGCTTACTAGCCAAATGCTCTGCCGTACACTTCGGATTTACCGGCAGATAATGGTCTGTTTTTATTCTTCACCCTTGCTGAGACTTAATCCCAGTTCGTCAAGCTTTGCAAGTACTTCTTCCAGTGACTTGCGTCCCAGGTTACGTACCTTCATCATATCCTCCGGAGTCCTGTTAGTAAGCTCTTCCACTGTGTTAATGCCTGCCCTCTTAAGGCAGTTGAAGGAGCGGACAGATAATTCCAGTTCATCAATACTCATCTCAAGTACCTTCTCCTTCTCATCGTCCTCTTTTTCAATCATAACCTCTGCAGCCTGCGCTACTTCGGAAAGATCAATAAATAGCTTCAGATGCTCACTAAGTACCTTGGCAGCCAGGCTGACTGCCTCGTCCGGTAATAATGTACCATTGGTATATACGTCTAATGTTAATTTATCAAAGTCTGTAATCTGGCCGACACGTGTGTTTTCCACCGTGAGGTTTACACGCTCTACCGGAGTATAGATAGAATCAATCGGTATTACTGCGATCGGTAATTCATCATTCTTATTCTTGTCAGCGCTTATATATCCTCTTCCCTTTGTGATCGTAAGCTCCATATATAATTTGCTGTCTACTCCGCCATTTAACGTTGCAATTACAGTTTCAGGATTCATGATCTCAATATCCTGATCTACCTGAATATCCGCTGCCGTAACAACACCTTCACCCTCGAACTCAATATATGCTGTCTTCGGTTCATCCGTCTCAGATGTGTTCTTGATAGCCAATGATTTCAAGTTCATGACAATCTCAGTTACATCTTCCTTAACTCCCGGAATGGAGCTGAACTCATGCAGTACACCGTCAATCTTCACCTGGCTGATGGCCGCGCC
Organism: uncultured Lachnospiraceae bacterium; assembly: GCA_947566645.1. Taxonomy (GTDB): domain Bacteria; phylum Bacillota; class Clostridia; order Lachnospirales; family Lachnospiraceae; genus CAPEBR01. The sequence continues at coordinate 70,580 of CANOKL010000010.1, forward strand.
AGGAAGTGATGAAAGCATGATCCTCCTAAGAGAATTACCTAATGTTGTACCATATCCTCTCTCCAGTGGTTCTACAACAAATCTTCCATACTTTTTATCTTCTGAAATCTCTGTTATCTCAATATTGGGTTTATTAAAATCAAACACTAAAGTCCACCTCCTGTGGTGTTACGGGTTATTATTTGGAATATAACTCGACGATTAACATCTCATCTACCGGAACGTCGATCGCTTCGCGGGAAGGTAATTCCTTCACTGTTCCTTTCAGATTCTCTATATCCTGCTCAAGCCAGTCAGGAACCAGGCGTCCTCCGGTAATGTCTACAATCTCTTTGTATCTTGGAGAGCTTTTGTGTTTTTCCTTAATCTCAATGACGTCTCCTGCCTTAATCAGATAAGACGGGATATTCACCTGCTTACCGTTCACAAGAACATGCTTGTGATCAACAATCTGTCTTGCCTCACGTCTTGTTCTTGCAAGTCCAAGACGGAATACAACGTTATCCAGTCTTGTCTCAAGAAGTACCATCAGGTTCTCACCTGTCATACCCTTCATCTGCTTTGCCTTCTTATAGTAATTTCTAAAAGGCTTCTCTAATACGCCATAGATGAATTTTGCTTTCTGTTTCTCACGAAGCTGGAGACCATACTCGCTCATCTTTCTATTAGTTCTCTTTAACTGTCTGTTAGACTTTTTATCAATTCCTAAATATACCGGATCCATTCCAAGGGAACGGCATCTCTTAAGAACCGGAACTCTATTCACTGCCATGATTAATTTCTCCTCCCAATTAGACTCTTCTGCGCTTCGGCGGACGGCATCCGTTATGTGGTACCGGGGTAACATCCTTAATGCTTGTTACATCAATTCCGCATGCCTGAAGGGCACGGATCGCTGCTTCTCTGCCTGAACCCGGTCCTTTCACCATAACATCTACTGTCTTCAGGCCATGAATCAATGCTGCTTTTGCTGCAGTCTCTGCTGCCATCTGAGCCGCATAAGGGGTAGATTTCCTTGAACCTCTAAATCCCAGACCGCCTGCACTTGCCCATGAAAGAGCATTGCCCTGTGCATCTGTTAATGTAACGATTGTGTTATTAAAAGATGACTGGATGTGTGCTTGTCCGTGTTCAACGTTTTTCTTGACACGCTTTTTTGTCACTTTCTTTGTAACTTTCTTTGCCATAATAAAACTAACCTACACTTTCCTTTTTATTTTATTTCTTCTTATTTGCTACTGTTCTCTTCGGGCCTTTTCTGGTTCTTGCGTTGGTCTTAGTCTTCTGACCACGAACCGGAAGACCTTTTCTGTGACGGATACCTCTGTAGCATCCGATCTCCTGTAATCTCTTGATGTTAAGAGCGATCTCTCTGCGGAGATCACCTTCTACCATCTGTGTCTCGTCAATGACTGCACTGATCTTCTTGACATCCTCGTCTGTAAGATCTCTGCAGCGGATGTCAGGACTAACTCCTGCCTCTGCCAAAATACGGTTTGAACTTGACCTTCCGATTCCGTAGATATAAGTTAAGCCGATTTCAACACGTTTGTCTCTTGGTAAATCTACACCTGCAATACGAGCCATGTGAATTTCCTCCATTTTCTAAATAATTTCATTGTCTTTAATAGGGACGGTAAGAATCTCTCCCGTCCAGACGTGTTCGGTAATCACGCCCTTTCCGGCCACCGGTATATTATCCCGGTAATGACGGGCCGGCATTAGAAGCAATATACGAGGATTAACACCGGCTACAGGTGCTCCTTGTATATTAAATAGCTGCACATCTTTCTGACGCGCGGCTATCAGCCGCCTGATTCATGGCATAAACATACGAAGCCGGGTCTTCGCCTTCGCGCAGATCCGCTCATTAACCGGGTGCTTAGCCCTGGCGCTGCTTATGCTTTGGATTCTCGCAGATTATGCGAACGCTTCCTTTTCTTTTAATTACTTTGCATTTTTCGCAAATTGGTTTTACTGATGATCTAACCTTCATGTGAGATCCTCCTTTCATCCATTGCTCTGCCTATGTCTGCCTGCGTCTCTCCCGGCTTTTCTGCTGTTTTGCCGCGGTTTTAAACCAGATTCCGCATAAAAATGCCCGGAAACACGCTTATATATTATAGCACTTCGAATCAAGGAAAGTCAACATCTTTTTTCTGGATTTATAAATGTTACGGATCACGCAGTGAACAGCCGCTTACTTATCTCTCCAGATAATTCTTCCTTTTGAAAGATCATAGGGAGACAGTTCCAGTGTCACCTTATCTCCCGGCAATATCTTAATGAAATTCATTCTTAGCTTTCCGCTGATATGTGCCAGAACCTGATGCCCGTTTTCCAGCTCTACCTGAAACATCGCATTTGGCAGCTTCTCTACTACAGTTCCTTCAATTTCAATTACGTCAGCCTTTGACATATATGCTTCCTCCTACTTTTTTTCTTTATTATAACTTTTCAGCAGATGTCTGATATCCGCATCTTTAACATCTGTCAGGTCATACTCTCTGCAGATCAGCTGTACATGCCTCTTTTTCTTTTTTTTCAGCTTATCAAGAGTTCTAATTCTTCCGTCTGCTAAATATACATATGCATCATCGGTATCAATTATAACATATATCGTGCCTGCATCATGCCCTGCCTTCGACCTTGCAAGCATGCCTCTCTTAAACCCTTCCATATGTCAGTAACCTCGGCCCGTCCTCTGTTATCAACACCGTATTTTCATAGTGGGCGGACAATGATCTGTCTCTTGTCACTACCGTCCAGTCGTCATCCAGCCATTCAACCTCCCATCCTCCTATGTTAATCATAGGCTCAATGGCAAGTGTCATTCCCGCTTTTAACCTGACACCCTTCCTCTTTACTTCATAATTGGGTATCTCCGGCGCTTCATGTAGCTGTGTCCCGATCCCGTGCCCGCACAGGTCACGGACAACCCCATAGCCATGCTTTTTCGCATACCGCCCGATTGCACAGGAAATGTCAAATAGATGGTTGCCTTCTTTTGCGTACTTTATACCTTCAAAAAAGCATTCCCTCGTAACCTGGATCAGGTTCCGGGCCTCTTCACTGATCTCTCCGATTCCGTGGGTCCTGGCGGCATCGGAATGATACCCCTTGTAAATAACGCCCGCATCCAGGCTTACAATATCGCCCTCCTTAAGGATCCGCGATTTGCTGGGAATGCCATGGACTACCTCTTCATTTACAGACACACAGATTGATGCAGGATATCCGTTGTAATCAAGGAAGGAAGGAATACATCCATAGCTTCTGATAATCTCTTCTCCCATACGGTCTATATCCAGCGTACTCATCCCCGGACGCAGCGCCCGTGAGAGCTCATTATGAACAATCTCAAGTATGCGTCCGGATTCTGTCATTAATTCAATTTCCCTGTCAGATTTTACTGTAATAGGCATCTGGCTACTCTCCTAAAATCACAGTAATTGCACGGAATACCTCCTCGATATCAACCGTGCCGTCCACTTCTTTTAAAATGCCTGCCTGGGTATAGTAGTCAATCAGCGGCTGGGTCTGCTCATGATAGACATTCAGACGCTTCGTAACTGTCTCCGGCTTATCATCATCCCTTAAGATCAGATTCCCTCCGCATGCATCGCAGATTCCCTCTTCCTTTGTGGGGGCATACTCAAGATGATATGTAGCTCCGCACCCTACACATGCGCGGCGTCCGCCCATACGCGTCACAATATTCTCATCCGGAACCTCAACATTGATCGCATAGTCTACCTTCTGTCCCAGAGCTGCCAGTGCCTTGTCAAGAGCCTCTGCCTGGGGAATCGTTCTCGGAAAGCCGTCAAGAACATAGCCGTCCCCGCAGTCCTCCTGGTTCACGCGGTCTACAACCAGATCCACGACCAGCTCATCCGGGACAAGAAGTCCCTGATCCATATAGGTTTTTGCTTTCTTTCCAAGCTCTGTACCATTTTTAATATTTGCCCTGAAAATATCACCTGTAGAAATATGTGGAACATGATATTTTGCTGCAATCTTCTTGGCCTGGGTTCCTTTTCCTGCTCCAGGCGCGCCTAACATAATAACCTTCAAGTCCTTCTCCTCCTTTATAGCATTTTAACCCGCGAAAAAAATTCCGCGAGTCAAAATACGTATACTGCCTGTAACTGTCTATTACCTTCACAGTTACCTTTTTACTGCTGCCTGGTACAGCTTTGCATTAAGCAACGCTATACTAGCCATTCAGAAATCCTTTGTAATTACGTACAAGCATCTGTGATTCGATCTGCTTGATTGTCTCCAGTATTACACTGACGATAATGATAAGCGATGTTCCTCCAAAGGATACACTTGCACCGAGTATTCCATTGAAGAAGATCGGGATTACCTGTGCAATAACAAGACCGCACGCACCGATAAAGATAATGTACTTCAATATCTTTGACAAATACTCGACGGTCGGCCGTCCTGGTCTGATGCCTGGAATAAAGCCTCCGTTTTTCTTCATATTATTCGCAACCTCTAATGGATTAAAGGTTATGGATGTGTAGAAATATGCAAAAAATACGGTTAAAATAATATAAACGACAAGTCCCCAGGTATACTGGATATTCTGTGGATTACACCAGTTACCCTGGTTCATTCCGCGCAGAATCTCACTGCCGATTCCCTTTCCCTGCCCTTTTCCGAGGAAGCTTGCGATTACAATCGGGAACTGCATCAGGGAAGATGCAAAAATGATCGGAATAACTCCCGCAGTATTGATCTTCAGCGGAATGTGTGTTGACTGTCCGCCATAAGTCTTCCTTCCGACTACCTTCTGGGAATACTGTACTGCAATACGTCTCTCACCATCCTGAAGAATGATGACAAATATAACAAGCACAAGAATAATCGCAAGAATAATCAGTACTGCAAGACCGCCTGACGCAAGGTTCTTTCCCTTTACAAACTGTTCAAAAAGCTGTGCCATATCGGCCGGTATACGTGATACGATATTAATTACCAGCACGATGGAAATACCGTTCCCGACACCCTTTTCTGTAATTCTCTCACCAATCCACATCAGCAGCGCCGAGCCAGCCGTCAGTGTAAGAACTACGATTGCGGCATTTACAAAATTATACTCAATCAGAAGTCCCTGACGCCCGAAGCCCACTGACATTGCCGTGGACTCAATCAGTGCAAGTCCGACCGTTAAATATCTTGTAAATGCGGCAATTTTCTTTCTGCCGTCTTCTCCATCCTTCTGCATCTCCTCCAGCTTCGGAATCGCGATTGTAAGAAGCTGCATAATGATGGAAGATGTAATGTACGGTGTAATACTTAAAGCAAATACAGACATTTGTTCAAAGGAGCCTCCGGTGAAAGCGTTAAACAGGTTAAACGCTTCCCCGGAATTCTGTGCAAAAAAATCTTTAATATAGCTTGAATTAACCCCTGGCGTCGGAAGCTGGGAGCCAAGCCTTATTACGATTAACATCAAAAACGTATAGCCGATTTTTTTTCGAATGTCCTTAATCTGAAATGCCCTCCGGAATGTTTCTAACATTAAATCACCTCTGTTTTTCCACCCAGCGCCTCAATCTTGGCAACAGCTCCTGCACTAAATGCATTTGCCTGGACAGTAAGCTTCTTTGTAAGTTCTCCATTTCCAAGTATCTTGACCCCGTCTCTCGGATTCTTAACGATGCCCTGCTCAATCAGTGTCTCAACAGAAACAACTGCATCATTTTCAAATACATCAAGAGCGCTTACATTAATACCAACAATATCCTTGGAGTTTCTGTTTGTAAATCCTCTTTTTGGTATTCTTCTATATAATGGCATCTGGCCGCCTTCAAAACCAGGTCTTGTTGCGCCAGAACGGGCTTTCTGTCCCTTGTGGCCTTTTCCGGCTGTCTTGCCATTTCCAGAACCGTGTCCACGTCCTCTTCTGAAATTATCACTATGCTTTGCTCCATCAGCAGGTCTTAAGTTTGATAAATCCATGGTGACACCTCCTTCTTACGAATTCTATTCCTTACGCTTCTTCTACCTTCAGCAGGTATTCCACCTGTCTGATCATCCCTCTTGTTGCTGCATTATCCGGAAGCTCTACCGTCTTGTTTAACTTCCTTAATCCTAAAGCTTCTACAGTTTTCTTATGCTTCGGTACAGCACCAATCGGAGATTTTACTAATGTAACCTTTAAGTTTGCCATCTTTTCTTACCTCCTGTCCGACAAGGGCATGCCCTGTCTTCTTAACCAATGATTTCCTCAACTGATTTACCGCGAAGCTTAGCTACAGCCTCCGGAGTCTTGATCTGACGTAAGCCGTCGATGGTTGCCAGAACAACGTTCTGCTTGTTGTTGGAACCAAGGGATTTTGTACGGATATTCTTGATTCCCGCCATCTCAATAACGGCACGCGCCGGACCTCCGGCGATAACTCCGGTACCTTCCGGGGCTTTCTTAAGAAGCACGGAAGCTCCTCCGAACTTACCGATAAAATCATACGTGATACTTCCATTTTCATCTAATGCTACGTCGATGAGGTTTTTCGCCGCATCCTCTTTTCCCTTACGGATTGCTTCCGGGATTTCAGTAGCTTTTCCTAAGCCTGCACCAACATGGCCGTTTCCGTCTCCGACAACTACTAAAGCTGTGAATCTCATGTTACGGCCACCCTTAACAACTTTGGTTACACGCTTAATTGATACTACTTTTTCATTTAGCTCTAACTGACTAGCATCAATACGTTCCTGTCTCATGTGTGCTCCTCCTCCTAGAAATTCAACCCAGCTTCTCTAGCTGCGTCTGCTAATGCCTGAACCTTACCCTGATAAATGAAGCCGCCTCTGTCAAAAACAACATCCTTGATTCCTTTTTCAAGTGCCTTCTCAGCAATTACTTTTCCTAAATATGCTGCTGCCTCAACATTGTTCGTCTTCTCTAAATTTGCTTTCACATCTTTCTGAAGAGTGGAAGCGGAAACCAGTGTATTCTGGGCTGTATCATCAATGATCTGAGCATACATATGATTGTTGCTTCTAAACACTGCCAGGCGCGGACACTCGGCAGTACCGCTCAAACGGTTACGTAACTTTTTGTGCTTATTAACGCGAACAACACTTCTTGATTTTTTGCTAACCATTTTTTACACTCTCCTTTCTTATTTCTTACCAGTCTTACCAACTTTGCGTCTGATTACTTCGTCAGCGTACTTGATACCCTTGCCCTTATATGGCTCCGGTCTCCTCTTGTCCCTGATCTCAGCCGCATACTGGCCAACTTTTTCTTTGCTGATACCCTTAACGATGATCTTGTTCTGTCCTTCTACTACAACTTCGATTCCCTCCGGGTCAGTCATCTCAACCGGATGGGAATAGCCCAGGTTCAGCGTCAGCTTGTTCCCGGACTTTGCTGCCCTGTATCCGACACCGTTTACTTCAAGAACCTTCTGGTAGCCTTCGGATACGCCGTGCACCATATTATTAATCAGCGTTCTTGTAAGACCGTGAAGTGATTTCATCTTCTTCAAATCGTTCGGCCTTGTAACAACAACGTGGCCGTCCTCAATCTTAATCTCCATCTCGGTGGGAAGCTCTCTTTCAAGGGTTCCCTTTGGACCTTTTACAGTCACTTTATTATTCTCTGCAAGCTCAACGGTTACTCCCGCCGGGATTGCAACTGGCAGTCTTCCTATACGTGACATTGCCAAATCCTCCTTAACTTAAATTTTCGGAATAAGTCTTCGCTTATTCTGTTTTCAGTCTTCATTCTAATTTCCATAAGGCACTACAGGCTCCGTGCGCCTAAGCTCTTGCGGCGCCCTGCGGGCTTGCAATCGCTAACGCTTGGGAGCGGCCTTCTCACTAAGTTCAAGCTGCGCCTTCGGCTTGCTTTCACTAAGTGTTCAGTGCCTACCAAATATAACAAAGAACCTCTCCGCCTACGCCGAGTTTTCTTGCTTCTTTGTCGGTAATCACGCCCTGGTTTGTTGAAATAACTGCTGTGCCGAGGCCGCCGAATACTTTCGGTACGTCTGCACTGCCTGCGTATACACGAAGACCTGGTTTGGAAATTCTCTTAAGTCCTGTGATAACCTTTTCATTTTTATCTGCGCCATATTTTAAAGTAATATGGATTGTCTTAAATACACCATCTTCAATGAGGTCATATTTCTCAATGTAGCCTTCATCTAACAGAATGTTTGCGATAGCAAGCTTCATCTTGGATGAAGGTACATCTACTGTATCATGTTTCGCAGTATTTGCATTACGGATTCTTGTAAGCATATCTGCAATTGGATCACTCATAGTCATGAATTGTTTCCTCCTTCTAATTTATAAGGTTGTTTCTGCCTGGACGGATTTCGCGGAAGTGCCTACCAGCTTGACTTTTTCACTCCCGGGATCTGTCCTTTGTATGCCAGTTCACGGAAGCAAACACGGCAGATTCCATATTTTCTCAAATATGCATGCGGACGTCCGCAAATTCTGCAGCGGCTGTATTCTCTTGTAGAGAACTTCTGCTTGCGCTGCTGTTTTACTTTCATTGCTGTCTTAGCCATAATTTACCTCCTTATTTTGTAAACGGCATGTTGAACTGCTTTAACAATTCACGAGCCTCTTCGTCCGTTTTTGCTGTTGTAACAAAGATTACGTCCATACCTCTTACCTTGTCAACCTTATCGTACTCAATCTCCGGGAAGATCAGCTGCTCCTTGATGCCAAGAGCATAATTTCCTCTTCCGTCGAATGCGTTCGGGTTCACGCCTCTGAAGTCACGTACACGGGGCAGTGCAAGATTGATCAGACGGTCAGCAAACTCATACATCTTCTCGCCTCTTAAAGTAACCTTGCAGCCAATGGACATACCTTCTCTTAACTTGAAGTTGGCAACGGATTTCTTTGCCTTGCAGATTACAGCCTTCTGTCCCGTAATCTTCTCCAGATCAGCAACTGCTGAATCTAAAAGCTTTGCATTATCTTTTGCTTCGCCGACGCCCATGTTGATAACAATCTTGTCGAGCTTCGGCACTTCCATAATATTTTTATAACCGAACTTTTTCGTCATAGCACCGACGATCTCGTTCTGGTACTGTTCTTTCAGTCTACTCAAAGCCTTGGACCTCCTTCCTTACGATTAATCAATCACTTCGCCTGTTGATTTTGCGTAGCGTACCTTCTTGTCACCGTCCATCTTGATGCCTACTCTCGTAGCCTTGCCCTTGTGTACATACATTACGTTAGAAACATCAATCGGTCCTTCCTGATGAACGATTCCGCCGTTCTGATTCGCAGCGCTGGGCTTTGTGTGCTTTGTGATCATATTCACATTCTCCACATAAACCCTGCCCTTCTTCTTATCTACAGCCAGGACTTTGCCCTCTTTGTCTTTATCTTTTCCAGTAATAACCTTAACGGTATCACCTTTTTTAATCTTTTCCATTGACATGTTAAAGCACCTCCTTATAACACTTCCGGAGCCAGGGAGACAATTCTCATGAACTGCTTCTCACGGAGCTCTCTTGCTACAGGCCCGAAGATACGGGTTCCTCTTGGTGTCTTATCGTCTTTTATAATGACAGCAGCATTCTCGTCAAAACGGATATAAGAACCGTCCTTACGACGTATACTCTTTACAGTGCGGACAACTACAGCTTTTACTACATCGCCCTTTTTAACAACGCCGCCTGGTGTTGCATCTTTAACAGTCGCAACTATAATGTCGCCGATACTTGCGTATCTTCTTGTTGAGCCGCCAAGTACACGGATACACAGTAATTCTTTTGCACCTGTGTTATCTGCCACTCTCAGTCTGCTTTCTTGCTGTATCATGCAGGTTTCCCTCCTTATACTATTTCACTTTTTCCATAACTTCGACAAGTCTCCATCTCTTATCCTTGGATAACGGCCTTGTCTCCATAACTTTTACCTTATCACCAATGTTGCATTCATTTGCTTCATCATGTGCTTTTAATTTATAGGTTCTCTTTACAATCTTTTTGTAAAGCGGATGTTTAACATGATCTTCAACGGCAACTACTATGGTCTTATCCATTTTATTGCTGACAACCTTACCAACACGGGTCTTTCTAAGATTTCTTTCCATAGCGCTACTCCTTTCCCTTTGCAGTAATCACGGTCTGAATTCTGGCAATATTTCTTCTTACTTCTTTGATTCTGCTTGTATTATCTAACTGATTCGTTGCGTTCTGGAATCTTAAGTTAAAAAGTTCCTTTTTAGCAGCTACTAATTCTTCATTCAGCTCTGCAGCTGATTTTGTTTTTAAATCTTCTACAAATGCATTAATTTTCACTGTTATCACCGCCTTCTAAGTCTGCGCGAGAAACTACTTTACATTTACATGGCAGCTTATGTGTTGCAAGACGAAGCGCTTCTCTCGCTACCTCTTCCGGTACGCCGGCAATCTCGAACATAACGCGGCCCGGCTTAACAACTGCTACCCAGTATTCCAAAGTTCCTTTACCGGAACCCATACGTGTCTCTGCTGGTTTTGTAGTTACAGGTTTATCCGGGAATATCTTGATCCAGACTTTACCGCCACGCTTGATGTAACGGGTCATAGCAACACGGGCTGCCTCAATCTGGTTGGATTTGATCCAGCAGGGCTCTGTTGCAATAATACCATATTCACCGTTTGTAATCTGATTTCCGCGAAGAGCTTTTCCCTTCATGGAACCACGGAATTGTTTACGACGTTTTACTCTCTTTGGCATTAACATAATTTATCTCTCTCCTTCCTTTGATGCTTTTTCCGGAAGAACTTCGCCTTTATAGATCCATACCTTGACGCCAACTTTTCCGTAAGTTGTGTCTGCCTCAGCGAATCCGTAGTCAATGTCTGCTCTCAGTGTCTGAAGCGGGATTGTCCCCTCGCTGTAGAACTCTGTACGCGCCATATCAGCTCCGCCAAGACGTCCTGATACAGATGTCTTCACGCCGAGCGCTCCTGATTTCATGGTTCTGGACATGCAGGACTTCATAGCACGTCTGAAAGAAATACGGTTCTCAAGCTGCTGCGCAATGTTTTCTGCTACCAGCTGCGCATCCTTATCCGGTCTCTTGATTTCTTTGATATCAACAACTAACTTTTTGTCGGTAAACCGCCTTAATTCGCCCTTTACCTTTTCAATCTCTGCTCCGCCCTTGCCGATAACAACGCCAGGCTTTGCTGTATATATCGTGATCTTCACGCGGTCGGATGCTCTCTCGATCTCCATCTTAGAAACACCGGCACTGTATAATCTCTTCTTAAGATACGTTCTGATTTCATGGTCTTCTACTAAGTAGTCTGCAAACTCTTTTTCTGCATACCACTTAGAGTCCCAGTCTTTGATAATTCCGACTCTCAAGCCATGAGGATTAACTTTCTGTCCCATGATTGCCCTCCTTCTTATCTTTCATCAAGCACAAGTGTAATATGGCTCATTCTCTTCTCGATTCTGTATGCCCTTCCCTGCGCCCTCGGTCTGATTCTCTTCATTGTTGGTCCTTTGTTCGCATAAGCCTCTGCAATATAAAGGTTCTCAGCATTCATGCCGTTATTGTTCTCAGCGTTTGCGATTGCTGACTGTAATAATTTCTTTATCAAACCAGAGGCATATCTCGGGTTGTAAGTTAAAATACCAAGTGCAGTCGTTACATCCTTGCCTCTGATGGCATCTAATACGAAACATGCTTTCTGAACAGAAACTCTTGCGTAAGATAACTTAGCAGAAGGTCTTGTATCTTTAATCGCATTTCTCTCTCTCTTTATCTGGGATCTGTGTCCTTTAGCCACGGATGAACCCTCCTTTCACAATATGATTATCTAACTCTTGATTTCTTCTCGTCTTTTCCATGTCCTCTGTAAGTTCTGGTTGCTACAAACTCACCGAGCTTGTGCCCAACCATATCCTCTGTTACATATACAGGTACATGTTTTCTTCCGTCGTGAACGGCAATTGTATGTCCAACCATGCTCGGGAAGATTGTAGAACGGCGTGACCAGGTCTTTATCACTGACTTGTCACCAGAAGCGTTCATCGCGTCAATCTTTTTCAGCAGGCTTGCATCTGCGAATGGTCCTTTTTTAATTGAACGTGCCATTTAGGTTAACCTCCTTATTATTTCATCGCTCTTCCATCTCGTCTTCTTACAATCAGCTTGTTAGAAGCCTTGTTCTTCTTCCTTGTCTTAAGTCCAAGTGCAGGCTTGCCCCACGGTGTACACGGACCTGGACGTCCGATACCAGTCTTGCCTTCACCACCGCCGTGCGGATGGTCATTGGGGTTCATAACAGAACCACGGACTGTAGGCCTGATGCCCATGTGGCGCTTACGTCCTGCTTTTCCGATATTAATCAGGTTGTGGTCACCATTTCCCACAACTCCTACAGAAGCCCTGCAGGCAATCGGAACCATTCTCATCTCTCCTGATGGAAGTCTTAAGGTTGCGTACTTTCCTTCCTTTGCCATAAGCTGCGCGCTGTTTCCGGCTGAACGTACAAGCTGTCCGCCTCTTCCCGGATGAAGTTCGATATTGTGAATCTGTGTACCTACCGGAATCTCTGACAGCGGAAGACAGTTTCCTACTCTCACCTCGGCCTCAGCCCCGTTCATAACCTTCATTCCATCCTTTAACCCTTCCGGTGCAAGGATGTAAGCTTTCTCGCCGTCCTCGTAGCAGATCAGGGCGATATTTGCTGATCTGTTCGGATCATACTCAATGCCGACTACCTTAGCCGGGATGCCGTCTTTTCTTCTCTTAAAGTCGATAATTCTATATTGCTTCTTAGCTCCGCCTCCGCGGTGTCTAACTGTAATTTTACCTTGATTGTTACGTCCTGCCTGTCTGCTCTTTGGAGCTAACAGAGATTTTTCCGGAGTAGTCTTTGTGATTTCTTTGAAATCAGACCCGGTCATCTGTCTTCTGGAAGGCGTATATGGGCGATATGTTTTAATTCCCATGATTACTTCTCCTTTCAATACTGTTTATTATCACGGTTGCTTTCCGTATGAATTGAGCACTTAATGAAAAGGCATCTTATAATCCCTCAAAGATCTCGATCTCTTTGCTGTCTTCCGTCAGCTGGACAACAGCCTTCTTAGTCTTTGCGGTTCTGCCGAACTTGAATGTTCCGCGGACTCTCTTTTTCTTGCCGTCAAGGTTCATTGTGTTGACACGCTTTACCTTCGTGCCTTCGAACATCTTCTCAACAGCTTCCTTTACCTGGGACTTTGTCGCTTCCGGATGTACAAGGAAGGTATATTTCTTCTCACCCATAAGCTCCATGCTCTTCTCTGTTACAACTGGTTTAAGGATTACATCATAATATTGAACGTTAGCCATTATGCGTACACCTCCTCGATATTGCGGGCAGCTGCTTTTGTAGCAATCACTGTGTTATATTTCAAGATGTCATACACATTAATTGTATTCGTCTTTGCAGTCTTAACGTCTGCAATGTTCCTTGCGGACATCTCTGCATTTACATTGTCATCCTCTAATACGACTAATGCTTTTGACACATTCAGATTCTTTAATACCTTTGCAAAATTCTTTGTCTTGATCTCGTCAAACGCGAGCTCATCTACCACGATAAACTTATTCTCCTGAACCCTGGAAGTAAGAGCGGACAGAAGCGCTGCCCTCTTCTCTTTCTTGTTCATCTTAAATGAATAATCTCTCGGAACCGGTGCGAACACTACTCCGCCGCCTGTCCACTGGGGTGCTCTTGTTGAACCCTGTCTTGCGTGGCCTGTTCCTTTTTGTCTCCACGGTTTTCTTCCGCCGCCGGAAACTTCAGAACGTGTCTTTGCTTTCTGTGTTCCCTGACGTTTATTTGCAAGCTGGTTAACAACTGCCATGTGTACCAGATGTTCGTTCACCTCAACACCAAATACCGCATCGCTTAAATCAATCGTACCAACTTCATTGCCTTCGATATTATAAACAGATACGTTTGCCATCTTAAGTCTTCCTCCTTCCTCTAAAAAACCTAGTTAGCTTTTACTGCTTCTTTAATGGTTACTAAAGACTTCTTCGGTCCCGGTACGGAGCCCTTAACGAGAAGCAGATTGTTCTCTGCGTCTACGCGTACAACTTCCAGGTTCTGGATGGTGATTCTCTTATTTCCCATCTGTCCCGGCATCTTCTTTCCTTTGAATACCTTGCTCGGATCGGAAGCCGCGCCGTTAGATCCTGCATGGCGGTGGAACTTGGAACCGTGTGTCATAGGTCCTCTGTGCTGGTTGTGTCTCTTAATCGCACCCTGGAATCCTTTTCCCTTTGAAATAGCAGTTGCGTCTATCTTGTCTCCTGCAGCGAATACACTGACCGTGATCTCCTGTCCCGGCTCATACTCGCCCTCAAGCTTAAATTCTCTTACAAATCTCTTTCCGGATACGCCGGCCTTTGCAAAATGTCCCTGCTCTGCCTTCGTAACGCCGTGACGGTGTGCGATCTCTTTCTTGCCGCTCTTGTCCTTATTTACAATCTTTTCCTTCTTGTCGCCGAAGCCCACCTGCACTGCGCTGTACCCGTCGTTCTCCACGGTCTTGATCTGTGTTACTACACAAGGACCTGCCTGAAGAACGGTTACTGGCGTCAGAGTGCCGTCTTCACTGAATACCTGGGTCATTCCGACCTTTGTAGCTAAGATAGCTTTCTTCATTATAATTACCTCCTGTGATTTACAGCGGAACGCATGCTTTTATGCGTTCATCCTAAATATTAGGAATTACTGTTTACTTTTTGCTTTTCATCTTAATATCAATATAAACACCGGCTGGCATCTCCAGTCTTGACAGTGCGTCTACTGTCTTCTGGGTCGGTGTAATGATATCAATGAGTCTCTTATGAGTCCTCTGCTCGAACTGCTCCCTGGAGTCCTTATACTTGTGAACCGCCCTTAAGATGGTTACTACTTCCTTCTTGGTCGGAAGCGGTACCGGTCCGCTCACCTGTGCTCCATTCTTCTTTACAGTTTCGATGATTTTTTTTGCGGATGCATCTACCAGCTGGTGATCATACGCCTTCAAAGTGATTCTCATTACTTGACTTGCCATAAAAAAAGTCGCCTCCTTTTCGTACTTTTTACTTCAGTACGACAAGCGGTGACTGTACACTCTCCCGTGTGTGTCGTGAGAACCCCACACGTTGTTTCATATCTCTGCCGCACACATGGGCAGATGATAATCAGTTGTGATACGTACAGTGACTTGTCGCCAGTTTCCTAACTTGACATTCGCTCCACGGAAAAACCTGCCACATATGGGCAGCAACCTCTCGCTTCATTGCTATCATGTCACAGCTTTTTTAGTATATATGACAGAAAAATATTTTTCAAGTCTTTTCTGTGAAATATTGTATTTTTTTTCGTACAATAATTATCATTTTGCTACTTTAATCATCATATAGTAGAAAATTTACCTGTTGGCAAGTGTTTCCCTATGTATCCCACAATACCAACTCCATGTTCTGCATCAGGGAGGAAATGGATTCTTCCCGGAAAATTACCTGCAAAACTAATATGCCAGCCAAAAAATTCTTCTTTTCCATATGGAGTTCTAAAGACTCTTAATCTTCGCAATTCATCATTTGTTTCTACCGTTTCCGATTCACCACGACATCCATATCCCACTTCATTCTTGTTAAATCGACCATCAAATTTTCCAAAGTAGTCTTCCAATACTTGAAGTCTCTTCATAATCATCTGAATGTGCAGTGAAATTCTTGCTTCTTCCAACTGCTTCTGAACAGTATCGCAAAAGCACAAATGTGGGTAAAGCAGCTTTCTTTTTTCCCATAATTCTTTCCCAGACGATACCATCAGCCTGGCTCTATCCTTCTGCTTTTTCTCTAATAAATGCACCTGTTCTTCGAAACAGCAATTTTCTACAGCTACATATCTGTCATCCTGCTCTAATGTCACATAAGTTCCAACAATTTCCTCTGTCTGCCATATGCTGGAGGTATTCATACTGACAACATAACTTTCCAACTCATAGGCGGCCAGACAACCAACAGCACGATTCTTTTCACCGTCCTCAGATTCAATAATCAGTTCACTCCCCGGAAAGTCTTTCTCTTCGATCAACTGCTTCCTGTTGATAATAGTCCGAAAAAAAGCTTTCTCTTGTTGTGGAATCCCAGAATCCTGAAGCCAGTCATAAATTTTATAGCCTGATACCAGATCCTCTGTCAACAACTCCGTGGTATAATAAAAATCCCGGTCTCCTTTTTCATGAAACAACTTTTGACAAACTTTTAACATCTGACTAATGGCATGATTAACATCTGCATGGTTCATATCATTTCCACGAATTGATAATTCATTCAATATCATATGTATTATATCTCCCATTCAAAATAATGAATCTACCGCTTTATCCCACTCATCAAAGAAACCCTCCGGCCAATTAGACAGACTTCCGTCCGGGAGTATTTCTGGCGATGTCATATCATGCTTTATCATTCCATCATCACCCTCATACACATAAAAATAATTCAGTTTTACCTGTTCTTGCCGAATCAGTTTATGCTTAACAGAAATTCTAATTCCATTTAATATATGATCACTATGCGTTTCCATAATAATTTGAACACCATTGACCGCCGCCCTCGCAACCAGCTCCCCTATTTGTCTCTGCCCTTTCGGATGAATATGTGCTTCAGGATTTTCAAGTATTAGCAAATCACCTTTCCTTGCTTTAAGCAAAGCAAGGATAACAGGCAGTGCATAAGATACGCCAAATCCCATATTTATCGCATTTGTTGATTCCTCACCCATAATACTCGGCTGGGCATACCGCAGCCCCATCACATCAGAATCCAAATTAGGGATTGCTTTTACTCTAATACCTGGGGAGATTTCAGACATCCATGCATTAACTTGCAGTTCCAGTCTCTCACTGCTCTCACTAGAATTTTTCATATTCCTATATACCTTAAAATCTGAATCACTCCCCAAAGCATAAAGACTTGAAACGGCATATTCCCCCTTACTTCCTATCTGTGTAGGTGCAAAACGTTCCTCACCCAGATCATCATAATATCTTCTAGGGCCAAGCCTTTCTGCTGAAATATACTCAAACCCATTTCCCGCCAGCCCGCCTCCACCAGGACTGAATTCATTATATTTCATTGATAATGCCTGTTCCGTCCCACTATAATGGCATTCCCAGATTCCTGTCCCCTCTTCTTTTACTGACAACCTGATATCCTCATCCTTTTTATACCAATATGATATATCCTTTATCTTTCCCAGACTTACATAACGTCCATTCAAGACTATATGATTATCCAGACCAGACTGATTCCTCTCATATGTCTGCCGAAACAAGAGTAATACCTGTATCAAAGTAGATTTCCCCATGCCGTTAACGCCTGTAAGCAGATTTAACTCTCTGCACTCTATAGACATTTCTTCAAAACACTTAAAATTCTTCACCTCAATCTGCTTTATCATTTCCCATGACCTCCAACACTTTTTTTACGAGGGTTTCTACACAGCCAATCCGCAAATATACTGATTTTTTTTCTGTCGATTTCAATAAATACAAATAGTCAGCGCTTTCACAGAGTTCCATATATTCCTTTTGTACTTCATCCTTACATAAAATCAGCCTGTCTACGTCATCCTGTGACAATTTCTTTATTACATAACACCATGATTCAAAAATAACCTTATTGACAGGGCGTCTCCGTCCATCATAGCATATTTTTCTGAAGGCATTTCTTCCCATTAAATTATACATATTATCCATCACACATCTAAATTCCTGCCCCATATGATCTAATTGTGCCTCTGACGCACAATTCAAATACTTCATTCCTTCGTTCAAAAACTCATCGATATTCCCTGAATACCGGTTCAAGTCCAGATAACAAAACGAAACATATCTAAGTACAAATTCCCGGTCAAGCATTCGTTCGCTCTTCACGCTCCCGCCTGTGGCAGACACAAAACATTTCATTCCCGCACACTTTTGCAAAAATTGAGTAGACTTTCCCTGGAACAATGCATTTCTGATTTCCTGGGCCTCCAATGCGAGTCCCCCTGTATTAATCCGCTTAAAAATGTTGTATTTTACATTATCCGGAGTGGACGGATTCACCAGGTAAACATTAATTACTGTTTCATCGATTCTCCTTTGAAATGCTCTGGGAAGCTGATCGTAAGCACATCTATTCAATTCTGGAAAAAATTCCATTTCCTGTAATCTTAAAGTCTTATCTACCACAAACTGTTTCAAGGCTGTCACCCGCTGCAATCCATCTATAACAAGCCATTTGTCTTCATCCGAAGCGTCAAAATAAAATGCCGGCAATGGAATCCGCAGGAAAATAGACTCTATTAACTGACTTTTTTGCTTTTTATCCCACAAGCCAGCCTTCCTTTGGAAAGATGAATCAAATTCAATTTCTCCTTTTTGTATACGCTTCAGCAAAGAATCTAACGTCAGTGGCTTCATAGTAATATCAATCTTGGAAGGATCAAAGGGCCTGACCTTCTCCCCTTCACAGGAATATGCAGTAACATCTGGTTCAACATCATCTTGAATCATTGAGATCCCACGCTCCATGAAATAATTTATAATCTCACCATAATTTTCGTCTGTCAATTTCATAGTCATATAGATCAAATTGAAATTGATAGAATTATTTTGATCTTTTGCAATATTATATAACTTCTCTAAATCTTCCTGTTCGCTTACTTTCAATGTATATTCACCCATTTTATCCTACTCCTAATATTATTTCCTTTTCATATACAATAATACAGTTTTTAGTCTGTAAATTCACCCAATATCTCATTCAGTTTCTTTATTATGGCTTTCAGAGGTCTTGTCCTCATGTCCCGAATCAGATGTTTGACTTCTTTGCATTTCTTCGCAAATTTCTTCCTGCTGGTTTTCCTCTTCACCCGGAATTTACCGTTCCTGCCTTGCGAACAGTAATGTGTAAAACCCAGGAATGTGAAGGTCTCCGGCTTCCTGCCTTCACTTGCACACCTTTCCTCTGCAAATCTCCCAAACCCGATCAGTCTGGTCTTGCTTTCCTCCAGGGTCATTCCGAAGTGCTCCATCCTATATCTATCCGATAAACCTCTAATGGTAACTGTGTCATAAAATTCTCCTGTAAAATATTTCAAGGACTATGTTGCCATAGTCCTTGAATGTAGTGTCACCGCAGCGACGCTAACGCTTTTTGAACGTCCACTTATTGGCAGGACTCTCCTTTAATAGTATTCTACCAAATAAAATTTTTTTGTCAATGCTTTTTCAAAAATTACTAAAATCTTTAGATATCTTTTGGTACTATTCATAGAGCCGTGCACCCTGCTACACGGCATCCAAGCCAGTAAAGTGGCGGTTTCCCTGACTTAACGGTAATCTTCGTCTTTCCTGCCTTCTTCCCTTTACCACCCCTGCCATTTTGTCAATCTCGCCGTCCAGTCATTTCATCAAAGCAATCGACAGCAATACGCACAGAATCCCCGCCACATTCCCCGCCTGCAGGTTCTCATGGAATACGGCGGTTCCAATCACCGCGGCAGCCACTGTCTCAATGGAGGCCACAACCGGCACTTTACTGCTCTCCGTAATCCCTTTCAGTCCCTTGAAATATAAAATATACGCAAATGCAGTGGGAATCAGGGCAAATCCTGCTCCCGTCAATAGAAGCGGCGGATAAAGCGGATTTTCCACAGATGTCCACGGGTGCAGAACCGACAGAAACAACGTGGCAAACAAAAAATTATAGGCAGACACCGCAAAAGGAGAACCTTCATCTGCCGCCAGTCTTCCGAAGATGGCAGTCAGGGAATAGCAGAAGCCGGATGCAATCCCGAACAACAGCCCCGAAGCCGCAAAGGACAGCCCCTCAAAGCGCCCACCTGTCACAGTCAGAATACAGCCTGCAATATTAACCCCAAGCGCCAGCAGTTTGCGCCTTCCGATCTTTTCCTTAAAAAATAAAAAAGACGTAATACAGGTAAATACCGGCGCTGTATACAACAGCACGGCGCTAAGCGACATCCCGATTGTATTTACCGCGCTGCTGTATACCACATTATAGACTGCCTGACATACAAATCCCAGAAGGACGCAGGAAACCAGGGTATTTCTGCTCACAAGAAATGCTTTTGGCCCGTCCTTAATCAGCGTAATGATCACAAGAAATACCAGTCCCAGCGCCATACGCAGGAAGCTCGTGTACGAAGAACTGGAGCCGTATCCCTGCATCAGCTTTACAAACAGCCCGATCGTTCCCCACAGACATCCTGCGGCAAAGATACAGGCATAGTTTTTTATCTCCCTGCTCATCTGATTACCGAATATTGCAAAAGCTCATACAAAAGCTTTGTCCCTTCCGTAATCTCCTCCGGAAGAAGCGCCCGGGCCACCTGCTTCCATTCACTGTCCGGCTCCTCCAGATTACGCAGCATGGCATAATCTCCGTCAATCCGTTCAACCACGTACTTGCATGATTTAAATTCCATTATTCCTCTCCGCCTTTCTGTCTGAAATCTCTGTCCTCGTCTGTATGATTCCAATCTGATGATACAAGTGTCAATAGGTCATGCGTTTCATGCCCGCAGAACCTATTGACATGCAAAACACCAAGAATCTATTTGTTCCGGCTACCGTCTTACTTTCACCTTTACGGTAAAGGTTTTCTTCTTTCCGTTTTTCAATTTTACGGTCACTTTAATCTTCGCCGATCCTTTTTTCTTTCCGGTTACTTTTCCTTTTTTGCTTACTGATACAATCTTTTTGTTGCTTGCTCTGTAAGTGATACTCTTTACCTTCAAGCCAGAGGGCTTGCTGACCTTGATTTTTTTGCTTTTCTTTTTCCTGAGGCTGATCTGCTTCGTTACTTTGACCTTTTTAAGCAGGGCTGCCTGTGTGGTATTCTTCTTCGCGGGTTTCTTTCCGTCTGTAAGTGTGCCTCCCACAGTGGAGCCTCCGGTGCTTCCGCCCGTGTTATTTCCTCCTGTACCGCTGCTGCCGCCCGAGGGCTTGTCGCCCCTGCCGTCGTCCGGCTCCTGCTCCTTCTCATACTGAGCCGTCAGCTTTACATTGCCGGAAGGCATGGTGACTATGGCTGTCTTTGCCTTCTGAGCCGAGATCACAGTACCCGGTATGCTGCTCTCCCAGCCCGTGAATACCATCCCTTCCTCGTCCGCCGCACAGACCGTCACCTTTTCCCCTTCGCAGAATTCGCCAGAGAATGCCATTCCGTCTTCTGTTACCAGGTAAGCATTGTCAAGGGTCAGGGCGTATTTCTTTTTTGTGGTGTCTCCTGTGTCCGCCACCGGAGCAAGGGTGCTTCCGCCCTTTTCTTCCCGGATCTCACAGCCCGGATTTTCCTCTGGTGATGTGGCCGTGGAGGTATACCGGATGTCTTTCTGTAATGGGATGTCTGTATATTTTATGGTCCGGGTCAGGCGGCTGCTGTTGTTATACTCGCCTTCATTTTCATACTTCTCCACAGTAATGTCCATGGTTCCGGTATCGGTTCCGGTGTAAGAAATCGTGTACTGTTCTTTCCCACTGTAGAACCAGATTTCCTTTTTCTCTCCTTCTGCCGACACGGTGAGCGGTTCTCCCTCTTTGCACCAGGGCATGCCGCCGGTCACGGATGCCACTGTCTCGCCTGACGCATTGGTTACGCGGATGTCTACCGGGCAGTGGATATAGTATTTTTCACTCAGCTCCTGTATAGA
Organism: uncultured Lachnospiraceae bacterium; assembly: GCA_947566645.1. Taxonomy (GTDB): domain Bacteria; phylum Bacillota; class Clostridia; order Lachnospirales; family Lachnospiraceae; genus CAPEBR01. The sequence continues at coordinate 92,287 of CANOKL010000010.1, forward strand.
GTCCTTGTATCTTGTGTGTTCTTCCGGATAATCCAGTTCCAGGGCGGTTATCCAGTTGACCTGTGTAAAACCATAACCCTGGCGGTAGCTGTTACTGGCATTCTGGATATATTTCTTTAATTCTTCGCCATTTCCTACGCCAAACTTTTTATAAAGCTTCCCCCAGAGGCTGTCTGTCACAGTACTGGTAAACGCAAGCGCGCTCTCGCAGTCCTGGTCCAGGTAGCTGTAATAGATATCTATGGAAGCAAGATAGTTTTCTGCGTTGTTCCTGTCCCTCTTAGAAGCAAACGCGGATTTTTCCTTCTCATAGGCTTTCTTGGCCAGTTTGCAGACCTCAGTCGTGGCGGACAGCTTGATGGTGCGTTCCGCTATGTCGCTTGTCTGAAAGACAGAATCGGATATAAACATGCCTGCTTTATAGGATGCCCAGAACATCGCCGCTGCCGGATGCGCTGCACTGATTGAAATCTTCACGTTATCCCACAGCTTATCCATCCCTTTCTTCACAACCTGCTTTCCGACAGAAAGCATCGCGCCCGTAGCTGCATCCTCCAAGAGGCGGTCCGACTGCTTCCTCATAATATCTGCACATTCCGACAGCGCATCTTTTAAGTCCTTATTACTGTCCAGGCATGCCGCAAGCATATCAGCAAGAATCTGCTTATAAGATTCTGTCATGGCCGCAAGCTGTTCACACTGGATACAGTGCTCTGCATAGTCCATGACCTCATCTAACGTGTCCAGAGTCTTTGATACTTTACCAAGGGAAGCGGCTGCTTTTGCGATTTTACTGTTGGATTTAAAATAGTCCTGGGACACTGTGCGCAGTGTCTCTTTCTGCTGCTGTGTCATCCCGGACAGGTCGTACGCTTCCCCTACCGTAATTCCGTAGGTATCCGCCATAACCGTCTTAATTGTACCCATCAGCCGTGACGCGTCCTTTACAAGATCCTCGCCCGGAATCTCCATGTTTATTGACGCATCCTGGAATATGGCAAAAATAATCCCCTCATACAGATCCTTTTTAGTGAGTGTCTTGTCCACATCCAGTATCTTGGAAGGGGACTCCACTGTCTCAAGGGTCTTCTTCATCTTGTCCCAAAGGACGGCCTCGGTGTCAAGGCCATTTTCCTTTGCTGCAGAGTACATGATCTGCGAAGGTGTCTCCGAATTGACGTGGAAGTTCAGATATCCGTCAGCCCCGGTATCCTGATTCCAGTCGTATATGTAAGAGGCATGGTAAATGCTCTCTATGAATTCATCGTCTTTATTATCCTCCTCCGCTTCCTCAACCGTCAGTTCACAGCTTGCCGTAAGGCCGTTTGAGGTCTTTCCTGTGATGGTCACGGTTCCTTTTGCCTTTGGCATGACAGATATGCTAAAAGCAACCGAGCGGTTGTCCGGCACATACAGACCGGGCTTGCAGGCCGTAACTTCTGCAACCGCAGGGTTGTTGCTGCTCCAGGAAATCTTTTTAAGCTCTGATTCTAAAAAATTCCCGGAAGAGTCTGCGGCTTCTGAAAGCTTCAAGCTTCCGCCGATAGACACACTTTTATTCACTGTGCTTGACTTTTTCGAGGTCAGCGTAAATTCCGCGATGGTGTTGTCCTGGCCGGGAATTGCGGGGGTAGAAGGGCTGTTGATTTCATGCTCCGTTCCGTCGGAGCATACCGTGCCCGCGTAGAGCCATTGATTGGATGCTAGATTAAGATTTAAAGCAGGGCGGACACCGATGATATCAAAATCAACACCCCAACCGCGATAGTCAACAGCGTGCGTATCAACACAGCCGTCATAACTCACATATGTAGCATGATCAGAACTATGCCCTGGCGAACGCAACCACCACTCGCAACAGCCTTTGCCTTTATTATCATAATATTCTGCAGATATCCCCATCGCCTTTGCATAAGTACTGCTACTGCATCTACGTGCATCATCATCTGTAACCCTTCCAAAATCGAAACCAAAGGATATCGCACTGTCTCCGAATACCTCTGATTCAGACAAGAAAAATATTTTATCTGCTGTGTCATTTCCTCCAAATGTTCCATTGTATGTACCATCTGCATTTACTACCGCTGAATCTACAATTGCTATCTGCTCTTCTGAAGTAAATGAACTACCAATAAAGTTCCTACCACTATAATTGATATCCTGCTTATTAAAACCCACACCATATCCATTAAGCCAACTTCTTATTGTACTGGTCTCCCATGTCACGTCTTCATATACTGTATGATATTGTTGATCATCCAACGCAATATCTGATATTAGAAACGCCTCGTTTCCATCTGTTTTTAATATACGCCACTTAATCGGCTCATATCTAAAATAATGCCAACTAATGGCATCCGACCAATTATAATGATATTCAGACGAATAATAAAAGCTCCATGTTGCATCCTCCTTTTTTATCCTCCGATATTTGTCACCACTTTGCAGGGTTATCTCATTGTTATCATTCCACCCCGACGCGCTCTGCAGGGTATCATACAGGCTGCTATCCGCTATGATATCACCTTCTCTCAGCATACTCTTATCCACCGCAGTATACTCCTCTGCGGAAGGAACCACTTCCGCCTGCGGATAGCTTCCGAACCACACGCAGTCCCATGTGACCTTCTGCCCCGCTTCCATACTGGAATCCGGCACAATCTCCGGGTTGCTTAAACTGGAAGCATCCTTCTCCACCGGCTCCTGCGCCCTTACTGTGAATCCGGTATACAGCCCTGCGGACATAACCACAGTCAGCAGGAGCGCTGTCATCCTTTTTATCACTTTACTCTTCATTCTTCTCATTCCTCCTCTTCTTTTTCTGCTGTATCTGTGTACTCCTTCAAATGCAAATGGCACCGCCTTCCAATGTTCGCCTGAAAAATCCATCTCATAGCCTTTATCCGTCAGTTATAACTTCCCCCACATTACATCCACTCGTTATTGGCAGCATACCATTGTTCTGTAAACTCTTTTCTTCCCACCGCTGCTGTATACGGTTTTGCCAGGAAATCTTTTATTCTTTTCAGTACAGTACTGTAATCATCCGTTTTTGAGTCGATTTTACGGACAAAAGCTCTCCATTTCTTCTGCATTGTTTCGGCTGTCAAAATCGGTAACAGAATATATGAATAATCCGCCCAATATCAGCCATTAAGTAACACCTCCATTATATTCATAACTTTTGTATAAAGTTTCATTTCTTTTGCGTACTTCGAGAGGTTCGCAAGATTTTTATTTTTATCGGTTGCGTATGCGTTGACAGCCTTATTAAAAATTTCGTTGTCAAGTTTTGTTCGATACTTAAAACAATCACATATTGTGCGTTCCCGGTCATATACAGCAAGCGCTATGTCATTAAAATTATCTGTGATTTTTCCCATATGGAAAAATTGTTTTTGAATATAGTAAGCCTTTATCGGGAATTCATCTATTTTTTTTATGGCACGAGACGCTGTTCTTGGCACGGCAACAGACCATTCACGAGGAGAAAAATCACTATACCCATAATGAAACAAGGCGGATTCCACACAAATAATCCCTTGTGGCAGAAGCTCTCGTATCAACTGTTCCTCTGTAACTTGATTGCTTTGTGGAAACTGATAAACACCTCGTCGGATTCTTTCGATAAAACCTTCTTTACAAAGTGCAGCCACATCATAATTCTTTATACCTTCTGCTGTAAAGTCAGCAGTTTTTGCTTATCACACGATCCCCTGCAACTATCCAATCTGTTCAGGCCGTTTTTCTGGCCAACATACAGATAAAGAGAAGCCTGGGGGATTTTACTATGACAAAGTGGAATTTACTTTGTCAATCAACCTTTTTTTGTACAATCGTTATTATTTAAATCGAGTCATACCAGATAAAAGATATAAGCAATACTGATTCATGCTGACTCCCTCCCGTTTAGACTGTTCGGAAAGTTGCCGGTGCAGACTTTTGGGAATCCGCAGCTTAAACTGTCCGGAATAATCGTTCAGCTCATTTGGATTAGGAATCTCCTGCCCTTCTTCCAGTGCGGCCTGCAACCATGCCTTTTTTGCGTCCTTTGCATTACTGACTGCGGATTCTAAAGTCTCACCACAGGTCATACACCCCGGCAGTTCCGGAAACGTCACGGCATAGCCACCTTCCTCCGAATCAGGCACAATCTCCATACGGTATGGCCTCTCCATATATTCATTCAGCGTCATCGGTATCTACCTCACTTTCTATCACATTCTTGACCATTTCCACATATACCTTCTTTATCGGCTCGTGTTTTGGAATCGTCAGCGGCCTGTACCCCTCTTTCCTAAAGGTGCAATGGCTACTTCCACCTTTGGGCTGATACATTTCATAGCCGTAACTTTCCAATACTTTACGTAGTTCAGCAAAACGCATATCCTTTGACAAAGAACATATCTTTTCTAATAATTTATCCCACTTCGACATCAGAATACCTCCTACAATCATTATAAGTGGTGTCATATATGGTGTCAATCCATTTTACACTCCAGCAGGTGTCTACCTCCTACGCACCCCCCCTCTCCCTCGAATCATGTTCTTACGGAATGCGAAGCTTACGCGCATTCCAGACCCATGAATAGTAACGGTCATTTCATCAAAGCAATCGACAGCAATACGCACAGGATCTCTGCCACATTCCCCGCCTGCAGGTTCTCATGGAATACGGCGGTTCCAATCACCGCGGCAGCCACTGTCTCAATGGAGGCCACAACCGGCACCTTACTGCTTGCGTATATGAAAGTTCATATTTTGTGTGTTGATATTATTCGTTCAAACGGATATAATAAAAACAGTACAATTTAGGAGGACAGAAATGTTTGAGTATATGACGGCACAGGAAGCATCAGAGCGTTGGGATATATCGGTACGGCGGGTGCAAAGACTTTGCAAAGAAAAGCGGATTGAGGGTGTTATAAACATTAACCGTGTAT
>CANOKL010000011.1 GCA_947566645.1 uncultured Lachnospiraceae bacterium
TCTAAAACACTTGTTGAACAAATGAAAGGAACTATATCCGCAACATACGAAAACAGCAGATTAAGCATTCATATCTTTTTCCCAGAGAACCGTCCCCTTCCAGGGAAAGACTATTGTGCTGGAAAGCCTTACCCCGATGCCTTCCCCAAAAGAGAAATATTCCCACCCTTTTTGAAAAACTCTCAACGTCATTGAGAGTTTTTATCCTCATCCACTATTTCCGTTAATTCCTCAATGCTTTTATTCGGCCAAATCGTAACAGCCGTAGTACCGCAGGGCTTTTTCTATACAAAACTCTATTTTTCATATCAGCGCCTCATCCTTGCCTCCTTGTGAATCCGGACTCTGATCCTCCTGTAATGCTCCCGGCAGTCGAGCCAGTAGGTATCAATCAGCTGCCTCTCCATTTTCCGTATCTGGGGATAATGACGAACAGTTAGCCACAGCATGATGAAATAATAGGGTGAGAAGAATCTGAAAAGTCTTACAAAATAATTGCCATGTGACCGCACAGCCGCAGATTTTTCCTGAAGCTTTAACATGGTTCTCATGAATCCCTGCTTCTCCCCTTCCATCTCTGCCCCGCAGAGCATTCCTACCTCCTGGTTGTGCAGCTTCCTGGTGGGACTGTTAAAATTGGAAATGGAATGCTCCGATATCCGATACATAATAAACGGACGGTTCACATAGCATACCCGGATCCCTTCATGGTCATCCACGATCTTCTGAAAGCATGCCCTGTCATTCACGGTCCGGTACTGCAGGATAAAGTCAAACACTTCCTTGGTCAGCAGCTCCTTTCTATATACCGCCGTACCCATAACCGGGCAGCCAAGCCGGACGGCCCTGCGCAGTACCTTTCCTTTCATGTAATTTTGCAGCACTACCTCCAGATAGGTTCCGTATGACCGTATCATGTCTCCCTTACCCGTAAATTTTATAAAGGCAGTGCACACCATATCGTATTTGTCCAGCAGATCCGTAATCTCAAATACATTAAAAGGGGCAAGCAGGTCGTCCCCGTTCAGCACAAGGAACCTCTCTCCTGCCACTCTCTTCAGGGCATCCACGTAATTCCTGCAGATCCCCGCATTTTCCTTTCTGAAAAGCCGGTCTGTCTTAGCAAAGAGCCCCTTATTTCCCGCAATCCACTGGTCTATGACACCCACGCTTTTATCCGTGGATCCGTCATCTGTAACAATGAGCTGGAAACTCTGCCCTTCTCCGTATTGTTCAATCTGATATCTAATACTCTCCAGCGCATATCTCACAACATCCGCCTGATTATAACACGTAACTACAAATGTAAACATGATTCCTTCCTCCGTTGGACATAATTGCGGTTTCAGCGCCGCAGCCTTCGCAAATCTATAAGCGATTCACTCTGAAAATGGGACATACACCGAATCACTTTTTTTCAGGCTTTCCGGGATCCTCGTCCCCCACTGTTACCCCTTGAAAGAAGAGTGACAGGATCTCCTTGTAATCCCGGCCCTTTTTCGCCATCTCGTTAGCCCCGTTCTGGCTCATTCCGATTCCATGACCTAAGCCTCCTCCGGCAATCACAAAGGTATCTCCTTCCTTCTTTATCGTAAAAAATGCGCTGGGAAGGAGTGCGGAACCCGGCTCTGCCGTGCCGTCCTGCTTCGTGATCTCGAAGCCGCTGCCGCCGAGAGCTTTCCGGATCTTATTCTCCGTGTCAACCGTCACGGTTCCTTTATCGCCTGTGGCCTTGATCTGAAGGGCAATGCCGCCCTCTCCGGTCTTCGTAATCTCAATGTCCTGAAGTGTTCCAATCTCTGTCTCTGTATTGGTGCTTATGAGACCGGACAGAAGGTCAGCGGGCATCTTAATCTCCCACTTGTACCACGGAAGCTGTGCCTCATAGTCCCCGTCCTCATCCTTTACTTCTACAGACTTCAGATAACGACTGGCCGCATTGTCTTCTGTCCCCCACGCTTCCAGGCCTGCCGTATGCCCGCAGGATGTGGAGAAGAAAAATGTCTCAATCAGCTCGCCCTCAAAGCGGATGACCTGGTTTTCCGTCTCCTTTACTGCCTTGTTCGTCACCTCGTCCTCCTGACAGTTTCCGTATACCTGGTAGCGGGTGCTGTCATTGATCTGTGCCTCATACTCAGGGTAAGCTTCCTGCTGTGTCTGCTGGTAAGCATAGTTCCGCGCACACACGGCCTGTGCCTTGAGCGCCTCCGGCTCGTAGTAAAAAGGCATCTCACTGGGCACAACCTTACACAGATATTTTTCCAGAGGAAGCTCGTTGATCACCGCGATCCCCTCCTCCGTACTCCGAAGCTCAATGACCCCGGCATAAGAGGGAGTCCCATAGGCTCTCTGAATGCTGTGAAGCGTAATCTCCCCATCGTCCTTTGCACGGATGCGGATGCTGACGTTTTCATCCTCCTTACCGAATCTCGGGTCGTCCGGGGCAAAGCTTTCCTTTTTCCCAGGCTCTGTCTCGCTCTTTTCCTCCCCGTATGTAATCTCCATTCCCCCCGCCGCGGATACTTCCATGACCGGGTGCGTAATGTCTGCAAAATCATTTGTCATGATCAGCACCCGGATATCCGGGTTATTAATGGGAGGCCCGAAGTCCTTCACTTCTTCCTCTTTCTTGTCTTCTTTCCCCGTTAAGGCAATGATTACTGCCAGGAGAATCACGGCAAGTACCGCCGCCCCGCACAGGAGAAATTTTTTATTTAGTTTTCCTTCTTTATTCAATGTCCCTCACCCCTTGTTTTCGTTACCGGTTTACTTTCAGCTCTACAATAAGTTCTCCCTTGATATTTTAACATTTTTACCCATTCAAAACAACAGGTCTTGTCAATAATTCATCTTTTCTGACGTTCCTGGGTTACCATTCACGGACTAACCGTCCGCTCACAGTAACGCATCCAGCCCATTTCAAAGTCGCTTTGAGCAAAGGCTTTTTATATAAATAGATAGACACAATAAATAAAAACAAGAAATTGTACAAAAGTGATTGACAAAACGCAATGATATCTATATAATTAGATATAAACAAAAGATTACTTAAATAAACAAATATAAGGAGTGTGATTATGCTAACAGAAAGAGAACAGGAAATTTTAAAATTAATTGAAGAAAATCCTTTGATGTCCCAGGAAGAACTAGCTGTTAAAACAGGAATTACGCGTTCATCAGTAGCAGTACATATATCAAATCTGATGAAAAAAGGCGCTATATTGGGAAAAGGATATGTTTTGCAAAAGCAGCCTTATGCTGCCATCATCGGCGGGGCAGGCATTGATATCAGCGGCTATCCGGATAATCATCTTATAAGAAAGGATTCACCTGGACGTGTTGAAAACTCATTCGGCGGAACAGGACGCAATATTGCGCATAATTTACGTATGCTTCAAGTAGACGCCAAAATGCTTACTCTTTTCGGAGAGGATATGTACGCCGAAAAGCTTAAGGAGAATTGCCGGGGACTGGGAATAGATATTACATATTCCCCGGTTATTCCAAATGGAGCAACCCCTATTTATCTGTCTGTTATGGATTCGGACGGGGGAATTTTATTCAGTATTTCTGAATATTCCCAGTTATACGCCGGGTTAACTCCGCAGATGTTAGAAGCGAGAATGAACGTTATAAATCATTCCAAAGTCTGTTTTGCAGAAGCTGATCTAAGGCCGGATTCCATCATGTATCTGGCACAGAATTGTCAGGCGCCTCTTTTTATTTCGGCAGCCTCGGACGCAAATATGAATAACATCCGTATGATTCTGGATAAGATTTATACCCTTAAAATTAATCCAGGAGGAATCGAAGCAGTCTTGCAATGCGAAATCCGCACAGAGCAGGAATTGTATAATGGGATTGAGAAATTACTGGAGCAGGGAGTCCAGCGTATTTATGTCTCCCACGAGTCTGGAGATGTCATATTTGCAGATCACTCCAGGAGGGGGCGGCTAAAGGGTTATTCTGACAGAAAAAGCATGCATGAACTGGGTACACGCGACAGTTTTATGGCAGCACTGATCTGGGCGTATATGCAGGAAATGGGAATAAAAGAATCTGCCAGAGCAGCATTGGCGGCAGATTATATTAATGCAGAGTGCGCCCGCACAGTAAATGAGGAAATCACAGTGGAAAAACTGACGGATGCCCTTAGGGCCCCAGGTATAGCAGCAGATTATTGTGCAAAAATATAAAGAGGCAGGAAGCAATGAATTATTATAATGAACTAATAGAATACATGAAGACAATCCGGCCAGTCAGCACACACAGCCACTTCCTGACCGATGAAATATTTGGCGGAGGGTATTGCCTGAAAACAGTATTGCAGCAATCCTATAATCAGGATTTATGGTGTGGTGTAAAACTTGATGATACATTAGAAAGCCGAAAAAATTATTTTAACTTATTAAAGAATCGTAATTGTTTTAAATGGCTGGAAAAAGCATTACAGCAAATATACCACCTTGATGTTCCGCTTCGCGAAGATACCTATGAGCTATTTGACCAGGCAGTCAGAAGTTTATATAGGAATGGGCCGAAAAAGCATCTTGAATTATTGAATAAATATACTGGATACAGCCGGATTATTTTAGATGCGTACTGGAACCCAGGAGATGACAATGGTCATCCCGATATATTTGCAAAAGCTTTCCGCATTGACAGCTTTTTTGCAGGAATAGATACACAAATGAAGGATCATGACGGCAACAATTGCAGAAATCTTTATCATGAAGTATTTGATGACTTTGACAGCTTTTTTGAGTCTATGTACCGCATTATTAAACAACAGGTACAGGGAGGGGCATCTGCATTGAAATGCGCAATCTCCTATGAACGGGGACTTAATGTAGAGCAGGTAAAAGAAAGCGAGGCACGTACGAGGTTTCAAAAGCTGCCGCAGAATAGAAGTGCCGCAGATATCAAGGTATTTCAGGATTATGTCTTTCAGGAGGCATGTCAGATTGCAGCCCAGCTGGATATCCCCATGCAGATACATACTGGCCTCGGAAGACTGCACAGATCAAATGCAATTCTCCTGCAGCCAGTGATTGAAGCAAACCCGGATACAAAATTTGTTTTATTCCACGGCAGCTATCCATGGATGGATGATATTCTGGGGCTGGTAGAAAAGTATCCCAACAATGTATTCCCAGACCTGGTCTGGCTTCCATTGATTTCCTGCGAAGCCTCAGTACGTTTTCTTTCGGAATTGATTGAAGTGACCAATTCCCATTCGATCTGCTGGGGGGATGATACATGGACGCCGGAAGAAAGCTTTGGAGCATTACTGGCAGTACGCCATGTATTGGCAACAGTATTATCAGAAAAAATCCAGACAGGATATCTGTCAAAAAGGGATGCCCTTGAAATTGTTTCAAACATTCTCTGCGACAATGCGGCACGTATTTATAAATTATAAAGACAGGGAGCAGGAGAGGAGTGGAAAAATGAATGCGGCACATGCAATAGAAATGCATGGTATAGTGAAACGATTTGGCAATTTTTGCGCGCTGGACGAAGTTGAGCTTGAAGTAAAAAAGGGAAGTATACATGCGATTCTAGGAGAAAACGGCGCCGGAAAAACCACACTTATGAACATACTATATGGACTCTATGATTATAATAAAGGACAGATTCTGGTGCACGGGAAAGAGGTTCATTTTAAGAGTCCAAGGGATGCCATTCACGCCGGTATAGGTATGGTGCATCAGCATTTTAAACTGATAGAGCCTTACACAGTACTCCAGAATATCGTACTTGGTTATGAGAAAAAAGGACTGTTTGGATTTATAGATTATCGGAAAGCCAGAAAGGAAATAGAGGCTCTTATTAAAGCATATCATTTTAAAATTGACCTTGATGCAAAAGTGAGGGATATCTCTGTCGGCATGCAGCAGCGTGTAGAAATTGTAAAAGCACTGTACAGAGGTGCAGATATACTGATTTTTGATGAACCTACAGCTGTACTTACTCCTCAGGAGATTCATGAGCTGACAGGCTGTATGAAGAATATGACAGAAGAGGGCAAAACAGTCATCATCATTACACATAAACTGGAAGAGATTACACAATGCGCGAGCAGATGTACCATTATAAGGAGAGGAAAATTTATTACAGAAGTAGCCGTGGACGGTTGTGATACGAAAAAACTGGCATCCCTGATGGTCGGACGAGAAGTAAATTTTTCTGTAAAAAAGCAGAAAAAGGCAGGAACCGAACCAATGTTTGAAATCCGAAATCTGACGGTTGAAGACAGACAGGGAATCTGCAGGCTTTCGGATTTGTCGTTAGAAGTACATCATGGAGAAATAGTCGGTATTGCGGGTGTTGACGGAAACGGACAGCAGGAGCTGTTTGAAGCAATTTCATCCTTAATTATGGTCAAAAGTGGTACCATTACGATTCATTCAAAGGAAATACAGAACACTGACCCGAAAACAATGCTGGAAAACGGAATTACAGTGATACCAGAAGACAGGCAGAAGGACGGATTGGTCCTGGATTTTACGGTAGCAGAAAATCTGATTTCCCAGAACTTATCAGCGCCCCAGTTCTCAAGGCATGGTTTCCTTAAAAAGCCAGAGATTATGGCAAGCTCGGCAGCACTGATTGAAAAATATGATATCCGCCCTTCGGGCTGTTCGGCATTAAAATGCAGGGCCCTTTCAGGCGGGAACCAGCAAAAGGTGATTATTGCCCGGGCTATAGCCAGAAATCCTGATCTGATAATAGCAGTACAGCCTACACGGGGCATGGATGTTGGGGCAATTGAGTTCGTTCATAAGGCACTTATAGAGGAGCGGGAGAAAGGAAAAGGAATACTGTTAATTTCCCTGGATCTGGATGAAATATTAAAGCTTTCAGATCGTGTGGCAATAATCAGCAGCGGTCATATTACAGGGGTCTTTGACGCACAGGATGCGGACAAGGGTAAGATCGGCACATTGATGGTCGGAGGGAAGAATTAATATGAACATGGAAAAACTAATAAAAATACAACTGACCAATATTATTCTCGCAACAGTAGTTGGATTTATTCTAGGAGGGATTGTACTTGTACTGACTGGCTATAATCCACTGGAAGCATACGGGGCGCTGTTTTCAGGGATCTTCTCTAAACCCAAATATATTGCCCAGGTTGTTATCAAAAGCACTCCGATCATACTGACAGGTTTGTCATTTCTTGTGGCATTTAAATCCGGCCTGTTTAATATGGGCGCGGAAGGCCAGTATCTTACGGGATCCATTGTAGCAGCAATTGTAGGAAGTAAACTGGATTTTCCAGGTGGAATCCACTTTCTGGCTGTGGTAGTTTCAGCAGTCACCGCATCGGCTTTATTAGGGGCAGTAATTGGTATACTCAAAACAAAATGGGGAGTAAATGAAGTTATTTCCTGTATTATGTTTAACTGGTTTTTACTCTATCTGAATAATTATCTGATAACAACCCCGTGGCTAAAAAAACCAAATGCGGAAGCTTCTTATGAAATCCACGAAACAGCCTGGTCTTTAGTCGCAGGCAAATGGAAAACCACAGAAAAAGGAATTGCGGCTTTGTCAGGCAGCGGTTCGCCGTTTGCTGAGATGCTTCTTAGGACAGATCTGAATTACGGCATAGTGATTGCGGTAATTGTTGCAGTTATAATCTATATTCTGTATAAAAAAACAACAACAGGATACAGGCTTCAAAGTGTTGGCGCCAATATAAATGCATCCAGGCTATCCGGAATCCCAGTTGAAAAAAATATTATCTGTGCCATGGCATTGTCAGCTGCCATTTCCGGACTGGCGGGAGCCCTCACGATTACAGGTATGATGCCGCACCGCCTTTCACAGCTCAGAGTCCATGAAGGCTATGGCTTTTCTGGTATTGCCGTAGCCCTCATAGGCGCAAATTCACCAATAGGATGTATATTTTCCGGACTGTTTTATTCTATGCTAGAGTATGGAAGTTCTTCAATTCAGTCAAAAACCGGGGCGGCAAGTGAAATCATGGATCTTGTTATTGGCACCATCATCTTTTTTATTGCAATTTCTTCACTTTTTAGAATTGTCCTAAAAAAGAAAAAGGGGGAAAGCAAACATGAATAGTATAGGTGTTATTCTTGGTATTACACTGATGTATTCGGCTCCATTAGTATTTGCAGCAATGGGCGGGGTGATTTCTGAAAAAGCCGGTGTTATAAATATCGGGATCGAAGGGATGATGACGTTCGGTGCATTTACAGGGGCCGCAACGGGCTATTACCTGGACAATCCATGGATAGGATTTCTCTGCGCAGCTCTGGCAGGGGGCGCTATATCTATACTACATGCAGTTGCATGTGTAAACTTCCATGCAAATCAGACTATTTCTGGCGTTGCACTGAATCTGATCGGGACTGGCGCGTCGCTTTATCTGGCCAGGATATTATTTGATGGAGCAACACAGACACTGCCGCTTAAGAAAAAACTGCCGAAGCTGGTCAGTAATGCAGATGGTACGATCAGTCTGGATTCTACAGCTGCAATTGCTTTCATACTTGTTGTGCTTCTATGGCTTTATCTATACCGGACAAAAGGGGGATTACGGCTTATGGCAGCAGGAGAACATCCGGAAGCCGTAGATTCTTTGGGAATCAGTGTAGAGAAAATACGATTCTGCGCTGTCATTGCATCGGGCATCCTTGCAGGCGCAGGCGGCGCGGCAATGTCCCTTGCAGTTGTATCCAGCTTTTCACAAACCGTAATTTCGGGGCATGGATACATTGCTCTGGCCGCAGTTATATTTGGAAGATGGAATCCAGCCAGCGTAGCTCTGGCATGTCTGCTCTTTGGATTTTCACAGTCATTAGTGGTTTTCCTGGGAAATGGTACAATTACTATTCCATCCCAGGTACTGGCAATGCTGCCTTATGTTGTGACAATAATTGTATTAATTGTTATGCATGGGGAAACAAGAGCGCCAAAGGCAAGCGGCGTGCCGTATGAAAAATAAGACAATAAAGGAGGAGTTATAAGATGAAAAAAACACGATTGATGGCAACTATGATAATAATAGCATGTATTTTTGCAATGGGATGTTCTGGTAAGAAAAAAGGGGATGCAGATTCAAAAAACGGAGATATGAAAGACGACTATAATTTCGGCCTGGTCACAGGAGAAGGCGGAGTCAATGACCAGGGGTTTAATCAGCTTGCCTGGGAAGGCTATAAGAGACTGCAGGACGAATTTGGATATAATGTCAAATACCTTGAATCCAAGCAGGAATCTGACTATGGCGCGAATCTGGACAAATTTGCTGATGAGGGAATGAATATGATATGGACCCTTGGCTTTACAATGAAAGATATTACTGTGAATGCGGCAAAAATGAATCCGGATCTGAAGTATGGAAATATAGATTCAGTCTGTGAACAGATAGCAGATAATATGGTAAGTGTAGTGTTCCGTGCACAGGAATCCACATTTTTAACCGGTTATATTGCAGGACGGATGACAGAAACAAATCATGTTGGTTTTATCGGAGCTATGCGCAGTGAAGTAATCGACCAGTTTGAATATGGCTTTCGCGCAGGAGTAGCCTACGCAGCAAAAGAGACAGGAAAAGAGATTGACGTCGATATACAATATACTGAAAGCTTTACAGACACGGCAAAAAACAAATCTATTTCAACATTGATGTATAGTAACGGTGTGGATATTATTCTTCCCTGCGGCGCGACACTTGGCTCTATCGAGGCGGCAAAAGAAATGAATAAATACGTAATTGGAATTGATATGGATCAGAGGCATCTTGCTCCGAATCAGATGATTACGGTAGCAATGAAAAATGTCGATGTGGCAGTTTATGAAATTACAAAAGAATTAGCAGAAGGAACATTTGAAGGCGGCACAGAACATTCCTTCGGATTAGCAGAAGGAGGGGTTGGAATTGCCCCACATTCTGATAATTTAGTTCCAGGAGAAGTACTTAAAGAAGTCGAAGAAATTTCAGACAGAATTATCAATGGCAGTATACTGCCGCCAAAGGATGAAGAAGGATTTGAAGCGTTCTTGAAAACATTATAAAATTGGGGACGGGGCATTTTTAAAAATACCCCGTCCCCAATTCGCACTCATGCTATCCTGCAAGCCTCTGGGATACACCGCGATACCATTCGTTTCTGGTATATGATCCTTTGATGCGGACCCATCCAGTTCTTTTTCCCTTCTTAAAGCAGAGATACATTTTCTTTTTGGAAATCTTTACTTTCTTAAGTGTAACGATATCTCCTTTTTTCGTGGTAAATGCTTTTTTCTTCAGACTGGCGGATGTATAGTAAGTACGTCCGGATGACGTAACAAACTGGTTTTTCTTAAAATATTTTCGATATCCATCCGAAGGGTAGGTTAAATCACCAAGCGCACTTACCACTGGGGCCGTGCTGCTTTTAAGTTTCAGCCTGCTACCTGATGGCTTATATTTAAAGCTCCATTCTATACGGCCTGTTTCAAATGGCTGGACTGAAAATCTGGCCTCAATATAGGACGAGGTTACTTTCGTGATCTTGGCACTCATATTGTCAGCCCGCCCCAGGTCAGCGACTGCAGTCAGTTTGCCTTTGGAGTATCTGTAGATTTTATTCATCGTCATAAATCCTCCGTCAGCATGAGCCTCAATCTGAAGATAATTCTTCTTTTTTGAGCAGGAGATATGTCGGAACTGAATAGCATTGCAGGCTCTGATATTCAGGGTCAGAGCCTGTTTCCCGTTTACATAAACATAGGCTTTGTTACAATAATCACTGCCGCTCAGCGCTGTAACACGGAAGCGGAGGGTATCCTTCTTTCCATCATTTGTTATGTCGTGGGATATTACTTTTTCGCCGGGGGTAAGCCAGTTCTCCTGGCCCAGTGACGCCGCCTGTGTCCGGATCCCGCAGAACATCAGGCTGAAAAGCATTGTGACAAATACAAAAAATACAGGAGAAATTTTCTTTTTCATAGTTTTTATGCTTCCTTTCTTTTTCATGGAATATTTTACTATAGTATAGCATACGGCTGACACAAACTGCAAGTCAAATGGGGACGGGGCATTTTTAAAAATGCCCCGTCCCCATTTCAAAGTAAACATGATAAGCTTCGAGATCTACCTCCGCGAACGGAACGTATCTCACCCCGCCTGCCTCAAAATGGCATTTTCCTTCCAACCTACGCATCTCACTTAATTCCGGCGCTGGCAGGAATGTCTTTTCTTCTGACAGCGCCACCAGTATATACGGGCCATATACCAGGTTTACAAGGCTTCTATCGGAATCATTTTCCAGTATCCGAAGCTCCATCGGAAATTTTAATACAGCTTCATCCCCTTCTCTTCCAAAACCAGCAGCACATACATATCCGTTTTCTATACATACCTCTTTCTGCAGGATACCGTTCACAGACAGTGTAAAGCGCTTCCCTGCCCATGCCGGGATATGTATTTTCAGTTTTTTATCCATTTTCTTCATACACTGGATTGTCACCTCTCCGGTCTCCATATTACTGTGCTGCCTAAGTGCAGTATTCCCGGAAAGCACAGAGTCGATCAGCAGGTTCACATATATGTACTCCTCATCATAAGCATAGATATGCTCCATGTACCGGAAGCGGCTCTCCATACCGGTTCCGTGGCAGCATGAATTTTCTGCTGTTGAATATTCCTTGCGTCCTCCTGGCTCTAAAGGCAAAAAGTAGGTGGTCCCGCCGTCATCTGTATGACTGCAGGATGTGAGGATATGGTTCCTCAGTGTATTGTCGTAATAATCCATGAGAGCGCCGTCCATTGTATAAGAAAATAGCTGTCCGGTAAGGCGGAGCATATTATAACTTGCGCAGCTTTCCGCTGATTTGTCTGTCAGATAGTCACACGTTGATCCTGCCCGGTGAAACATCTCCGTCTCTCCTGTACCCCCGATACAGTAGATATGCCCTCCTGTTACAATCTCCCAGAAATTCTTTCCAATGTCCCAGTATCTGCGTTCCTTACATGCACCAAGCAGCTCCATTGCCCCTATGATCTGGGGGATGTGCTGATTCGCGTGGATATCCTCCAGGGTATCCACTCCCTGCTCCATAGGGTAAAATAATTTTTCATTCAGGAACATCTTAGCCGCCTTAAGATGTGCTTCCTTCCCGCTTATCTGATACAGCTTTACCATAGTGCCCATCATACCGCCGAACTCTCCGGCAATATACATGGACCACATTTTATCTAGCTTCTCCTTCGGAAGCCTGGACAGACGGTCATATACCCAGTCCCCCATAAGCTCCAGAACATTACGGGCCTTTTTGTTTCCCGCAAGCTGATAGCAGTCATAAAGACCTGACATGATTTTATCCAGTGTATAGTAAGGCGCCCATATTTCAGGATATTTTGTATATTGCTCCAGGAGATCGAACTGCTCTTCTGAATAAGCGCTCAGGAAACCTCTGTGATACTTTCCGGAAGCCTCCATCTTTTCCTGGCATTCGCAGAGCGCGTCTACCATATAATCAATCTTTTTCCGGATCCGCATGTCTCCCGTGGCGCCCCAGGCCAGCGCAAGCCCTGACAGATAATGTCCCGTCGTATGCCCCTTAAGCTTACAGCTCTCTTCATCCCAGCCTGTCATAGGAGGAGCGCCCTTTGTATCTAATCCTGCCTCCCTGCGGAAATTATAAAGCATCTGGTCATCGTCTGTCTGAAGCAGATACTCCAGCATGCGCTGCTGATATTCATAGTAAAGCGTCCCCTCTGACAGCCGGACATCCTGCAGGCTGAAAAAGCTTCCCTTCTGTTCCGGGGCTTTTTCTTCCTCTTTCTCAGCAGTATAGGTAATCCGTGCTGCTGCTTTCTTGCCGCATTCCTTTACCGTCCCACTCATACAGACTGTTCCTTCCTCAGAAAGCGGGGCGTAGTCCTCCCAGCAGACAGGCATGGTCATGCACCGCCCGTCCCCACAGTTCACGATTACCTCCGGCGGCAGCTCTGCCTTCTCTCCCAGGACTTCCGTCACAGTCACCTCAAGGACTTCCGTGACCTTTGTCTCCTTCTCCTCCTGCAGAACCGTTGCGGTAAATTCCCGCTCCCCGGAACAAGCGCCATACACAGCCTTAACGGTCAGTGTTACCTTCCGGTTTTCCATTCCATGAAGCGGACGGTGCACTGTGCCGTCCGCTTCGATAAAGCGCTCTTCTCCCGTTGTCCATGAAAAGCGGGAGCCATTCTTTCCTTTTAACGGCAGTACAAGATCTGCCTCCACAGTGTTCAGATTCCCGATATAGATTCCATCCAGGTCTGCCTTAATAATTTCTTCTGCTGTTCTGATCTCTTTCTTCTCGCTCATTACTCCTCCGCTTCTTCGTCTGATCTGATCTTACCGTTATTTTTGCTTTCCCTGCATTCTTTGCCATAACCATCCCTTTTTTGCTTACAAAGCTATTTTTTTGCCAGGAGTGGAATATATCAGCTCAGAGAAAGATTGTCAAGTGTATTTGTAAACTTTTTCTCTAAAAAGTTACTTTCACTATCCACTGTACGATATTCTGACAATAATGCCATAGCATGACTCGGCCTAATCTGGCGGAGCTATTGAAAGTCGAAAGACGCCCCCTCTAATTTTTCTATCGTACATGTATGACGGCGTGTACCGGCCGGTGCATCCTTATCATAGTTCACCGCAACCAGAAGAATATCTCCTCCATAATTCTCCAGCGCCCTGGGATACTGCCGTTCTTTTATCTGTCTGATTGCACCAGATACTGTCTTATTCCATTTCATCTCAATTACAAGTGCCGGATAACCGGAACTCTTCTTCGGAAGATAGACAATATCCGCATACCCTGCTCCCGCCGGCAGTTCCTCCCATTGCAGATAATGATCCTTGTACGTATAGTATGCCAGCTTAATCACACTGCGCAGGCTCTCCTCTTTATTATAATGTAAAGGCACTGTCTCCTCCAGATGAATTTTTTCTATTGCAGCCGCAACAGCTTCCTCGTTCATGTGAATGGTATCATACAGCAGCTGGTCACTTTCCGCGACGCGCTTCATTGTTTCCGCATGATCCACCTCCCTGACAGACTTCAGGAATTCCATCCGTATCTCTTCATTGGGAATATGAACCGCCTTTTTACTTTCATCATATGCCAGATAACCCAGGTGGATCAGAAGTGTCAGTACATCATCTTTTCCCTTGAAAGTAACAAGGTCATTTCCGAACCCATTCGTATTCACCTGGACCTCCACCCCGCCAATTAACCTGGCAATTGTCCTTGTCAGACCCGTATATCCTTTACTGATGTAATCTAGCAGGCTTTCTGCTGCAGATGTCTCTGTCCAGTAGGAATCAAAATCACGATTGTCAATTGCCTGCATAACCGAATTCGGATTATATACTGAACCGACGCCATTAAAAAAATATCCGTCATACCACTGCTTCATTGTCTGGAAATCTATCCCGTTTTTCTCGCAGAGCCCTGCCACCTCCCCCTCTGTAAAGCCGGCATATCTGCCAAATTTCCGCGGCTTAATCATCGT
Organism: uncultured Lachnospiraceae bacterium; assembly: GCA_947566645.1. Lineage (GTDB taxonomy): Bacteria > Bacillota > Clostridia > Lachnospirales > Lachnospiraceae > CAPEBR01. The sequence goes on from CANOKL010000011.1 coordinate 14,525, forward strand.
ATATTCCTTAAAATCAGAAATAGCGGACTGTTTCCCATCCTTTTTAATCGGAAGAATTCCCGTCATATAAGCGGCTGCAAATATCTTTGCAGTCGTTCCGCTGCTTTTAAACAGAGTCCTGAGAAACTCCAGATATTCCTGCTGAACCAGCGGATTTTCCCGGATCGGGGCATCCCACTCATCAATGATCATGATAAACTTATTACCAGTAAGCTCCGTTGCATTTATCATGGATGCAGGCAGTTCACTGCTTACATGAATCTCTGGGTAAGCTGCCTTCAGTTCCTCTGTAATCCTGCTGCTCAGATAAGGCACAAGCATCCCGTACTGATCTGTAAATGGCTTAATATATGTCATGTCAACATAGATCACATCATACTGATTCAGATATCGCCTGTAGCTTTTGTCCATGCTGATCTCCTTATGGTGAAACAGCTCCGAAGAATCACATGTCTTGTCATAATAGGCACAAAGCATCTGTGCCGCGAATGATTTTCCAAACCTGCGGGGACGGCTGATACAGGTTAATCTTCTGGGTGTTTCAATAGAATCATTAATCAGTCCGATCAGCCCCGTCTTATCAATGTACTGGTCATTCAGTATTCCGGCAAAGCCGCTGTTCCCAGGATTCAGATAGATCCCCATAATATGTTCACCTCCCCTTCAAAAGCAGTTTCTGTCAATCCCGTTTATATATATCCCGTGTATATACTTTATCTGTCACATCATCCAGGCAGTTATCATATCTGTTCACCACGATACAGTCCGAAACCCGCTTAAATTCCTCCAGGTCATTCACCACCCGGCTTCCAAAAAAGGTGGAATGATCCTCCAGCATAGGCTCGTAAATAACCACCTCCGCTCCCTTGGCCTTAATCCTCTTCATGATTCCCTGTATAGAGCTCTGCCTGAAATTATCGCTGTTGCTCTTCATAGTCAGACGGAAAATGCCAATCGTAACCGTTTTCTCCACATCCCTCTCATAGAGGTTCCTCGTCCCATAGGCATAATACCCAACCTTATTCAGAATCTGGTCCGCAATAAAATCCTTCCTTGTCCGGTTCGAGTCTACGATTGCCCCGATCAGATTCTCCGGAACCTCCCTGTAATTGGCAAGAAGCTGCTTCGTATCCTTCGGCAGGCAGTACCCTCCATAGCCAAATGAAGGATTGTTATAATAGTCCCCAATACGGGGATCCATGCAGACACCCTCTATAATCTGCCGCGTATTAAGTCCCTTCATCTCCGCATAGGTATCCAGCTCATTAAAATAGCTGATGCGCAGAGCCAGGTAAGTGTTTGCAAACAGCTTCACTGCTTCTGCCTCCGTGGTTCCCATAATGAGCACAGGCACATCCTCCTTCAAGGCGCACTCCGAGAGCAGACCGGCAAACTGCTCTGCATAACGGCAGGAGAGCCCGTCTGCCTTATCACAGCCCACAATAATCCTGGACGGGTAAAGGTTATCATACAGCGCCTTCGATTCCCGGAGAAATTCCGGGCTGAACAGAATCCGCCCTGTTCCATATTTTCCAGAAATACTCTCTGTAAAGCCTACCGGAACTGTTGATTTAATCATGATCACAGCCTCCGGATTCACTGACCGGACTTGTTCTATCACATTTTCAACAGCAGTTGTATCAAAAAAATTGCTCTGGCTGTCATAATTGGTCGGGACAGCCACAATCACCAGCTCTGCCCCCTCATATGCACTCCGGCAGTCCGTTGTCGCCCTCAGCCGTAATTCCTTCTCTGACATGTACTGCTCAATCTCTGCGTCCCGGACCGGCGACCTCCGTCTGTTCACCAGCTCCACCTTGTCTGGCAGAATGTCTGATATCGTGATATCATTGTTCTGAGCTAATAATACCGCAAGCGATAAGCCCACATATCCAATTCCTGCAATCGTAATCTTCATATCGCTTTCTCTATACTCCTCATCTTTGTATGCAAATTTCTGTCTGTTGATAGTATAGCAATTTTGGAACCCAGTTTCAAGCTGTAACAACGCTTTCGGGGTCGCGCACTCTGCTGCACAGCATCCGGTCCTGTCTTTATAACAGCCTGCCCCAACCGTTCATTTATCATAAAATGGGATTTTATGGTTTACAATTCTGTATCGCTTTCCGCATTATGGCACACACTATCTGCATATTTTTTAGCAATTTATATGCAGAAAATATATATGGCATCTTGTTTTTCTGCATAAAGCAAGATATTATTATATGCAGAAAGGAACTTGATAAGCGTTTCGCTGTTGTTCAAGGAAAAAAGATTACAAAGAAAGCCCGTATTGAGGCTACAATATTAAATAGTCTGACGCCGCTTTCCATAAAACAAAGAAAGGATAAAAAATGATTTCCATTATAATCCCCGTCTATAACACAGAAAAATATCTGCACCGCTGTCTTGATTCCATCTTAGATTCCACTTGTGTTGATTTTGAGGTCATTTTAATCAACGACGGTTCCACCGACAGAAGCCCCGGAATCTGTGAAGAATATTCCGCAAAAGATTCCCGCATAAAAGTCATTCATCAGAAAAACCAGGGAGTTTCCGCCGCCAGAAACAGAGGCATCAGCGAATGCAGCGGAGAGTGGATTATCTTCGTGGACTCAGACGACCATATTTCCCCCGGTTTTCTTAGCATGGTGGCGCAGGAAAAATATAAGAACACGGATCTCCTCCTATTCGATTTTGTAAAATCAACAGAAGACCGCAAAAGTCCAGAACAGCCTGTAAAATCCCTTGTCTTCGGAGCACACAGAATGCCTGAACTTCTTAGGCGGATCCTGGTTCCCAGGCGGCTCTCCCGTATGGGAAATGCAGATTTCCGCTCCCCCTGCGCAAGAGCCTATAAAAAGTCCATTATAGACCAGTATTCCATCCGTTTCTCACCGGACATTGCAATCGGAGAGGACCTCCTCTTCAACATGGAATACCAGTTAAGAGCGCGCTCCTGCGTATATACTCCCATACCCGTGTACGTCTACGACATCCACACAGGCTCCGCAACCCACGGCTTTTGCCCAGGCCTTATAAAAAACCACGCAAGGCTACAGGCCGAGCTAAAAAAACTCCTGACAAAATGCCACATGTTTTCGGCCCTGGAGACAGAATTCTACTCCTACTCCCTGGAAAACATGACATACGTACTGATCCACGAGATCTTCAATCCAGATAACCCTGCGCCATACCATACAAAACGCCGCCAGTGCGCCTCCATGCGCAAGAACAACATCTACCGGAAAGCAATGGCCTACAACACAAAAACAGGCATCCTCCCACGGAAGATTCTCGTACTCTTCTTCTGGCTGAGATGCTATCCGGCCACAGCCCTCATAAGCCATATCAGCTATCTATACCTGACTGCTTAATTTGGGACGGGGTATTTTTAAAAATACCCCGTCCCCGTGCAATAGTCCCACTCGCACTCTGGAGCCGATATATGAACCGAAGTCATTCGGGATACGGTCTGCGCAGATGCCATCGATTATACAGCAAAACGGTTGGGGCTGAGCCATCAGACTGTATTTCATATGGGACACAAACTATTCCATCTGAAGTCAATTCTGGGAAAAAGCAGGTATTTCTTCTACAGAAATTCGTCCTTTAATCAATACAAAATTGAAGGAATAGGATACTACTTTTCCTATTCCTCTTTATAATGCTCGTACACGTTTATATATATCCAATAATCTATCCATTGTCTTTTTATAATCTGTGACTTCACTTAAAATGGGCTCATGATTGCTAACATCCTTTTCCTCTCTATATTTAGCAATCATATAAGGGACTTCATTGATAAACTTTTTTACAGATTCAAAATCATCATATTTTTCTTCATATTTTTTTCTCTTTGAATTAAATGACAATTCCTCACGCACATATTTTCTACAGATATAAGTAAACCAATCTGCCATGTCAAAAAATGCCCTGTATTCATGCCCAAATGCTTTTTTTATATTATCTAAGATATACTCTTCCACATCTAATTCACTGTCATGTTTAATTGCCAATGTAAAAACCCGAATCAAATGATCATAAGCATCTCGATGCTCCTTTAAAGGTTGTAAAAACGTAACACCTTCTTCTGATATTTCTTCCGCTATGAGCAAATAATGCTTAGTAAACATATGGACTTGACTCATTTCATTCAAGTAATGGCTAATCTCATTTTTGCTCAAAATAGAAAGTATTTCTTCTTGTTTCATCAATCACTCCTACAACATCTACAATTTCTTGCTATACTCTTCCTGTCTCAATTGACTAAATGTTTTTACTCCCATCACTTGATTCTGAGCTAAACGCCATGAGCCCCCCATTGCTAATGCTTGTGAAGGCACAAAATCATTATCTATATATTCCATTGACAATTCATCCATATCAACATCAACACTTTCTGTCCACTTCCGACTAAATGATTTGTCACCTCGTTCTATTTCCTTTTTATCAAAATAACGATATTTTATTTCTCCTAAAATAACTATAGAGCAAATAATCGCTAAAAGCCAAACTCCTATAATCATAATAACTTACCTCTTCTTTAATATCGATTATGTCGTACCAAGCTATATACTTCGATTCCAAAATGCAATATTGGTATACTGAGTGCTATAGCAATTCCAATAACAAAGTTTCGCGAATCAACAACACTTCCTCCATTGGTAAAATGTACTACCGCTAATACTGCTGATCCTAATGCACCTAAAAATGCCATTATCTGAAACGCTGTTACAAACCTTGTGTACCCTCCAAAAAAAGCACTTGAATCGTACAGATTATTAACCGCCTGAACTAAAACAGCAATATAAAATGCACTATAGGAATCAATCCAGCCACACCACAATCCGATACTAATAGTAATGACCATTACCGCAATCTTAACCATGAATTCACGTAATGTCCATCCTATATTCTTTCGTTTCTTCGTTGACATTATCCTATATTTTCTCCCAAACCTTATGTTGCCCTGAAAATCTAGACAACCTTACATTCATATCCTTTTAGGATAGAACCTGCTTCAGTACGCAAAATCCAGGTGTCTACATTCAGTTCTATACATTTTAGCATGCTTCCCCTTGTAGGACAAGCTATTTTTGCAATCTCGCATAATTATCATACGGATGGGAATCTTATGAAAAGTTTTCCTATTCTGTTAACAACATATGCTCTGAAATTACATTTGATACTTTTTATAATTATAGCACCTCAGCATTATAAAAGATAGTTTTCCACATGACTGATTCCTTATTTTTTCCAAGTTACTGTTCAATTCGTGACCAGTAACATTCGCAAATCCATCTTAAATTCGCTTCGCGAATGGGATTTGCTCACTCCCTAGTCACTTTCTTACGGTCTGTGCAGTGAATGCACAGACCTATGTAAACAGTAACTTTTCCAATACTTTTCTCTATATTTTTGAGGAACCCCGCTGAATTAATGTCCCCAGTTTCTTATAAATCGGATAAATATGCTCTTCCACCCATCCGTTCACGAAGCAAAGCCATATAATCTCCTTTAAAGCCTCGCTCACGCTGAAGCCGCCGCACCGGTGCAGCCACCCGAGCGCCCGGATAGCATCGGATTTATAGCCGTATTTCAGCGCAATCTTATACCTACGTCTCGCCTTCCAGCAGGTAATGCGATCCTTAGCCTCCTTATCCCTGATCTGGCAGATCCTGGCAATCTCATCCACCAGCTTCTCATAGTCCCTGTACTTTTTCTCCTCCTGCTCCTGTGTAAGGGGAAGCCTGGAATGGCTCCCTGTCCGGACCGCCACCCCGTAAAGCTCCTCACAAAGGGTCGGGCACTTATGACGGTACATAAACGGAAGCAGCATCTGAAAATTCTGCCCCACCCCATATTCCGGTATCCTCCTGTCCGGATACACTGCAAAAAAACTCTCCGCCTTCAGCATATAACATCCACAGCACACAAAAGTCTTTGCCTCCAGAATATCCCAGAACAGATCCTCCTTTGACAAATCCCCCCTCTGCTCATCCGCCTTTTCGCTCCTCTCTCCCGTCTCCGCATTAAAATAATAAGACAAGGACCGGACACCTTCATACTCCGGATGGCTCCTCAGAAATTCCACCCTCCGCTCAATAGACTCCGGCTCCAACACATCGTCACTATCCGGCCAGACCAGGTACTCCCCTGTCACAAAAGGCAGCCCCCGATTAATCGCAGCAGACGCATTCCTGTGTTCTGCCTGCACAATCCGGAAATCATACCCCCTGGCAGCAAATTTCTCAAGGTATCCCTCCGCCACCTTCACAGTCCCATCCTCCGAGCCATCATCCACCAGAATCATCTCCACCCGGGGATAAGTCTGCCCCAGCACCGAATCCAACATCCCCGCCAGATACCCCTCCCCATTAAAAACCGGCGAAACCACCGAAACCTTCCCCGTCTCATACACATATCCCTTCTCCATCTTCTCCATCTCTCCCATCCCTTTCATCCGTTTTCCTAAAATCTATCACAATTAACTCGCACTCAAAAACCCACTCCCACTCAATCTGCACAAGTTATATCGTGGCTATTTCTCAGTGTTTTTCTCGTCCCAAGTCATACTTTTTCATGCGGCCATGAAACGTATGAACTTTTGATGCTCGTATCATATTAAGATGTAAGCTCCAAACAAATTTTTGACACTTCTGATGCACGGATCGCTCTATGCTAAAGCGTGTTTGAAAATTCATTCCCGCCGTCTGCACACCCCACTTTGCGTGATATTTGCGCCATCAGATAATGAAAGCGTCAAAAGGTATTTTGACGCTTCTGATACACGGATTGTTCCGTGCTTACTCACTCCCACAATCCTAAAACGTTCAATCTGCATAAATTCAGGCTATTCAGCCCACTATGCGCCCTTTATTTGACACAAATCTCCCACAATTTGTAATGCACATACGGCAAAAAACAATTTTCAAACACGCTCTAGCACACAACAATACAACCGCGCAGCCTCCCTCCGGCACTTCCCCAAATCATCCCCTCCGCTGCCAAAAAACAGCAGGCAGGGACAAAAATATATTCCAATGAAAACAATCAGGGGCGTTTTTTATGGAGGTGAAATCCACTGTCTACGAAGACTTAGGCATGAGGGCTCTCCCGAATGCCTTAGTCGCAGTTGACAGTTAGTTCACCGGAATATTGCCCCGTTTGAATGGAATATATTTTTGTCCCTTCCTGCGTCCTCCTAGTTCACCTTTACAGGGATGATCTTCTGCCCCTCAATCCTGTAGATGACATCGCATTCGTTTGCCAGACTCATATGGTGGGTCACCATAATCAGAGTCTTATCCTCCTTAATCTGCCGGATTGAATCAATGACCGCCTTCTCCGTCTCCATATCAAGCGCCGCCGTGGCCTCATCCATCACAAGCAGTTCAAAATCCTTATAAAGGGCCCTTGCAAGCGCAATCCTCTGTCTCTGTCCGCCAGAGATGGCAGTCCCATTCTCTCCGATCAGCGTATGAACCCCGTCCGGCATACGCTGCACATCCTCCCAGATCTGGGCACATCTCAGGCATTCCTCCACGCGGGCGTCATCCACCTCGTCCTCTTCCTCAAAAAATGCCACATTATTCCTGATGGTCTCCCCGTTCAGGAATACCGTCTGGGGAATATAACTCACCAGCTCGCCCATACTGGCTCTGCAAGGCCCATCTGCATCCCTCTGGGCCACAATATCATAATCATCAAAATACACATGCCCACCCTGTGGCTTTAACAGACCCAGAAGCAGATCTACGAAGGTAGTCTTCCCTGCCCCCGAAGCCCCGATCACGGCAATGGAACATCCAACCGGAATGTCAATAGACGCGTCCTCGAATATTTTTCTCTGATCCGTATACCCGAAGGTCAGATTCCGGACAGACACTCCTTTCTTTAAGGTAAGCTTCTTCTGTCTGACCGCCCCTGAGCGTTCTTCCTCCGCCTTGATCCTGTCATACTCCGCCATGCTGTCCTTCAGCTCCCCATATGCCTTTTCCGCAAATTCCACATTATTCATCCCGCTCAGTATCCCGTATGCCATAGGCAGCATACGCACCAGGGCAGTGATGTAGACTACCATGGGAGCAAGAACCGCTGACAGATTAGACCCGAACACAAGAATCACTGCAAGTATGACAAACAACACCGCCATAATGGAATTCTGCAGAATCACACTAATGCCGCTGATCTTATACTTGTACTCTCCCTGCACCTGGGCATAGGCGCTGCTGGCATCCTCGTATTTATTCAAGACAAATGCCGAGCGGTCGTCAATCTTCATTTCCTTAAAGGAACCAAATGCGATGGTGATCTGGGAATTTGCCTTGATAGACAATGCCCTGCTCTTCTCCCCGTAGGCTCTCATCCGGGCGCGCATCTGCACGAACACCACCGCCATGAGCAGGATGAGAATCACGCTGCTCGCCACACCCAGCCATTTTGAAACATAAATAAGGAGGACGGCATAGCCTGCCATCGTAATTCCATTTATCACAACCCCGATGCAGTCTACGATAATCTGAATGCAGCTGGTTGTATCATTACGGACCAGGTTCAGAGCCTGCATGGCGCTCTTTTTGTTGTGCTCCATGAGCTCCTCCTTAATCAGCAGCTCATAGATCTTCATAGACAGCTTCTGCGCCCCGTCATAGACAAACCGGTTGGCAATCTTGCTCTTATACAGCTCAAAAAGCCCTTTCAGCACAGAAACCAGCACCATAAATACCGTAAACGCCGTAAGCTCCGGGGAGGCCTGATTCTCTCGCACCACAATATTAATAATATAGATGATTACCGAAAAGCTGAAAATATCCACGATAGGGCTGATCAGGCTTAAAACCGCATAAATCTTCCAGATTTTCTGCTCCTTTTCATCCAGTATCCCTGTCAAATATCTGAACATTTCTAACATGTCGTCTCTCCTTTGTTATATTTAAGGCTTCTGCCGCATTTTACAGACTGCCGTCATTCTTTTTAATAAAGCAGCAGCTGATGCAGCGGCAAGGAAGCATACCCGAAAAGCAGAAAACGGAAGCATCCTGTAAAATGTCATAAATACTTTCCGGCTCCCGGCTGCTTTTGTAGGCTCTGTAAGTCTTGGCTGCAGTACATCTTTCTCTTCACACGCAAACCATGCAAGCTGATCCTTCACTGCCTCCCAGATTTCCTTTGCCTTTTCCGTATGCACGATCACCATGGAGGTACCCATCCCGTCATCAAGCTCTGGCTTCACCTTCTCAATCCCCCAGAAATCACCGATTGTAAAATCACTGCTCCGCTCCACTGTGCAGAATCTGCACTCATGGCAGGACGGGCGGATAATTTGGTTGGAAAAGTACATCCTGCAATAGACATCCGCGTACAGGGAGCCCGCATACTCCTTCCCCCCTGCCACATAGGCACACGTATGACCGCTGTCGCGCATCCGCTTATCCCGGAAGGCAAAATCCGTAATCTGACCGCCCCTCTTTTTTTCAAGGTCCTTCACATAATCCCTCCACACACCTGGGGACGGCGCGCCGTAGCAGACCAGGTCAGCCACAATAAGCTTCGGGTAAGATTTCTTCAGATACAGCATAAGACCCCTGGCCTGGCACGGAGTTCCGCAGAACAGCACCCACCGGTCTGCCTTAAGCTGCTTTTCAACCCTCTTATAAATCCCCTTAAGGCTGCTCTGTACATACTTTGTCCGCTTAATACGGTCCAGGTCCTTAAGGCTCCTTACCTCCCTGTGTACAACCTTCATGTCCTTTCCATAGGAAGCGCCGTAGACTACCCCCTGCCTCTCCAGAACATATCCTGCAAGAACCGGGAACATGCCCCCCGAGGAACTCTCATACCGTGTCTTCTCCTCCTTCGCCTGTACACCGAAGTACTGTCTGACATTCCGCTCCTCTTCCTTAGCACTCTTACTTCCTGCAGCTTCCCTGACAGGACACACCTGCTCACACCGCCCGCAGTCCACGCACAATTTTTCATCAACTCTCGGATACCGGAAGCCCTCCCGGTCCACAAACATCCTGACCGCTCCCTTTGGACAGGCATCCACGCAGGCTCCGCAGCCACAGCACTCTTCTTTTTTTATGTACAAATCTTTCATATTCTGCCCCTTTACATCTATGATGACTTTTTTGCATCATGTTCTCACGGAATACCCTCGCTTCGCTGGGGCAGACCCTGCGCAGCTTACGCGCATTCCTGCCCCGTGAATCAATGTCATTTAGTTAAGCCAGTACACAGCGTCTGACATGATGTAGTTCTCTTAAAGACCGTTGGAAAACGCCGGCACTTAGCGAGGTTTTTCACGAGCTTAGTACCGCTGCGTTTGGAACCGAGCGAAAGCGTGTCTGAAAGAGAACTACATCATGTCAGACGCGTCCGGCTTAACCAAATGACATTGACCCGTGAATCGTAACTACTTTTGTATATTTTTCAACAGAAATTCACCTGATGCTTTCACGTACTCCCTGGTCTTTTCTCTCACTGCATCCCAGTCCACAGACGCATTGATATCAGAAATCTCATTTTCATCGCACAGTCTGTCCTGAAGGCCGTGGATTTCGATAATATTTCTCAGCCTGGCGCCCAGATTGCTGTGCACGAATGCCAGGAACTGTTTCTCATAGATGATGCAGAATGCAGCCGCATGGAAGGAGTTTGATACTACATAATCCGCATGATGGATATATCCAAGGAACTCCGCCGGCCCCGCAGTATGGTCCACGTAAAAGCCTGCCTCTGTCCCCTGCTGCCCGGCCCGCACCTCTGTCACCGGAAGTCCGGTCTCCTCTGCCAGCTTCTTCGCATAGTCTGACATGGCTTTATTGGGCTCTGTGACATACACGAAGATATACCCCTTCTTCTCTGCCCTCTCAGGAATCCGTTCCACCCTCTGCCAGGATTCCTTCTTCAGGAAAAATACAGGATCCAGCACTGCCGTCACATCATGTCCGCAGAATTTCTGCACATAGGGGATGGCAGCCTCCTCCCTTACAGATACCGCATCCACATGCTGCAGCAGTTCCCCGAACTCCCTGTCATGGCAGGATGCAAGCTCTGATCCCCCGAAACTTGCCGCATAGGAGACAGCTCTCTCCTTATATTTATTCTGGAATGCCCCGAAATACGCCTTCCTAAGCCCACATGTAATATCCGGGTTCCAGATCTGGTCGCTTCCAAGTACATAGTTTCTGTATTTCAGTCTCTTAAGGCCGCGCTCACTCAGAAACTTACGCTGCCTCTTATCCACCACGTATCTGTATCTGAAATAATTCATATTCTTACGCTGCATGGCGAAGTCCTCCTTCGTCCGCAGGTGTGCCATAAATCCGTTCCACATATTGAACAGTCCCCATATACGTCCCTTAAGCCCCTTAATCGGCGCATATGGGATCCACCAGTGCCTGCCCGTCATGTAGACCGGTTCATAGCGGACAATCTCCGCCTTCCTGCCATTTTTCCTGAGAAATGTCCGAAGCCCGTATGCCTGCAGCATGGCTCCGTAATTGTTGGAACAGTGGAACGTAAGAATCCCGGTATCCGCCTGATTCTTCTTCATAGTAATCTCCTCCTTCACCTTTAATAACACTGGAACCACCCCGTTTACCGGACGGTAGAGCGGATAACAGGAAAAGCACAGGCCAAACAGCACCTTCTCGCTCAGACAGAGCCTTCCAAACAGCGGACGTCCCGCCTCTTCAAGCGCTTCCCTGCGAAGAGCCTGAAAAGCTGCCCTGTCCCCGGCGCCTCTGTATGCCCCGTAAGTTCTCTCCATCTGCACAGCCAGAAGACGCTCCCAGGCAAGGGCATAATCCGGATGTCCCCTTCTTAACTCCCCGTCCCGGATTCTCCTGCTGCTTTCAAGATAATCCACTCCCTTTCGCATAACCTGGGAGCCTGTTGCACTGTCCGGATGCATCCGGTAATAATACCAGTCCCGTTTAAGATAAGCCGCCCTCATCCCCTGGGAAATCAGTGAATACAAAAACAGCGTATCCTCCCCTCTTGCCAGTCCTTCCTCAAACCGGAGCTCCCCAATCCGTTCTCTCTTGATCAGCTTGCCGCCAATGCCTGACATTTCATCCCTGTATTTTATATGGAACCATTCCTCTGCATTTCCCGCATCTGCTCTTTCCCACCGGACGCTTCCATACATCCTGCATCCTTCCTCCAGGGCTACATTCATCTGATCCACATGCACTCTGCTGTATCCGCAGAACAGAAGCTCTGCCCGGGATGTCTGCACCTCCTTTAGCATCTCCTCGAATAACCGGGGATGGATCCCATCATCACTGTCCAGGAAAAATACATAATCCCCTTCGGCAAGATCAAGTCCCCGGTTCCTTGCCGCAGACACTCCTGCATTCTCCTGACAGACAAGCCGGATCCGTTCATCCCCAGAAGCAGCTTCCCTGCACAGCCCGGCTCCCCTGTCCGTTGATCCGTCATCCACCACAATGACTTCAAAATCTCCGCAGGACTGCCCGCTCACCGTTCCAAGGCATTCCTTAATAAACTTTTCTGCATTATACAACGGAATAATGACCGATATCCTCTTCATAACAGCGTCCTCTCCTTACTCCTGTATCATGTTCTTACGGAATGCGCAGTTTATGCGCATTCCTGACCCGTGAACAGTGATTCAAGCACATTATTCACTGTTAATTATGCAACGCTATACTGGTTTTTTCCCCCGGATAATGATATAATAGCGTTACTGTTCACAGACCAATGTCATTTAGTTAAGCCAGTACACAGCGTCTGAGTACCGCTGCGTTTGGAACCGAGCGAAAGCGTGTCTGAAAGAGAACTACATCATGTCAGACGCGTCCGGCTTAACCAAATGACATCAGTATAAAATATTCTAAGACAGGAACTACATTCTATGAAAACCAGAAAAAAACTTACCACCATCATACTAACCCTGTGTGCCTGTGTGACCGCAGGATGCCTTTTTTTATTTACCACATGCCGTTTCATCAGCTATTCTTCCCTTCCCTGCGCAGAATCCGCCAGGGAACTTCGCAACCCTTATATTGGCTGGTACCAGATCTACAAATACGACCTCTCCGACGCCTCTGCCTGTGACCTTACCGGAGTCCAGAACCTGGAGCATGGCGCCGGACTGGCGCTTTTAGAGTTCAATCTTCAAGGCTTCGCCAATGGTCCGGTCAGCGAATCTGCGCTGAAGCTTCTGGAGCATATCCTGAAAAGCTGGCAGGCAGCCGGAAGACAGCTGATCATACGCTTCCTCTATGACTGGGACGGAAACGCCCTGGAAAAAGAGCCCGGAGAACTTACCGTCATCCTTGGGCATATGACACAGACCGCTGAAGTCATAAACCGGTATCCTGACTGCGTCTATATCTTACAAGGGCTTTTTATCGGCTCCTGGGGTGAGATGCATGGATCCCGCTATGCCAATACAGATGATATGATGACTCTGGCAGAGCACCTGTATGAGGTCACAGACCCTTCCATCTTCCTTGCAGTACGCACTCCGGAGCAGTGGCGTCTCCTTGCAGGCTCTGATGAACCCCTTACCGGGGACTCTGCATACGACGGTTCACTGGCCTCAAGACTCAGTCTCTTTAATGACGGCATGATGGGCTCTGCCACAGACTTAAATACCTACGCAGAGAATTCCTCCCCTGCCGCCACACCTTACGGAATGAGAAACCGCCAGGATGAGCTTGCCTTCCAGAACCTCTTATGTGCTTATGTGCCAAACGGCGGCGAAGCTGTGATTGATAACCCTTATAACGACTTCCCCACTGCCATTGAAACACTTGCAGATACCCATGTCTCTTACCTGAACGAGACCTACGATCCCGCTGTCCTGGAAAAATGGAAGGCTGCTTCCTATACCGGAGATGGCCCTTATCATGGAATGAATGGCTTTGACTATATCTCCAGGCACTTAGGATACCGCTATGTCCTGCGCTCCTTAGAATGCCCCGGCATCCTCCCCTGGGAAAGGGAGGGAAGCGTTACCCTCACCCTGGAAAATACGGGCTTTTCCACCAGCTTCCGTTCCTTTGACTGCTCCCTGATTCTTAAAAATACCCGGACCGGCAGGGCACACAGCCTGCCGCTTGCATGTGATACCCGCTTTTTTCTGCCAGGCACACATCTGACACTGAATACAACATTTCATACCCATGAATATTCCGCGGGAACCTATGATCTGTACCTGAAGATCACGGATCCCGCCACAGATCTGCCGGTTCTTCCTGCCAACGAAGGAACCCTGACCGAAGACGGCCTTCTCATCGGAAGTCTAAAGATCAGCATATACCCCTGGGGCAATAGATCCTAGCAAAACCTGGTCCCCGGCTCCCTTATTTGCAAAGCGAAGGAGCCGGCCGTCCCTCCTTCTCCTAAGTTCAAGAAGGCATCTGACCCTGTCTGGCTGTCCCTCCCGGGTTCCAGGCAGCACAGCCTCTATCTGCGTCCTTTTTCCGCTTTCCCATCTGCGGGCATCAGTATCCACAAGACTCCTGTATGATCTGTCCTGCCCCTCCAGTAAGACAAAGCAGTCCGCCTCTTCTGTAAGGCAGGCAAATCCAAGATTTTGCACTGTAATCCGAAGGATCACTCCCAGTCCTTCCGCCCTTTTCTCTCTGGGGGAACACGAAACCGCTTCTACATCCCGGACAACAAACCGGTAGCCAAGATGGCATCCGATATACTCGTATCCGCTTCGTCCCTCAAAGCATCCGGCCTCTCTGACGATTTCCTTCCTCCAGCTGTCAAGACGCTCCTTGTGGTAAATACTGTTCAGATAGCTGATATGCATCTTCCTCATAAGCTCTGCTGCCTGCCGGTATCCGTTAAGATAAAGGCCGGACAATGCCTCGCCGCCATTTGGGGCTGCACCGACATTTTCTTCCTGCCACCTCAGCTCCTCCTCACGTCTCCAGGAATCTGTTCTTCCGGCTTCTCTCTCTGTCAGAGTTCCATACGTCCCCAGGTCAGTAGGGGAGCCGAACATTCCGTCATTATAAAGTGCAAGCCTTTCTTTCAGGCCGCTCTCCGTAAGGCGGCTCTGTGCCGCCATCCTCCACTGGGCAGGGGTGCGTACTGCAAGATAGCACCGGCCTTCCGTCGCCCTGTATAATGCATTCAGAAGACTGCATACTGCCTCCTCATCAAGGAATCTGGAATGATGCATCTCTCCCCAGCTCCCTACAAGGATCCCCTGTATTACCAGGATATCCTCCGCGAATTCCTTCAGCACTTCTCCAAGCTGCCCGATATGCCGCTTCACCAGCGAGAGGTCTGACGGCTCCTTTGCGATACCAGCCCCGCTTATATCATAGGCAAATCTCAGAATCATCTGCTTCTTCCTCTCCCGGAAAAATTCCATAATCCGGAAGATATGGCTGACCGCCTCCTGTGAAAATTCAGATTCCCTAAATGCCCCGATATCAATCAGTACAAGGGCCAGCTGCTCCTTCTCGCACTCTTCATCAAGCCAGGTCTCTTCTGCCACCCGGCATGTGCCCTCCCGGGGCAGTGCCGTAAATGTATAGATATGATACCATCCGCACCCGGGATTAAAAAGCTGATCACCCTTTTCCTGGTAATCCGCCTTCTGAAATCCAGCCGCATGTCTAGATCTTATCCGCACTGCGCAGTCCCACCTCCGCATCCATCTTAAGAACCTTTACTCTGAATAGCACAATCAGAACACTGTACATAACCCGGAGCATATACCAGAAGGGCTTAAGACCTGAATGCATACTCTTTCCTTCCAGTCTTGTATGCATCACCGCCGGGATCTCCACCACGCGGAACTTCACAAGCATCATCAGAATAATCATATTTGCATCCGGATATTTATCATCAAAATGATTGTACTTTGAATAATACAGGAAAGCCTTCCGGCTCAGCCCCTGCAGTCCGGTGGTTGGATCCGCAATCCGGTTTCCTGTAGTCCTGCGGATCAGGAAGCGGAACATGGAATAGACAATCTTTTTCGCCATGGAAACCGGAAAGTCCCCGCTCCCCTCCATAAATCTTGCACCAAGTACAATATCCGGGCACTGCCCGTCCGGTCCTTTTTCCTTAAGCTTCTCATAGATGACAGGTATATTACACACATCATGCTGCCCGTCCCCGTCCATCTGGATCACATATTGATAGCCTCTGCGGACTGCGTACTTATATCCGGTCTGCAGCGCACACCCGTAGCCCATGTTAAATAACTGGGAAATCATGGGATAGTGCATCTCCTTTACAATCCAGTTTGTAGAATCCGTAGAAGCATCATTGATCACAAGAATATCCGCATTTTCCTTCATCTCCAGATTCTCAAGCTGGGTCAGTGTCCTGCGTATATTATTCCCCTCATTATAAGCAGGTATAATAATTAACACATCCTTTTTCTTCATCACCGTACCTCCTGGTATTACTAGTACAGCATTGCATTAAGGCTGTACTATATCAATTCGTTGTCAAGGAGCTCATACAGCTTTCCAAGCTCTTCCTCCTGCGATACTGCCTTTTGTGCAGCTGCCATGCCAAGTCTCTTTCTCTTTTCCTCATCTCCAAGGAGCTCCCTGATACTGTCCGCAATTGCTTCCGGCTTAAGCTCACACAGGATTCCATCCCGGCCTGTCTCAATCTGCTCCCTGTTTCCGTTGCAGTCTGAGGCAATCACCGCGCACTCCAGGGTCTGGGCCTCCTGGATCGCAATACTTTTTCCCTCAAACCTGGTGGCATGGATATACAGATCCGCCTGCGCATAATAGGGGTAAGGATTCGTAACCGCTCCCAGAAGCACAAAGTCCTCGGAAAGCCCAAGCGCGGCAATCTTCTTTTCCAGCATCCTCCGCTGGTCCCCGTCCCCAAGTACATACCACCTGGCCTGAATGCCTGCATCTTTCAAAAGCTTCATTGCATCTATGGCAATATCATACGCCTTCTGATAAGTAAGCCTTCCCACTGTCAGAAGGCGCATCCCTTCATAATTATCCCGGAAACCTCCCGGCTCCCCCGCGCGCCTGCGGATTCCTTCCTGGTCAATCAGGTTATGGAAAATATCTGTCCTGGCCTCATACTCAGGATACACCTTCAGGAAATGAGTTCTCACTTCATCTGACACGGTGAAGATCCGGTCAAATTTCCCAAAACATCCCCGGTCCATCCTCCGTGTATACCCTGCGCTCTCATAGTCAATATGTATAAATGCACATTTTCTCTTTGCCTGCACATGCTCAGCCACATAGTAGGCAGAGGCCCCCTCCAGATATGCCACTGCCAGGTCAAAGGTCACCGGAAAACGCTGCGCGCCGTCTGAGAGCATTCTCCACAAGAGCTTATCCGTCTGAACCTTTCCGCTTTGCCTCATTTCCGAAAAATTCGTGGAGATGCCCCGAAGCTTCCTCGAAAATTCTCCATTTCTCAAAAAGCTTAAGAGCACTGCTTTTGCCATATCGCCCTTTCCCTTTCCGGACAGAACCGGTCTGCTGCTAAAGTTCTGGTTCAGGAGTTTTACATGGGAAGGCAGCTCTCCAATCATCTCTCCCTGCCCCATAATCACATAAAGAAATAATTGATATTCTCTCGCATCAAGCCGCCTTAAGAGCTCCAGAAGCGCTGTCTCTGCACCGGCGCGTCCCAGTGTATTAACTACGAATAATATCTTTTTTCTCTTCTTTTTCATCACTGCCCTCCACGATACTGGAAATCCTCTCAAGCTCATTCATCAGCCGTTCGTTTTCCTGGTTCAGCATGGATACCTGCATCGCCATCTCCCGCGTCTTTAACAGAAGCTGGGAAATCATGACACTATTTCGAAATTCTTCGAACAAAAAGATCGCTCCCACACAGGCAAACGCAAGCCCCGTACCGGATGCAAGGCGCTTTGTCCACTCAGAAAATACAGGGACACACCCTATTAAAATCAGCACAATTCCCAGAAGCTCCCAGATCACTGTATAATTGACCGTAATCTTCTTGTAGGAATGCATCAGAAAGCTGACCACCATAAGCACAAGCCCTGCAGCCGCAATTCCCAGTTTTACAACTAAACTACCCATCCTGTCTCTCCTCGCTTCCAATTTTTTCTGTTCTATCGTAAACCTTTCCCGGCGGCTGCGTGCCTGCTCCAGGCTTCAGGATTGAGCCCTCACAGAAAATATGCACATCCAGCCGTCTCTCCATATATCTCAGCCGGAAATAAGCAACCGTAAAACCCGAGAAAGCACCCAGCACAACCCCCAGTCCGTACCACAGCTCCGGCAGACGGGACGCCAGGATACTGCCCAGGAGTGTTACAAGACAAAAGGTTACTGATGTAAGCGTAGCCCCTGTCAGGTCATTAAAGTAATATAAGAATATGATTTCCGAATACATCAGAAATACAATAAAATACCCTGCCACCAGGCATGGATAAATCCTGAGTGTAAGGTTCGAAAATCCAAGCCTTAAAAGTATTGCAGTACAGATCAGATATACCACTGAGGTGATAATGAACTGCACCCTCACAAGGCTCATAAGCTCACTGGAGAGCTGCCGGAACATCTCTGTCCTGGCAATGTCAATATCCGCCCCCCGCCCGCCGATCACAGATTCTGAATAGTTTTTATATTTATCATGAAAATACATCTCGACCCGTGCAATAAAGATGACAGTTGCCGAGATATTGGTAAACATGGCAAGACAGGTTGCCATGTCATAAGGCTGGTTGCACACAAAGGTTTTCACAAGCACCATCCGCATATCCGTGGTCCAGAATACAAAATTATGAATATAAAGCCCCAGGATATAGCAGAAGTTTGCCACCACCAGCTGCCAGTATTTCTTAAAATATCTGAGTACTGACCGATACCGGTTGCTGTTCTTTGTAAAATACCGTTTTACAATGGCAATCTCCAGAAATGCAATCAGATAAAAGCCCGTCATCAGCGCAAACAGCATACTCTCCCTGATTCCCCACTTCATAACATACCGGAGGAACAGTGAAAAGAAAAACGCCCACACCATGCCAATGGAATAAAACAGAGAGATTCTCTGATAATCCTTTGCAATCGAGAGATACACCATAGAGTAAAATACAAGTACAAGCGCAATATAGCCGCAATATCCGGTGAACACATAAAACACATCCACCTTTCCCACGAAATGCTCCCACAGACAGAAGGGAATCCCCAGAAGACTGCTTAAGGACAGATTCATCAGCATTCCCAGATAATAGCATGGCCTGATATCCTGATAGCGTTCCTCAAAGATTACATCTGACATATATTTTGACAGGACTGAATTAAACGGGGCGCATGTAAGCAGTGCAAAGATGAAGATATATAGCACTGTACAGGAAAACAGCTCCCTCTCAATTACCCCGAGGCTGCTGAACTTCAGGAAATGTCCCATGAGCATAATATTTATAATGATTACAAACATAGGAGTCACCGTGGACATGGAACTGTATCCAAATCCAATGAGATACGTTGTAACCGTACTTTTTTCAAAGATCTTACTTAGTTTTTCACCTATCCCGGACATCAATCTAGTCCTCCCATTCAATCTTCATGCTGTCTGCAAAATCCTTATAGATCTTCCGGTAGGTCTCCCGCATGTGCTGGATCTTATACCGGAACATCACTCTTTTATACCCGCTCTCTCCCATGGCAAGACGCATAGGCTCATTTCTTGCCAGATCCACCATAGCCTGTGCAATCTCCTCCACATTCATAATATGGGTGATGATCCCTGCCGGGCCGAAATCATCCGTTTCGCCGTACACCAGCCCTTTGCAGTTTCCCACATCCGTGGCGATTACCGGCTTGTGAGCCGCATAGCCCTCCAGGATGGTCAGCGGCTGTCCTTCACTTAAGCTGGTCAGAATCGTCATGTCCATTCTTCCAAGATAATCCCGGATATCAATCCTCCCGGTAAAGACAACATCCTGGACCCCCAGTGCCTCCACCTGTTCGAAGCACTCACGGGCATACCCTTCATCTTCATCCATGGGGCCCATAATCCAGAGCTTCAGTCTCGGCTCCCTCTCCTTGGCAAAGGCAAATGCCTGGATCATCGTCTTCACGTCCTTAATGGGCGTAACCCTTAAGACAGCGCCGATATTCACCATGCCCTCATCCTCTTCGGTCTTCCCAGGGATATCCGCAAGACGCTCTGTGGCAACTCCATTGGGTGTTACCATCGTCTTCTGGACCGGACAGCCAAGCTCAATCTGAAGCTCCCGCGCGTATTCATACAGGCTGGTAACCAGATCTGCCTTGTCATAAGCCAGCAGGGACATTTTCTTAAACTGCTCAATCCAGATATTCTTATACACCCCCTGTACCCAGTCGGCTCTTAAGAGTTCCTCCTCCCGTTCCCTCGTGTAGATTCCATGCTCAGAGATCAGAAGCCGGCTTCCATAAAGAACCTTTGCCATGCTGCCAAGCACCCCGGCATATCCCGTAGCAACGCAGTGATACAGATCCGCCCTGGGCAGCTTCATCTTCAGGGCAAAAAACAAAGGCAGATACACGGAACGCATGGTCCACAAAAAATCAGAGAACACAAGCTGGCTGTAATTCTGATCATAATATTCTCTTACAATATTTAGAAAATCCTCTCCCATCAGAAGCTTATCCAGGGAAACCGACTTCTCCTGGAACAGGCGGAACACTGTCTCCCACTCCACACGGCGGTTTCTCACAAGGCTGCGCAGCGCATGGTGCTCTTTCTTATTCAGCTTCAGGCTGCGCCATCCCTTCCGGTTCCAGTCAACATCCTCCAGATACAGCTCATGTACCTCCGAAACGTTCTCTGGCAGCTCATAAGTAAACTTCCCGCTCATGGAACGGTTGCTGATAATCGTCAGAATCACAAATTCCAGTTTCGGAAAAGACTGTATCATTCCATGCACCCAGCTGGATACACCTCCTGCAACATATGGATAACATCCTTCTACTACTATACAGACCTTCACTTGCCTCCTCCTTTCAGAGTAACTGCCGCGCAATTACCTTTCAGGGACTCAATAATAAAATCTCTCATCCCCGGGCTTCAGCCTGATCTCAATCTCACTTTTCCTTGCCTCAATCAGACAGACGCCCTCTTCCAGCTCCCGGAAGTCTCCGCCCTTAACCTCTTTGATCTCATTTCCATAATTTCTGAACAAAAACCACGACGTGCCCTCTGCCCCTTCTATTTTCAGATAAATCGTATCCCCCTTCTGGCTGTCTGTGTAATCAAGCGCCAGTAAATTCCGGATACGGGCATCGCTCTCCGTCGCCGCCACACCGTCAAAGCCCTCAAAACTCTGTCCGAAGACATTCACATTTCTGATAAATTGTTTGTGGCACTCATCCCATGTATCCTCCTCATTCTCAGGATACGCCACGCGCTCCATATCACAGGAAAGATTCAGATATCCCAGCGCTGTCTCCACACTCCGTACCCGGAAATCACTCCTGTAGGAATACTTAAGCCCGTCGCTGACTGCGCGCTGGACTGTGATATAATCTGACAAGTATCTGATCAGGCTTACATCCTTCTCATCGTAATCCATAAGCACTGTTCTGACTGAGGACAGGAATTCCCCCTCCAGAACCTCTTCCGTCTCAGCCTCCTTCATGTCTCCTGCATAAAATGAAGAAAACCTGTAATCCGGCGCATGCTCCTGCATAAATCTCTCATCCTCGGAAATCTTCTCTCCGACAGTGGTATCTGACACGCTAAGCCCGGTCAGTCCAGGCTCTGCCGACCTCTCGTGGAAGATCTTCAGATAATACTGGAACTGCTCTGCATCCGGAAGATTCTGATCCGAATAATCATACTGGGGAGTCATCATACAGGAAATTCCAAATGAATAATCCCGGAGCGCGGATGTAATATCAGGCCATACAAGCTCCTGATCTAAGAGCTTCATAGAACGTGCATAATACTTCTCCATCTCGTCTCTGTTCTCATCCGCTGTACCCGGATAATTTGCCAGGACCAGATTCTGGGCATTCACGACCGGATAGAGCTCGTAAGGATACATCTCCGCCGACATAGCGGACAAAAGGCCAAGCCCTGTAATCCCCTCCATATAGTCACCGTTCACTGCGAACACATAGGCGGAGCCAAAGCTTTTCCGCCAGATCACAACCGGATAGTCCTCCTTTTCCACGCTCTCATCTGCCGGGATTCCCTTCATATATACCTTTGTACCCGAAGACAGGCTGTACCATGGAAAGGTTAGATCCATATCCTGATATTTTTCCTCTTCCTTCTCCTCTGCCTTATAGATCACCTCTCCGCCCAGTAAAAAGCCTCCGTACAGATGGATTCCCTCTACCGTAGTCTCGGATGCAGAGATCCGGCGTATGCCAAGAAGCTCTCTGACTGCTTTATTTCGTCTGACAACTGATACATCCGGAAGACCAGAAAGCACAAGATGTGTCCCCTTGTCCACACATTGCATGAGAAAGTCCGTCTCTTCCTTCTCTCCCCATTTCACACAGTCCGGATTCAGCACCAGCATCTCTGGAAGCTCTGCCTGCACCTGTTCCTCCCTGTACGCAGAAAGGCACTTATAAATAGATATATCCCGCTTTGTATAAGAAACCCATTCGCGGACTGTCTCTGCCAGACTCTTTCCTCCCGAGCTGATACACACTACCTTGTTACGCCTGGAGGACTCCCGGCTCTCTTTCCCAGTACCGCCCTCTTTCTGTTCTGCTGTATGCTCTTCCTCTTTCACACCATCCGGCACATACATGCTGACCTTCGAAGGATAATCCTCTGCTGTCTCCGTAATAAATGGATTTGCCTCATACTCATTCCATCTGTCCTTCAGATTATTCATAAACATACAGAGGAAAAAAATTACAAACATCAAAGTACTGATTGTGAAAAAATTCCGGCGTGATATCATGTTATCCTCTCCTCATCTATTCCTCTCCATTAAATCCGTAATCAATCGCAAAATTATACAGGCTGTATCCATTCTGTTTCACACGATAGCAGACAAAACGATCTGTTTCATAGTAAGTCTCCATCTCATTGGGATACAGTTCTTTGAACTTCTGCGCCCAGTAATACATATGAGACATGGTAACGTAGCGGTCATCCCCGATATAGGGCAGAATTCCCGGCTGCTCTGACACCGGCTGCCGCGCGCCCTCCAGTGATACCTTCTTCACAGCCTCTTCTGTATTAATATAATCCCGGTACAGCAAGGGGATCTTTTCTATAAAAAAATACACTGTGGAGGTAGGAATCGTAATATCCGTATCCTCATCAAGGGAACGCATATCCTTCAGAAATTTAATGATCTCATAGTGATAGCCAAGGTCATAATCTCCCAGCATCTGGCGCTCATCATTTGCGGAGCAGATAGTAAATGCTTCCTCCTTATTTTCCCGTACTATATTGCTCAGGCAAGTCATCGCTTCATTTGTCTCATAGGGGCTCACGCACACAGGAGCTCTTGTTCCCGTCATGACCGTCAAAACACAGGCCCCGGCAAGTGCTGCAAAGGAACAGACATTACGTGCCTTCTCCCATTTAAACAGGACGAATATCACCCCGTCCACGCAGAGACTCCATACCACCGGAATCCCGTACCCGATATAGACAGAATAGCGGGAAACCTCCAGAAGCTGCATAAGCCCCAGTTCAGCCGATGCCTGGAGCACCGCCATGGCCGCCATATAGATACTAAATGAAAGCAGCACGCCTCCATAATCCGCCCTCCGGAAGATGCACCAGAAAATTCCAAGCAAAAACAAAGCCACGATACTTCCCAGCATAAATTCTGCGGTCTTCATATCCGTTGACACATAGTAGTCAAGACGGTCCAGCACGGCCTCCTTCACACCCATCTGCCCTTTCTTCTCACCGGCGTTTCCGTCATCTGCCGGCTTCTGCGTCTGTGAACCGGACTTCCATTGGGCCAGCCCCCAGTTCAGGGAAGCCTGCATCGGCGTTCCGGTGACAAATGCTGCCGCCATCGGAAGCACAGCAAGCAGAATCCCCGCAATACCCGCTGCCACAATCCGCTTAAAATACCGCCACCGGAATACACGGAAGCAGAATCCTGCCCCAATCGCAAGACAGAGCAGACCGGCTATGATCGTATCGTAAAAATGCACGGAAAGCGTAAGGGATACACTAATGGCAAATAATACCAGGTTCCCTCTCCTGCATAATCTCTGAAATACTCTGCCGGCTGTGGCTTTCGCCTTGTCTACTGCTCTCTTCCACCGGCCTTTTCCTGCACTCCCCGTATTTTCCGTAACATCTTCACCCTCTGTACCAGCCACATGGTCTGTATCCGCCACATGATCTATATCTGCTATATGACCCATATCAGCTTTATGATCTGTATCCGCTACATGATCTATATCTGCTACATGACCTGTATCAGCTTTATGATCTGCAGCAGTCAGGGCTATCCCTTTCTCCTGCAGAAATGCAAAGGCAAAATAAGCCGCCGGCAGGATAAAGGCCATGCCAAACTCCTGGGGAAGGGTTGCATGGTACCTGATATAGGTATATTCATAAAATCTATTTGAAACAATATAGATAAAAATCCCGATATATGGGGCATACTTCGACTTGCACACACTGCGCAGGAATGCCAGAAGCACCAGATGGATCACAACCGTCTGCACAAGGTAAAAGAGTCTGAGAAGCACATAGGTATGGAACCCGAACACTGCATGCAGATAATAAAGCAGGCAGTGAAGACCAAAGGGATAGACACCGTCTGCAAAGATATTTCCATTCCCCATTTCATTAATCCAGTAATTGTGAAGTACAATATCAGAAGCGCAATAGCCGTAGACATTGACTGCATTGGTCCCATACATATAAAGAAGCAGCACAAGAAGACCAGACACCAGCAGGATCTCCAGTCCGTGATTTTTCCGGTATTCCCTGCACTTTTTCCCGGCTGAAGCAGAAAAGCGCCTGAGACTTCTTCCGAGTTTAAGAAGCAGTGTCTTTCTCCCCATCTCACCGCCCAGAATCAGCAGCAGCCTCCACAGCTTTTCTTCCGTCTGACGGCCCAGTGAGTCCCTGTACCTTTTCCAGGCAGCCAGAAGAAACGGGGCAAGCGTGCCCAGAATCAGTGTAAACCGAAAGGATATATGTAAAAGCTGCAGCAGGTATACCAGGTTAATAATATAAAAATGTCCGATTAAAAAATATGCCATGAACCTTGCAGGCGCACTGCCAAAGCCCGAAAGCCTCTTATGCAGAAAAAGCCATGGCAGCAAAAGTGTCACGCCAAAATATGCCGCTGTGATTCCTATAAGCTGTAATACCGTAAGCATTGACATTGACATGGTTAATAGCCCCCTTATGTAATCAGTTCCGCAAGTTAACAAGTCTTTTCTATGAACTAAAAATACGAATCAGTTCCAGCGTCTCATTGTCAATCAATACATCTGACCTTTTCAGAGTCTCCAGGGTCTCAAAGAACTTTTCCCTGTTCTGTTCCGCAAAGTAGAGCTTCATCCTGCAGGTATAGGAAGCCAGTTCCTCCGGGTACTGCTCCTTCATACGGAGGCACCATTTTCCAGTACTTTCGTAGTCCTTCATCTCCAGCAGCCTCAGACAGACCGCCTCATATCTCACATCTGTAAGCTTAGAAGCATCCTTACCATACAGAAGCTCTGCCGTCTCTTCCATGATCATCACAAATTTTCTCTGTTCATGCTCTGAAAAGATACGCTGTCTCAGAATATGATCCATATAATCAATCAGCATCTCCTCACATTCCGTCTGCGAGTCGTCCTCTTCCTCAATCTGCTTCCTCAGCTTCTGTACATAGAGCCGGAATTTGTTCAGCTCATCTGACAAAACCGCAGCCGCATAATGAGAGGTCTCCGAGTCCTCGCTGTCTAGTGCAAGCGTAATGGATGCAAGGGAATCCCCGATATCCTGCCGCATCACATTCATAAGAACAGAACGGAGATTCTTCTTTTCATTTACCAGAATCGCTTCTTCCAGAGGAATGATATCCCGTTCTGCCTCTTCGTCCGCCTTCTGGTTAGTCTTTACACGGTCCTTACTAAAAACAACATCAGCCAGGTTCGCATCACGCCAGAACACAAACAGATAAAACAGATGTCCCATCAGAAAAAACAGCGGGACAATCATCGGGCAGAGTACCATTACAATAAACCGGATCACATAGGCTCTCCTGTTATCATACAGAGCCTCCTCCTTATCCTGATCAGAGGCCAGGGCATGCGCCGGCACAATTACAAAGATCCCTGCCAGCAGATAAATGACTGACACGATCAGATTCACGGCAATCACCAACAGAAACAGAACCTCGTCCCGTGCCATACTCATAATACCGCCTCCTCATCAATCCGGCACTCATAGCCAAGATTCCTGAAGCGTTCGATAATACCACCCACATTCTGCTTATTCGTATTGGACAAAAGGGCATAGAGCTTTCCCTTCTTAAAGATCCCCAGATAATCCGTCTGCCGGATCGTACTGCCAAGCGCTTTTGCCACCTGTTCATAATTCTTTTCCTTTGTGAGAACTTCTAATAATACATATTCCGTAAGCCCTTTATCCTTTGCATCGAAAAAGGCCTTCGCCAGCTGGGTAAATGCCTCCTCGCCAAGAACACTTGTCCCCTCTACATACCGCTGATTCCTGAGCGCCTCAAGATAACGGTTAGCACGTACAACCGCATTCTGTATCAGATAACCTACAATAGTAAGCCGGTTCGCCTCTCCAAGCGTCATGCGCTCCCACGGAACGCCCCAGAGCATCAGAATCAGCTGCATATCATCCTCTGAATAGACGGAACTTGCCATCATGGGCATATTCTCCACCATATCCCGGTTTATGTACACACGGCGTTCCCTGATCTCGTTATACATGTCCTCCATATCCGTATATTTTATGGAATACCCAAGTCTGCGCGCCTCTGGAGAAGTAGCGGAAAAAAGTCTCGCATAATCCCCATTAGCAACGTTATATACTGCCACATCCCTGCAGTCCATAAGCCTTGACAGCACCTGGGCCGCATAGAACAGTACTTCCTCCGGTCCGTACTGTTCAAGAGTCGAGGATACCTCATAGATCTTCCCAAGGCTCTCCTTATGATTAACTACCTGGGACTCAAAATTATGCTTCATCTTAACATTGCTGTCATTAATCTCTTCAATATCCTTAAGCTGTCCGTTCAGATACTTTGCCCTGCTGTTCCCCTCATTTCTGATAAAGCTCACCTGGTCCTTCAGATACCCTACAACCAGTCCGACTATAAATAGCTGCGCCATCCACACATAGGTATTATAATCAAGCAGCACATCAAACCCGCTGTGACTTCCCATCTCATAATAGCAGTATCCCACAACCGAGAGCAGGCCGGAAAACACAGCCTGCTGCTGCCCGTGCACCACTGCAAACAGCAGTACATACAGCAGATAAATATCAAGCTTTGCCAGAAACTCACTGTCTCCCGCTATGCGGTTCAGCCAGGAGGCAAGGAAAAAGCACGCCAGAGCCTCTACAAAGGGAAATGCAGCCTTAACAATCCTCCTAAGAAGGTTCCACAGCCTGACTGCCAGCCCGCCGCCTGTATCCTCCTCTGTGATAAAGGAATTGCTGTGCCGCTTCATATAATGGACAACCTGCCGCACTCCCCTCTCATAATCATTGAACAGATCATAGGGAAACTCAGCCTTATATCTGCTGCTGTCCAGAACAATCCGGTTATTCAGGCCTGCCGTACTGTCAGATACCGTAACCCCGGCACCCATCTCCTCCTTCACCTGCTCCGCAAGCTTCAGCTCATCAATCGCAGCCTCTGAAGAAATATTATAGACAGAATGCCATGGTTTCCCCTCGCACATCACTCTGTAAGCCAGCTCTACGGCATCATTAATGTAAATCATGGAAAAAACATTCTTACCGTTCGCCGAAATCCTTCCAGTCTTCAGCGCCTCCAGGCACATCCTGAAACAGGCATGCTCCTCTGTCTTTCCCTTCTGGGGCACCCAGTACATATTGTCAAAACGCAGAACCAGTGTATCCACTCCCTGGGTCCTGCGGTAATTTTCACACGTCTCCTCGCCCTGTGCCAGAGCCAGCGCCCGGAATCCTCTTGGGGACAGAGGTTCATCCTCCGGCACATTGTCAATATGTACTCCTCCGTATACTTCCTGGGAAGAAAAATATACGAACTTCCCACTTCCGGACATGCTAAAAGCAGACAGAATATTCACAAGCCCTGTCGTATAACGCACGGCCTCCTGTCTTGCCTCTGTCTCCCAGTTAAAGTTCGTGTCATATGCACCCATAAACACAACAACATCCGGTCTTATACTTTCAAAAATATCCTTGATGCTTCCGCTGTCATATGGGAAATTATACTTTTCAAATACCTTCTTATAAGAAAAGCGATTGTCTCTCTGCCCCGTCAGCAGATATACGCGGTGACCATTCTTGCTTAACTTGCTAATCATCTGATCCATCAGCACGCTTCCGCCGCCAATCAATAATACAACCATCATTTTCACCATCTTTACTAGTTTTATATGGATATTTTTTTAACTTTTTAGCACAATTGCAAAATAGCTTCATTTTCTCATATCAGTATAGCAAATGAGGGCGTACCACTAAGCGTACCTTTTTTATAAAATTTGATTGGGGACGGGGCATTTTTAAAAATGCCCCGTCCCCAATTTTACCATTTTACCCTTGCCTGCTGCCTTTAAGGCTTGCCGCAGCATTTCTTATACTTCTTGCCGCTTCCGCAGGGACATGGGTCATTACGTCCGATCTTCGGCTGCTCTCTGCGGTAGGTCATGGCATTTGACTTTGGCATCTTACCTCCATCCACCATATCCCATACAGACATCTCCTCATCTGCCGTCTGCCTCTGCATTGCAGACCGGACTATTTTAAGCATATATTCAATCCCCTTATCCCCCGGGTATTCTTTCCTGATCTTTCGCAAAAGCCTCTGTGCATTTTCATACTCTCCTGTATAAATCAGGCTACTGCTGAAAAGATACATCAGTTCATAGTTCTCACATTCCAGTTCCTTAACCAGATGCTCCAGTTTCTCTCTCCGCTTCCTGTCATCCCTCTCTTCATCCGCTTCATAGACCTGGAGCTGAAACTCCACAGGCAGTTCAGACAAATGGGATGCCTTTGTAATCTCTCCGTCTGGCTTAAAGTCCTCATAAATTCCAAGTTCCGCAGCCGGAGTACCAGTAAGCTTCGCATATTCTTTCCTTGAATATCCCTTATACTCCGGAAGCCCTGTTGTAAGAATTGCTCCAAACAAGTAATGCCAGAAGCATACATAATCTTCCACACTTTCCAGAATATAATCCTCACTGGCCATCTCCCACAGCGCCTCCATACCTTCCCCGTTCTTTACGCTATAGAAATACTCCAGAAGGTCCTCTTCCAGCTGGAACTCATCTACATCAAAACTTTTCAGCAAATATTCGCCAAATTCCTTCCATACAGGATATAACCCGGCATAGCCGCGTAACATATTCCTGCGCTCACGGGCAGAAAACGGACGATAATCTATTTTATCACCAGCCTTAATCTGCCTGTCGGCCACTCTGGGCGTATCAATCTCACTCTGTGCAACGAAAGTAAATCGATTGCCATACGTCCCGCATTCCCCTGTCGAAAGCCTCTGGCAGAAGGTGCCGCCAAGGTAAATACTGCGGTAAACCTCCTCCCGGACGGCATCCGGCTCGTAATATTCCCGGTATTTTTCATAAAATATGTCGAGATCCATAAAATTATAGAGATTCAGGAGTAAATCGCACTTTTTGATTCTCTCTTCGGACTTCTTAGAAAAATCTTCCCATTCAGCCCTCGTATACTGCCCAAGCAGGGCAGCCGCCTCACGAGTCTGGCGCAGGACAATGTAAGGTTTCCTGTTTACCTGTTCCTCACTCATGTCCAGAAACCCAAGAGACATTGCCTTAGACATCATATCCATATCCGGAACCTTCTGGCAGATGCCGTTCGGCTGTTCCATAAATGCAATCAGCATCTCCAGCTCCCTCCAGGAAAATACATATGTCAGATACCAGGGATGGTCCTCCAGTTCCTTCCAGAAGGCGTCTGCACTCTCTGCAATACAATCTGCTTCCTCATAAGACACTCCTATATATTTACAGTAATCCCTTGCTTCCTTCGCATTTAATTGTGAAAGAAGCTCTGTGCTGCTCTTTGAACTGATATTTTTCAGAATATTATTTTTCCCAGGCGCTTCGCTGGTTTCACATAAAGCTCTCCACTGGCGGACCCTTTTTGACAGCTCGGATTCTTCGTTATCCTCATCCCTCTTCCGGATTTCCTCCGCAATCATGCTTAGCTTTTCTCCTATCTCATTAAGGCTCTGCAGTAATTTCTTGTAGTCCTTCCCTACAGATATATCTTCCAGAAGAGTCTTGTCGGCACGGTCTGCCTTCTGCACTGGGAAATCCATATCCTTTAATATCCCATTTATCCTCTCCAGATCAAATGCAACACGCTCTTCTTCCCCGCTTCCCCAGACACCTCCCGAATCCTCTTCAAAGCTGTCTCCTTTATATTTTATCACCGAAGCATAGCGGTTCCGGTAATCCGGATCCTCCTTTTCAAATGCAATCTTGTGCCGCCAGTTGTCTCCAAAATCATATGTATACCGTATAAAACGAAAGAAAAGCAGAAACTCGTCCACCAGAACCCGTTCCTCTGATGAATCATCCTCGTCAGCTTCCCCTTCCATTACAATATGGTCCGGCACATTTGGGAAAGAAAAGTCATGCATATGATAGTCCTCCCACTGGAATGCTGTCTGCAGGATTCTGTGCAGACTTTTAAAACTGATTCTGTCCGGTATGACAATCCTTCTCCATACTGGTGGGTGGGTATCCTCAATCGTTACTTTTATAACATATCCTGGCATGTCCTTTTCCTCCACGGTTTCTTTTTTTCTGTAACAGTTTGTATATTATCTATGAAGCCATCTCTATGTAGTGTTTAACCTCTTTATAATTCAATTTATATAGCTCTGCAATGAATTCTTCCCGCTCTTTGTCCGGGAGTGTCAGTAAAGATTCCTCTTCCGCAACAGATAATGCCGGTATCCCAAAATTTTTAATATAATTTTTAGCCAAAGCCATAAATCCTTTAGAATACGGCTTACTTGTCATACGTATATAGAACCAGAACACATCTGATTCTATAAAACACTTTAATAAGAGCAGAGTGCGTTCATCCTCAGCAAAAATTGCATAACCACAATAAAACAGAAGATTTTCGTTTTCCGATATAATTGCCACCCCCCGGTCTGCCATGTACGGGACAAGAACTTTTAGTCCAATATTATTCATTCCCTGTGTGCGTCCATATGCATACCAGGCAGGATAATTCTTAGTTTTTCCTTTATCCCTGCTGCCTAGTTTATCCTTATATTCCAATAAAAAAGCATATGTTTTCGGATATTGGGATGCAACTATACATTCTGGTATAATGGTTCCATTTTCATATGGAAAAATAGCTTTTTCACCCTTTTCTATGAGATCCGCCTCCGACCTCATTATATTAGGCTTCGCAACATCTATGCATATTCCCTTTTCGATCTTATATCTTTTTTCATTATACGTCCTGTAATAATAGCTTTGGTCCTCATTTTCACTTTTAAAAAAGAAGAGATCATTACAAAGCGTGGCCAAACCATTTCGAATTCCATAATCATCAAGCTTCTGAGGTTGATGCTCTATTTGGTATATCAACTTGTCAACATGCGGATTGCCAAAACGCCATGGCTGATTATCAGCATATGACGATATATCGTAATGTGTATATTGGCACTCTTCCAGACATCCATCCTTATTAATTGAATAATCAATGCCGCCATTGCCATTCATTTTTATCAAAGTCACGCATGTATAACTTGTAATGCCTGGAAAATTTTGAGTTTCCTTAAAATTTATTATTTCTACTGATGCTTTAACATCACGTATGTAGTTCCGCAGCCCTCTGCCGTTAACGCTTTGCAAATAAGTATTTGGTGAAATATAGCCAAGCATGCCATCCTTTCTCAACATCTCCATTCCCAGTTGATAAAACGGAATATACAAATCAACATTTCCAGTTACTACACTCCAGCCCGAAAGAGTTTTTTTCACTGCTCCATCAATATTCCTGGCCCTGACATATGGGGGATTACCCATTACAACATCAAATTTGTGTCTGTATTTATCTGAATTGAAAAGTTCCAAAGAATTGCAAATTAACAAATTAGGAAAATTCTCCACAATCTTTCCTTCAGTTTCTAATGCTAACAGGCAAAGCAAGACCTTACATTTCTCTATACTATAAGAATCAATATCCGCACCGTATATATTTTTATTGAACAAATCCTCGCATGACACATTGAACTTGTTCTTTATAGTCCTCACCGCAGAAATCAGAAATGCACCGCATCCACATGTTGGATCTATCAGTACAGGTATTCTATCGCTCTTTATTACCTTCCCAGATATATATTCTCGTATAGCTGGCGGCGTATACACAACACCTTTATTCTTTTTGTCTGTAGAATCAACCAGAATTTCAAATATCATGATGAGTTCATCTATGCTTTTTAATTCCACAATTTCATCAATATACTCCGATATGTATCTGTACTGTATATCGGCATCTCCAATAAAAGAGCAAATTATACTGCTCTTCTTATAACTTATATTGTTTTGCATCACATAAGAAAGTATGAATGCCTTTTCAATTGCCCTGTTATCACATTCGGGAAACTTTGACTGAATTGACGTTATTATCCTCTTCACTCTTCTTCGCCTCCGGGAATTCTGCTCTCTGTACGACCTAAGCTTAATATCATCATTCGCTCGTCATCCTCTATCTCATACAGCTCAAAACAGCATTGATCAACTTCCTGCCATCTCGCCTCCATCACTCCCCTATATGATTTTCTGTCATGTTCGCTTGCTTTTTCATACTCATTTAACAAGTCTTTTATATCATCATACAGTCCAGTAAGCTTCTGTATATGTTCATCAGATGCATTAATCTTAGCATTTGGCAGAGGAACTGGCTCTAAAAACTGCTTATTAAACTTATAATAACCATTACTTGCCGGATTTGCGCCACACTTTCCAAATACAGAGAACAATGTCGAATTTATAATCATTGTTAATGCTTTCATAACCTCCGTATCGTTCCCTTGATAATTTATAAACCATACATTTGAATTATCCATATATAAGCCTCTGTCTTGGACATAAGACGCATAAACTTCCTTTGTTGTCATAGGTATGATAATTTTGGCACTTTCAAAAGAATCATGGTTATGCTCTCTTGTGTATGTATGCCAATATTGTCCTTCGTTATGCTTTACATGATCAGTTATTATTTTTTTGTGGCTGGATAAATACTCATATGCAAGAGGATAGTTATCCTTTATTTCATTTATACTTAGCTTGATCTTATGCGTATCTCCAGTATATGGAAAGATTCTGTATGCATCCGGAACAATCTCTCTTAGCGGCAGGAACTTCCTATTATAAATAACCGGTTTTACCATGTCCTTTTCAATTTCAACCGTCTCTCCAAACTTATTTTTTCCGACAATCACATCACCGCACTCTTTGTAGTCAACAATATCATAAGCCTTTTTCCACAATGCCTGAATTCCATCACATATGGAAATATTATTGTTGGATCCTACTGTTCCGTATCTCTCTGCATATTTATTCTTTATATCAAATATAGCTTTCAATTCTGGCGCCCAGACTTTTGACAAAAAATATTTTGATGATATTTTGTCTGGTTCAGAGGGATTTTCAAAATAAAGCTGAACATCCATTGCATCCCCTTTTATCAAATCGTATTCAACTGTGTCCGTCTCTTCCTTTGTAAGAATTATGATTGAAACATACGTAATTCTCCCTTTAAAAAGAGCATTTGTTTCAATATCCAGTAATTTACGCAGATGCGATCCGCCAGCTATATATTCACGCGCTGCCTTTCCATATTTTGTTTTAAACCACCTTCGCTGAATAATCATGCCAAGCTGACCCGAATTATTTAACAATTCCATAGCACGTTCTATAAATAAAACAGTAAGATCCACCTTCCCTTCAAAGGTGGAATAATGATCATGAAGATATGCATGTACCGTTGATGAAGCTGCCTTAAAAAACTTAGTTTCAACATATGGCGGATTACCAATAATAAAATCGAAGCCATCTTTTTCATCAAAAACTTCCTTGAAAACACCTCCCTTAATGTTGAGTGGGCGAATATATCTTACCTCTCTGGCATCACATGAAATATCAACATCAACCAATGTATTTCCAATAGAAATATTGTTGTGAATGTCCCTAAGAATTTTTTCTCCAAATGCACCTATTTCATTTAAAAGTGTCTCATCTGCATCATCAACAACTTTTAATGCAAGCGACATTTTAGTGACTTCTACAGCAGTTGGATCACAATCAATGCCAAAAAGGCAGTTTTTCATTATTTCCTGCTTTGCCCTAATCGTAAGGTACTTTTTCCCGTCATCTACAATGCACCACTCATTGCTATCTACTGTCAGCCCTAACATAATATCCGCAAAGCATTCATAAGCAGCAAGTAGAAAGATTCCCGACCCACAACATGGATCCAACACCTTTGTTCTAAATATTTCCTGATAGTTATTGTATTTCTTTTGAGCCAGTGTATCCTTACATATCGCATCAGCAATAAACTCATGCGTAGGAACTGTCCCATTAGTTTTAACATAATCCTCTTTAAGCCCAGCTATTATTTGACCATTTTTTATGCAAAGAGAATATGCTAAAAACTCCTCGTATATTTTTGCAATCACCCTGGTTGGGATGACATCGAACCGGTATGGATAAGGATAGTATAATTTACGAATAAAAGATACAAATAAATCATCTGGCAAAGCAATTTTTTCAAACTTCATGTCTTTCGAGAACATTGCCCCGTCATAGTGATTGTAGAATTCGGCATAGCAGCTTTTCTTAAATTCAGACCAGAAACCCTTTTTGAGAAATTCTAATAGCAATCCCTCTTTTTGAAATTTCCTGGATTCGCAAACCCTGATAAACACAATCCTGTCAAGTATCACTTGAACATAATAGTTCAACTCCTCTTCATTAAAAAGAGTTTTATTGTAATCATATAATTTATTTGCTAATTGTATACGAAATTCCGACAGCAATTTATTAAATATAGCATCTAGCGTTCTGGAGCCTTCTACTTTATCAACACTATATAATCTCTGTAAATTGTTTTTATAGACAAGGACACGATTAAGATGACTGTTAATGGTATCGAATTGGTCTACATAGTTTTCTATCGAAATCTGTATCGAACCAATGTTAGCATCATCGCCTTTCTGCGGCGCTATCCGACAATCAAAAATAACAAACTGTTCAAAATTAGTAAGGAATGAACACGGCAGCCCCGCCGACCATCCATATGACCGTACCTGAAATGCAGATTCTTTGCTTTTAAAAATATCAATACCCGTCTTTTTTGCATCAAGATACGCTTTTACAGTTGACCCGTTCATCAAAGAGTAATCCGGTTTTGTGTGAGTAGACTCAATCTCTTCCAACTTCTGTTGCTGGTTTTCATCTACAATCTTTTCTTGCTGTACCTGCTTAATATTTAATACATCCCAATCAAAAATACCCAAGAACTCATTTATCCACGAACGAGTTGACTCTTCACTCATTTCCCTGGACTTCTTTTCTTTTTTATATTTATTATATTTTTCTATTAACGTCCTCAGTCTCTCTTTAGGTTCCATATGTATCTGGCCTCCAGTTATATTTCAAAGCGCCTATTCCCCTCTCTTTTCATGCATTGTGTCATCTTGCCTCTTTTTTTGTTATACCATCTTTGTCTTGTTCAATATGACACCCTTTGAACATTCATTATATCAATTTTGTGGCACATTATCAAGCCCAAACGCCAGGGGGACGGGGCATTTTTAAAAATGCCCCGTCCCCAATTTAACTATTTTGTAATCTTGATGGTTACTGTCTTCTTTTTGCCTGTTCCGTCTGTTGCCATTGCAGTAATCTTCACTCTTTTGCCCTTGCCTGCTTTTAAGGCTTTTACTTTTCCGCTGCTGGTTACAGTCGCGTATTTCTTATTGCTGCTGGTCCATTTCAGCTTCTTGTTCGCATTCTTTGTTGCTTTCACCTTGCCTGTCAGCTTCAGGGTCTTGCCTGCCTTTACTGTCTTCTTTCCAGAGATGGTTACTTTTGTTACTTTGCCCTTCATAGATTTGATCTTATAAGTTGCTTTCACTTTGCTTCCATCTTTTGCCGTTGCAGTAATGGTTACAGATCTGCCGCCGGACTTCTTCTTCATGGTAACAACACCCTTGCTGGTTACTGTTGCAACCTTCTTATTGCTGGATTTCCATGTCACTGCTTTGTTGGAAGCGTTGGACGGGGAAACCTTTGCAGTAAGTTTTACTTTCTTTCCTGCTGCAATTTTCTTAGAAAGGCCGGAGATGCTGATCTTCTTTACCTTTACTTTCGCTGTTTCTACCGGCTTCTGTGCAGGGCTCTTCTTCACATCTTCGATCGCTTTCTTAAGAGCTGCTACTGCTGCCGCTGTCTGGCTCTTTGTAGCCTCTGGATTATTGCAGACTGCCTCTGCATCTTTCAAAGCTTTTTCGAACACTGCCCATGCTGTTGGAGTATAATCTTCCTTTTTAAGAGCCTTTGCCGCACTTATAACGGAATTCAGCTCTGTCTTGTCAGGATTCTTATCAACCTCTTCGCATGCTGCCTTTAACTCACTGATCATACCGTCTATTGCAGCCTGATCTGCAGTCTCATCCTTAGACAGTTCGATTGCTTCCCATAACTTTCTTACAAATGCATCCCATGCCTCTGCCGTATAATCCTTGGCGTTCAGCTGTTCTGCTGCGCTGATTGCAGCCTCTAATCCGGATTTGTCTGGTTTTGCTGCAGGCTCTCCAAGATCAACAACTGTAAAGTGGCTGAATCCATCTGTTCTGAATACGAGTTCTTTTTCCTCTTTTAAGGTAAAGCTTATCTCTTTCAGCCCGTCCTGATGATTATGGAAGAGCTTCAGATTATTGCTGTATCCCTCTGGCTTCGGAATAGATACTACAACTTCAGACTCTGGCTGTACTTCTTCATCCGCTTCTCCCTTCACCAGCTTAATATCCAGTACAGAGGAATTAGCTTCTGTTACTTCTACGCCTTCTGTTACGCCGAGCGCTTCTTTTATCTTTTCCGCGATGGCGCCAAGCATCTCTGCAACCTGCTCATCACCGGAAGCTGCTTTTTCTACTAACAGCTTAACACCTTCCTCAATCTGGGCTGCCAGTACACTAACCTTTGATTCTTCATTCTCCAGTTTCTGTGCTTCTTCAACAGTAACCTCAAATTGTACTGACTGTTCTTTGTATGTAACAGTTACTGTCTGCTTTCCTAACTGTTCTGCGTTGTATCCGCTGACTTCGAATCCTTCGGTAATAACTTCTGTACTCTCATCCGCATAAACGGCCTCAAGTTCAAATGTTGAGTTGTGGATCGGCTCTCCCGCGAGATAAGTGGTCTGCGTTGGCTCTGTTTTGAATCCGATGGAAACAGGCTTTCTTTCCACAAGTTTCTCAATTGCCGCTGTCAGAGCCTCTTCTGCTCCTGTCACTTCATCCTGCACTGCCTCTTTGTCATCATACACTGCCTTTGCTTCCTGAAGCGCTTTCTGAAGTGCAGCATAGCTCTTCTGCGTATAGTCAGACGCTGTCAGACGCATTGCCTGGGTAATCTTAGCTGATAATGCAGTCTTATCCACCTTATCTTCCTTGACGGTTACCTTAAACTCTGTTGTTATATCTGCAAATGTTACCGTTACCGTCTGTTCTCCCAGTTTCTTTCTGTCATAACCGCTGACTTTATAGTTGTTTGTAAATGTCTTCACACTATTATCCGCATAGGTTACTTCCAGTTCAAGTCCTGTTGTGTCAAGTTTTTCACCACGGATATATTCTGTCTTTAAAGGTGCCTTAGACACTTTCACCTCTGTAGCGCGTCCTCCGGCAGATGCATCATACACCTTCCACTCCTGGATGCCGACGCCACATCCGCTCATATCTACCTCTTCACCGTCTTCAATAATTGTCTGAATCTTATTCATCTTTACGCGGATTGCAGTTGTTTCAATCTCTGAGAATGTTGTCAGACTATAGCTGTCTTTCTTCGGCTCATAGGACGACGGATTCTCGACTTCCTTCCACTCTCCGTTATCGTCAAGGTATTCGTAAGAATAAGACTCTGGGAAATTAATTCCGCCATTGGTTTCATTTTCTCCATCATACCAGAAATAAATGTCAGCGCCATTCAGGCGAACCTTATTTTCCCATGTATAGGTAATTGTCTCAAACTCACTTGCATGTCCCCATGAACCATATCTTGGTCCTGGCGGATTGAATGAAGTTCCTGTAAGCCTTCCGTCATTCGCTGCAGCAAGACTTTCCCATCCGGATACATAGCTTGTTGTCACTTTTGCAGTATATGCAAGGTTATTATCCGTTGTAGGAAGTGTTACAATTACTTTTGCAAGCTTCTCAGCCGCCTGATCTACCTCTTCCTGTGTTGCTTCTTTGTTTTCAAAAACAGCCTGTGCTTCAGCAAGCGCTGTCTCAAGCATATCCTTTGCTTCTTCCGCAAATATTCCGATATTTATGGAATTTGCCTGATTAATCTGGCGTCTCAGCTCCATCTTATCAGCGCCCTTTCCATATCCGAATACCTTCCACTCAATAACGCCGCATCCTAATGTCTTTGGTGTCATTGTCATTCTAACTGCTTTTGTAGACACCGGCTCAAAGGTTGTAGTGTTGTATTTGTTCAGCTCTGTACCGCAGCCCTTTACATTCACCATACTGCGCCATGTCTCGCCGTCTTCATCCAGATACTCATATTTTACAGTCTTTGGTACAAAGTTTCCGTCTGTAAAATAATATGCATCTGACTGGTAGATTACAACCGGCTCTTCCCATGTATACTGCACCCATGCAGGACCGCTCTGATCTCCAAGCCAGTTATGCCATACTCCATGGCTCTTATCATTAGAACTTTCCGGTTCATATCCGTCATTTAAGCCTGCAACTCCTCCCAGATCCTGCGGAGTGTCAATAATTGCCGTAGGAATTGCCTCTATAGCCATGTTTCTCGCACTTCCCGCAACAACCTGGACATTTACAGCAGTCTTAATCTCTGTCTCTGGAACTGTTCCTGCAACTTCGAAGCTGCCTTCCTGGGCGTAGGACGACGCATCAATCTCAGACCAGGCAACTTCACTGTTTTGAATGGTACCGTCTGGATGAATCACATCCATTGTCTCCGGAAGCTCTGGTGCTACTCCTGTTGAAGTAAGTACTGTGCCTGTACGCTCTACGCCGTCTACCTTTCCGGTCATCTCTATCACAATGTCCTTCTGGCTGCTCTTTGCACCTTCTCCATATCCTGTATCTTCGTCTGTTACAGTAAGACAGATCTTATAGGTGCCTGGCTTATAAGCTTTCATACTTGCTTTTGCGGTATCTGCATCTGCAATGATGGCGCTGCCGCCCTCTGGCTGCTCTGCAACAGTCCAGTTGTATTTTAGCTCATCATTCTGATAATACTTATCAGACGTTGCCTCTCCGGTCATCCTTGCAACAGTGGTATTGACTTCTTCCTGGGCTGCTGTAACATTCCCTATCACAGGAGCCGTTTTTTCAGGAGCCGCTCCTACATTAATATCCAGTGTAGATGCACTTTCCTTTTCCCCATCGCTTACAGTAAGCTTAGCTGTATAGGTTCCTTCCTTAGAGCATGTTATGGTTGTATATGGCTTCGCCGGAGAACCAAGTGTAACCTTGCCGCCCTCTGGAGCTGTTACTTCCCATTTATAAGATAATGTTCCATTTGGAGCTCCATCATCATAAGCAATGCTTTCAAGTCTGAATGGAACCACTGCTTTAATTGTATTCTCTGCTCCTTCTGTTTTATCTGTAACAACTGCCTTGGTCTTTACAACCGGAGCCTCATTCGTTCCCTCGCCTTCGAAAGAAACGGAAACTACTGCTGTCTCCTTCTTAGCAGGAATCAGAACATTTGCCACGCCCTCATGATTCTTTACATAGCACTGTCCTACGTCATCTCCATCTAACAAAATACCATAGTATCCATCCTTCAGTCCCGCACCGCTCAGTTTGATTCTTGATAAATGCTCTTCTGTAGAAAGACACTTAAGCGACATCTCAAATGACGGTCCTGCGCTGTTAATTACAGCCTGTGTACAGGAATCCTGCTCAAGCTCTGCGTATAACTTATCATCAATAATGTTGATTCGCTTGCCAACTCCGTCAGCCGGCGTAACTGTGTAGCTTGTTCCTTCTTTGGACACAGTGCTTCCATATCCGGTCAGTCCAAAGACTGGATCCGTTACAACGTCAGAACTGATTCTTAACAGAGAGCCGTAGAGACCTTCCTCACTCTCTCCCGAGAAATCATTCCAGCCATTATTCATGACACGGGTTCCGCCGTCATTTACATTCATTGCTCCATGTCCGCCTTTGTACATGGTGTATCTCCAGCTGACACTTCCGATACTCTTATCAGAGATCTGTCCCATATTGACTGCATTGAAGTTCGACAGCTTGGCCGCATAGTTCACACGCTCTGCCCATGCACTGGAAGCTGTATCCCATCCGTTATCCTGATAACGCAGCCAGTCATCCATGATGGATCCTGCCAGTGATGCTGTATACTGGAAGTTCCACCAGTGCTCGCCTCCGATGAATACCGGATCTGCATAGTGATACCAGGTAGGCTGGATACCGCGCATTGCACGCGTCTTCCACTCTGCCTTTTTCATATTGCTGAGAGCTTTACCGGCATTTTCATCGTCCGGATAATATTCACGAAGCGCCTTAGCCGCTGCATACGCACCCTCTTCACCAGTGTTGTCATAAGCAAACTCTGAGCCATAAGGATATGCTGCTGTAGACATTCTTGTACCTTTTTCCTGTGCAAAACGCTTCTGCAGTCTGCCGGCCTCATCTGTCATGCCTTCTTCCTTAAGCGCTTCTATCATGTCAGGCACCTGCTGCTCTCCGTAATATCCGATCGGATAAGAGCTTATCCGGTTTATATAGATTCCGTATGCTTTTTCCAAATACCATTCAGGAGTCTGACGGTACTCAATCAGATCCGGATACGCCTTCTGAATCCGGTACATATTGAAGAATCCTGTCGCCTCCATCATCTCAGAATACGTACGGGTGTACGGTGATGATGTATCACTATAAATGCCCGAAGCTTGCAGATAGTTGGCAACTGTATAGGAATTCTGCGTATTCTTCATGTAATTATTCCACATGTAATCAACGAGGTACTTTTCAATGGATTCTACCTCTGATGCAACTGGATTCAGATAATTCTTCATTGTCATAAAGTTAATATTATCATGGCTCCAGTCATCTCCCCAGTGGTTCAGGGCATTTTTGTCAACAGCCTCTTGTGAAATATACCAGTCCTGGTAATTTCCATAGGTCGGACTCTTGGGATCATTATCCTGAGTCTTATTCACCATAAAGTCGGCGTGTGTCTCAACAATCTTATCAAGACTTTCAAGTGCATTGAATTCATACTGTGTAAACTTATCTACCCATGCATCTCCTACCTTAAGCTTGTAGTTTACACGCACGCTGTTATTTCCAATACATCCAAATTTCAGATTATAGATATGGTGGTTTTCTCCATCCACTGTTTTGGTTTCAGGAGAAGATACCGAGTCATTTTTCGCACACTCGCCTGAACGTGAATTATTCACCAGTCCTTCAGTCTGTTCAGGAATATGCTTTTCATCAAACGGGTCGTTCTCATGCACACACTGAATATCTACACTGTCAACCTTAATCTTCTCATCATCATAGTGAAGATCTAACTTTGTCTCCATGTTCAGCGCTGTCTGGAATCCAGGCACTGC
Source organism: uncultured Lachnospiraceae bacterium (assembly GCA_947566645.1). Classification (GTDB taxonomy): domain Bacteria; phylum Bacillota; class Clostridia; order Lachnospirales; family Lachnospiraceae; genus CAPEBR01. Next base: position 56,528 of record CANOKL010000011.1, read on the forward strand.
AATCGCATCAATCATGCCCGACTTATACAGGATTGAGCGCATATTGTTTTCACGCTCTTCCACGGAATCGGACGCATTGTTCGCACTCTCAGCACTTTCCTGCGGAGTATTGTCTCCGGCACGGACTGCAGAGAATTTGAATGTATATGTTTTGCTCTTGCCAGGCTCCAGTACAAGACTGGTAGCATCCGTATAGTAGCCGCGTCCTGTTTTCTGGATATCTTTGGAATGGATATAGTAAACACTTAATCCCGGCTGCCATCCGCCGCTGTCACTGGTCCAGTTTGCAAAAGTATTTCCTGCTCGCTCTCCTCTTACCTGGTTGTTGTTGCCAACCCAGTTATCTACATATTCAATTCTTGCACCACTCTCCGGAACTGGCGTGAAAAGGATGTAATTCCCCTCGCCGCTGCATCGGATTGCATAGGCGTAGCCGCTGTCTGCACCTGCAAATGTGTGGGCTGTCACACGATCATTGTATACACTTGTCAGACCTGTATATTTATTATTCCATGGCATCGGAAGTCCAACATCGCCGAACTCAATATAATTATTTCCTGTGTTCTGAAGTGTAATATTCCACAATAAGGATCCGTCCTCTGTATCCATATTGTAATTGGATGTCACGTTAAAGCCCTTCATCGAACGCTGCGTTCCGGCGTCGCCTTCTACTCCCTTGAACGTAACCTCGACTTCTTTATCACTTACTTTATTTTTCGTGATGTAAGGGTTGTCTTCTTTTATTTCAGAAGCAGTCTTTGATCCTCCTGCTGCCAGCGTCTTATTGGTATCTACTTCAACGAACCCCTTCCTGCCTTCCGGAAATTTTCCGTCTTCACTGGTACGGTAGGAGAAGATCATCTCGCCCATCCACTGGTGTGCCTCATTATTCTGAGGGCTTGTATCATTTGGTAATACAAAGTTTACATCATTGTTCTGACCGTTCTTCCGGTTATTCACAATGTTCATTGTGGAAATCTGGCCCAAATCCCCAATTTCAATGCTAAGGCTTCCGTTGGATATCGCTGTCCCTGTCTTTTCCTCTGGCTCTTCCGCTTTTACAGTACCTTCAAAAATACCGCTCATCAGCGAAATGGTCATAACTGCAGAGAGACTTAAGGCGATTCCCCTCTTAAGCGAATGTCTTATTTTCTGCATAACATGTAATTCCTTTCTGTAAAATATGACGTTAATATTACCTCTTCTATATCCACAGGTTATCCCTCAAATCATTCCTCACCAAAGTGACGGCGTCTTACCTCACGCCTGGGACTCCCCGTGGATATTTGCTTTTGGATTACTCACCAAATTCGTTCTTCAGAGTCTGCTGAGATTCCTCCAGTGCTTCCTTCACGTCCATTCCGTTTTCATAAATGTTGTTCAGTGTTACATTACAGAACTCATTGTTGATAGACGGGAATTTCTCACTTGTCAGTGAATCAAGCGCCATAATACCATCCTGGATCTCAAGCAGTGTGTCAAACGGATAGGTGTTGAAGAATTTTACAAACTGGTTGTCCGGATTCTGTGTCAGCTCTGTATCAGTCCATACTGCTGTATTAACCGGGTCAAAGCCTAATACATTCCATACTTCCTCATTTGCTCCCTCAGACAGCTTGATGTATGCAAATACTTCTGCTGCAAGGTCTGCGTTCTCGCTGCTTGCTACAACTGCAGTACCAGTACCGCCGCCACCGATGGACTTCACTTCATCGCCTTCATTCCATACCGGTGTCGGAGCGATTGCTACTTTTCCGGAAAGGTCTGTCATGTAGCTTGTGAATCTGGATGTCTGCCAGAAAGGCATAATCTGTACTGCGTAATCCCCGTTGTTGTAGGACGGATATGCTTCCTCATTATCCGGCTGTCCTCCCGGTACGGTTGCGAATGCGCCTGTATCCTGCATTCCCTTGATGTACTCAAGAACTTCTACCATCTTGTCATTGGTGATATCAATGTTGCCGTCAGCATCCAGATAATCTCCGCCCTTCTGTCTTAACATCAGGTTGATCATCCACTGTGCCGTTGTCTCCACGCATGCGAAGGTCTTTCCGGTCTTCTCATGGTATTTTACTCCTGCTTCCTTGAAGTCATCCCATGTCTTGATGGTCGTATAGTCTACTTCTGCTTCCTTAAGCGCCTCTGTGTTATAGAATGCAACCATAGCTCCTACGTGTGTCGGGAATCCATAATAAGCACCGTCTTTTCCGTAGATCTTAAGACGGGACTCAATGATGTTGCTAAGATACGGCTCAATCTGAGGTGTCAGATCCTTAAGGCCGATCTGTCCTGTCATGAATGCCGGGAACTTACCAAGCTCAATGTCTACAACATCCGGCGCACCTTCCCCGGATTCCAGGGCCAGTGACAGCTTGTTGTGCATGTCGTCATACTGCATGTTGCTAAGCACCAGCTTTACCTTCTTGTCTGGATGCTCCTCATTCCATCTCTCCGCCATGTCTGTGTAGAACTGCTGATGAAGCTCGATGAATGTCCACACTTCAAGCTCTGTGGCTTCACCCTCCACTTCCATCTCATTCTTTCCGGCTGAACCAGAGCCCGAATCTTTCGAATCATCCGAGCCCCCTCCCTCACTTCCGGCACTGCAGCCAAGCAGCATGGATGCTGTCATGGCAACGCACAGAAATGCTGCTACCAGTTTCTTTTTCATGTTGTGTCCTCCTTTTTTTGGTTTAATTTATCTTTCAAGGGGATTCCCCCTGTAAGATCTCAATCAACTTAATCGTTTTAACTGCAAGATGCAAAAACCCTTTCCCAGAAGCAGCCTCCGAATAACATTCCTTACTCATCACCTCCGGGAAGCGGTTCCGGCACCTCTGAATTACTGTTTTCAGAATCAATCGTCTTGCGAACACAGACCTCTTTTTAATAATGCTTGTTTTTTCTGAATTTTTGTATAAGTACTTTATAGCACCAACTACGCACAATTGCAAGTAGAACTTAAACGTTTAATTTTGTGCATATTGCACAAAGTTCGCATAGAATAGGCATTTCAGCCGCTTAATCAGGCCATCAAATTCCTTATTTTCTACCAAATTTGGGACGGGGCATTTTTAAAAATGCCCCGTCCCAAATTCAAATTCTACTTTGTAATTTTAATTACTACTGTCTTTTTCTTGCCGCTTCCGTCTGTGGCCATTGCAGTAATTTTTACTCTTTTGCCCTTGCCTGCTTTTAAGGCTTTTACTTTTCCGCTGTTGGTTACTGTCGCGTATTTCTTGTTGCTGCTGGTCCATTTCAGCTTCTTGTTAGCACTCTTTGTTGCTTTCACTTTGCCTGTCAGCTTCAGGGTCTTGCCTGCTTTTACGGTCTTCTTGCCGGAGATGGTTACTTTCGTTACTTTGCCCTTCATGGATTTGATCTTGTAAGTTGCTTTCACTTTGCTTCCATCTTTGGCTGTTGCAGTAATGGTTACTGACCTGCCGCCGGATTTCTTCTTCATGGTAACAACGCCCTTGCTGTTAACGGTTGCCACCTTTTTGTTGCTGGATTTCCATGTTACGCCTTTGTTTGACGCATTAGACGGGGAAATCTTAGCAGTAAGTTTTACTTTCTTTCCTGCTGCAATCTTTTTTGACAGACCGGAAATGCTAATCTTTTTCACCTTGACTACTACTGGCTGCGGAGTCTTCTTTGCAGGATTCTTTTTCACTTCCTCTATCGCCTTTTTCAGCAATGCTGCTGCCTCCGCTGTCTGTTCCTTTGTAGCCTTCGGATTATTAAAGACTGCCTCTGCATCTGCCAGGGCTTTTTGGAAGACTGCCCACGCCTCCGGAGTATAGTCATCCTTCTTAAGGGCCTTTGCTGCACTTAATGCAGCATTTAATTCCGTCCTGCCCGGGTCAGTTTCTACCAGGTTCCGAAGCGCCTCGCTAAGTTCAAAGGTTGCATCATCCACTTCTTTCTGAACTGCGTCTGCATTCCCTTCTACTTCCTTTGCTTTCGCAAGTGCGGTCTGCATTGCCGCCCAGCTTTCTTTTGTGTAATCCGTTTCTTTTCTTTCATTTGCACGGTTAATCGCATCCCTGAGGCCTGCCTTGTCTACTCTTACCAGTGCTGCAAGTGCGTCCCTGAGCGCTGCTGTTGCTGCATTGACTTCCTCCTGGGTGACTGTCTCGCTTTCCATTGCCTGGTTAGCTGTCTTAAGTGCTTCCTGCATTGCTTTCCAGCTTGACGCTGTATGGTCACTTTCTTTCAGTTCCTTTGTACGGTCAATCGCTGCTTTTAATGCATTCTTATTCACTACTTCTTTCAGATTACGGAGAGCCTCGCTGAGCTCAAAGGTTGCATCATCCACTTCCTTCTGAAGTGCGTCTGCGTTCTCTGCTACTTCCACTGCTTTCGCAAGTGCTGTCTGCATTGCTGCCCAGCTTTCTTTTGTGTAATCTGCTTCTGTTCTTTCATTTGCACGGTTAATCGCATCCCGAAGGCCTGCCTTGTCTACTCTTACCAGTGCTGCAAGTGCATCCCTGAGCGCTGCTGTTGCTGCATTGACTTCCTCCTGGGTAACGGTTTCGCTTTCTGCTGCTTCAACAGCCGTTTTTAATACCTCCTGCAATGCTTTCCAGCTTGCCGCTGTATGATCGCTTTCCTTCAGGTCTTTTGTACGGTCGATCGCTGCATTTAATGCGTTCTTATTGATGGTTCCTTCCGGATCCAGCGCCCTTAGAGCCTCGCTGAGTTCATAAGTTGCATCATCTACTTCCTTCTGAACTGCATCCGCATTCTCTGCCACTTCCACTGCTTTCGCAAGGGCCTCCTGCATTGCTACCCACTCATCCGGTTTATCCGGGTAATCCTCTTCCTTTCTTTCGTTTGCACGGTCAATTGCTGCCTGCAGACCTGTCTTGTCTACTCTTACCAGCGCTTCCAGTGCTTCCCTGAGCGCTGCTGTCGCTGCATTGACTTCCTCCTGAGTTACAGTCTCACTCTCCATTGCCTCATTAGCTGTCTTAAGTGCTTCCTGCATTGCTTTCCAGCTTGTAGCTGTGTGGTCTGTTTCTTTCAGGTCTTTTGTCCGGTCAATCGCTGCCTTCAAAGCATTCTTATTCACTACTGCTTTCAGATTACGAAGTGCCTCGCTAAGTTCATAGGTTGCCTCATCCACTTCCTTCTGTACGGCATCTGCATTCGCTTCTACTTCCCTTGCTTTTGCAAGTGCAGTCTGCATTGCTGCCCAGCTTTCCTTTGTGTAATCCGCTTCGTTTCTTTCATTTGCACGGTCAATCGCATCCCTAAGGCCTGCCTTGTCTACTCTTACCAGTGCTGCAAGCGCATCTCTGAGTGCTTCTGTTGCCTCATTGACTTCTCTCTGAGTAGCTGTTTCGTCTCTCATTACCTGATTTGCCGTCGTAAGCGCTGTCCGCATGACATCCCAGCTTGCTGCCGTATAATCAGTTTCTTTCAACTCTTTTGTCCGGTCAATGGCTGCGCTTAATGCATTCTTATTAACCACCTCTTCTGGTGCTTTCACTAGCTGGTCTATTGCCTTATACAGACGGTCTGTACTCTCGTCAACCTGCTCCTGTGATGCATCTGCTGATGCAAGGACTTCTTTTACCTGATTCAAAACTTTTTCAAGCTCTGCCAGGCTTTCTGCTGTATAATCCTCCTTTACAATCCGGCCGGCATCCGCGATAGCGGCCTCTAATTCCACCTTATTTACTGTCTTAACAGGTTTCTTTTCCAGTCCGTTGACTGCCTCTGACAGTGCTGCAAGCTGACCGCTGATCTCTTCTTGTGTTGCATCCTCTTTTGCCGCAATCTGCTTTGCCGTATTGATTGCTGCTGCAAGGGCATCCTTCGTTTCCTGTGTATAAAGGTCTGATGCCGCCTCTTCTTCAACTAATGTTATGAGTTGCTGTAAAACGACTTTTTGGTCACCTGCCGCCGGCATCAGGGCGCTGATTGCTGCTTTCAGAACTCTAACCTGTCTGTCAATCTCACTCTGTGATACAGCTCCTCCGTCCTTTGCCATTTCCTTTGCAGCATTGAATGCTTCTTCAAATCTTGCACGGCTGTCCGCTGTATACTGCTCCAGATTCGTGATCTTCTCCGCCTCTGCAATTGCCGCTGTTAATTTGGTTTTATCAAGCTCTGCTACAGAGATTCCATTCACCTTCCACTCAATCACTCCGACATAGTTAGCAGCGCTGCCCTCTGCCGCTGTCTGCGGCTCCATTGTCATACGCAGGCCTGTAGTCTGGATATTTCCAAGAGTGGTTGTGTTATACTTGTCACTCTCACAGCCTTTTCCTTCTGCATTCGGAACCTCTGCCCATCCGCCTTCGGAAGTCTTATATTCGAATTTAACAGATTTCGGCATCTTAATGCTTTCCGTCTCATTTGAATAATAGTATGCTTCTGTGCTGCTTAGAATCCGTGGGTCGCTCCAGCTATAGGATACCCATCCGTCCCCGGCTGCACGAACAGTTCCGCCTGCATCCTGGCTTTCTTTGTTGTGCCATACTCCATTTGCATTATCTGTTGAGTCTGCTGGCTCTTTTCCATCATTCAGTGCAGCAAGATCTGATGTGTTTCCACTGGCTTCTGACTGAGCCTTTGAGGCAAGATTCCGTATCCCTTTTCCTGCCACTAATCCATCTTTTGCCGCTTTCAGATCATCCAGTACTGCCTTGATCTCTTCTGGTCCTGCTGTATTATCACCAAGAATCTTTTTCGCAGCTTTTAATGTATCTAACAGTACATTCCAGCTGGAAATGGAGTAATCTCTGCTGCCGTCTTTTACGAAGTTCTCTGTTTCCTGAACCAAAGTATTCAGGGCAGTATTGTCACCCGCAACAGCACCTCCGTATACCTTCCACTCCAGAACTCCCACGCCATTACTATCACTTTGCTGCTTATTCATATGCACACGGATAGATGTAGTCTCTACAGGAGTAAATGTAGTATTGTTATATTTATGCAGCTCCTTTGCATAACCGGATGGATTCTCTACCTGTTTCCATGTTCCGTCATCTGCAAGATATTCATAGTAATAATCTTTCGGGAATCTGATACCTCCTACATTCTCATTATCACCGTCATGCCAATAGTAGATATCAGCGCTGTTCAGGCTGACTTTACTGTTCCATGTGTAGGTAATTGTTTCATATGAGCTTCTATTGCCCCATGATCCATACCTTGGAGCTCCTGGATTCGTTGAATTTCCCGGAAGCTTCCCGTCATTTACTGCCGCAAGTTTTTCCCAGCTCGAAACAAAACTTGTCGATGCACTTGCGCTATATGCAAAGTTATTGTCAGCTACTGGAAGATTTGTCATAATCCGTCCAAGCTTTATGATTGCCAGATCAATCTCTGCCTGCGTTGCCGCCGCGTTATCTGCTACGCTCTGCGCTTCGCTGATTCCGGCTTCCAGAATCTCTTTCGCGCCATCTGCAAACAGGCTCATATTCAGCGCTTTTGCCTGGCTGATAATGCTGTTGAGCTTCGTTCTGTCTACAGTCTCGTTCTCATCATCTCCGCCAAAGCCAAATACTTTCCATTCGATCACGCCGCATCCAAGGGTCACAGGCGTCATGGTCATCCTAAGTGATGTTGTGGAAACCGGTTCAAATGTTGTCGTATTATACTGGTTCAGTGCATTGCCGCATCCTTTTACATTCGGCATGTCACGCCACGTTTTCCCGTCTGAATCCAGGTACTCATATTTGATGTCCTTTGGCTGGAAATTACCGCCGCCGTCTTTGAAGTAATATGCATCTGTCTGGTAAATGGTAACTGGTTCTTCCCAGGTATACCGAACCCATGCCTTTCCGCCCTGGTCACCCAGCCAGTTATGCCATACGCCGTGGCTAGTGTCTGAAGAACGGGTTGGTTCGAAACCATCATTCAGACCGGCTACTCCGCCCAGATCCTGCGGCGTATTAATGATTGCAGTAGGTGTTGCCTGCATCGCCAGATTCTGTGCTTTTCCGGACATAACAACTACCGTTGCCGCCACCTTTCCTGCTCCTTCTACCTCTCCGCCGGCTTCAAACTGTCCTGCTTCTGCATAGCTTTCAGCATCAATTTCCGCCCACTGGATTGCACCTTTCTTTAAAGTACCGTCCTGACAGATCACTTCCATCTCTTCCGGAAGTTCTGGCGCAGTTCCAACTGCCGTAAGTACAGTTCCCACACGTTCTACACCATCCACTCTGCCGCTCATGTTAACGGATACATATTTCTGGCTGCTCATTGTTTCGTCATACGGTGTAGCCTTTTCATCTGTAACTGTAAAGCTAAGTAAGTATTCTCCAGGCTTATATGCTTTCATGCGTGCATCTGCTTTATCAGCATTTGCAATGATTGCATTTCCGCCCTCTGGCTGTCCAATAATCTTCCACTCGTACTTCAGCTCATTGTGGTATGTCTGGTCTGCTTCTGCCTTTCCTGTCAGCTGTGCAACACTTGTATTGACGCCATCCTGTACTGCTGACGCTTCACTGATTACCGGAGCCGTCTTACCATCTGCCGCCTTAATCGTCAGATCCAGAGTAGAGATCCCTGTCAGCTCGCCATCACTGACAGAAAGCCTTACTTTATATCTTCCGACCCGTGAACAGTTCGCCTCTGTATAAGGCTTCTTGTCTGAATCAAATGTAATCTCTCCGCCCTCTGGCGCGCTTAATGTCTCCCACTTATAAGATAATGTTCCATTCGGTGCTCCGTCATCATATGCAATGCTTTCCAGTCTGAACGGAGTCAGTGCCTGAAGTTTATCTGTAGCTGCAACTTTTGCCTTTACAACCGGAGCTTCATTCTCTCCCTCACCTTTGAAAGCAATGGATACTGATGCTGTTTCTGTTCCCTCTGGAATCATAACATTTGCAATGCCTTCATGACTCTTTACGAAACACTGCCCTGCATCTTTTCCATCCAGCTTAATGCTGTAGTAGCCATCTGCAAGACCTGCGCCGCTCAGCTTAATTCTGGATAAATGTTCTTCTTTTGACAGACACTTAAGCGCCAGGTCAAAGGAAGGACCTTCACTATTAATGACAGCCTGTGTACAGGAATCCTGCTCAAGTTCTGCATATAACTTATCATCAATAATATTAATTCTCTTGCCAACGCCATCTGCCGGAGTAACCGTATAGCTTGTCCCTGATTTGGAAACTGTGCTTCCATATCCCGTCAGTCCGAAAATCGGATCCGTAACAACATCGGAACTGATTCTTAACAGAGAGCCATAAAGACCTTCTTCACTCTCTCCCGAGAAGTCATTCCAGCCATTGTTCATGATACGTGTACCGCCGTCATTTACATTCATTGCGCCATGTCCGCCCTTGTACTGGGTGTATCTCCAGCTGACACTTCCAATACTCTTGTCAGAGATCTGGCCCATATTGACTGCATTGAAGTTTGACAGCTTCGCTGCATAATTCACACGCTGCGCCCATGCACTGGAATCTGCATCCCATCCATTATCCTGATAGCGCAGCCAGTCATCCATGATGGATCCTGCCAGTGATGCTGTATACTGGAAGTTCCACCAGTGCTCTCCTCCGATGAATACCGGGTTTGCATAATGATACCATGTCGGCTGGATTCCACGCATTGCACGAGTCTTCCACTCAGCTTTATTCATGTTTGTAAGCGCCCTGCCTACATTCGCATCGTCCGGATAATACTCCCTGAGAGCCTTAGCTGCTGCATACGCACCCTCTTCACCTGTATTATCATAGGTGAACTCTGATCCATAAGGATATGCCGCAGTCGCCATATTGGTTCCTTTTCTTCTGGCAAAACGGTCCTGGAGATTATCCGCCTCCTTCGTCATCCCCTCTTCGCGGAGCGCATCAATCATATCCGGTATCTGCTGCTCGCCATAAAAACCAATTGCACCTGTTCCCACACGATTGCTGTAGATGCCGTATGCTTTTTCAAGATACCACTCCGGCGTCTCACGGTAATCAATCAGATCCGGATATGCCTTCTGAATCCGGTACATATTGAAGAAGCCTGTTGCCTCCATCACCTCGGAGAATGTACGGGTATACGGCGACGCCGATGTACCGTAGATTCCGGAAGCGCCCAGATAGTTCGCTACTGTATAGGTGCTCTGGGTATATTTCATATAGTTGTTCCACATATAGTCAATGAGATATTTCTCAATGGACTCAACCTCTGATGCAACTGGATTCAGATAATTCTTCATTGTCATAAAGTTAATATTATCGTGGCTCCAGTCATCTCCCCAGTGGTTTTGCGCATTTGAATCAACAGCCTCTTGTGAAATATACCAGTCCTGATAATTTCCATAGGTAGGACTATTCGGATCATTGTCCTGAGTTTTATTTACCATGAAGTCAGCATGGGACTCCACTACCTCATCCAGCTTTGCTAATGCATTGAATTCATACTGTGTAAACTTGTCTACCCACTCGTCTCCTGCTTTCAGCTTATAGTTCACACGTACACTGTTATTTCCGATGCAGCCGAATTTCACATCATAGATATGATGATTTTCTCCGTCAACCGTTTTCTTCTCCACGAATGTTGCCGAATCACTTCCTGCACATTCTCCTGCACGGGAATTGCTTATCAGTCCGCTTGTCTGCTGCGGAATATGCTTCTCATCAAATGGATCGTTTTCATGTACACACTGAACATCTACGCTGTCCACTTTAATCTTTTCATCATCATAATGAAGATCCAGTTTTGTCTGCATATTAAGCGCTGTCTGGAATCCCGGCACCGCGATTGCATCAATCATCCCTGCATCATACAGGAGTGAGCGCATATTTGTCTCACGCTCTTCTACTGAGTCAGAAGCATTATTTTCGCTGTCCGCACTCTCCTGGGGTGTATTATCACCTGCACGCACTGCCGAGAATTTGAACTGATAGCTCTCGCTTTCGCCCGGCTTCAGTACCAGACTTGAAGCATCTGTATAGTAGCCGCGTCCTGTTTTCTGAATATCCTTGGAATGGATATAGTACACACTTAAGCCCGGCTGCCATCCGCCGCTGTCGCCTGTCCAGTTGGTAAATGTATTTGCTGCACGTTCACCTCTGACGCCATTGTTATTGTGAACCCAGTTGTCCACATACTCAATCCTGGCGCCGCTTTCCGGAACCGGAGTGAACAGGATATAGTTTCCTTCTCCGCTGCAGCGGATCGCATAAGCATAACCACTGTCCGCACCTGCGAAGGTATGTGCTGTCACACGCTCATTATAAACGCTTGACTGACTTGTATACTTGTTATTCCATGGCATGGGAAGTCCCACATCACCGAATTCAATAAAATCCTCACTCTTATTTTTGAGAGTGATTGTCCATAAAAGGGAACCGTCTTTTGTATCCATATCGTACTCTGACTTAACGTCAAACCCTTTCATGGTACGTGCTGTCTCTGAATCAGCTTCCTGTCCGATAAAGTCAATTTCTACTTTTTTATCGTTTATCACGTTCTTTTTAATATAAGGATTCTTCTCCAGATTTTCTGTCGCATTTGAATATGTCGTAGATCCTCCTGCTGCCAGAGTCTTATTCGTATCTACCTCAACAAAGCCATCTCTGCCTTCGGGAAATGTTCCGTCCTTACTTGTCCTGTAAGAGAAGATCATCTCACCCATCCACTGATGCGCCGCATTATTCTGGCTGGATGTATTATTAGGTAATACAAAATTCACATCATTACCCTGGCTGTTTTTCCGGTTATTGATGATATTCATCACAGAAATCTGTCCCAGATCCCCGATCTCAACGCTAAGGCTGTTGTTCGCTATAGCTGACTGTGACCGTTCCGCCGCTTCTGCCGTCTTAGAACCACCGGGAATCACGCCCATCAGTGAAAACGTCATAACCGCAGACAAACCAAATGCAATTCCCCGCTTTAACGAATGTCTCATTTTCTGCATAACGCATATTTCCTTTCTTTCATTCTTGTCATTTATCACTCTGCTCTATTCCTCTATGTTCTGTCTTTTCCGTTCTTTTTTTGTAACAGTCCAGACAAGCTGAACCGTTACTCCTCCTTCCTCTTCCTTCATATGCCTCATCCCGGTTACTCGCCGAATTCGTTCTTCAATGTCTGCTGTGACTCTTCCAGTGCTTCCTTTACATCCATGCCGTTTTCGTAGATGTTATTCAGCGTCACATTACAGAACTCATTGTTAATGGACGGAAACTTCTCACTGGTCAGGGAATCAAGCGCCATGATTCCATCCTGGATCTCAAGCAGTGTGTCAAACGGATAGGTATTGAAGAATTTTACAAACTGGTTCTCCGGATTCTGTGTCAGCTCTGTATCAGTCCATACTGCTGTATTAACCGGGTCAAAGCCTAATACATTCCATACTTCCTCATTTGCTCCCTCAGACAGCTTGATGTATGCAAATACTTCTGCTGCAAGGTCTGCGTTCTCGCTGCTTGCTACAACTGCAGTACCAGTACCGCCGCCACCGATGGACTTCACTTCATCGCCTTCATTCCATACCGGTGTCGGAGCGATTGCTACTTTTCCGGAAAGGTCTGTCATGTAGCTTGTGAATCTGGATGTCTGCCAGAAAGGCATAATCTGTACTGCGTAATCCCCGTTGTTGTAGGACGGATATGCTTCCTCATTATCCGGCTGTCCTCCCGGTACGGTTGCGAATGCGCCTGTATCCTGCATTCCCTTGATGTACTCAAGAACTTCTACCATCTTGTCATTGGTGATATCAATGTTGCCGTCAGCATCCAGATAATCTCCGCCCTTCTGTCTTAACATCAGGTTGATCATCCACTGTGCCGTTGTCTCCACGCATGCGAAGGTCTTTCCAGTCTTCTCATGGTATTTTACTCCTGCTTCCTTGAAGTCATCCCATGTCTTAATCGTTGTGTAATCTACCTCTGCTTCCTTAAGCGCCTCTGTATTGTAGAATGCAACCATGGCTCCTACGTGTGTCGGGAATCCATAATAAGCACCGTCTTTTCCGTAAATCTTAAGGCGGGACTCAATGATGTTGCTAAGATACGGCTGGGTCTCCGGTGTCAGATCCTTAAGGCCGATCTGCCCTGTCATAAATGCCGGGAACTTTCCAAGCTCAATGTCCACAACATCCGGTGCACCTTCCCCAGATTCCAGGGCCAGTGACAGCTTGTTGTGCATGTCGTCATACTGCATGTTGCTAAGCACCAGTTTTACCTTCTTATCCGGATGCTCCTCATTCCATCTCTCCGCCATGTCTGTGTAGAACTGCTGGTGAAGCTCAATGAATGTCCACACTTCAAGCTCTGTGGCCTCACCTTCCACTTCCATCTCATTCTTTCCGGCTGAGCCGGAGCCTGAATCTTTTGAATCGTCCGAACTCCCTCCCTCACTTCCGGCACTGCAGCCAAGCAGCATGGATGCTGTCATGGCAACACACAGAAATGCTGCTACCAGTTTCTTTTTCATGTTGTGTCCTCCTTTTTGGGTTAAATTTATTCTTTCAGGGAAATTCCCTGTAAGATACGTTCTCTTAATCGTTTTATCATCAAGTCATGCCATTTCCTCCCCCAAAAGCTTTTTTACCTGTTATTTTTGACTTTTACTCCCAGGGAAGGTGTATGGCGCCTGTGAATCATTCATCTGAGGTCTATAGCATCGCGGACACAGACCTTTTGGTAAACGTTTTAATTTCTCTCCCAATTTTTAATTATAAATTATTTATATCACTTACTCCGCACAATTGCAAGTAGAACTTAAACGTTTAATTTTATGCAATTTGCACAAAACAAGCAGAAAACAGGCATTTCGATCTACCACTCATAGCTCAAAATGCCTGTTTTCTTACCTATTTTTTATCAAATTATCAAATTTGGGACGGGGTATTTTTAAAAATACCCCGTCCCAAATTGAAGTGGGGACGGGGCAATTTTAAAAATGCCCCGTCCCCATTTTCTGCCGTATATATTGTTCAAGCAAATATGTCTTATATGCCAGCCCATAGGTTTCCCTCAGTGTCTTCCCTTCCTGTGCAGCCAGTCCCTGTTCCTGGCAGTACTGCTCCAGCTGTTCATCTGTGTATTTTAGTTCCTTTTCCTCCATCACGCGGATCAGTTCCCGCGTCAGATTGCTTAGATAATAGCTCATATAAGTACTCATGCTGTACTCTTTATTTCCATATATCACTTCTCCGCGTTCCACGGCTTCAGTGCGCCTCTGGTTTTCTTTTTCCATGTCTTTCTTGATGTCCTGGAAGGAGGCGCTGTCTGCCAGGCCTTTTTCTTTTGCCAGAAGCAGCAGGGTGTATTCATATGTGCACTGGTCCTTTGCTGCTTCCTCTAATTTTTCTGAGACTGTCATTCCGTCCTCTGTTACCTTCTTCCAAAAGGCATCGTCTATACTTTCCTGTCCCTCCTGGAACTGGCTGATTATGTTGCTGCGGTTTTCGGCCAGATAATATTCAAACTGTTCTTGTCCTACCTCATAATCTTTGATTTTAAAAATTACTTTCTCTGTTTTATTTTCTTCTCCATTCCGGCATCCTGTCAGGATTGTGCCGGCGCTTATGAAAATGCTTATCATACAGATCATAGATATAGCTGTAAAATTCCTTCTCTTCCTAACTGTCATAACTTCCTCCATCATAGCTTCCGCGTAACTATTCAGCAGGTCTGCGCATTTACTGCGCTGACCGTAAGAAAGTGATTCAGGAGTGCAAAAATCCCATTGCCAAAGGCAATTTTATATGGATTTTTGCATGTAACTGCGAAGGTACTGAGCAGTTACGCTTCCGCTATCTTAGCCTCCGGCATCGCAACATACAATATCCAAAATCCGGGCCCCGTAACGGAGCCCGGATACCATTCTACTTCGCAATCTTCGCCTTAGATGAAAGTCCCTTCTTTTTCAGCAGGTTCTTGTAGGATGCTAACTTTTTAGCCGGAACCTTTACTTTAAGCTTTTTGTAATTACTGCTTCCAGTTTTGGTAAATGCCTTGCTTCCCACGCTCTTTGTTGTCAGAAGCTTTGATTTAATTGTCAGCCCTGTCAGCTTCTTGCAGCCATAAAATGCTTTGCTTCCGATCTTCTTAACCTTTGCAGGAATCACTACTTTTGTCAGTGCCGTGCAGCCCTGGAAGGCTCCGGAGCCAATCTCTGTTATGCTGCCTGCAATTGTAATCTTCTTGATTTTCTTATTATTTTTGAAAGCATTCTTTGTCACAGAGTTCACCTTGTAAGTGATTCCGCCAATCTTTACTTTTGACGGTATGGTTACAGAAGTTGCTTTTTTGTTCGTCGTCCCTGCATATGCCACTGTCTTTCCCTTAGATGTTACCTTGTAGCTTCCCTTTGTCTTCTGATCTGTAAGCTTTGTGCCTGCTGCCGGCTCTTTTGGAACCTGTGTACCTGTATCTCCCGGCTTCTCCCCCGGGTTTTCTTCTGGCTTCTTATCATCAGAAGGCGGGGTGGTCAGCTTATCAATCGCCTTTTGCAGTGCATTGACTGCCTCTGTCACCTGGGCTTCATTCTCTGCTTTTTCGAATTGTACTTTTGCTGCGGCAATTGCTTCCTGGAGGGCAGCAAAATCAGCTTCTGCATAGGTTCCTTTTTCAATATACTTTGCTTCTGCAATCTTCTGGCTCAGTGCAGATTTGTCCAGCCCGCTGTAGTCTCTTTCAAATACCCTGAATTCTGAAAAGCCCGGCCAGTAATCATATCCTGGGAATTTTGTCAGAGTGACGCGCAGATAGCGGTAAAGGCTTCCTGGTTCGAATGTTCCGCTCTGTACTCTGCTGCCGTCTGAATTATCGGCCGCATCACACAGAAGCGCTTTGTCAAAGTCCTCCTTTGCGCTGTTTTTTCCGTCAATCCGGTATCCCCATGCTCCCTCTGCCTCATCCTGCTCGAATACCAGTTCAAAATCAGACAGGTCATAATCCTTTCCAAGATCTACAATCCAGTATTCATTCAGATCCTCGCCTGCATGAATCCACATAGTTCCTTCATCGCCGTCATTGCCCCAGCTTCCCGGATTCTGGTCATAACCACTGGTCACTGTCGGTTTATTAAGCGCCAGGTTCTGTCTTTCATACTCTGCATCTTCCAGAATCAGGTCATCAAAATACACGCTCTCGCTTCCAGACATACCCTGTACGGAAAATTCCACTTCATCTGCTGCTGAAGAAAATCCTGTATCAAAGCTTGTCCCTGCTGATGTAACACAGTAGGATTTGTTGTAGCCGCCTGCGCTTACCGTAACCCACGCAATGTCCTCGCAGCTTGCAGTAAAGCTCTTTAACGCCTTTCCCTTCGGAAGGCCGATGATGCCGGTACCTGTCTCATTAGACAAATACGCCACCTTATTTCCATTCTGCTCCTTCGTGTACCATCCCTCGCCGAATTCACATTCTGCATAGCTTCCCTTAAGCTCCGCCGCCTCTGTGGGACGGTCCTCAAAGTTAATCGCTCCTGCTGCCTGGGAAACCTCTGCCCCGCTGTTGTCACAGCCTACATTCGGCGTGCCTGTCATGGATACTAGATTTCCCCAGTAGTCTCTTCCGCCGTTGCCTGGAATCACAGTTCCCGCTTTACGGCATTTGGAATCTGCGCTTAACTGGTATCCGTCTACACTGTCAATCCCAGTACCGCCGCTTCCGATATTCTTAAGATCCGCCGCTGTAATGGCTAACGCCTTTTCATCATCTTCTCTCAGGATCTTGCTGTCCGTTCCGCCGTAAGCATTGTTTTCTGCTGTTCCCATCAGATTCTCATCCCAACCCTTTGACTGGGCATCGCTGTAAATGATGTTATTGGTAAATCTGAAGTTTTCTGCATTGACAGGATAACCGTCCCAGTTATTGGTAATAAAGCTGTCACGTCCTTCTCCCAGATAGAAATCATTATTGTACACATACAGCTTATTCTTCGGATCGCTGGACCAGCCCCCAAGTGTCACAACCGCTCCGCCGCCGTAGCTGTTTGTTCCGTATCCGTCATTCTGGCTGATATTATAGCGGATGTGGGTCGTATAAGGTGTCCCGATGGCACATTCAAAATACGCTCCTGATGGATTGTCATGGGTATAATTATACTGAATATAATTTAATTTTGCATTCACATCCGCATCAAATGCCTGGGAATCCTCTTTGGATTCTGACGCCCCCGATCCATAGACCTCATTGAACTGCGCCACTGTGTGCTCGCCGTTTTCCCACCAGATAGGCACATTCCCGTTGGGTCCGCTGTTGCAGCCATTGCAGGTGTTGTATTCAATCACTGCGTTTTTATATGCAGACGGGCAGATTGCAGCATTCCCAACATCCTCACAGTAATTATTCCTGATGATAATGTTCGTACTGTCATATCTCTGTCCAGGATATTCAGCGTCCGGAATTCCCGTCTCATGCTCAAATGCACTGCTTCCCCAGGTAGACAGTAAGTTGATTCCATAATGATTGATCCTGGGGCCTACGATATTGTCCTCTATCACAATGTCATTCCAGTTTGTAGGAACCTCATTGCCGCGGATCACGTAGATGATGCCGCCTCTGGCGATTCCAGCCTGCTGTCCGACTGGGTGGGATACTACATCATGGACATACAGATTCCGGCAGTACATATGCTCTAATGTCCCGGCATCCCTGCCCATAATGAGAACGCCATACTTTTTAATATGGTCGTCCGGGTTCTCTCCCGGTATTCTGTTTGTAATCTCCAGAGACGTAATCTCCCAGTACTGCTGGTTATAGAAGAACACCGCGGCATTGAAGATCTTGTTCTCCAGATCATCCCCGTTATCTTCACACCAGTTATTTCCCTGGATCAGCGGACGGGCCTCCCCATCACCGTAAGCCCCGATGATAATGGGATTTCCCTTTGTTCCTGAACCCTTAGGGCTTAACTGGCCTGTCCACACATCACCCTTCTGGAACAGAAGACTGTCGCCGGGCTGGAATTCAAAGCCATTTACCTTCTCCAGCGATGCCCATGCCTGGTCCGGAGCGGTTCCGGTATTCTCATCGTTTCCACCGTCACTGTCAACATAATAGGTTGTCCCTGCGCCTTCCTCTGCCATGGTCTCCACCTCATAGAGAGGGAAACAGCTCACCAGCAGGAACAGGCTTAAGCAGATACTTAGCACTCTTGCTCTCATTTTCATCTTCATCATATTACTCCTCTTACATTTCATTTTGTGCTGCCAGAAAGTCGAGAAAGCTCTTCACGCCTCCTCCTACCAGCCTTACACCCTCTGGCCTTTTTCCCCTGACCTCTGACACATCAAAAAAGTCTCCGTCAGAGGTCTGTTCCGTGTACATAAAGCTATCGCTTCCAAAAATATCTTCCTCGATTCCCACATATTCATCTCCCCAGAAAGCACATTCCCCAGCCTCTATAGAACATTCTTCCCGCATTTTCCCAAGAATTGCCTCTACATTATCACTCTTACTGGAGATCCCCACCTCCAGATACTTGGCGTCACATGTGGGAATCACCTCCAGGTGATAACTGCGCCCTGTTCTCACTGCCATCTCCATCAGACCTGAAAGTCCTTCCTTCATGCCGTGCTCCTTCATCTTTTCCCTAAGCAGATCCAGCTCATCTTCCTGCATGAACAGATTATCCCCGCGTCTGTTTTCTGTCATGAGATCAATCTTGCAGTAATTCGGCCTGCTGAACACAATGTCTGTGTCAAAGTCATATTTCTCCTTTAATTCTGCGTGAATCTCAAAACAGATTCTATGGATTGTAAGCAGTCCGGCAGTATCCGGGAGCCGGTTCTCGAACAGGTATGGCTTCCCCTCCTGAAACCCGTAATTATATGCGCCCCTTCCAAGTCCAAGATACAGATTCCCAAGCTGCTTTTTGCTAAAATACTGTCCGATATGGCCGCCTGCAATATTTTCTATGGTGGTTCCACTGATGATCGCAAGCTTTACCCCATTTTCAAGAAGAGGCTGCATAACCGGCACAATATCATCTACCGGGGCTGTTCTGGACAAAACGGCTGTGCCGTCCCAGTCAAAAAAGACTGCCTTATATTTTTTCAATATAGTTTCCCCCCTTCTCCCGGATGGCAATTTCCTTCTCCCCAATATAGAAGACAACCTGTTCTCCCTCCTCCAGGACAAATTCTGCCTCCTGGCGGGATATGGTAAGCTTTAACACTGCGTTCCTGTACCGGATCTTAAAGCTGTACCATTCCCATTCTTCTGGTATGGAAGGCTTGAACGAAAGGCGTGAATTCTGGCACCGCAGGCCTGCAAAGCCATTTACAACCGCCTGCCACGTCCCTGCCATATTAGCTCCGTGAATCCCTGCATACAGATTATTGTGGTAGTCGTCCAGATCCATCCTGGCAGACTGTGAAAAATACTGATAGGCTTCCTCGTAATATCCAATTCCGCAGGCAACAATCCCGAAGATGCAGGTAGAAAGAGAGGAATGATGCAGAGTCACCTCCTGATAGAAATCATAATTCCGCCTGATCTCCTCCTCACTAAAATAATTGCTGTGCAGATACATCCCCAGTATTGCATCTGCCTGCTTTGACATTCTGTGTCTCATGATAAACAGAGGGTGATAATTCTCATACAGCCATGCCCGCTTTTCCTCAGGGATCCGTTCCTCATCCCAGGGCTTCCGCATCATAAATCCGTCGTCCAGCGGATAGATCCCCCTCTCCTTGTCATAGGGGAAGTACATCCTGTCAATAATTTCCTTCCACAGCTCTGTCTCTTCCAGCGAAAAATCCAGGCGGTGTTTTAGCTCTTCCAGATAATCCCTGTCATGCTCCCCAAGATACTCCACCGCTCCCAGCGCTGCCTTCAGATTCTCTCTTGCCATCAGGTTGGTGTAAAAATTATTATCTGCCAGTACATTGTATTCGTCAGGTCCTGTCACGCTGCAAATGCAGTATTTCCCGTCCCTGCACGCTGCAAAGCTTCCTACATCTGCCCAGACCCGTGCTGTTTCGATGAAAAGCTCCGCCCCCTTCTCCCTCAGGTATTCTACGTCTCCTGTAACCTGGAGATACAGGGCAAGGGCATATGCAATATCTGCATTAATGTGGTACTGTGCTGTTCCAAGGGGATAATAGGTGGAGGCCTCCTCCCCGTTAATGGTTCTCCAGGGGAACAGGGCGCCCTTTTGATGTCCCAGGATCCTCGCCCTTTCCCGTGCCTTTTCCAGGGTTTTGTACCGGTAATCAAGAAGCTTTTTCGCAACCTCTGGTTCTGTATAGATGAATACCGGAAGCATATACATCTCGGTATCCCAGAAGTAATGTCCTTCATAGCCTTCCCCGGACAGCCCTTTTGCTCCCATTCCGGTCTTCCCGTCTCTGCCTGCTGACTGCAGAATATGAAACAGATTAAACCTGAGCCCCTGCTGCAGAAGTTCACTGTCCTTTCCCTGAATCCGGATATCAGCAGTTTTCCAGAAGTTCTGCATATAGCTCCTCTGACTCTCTTCAAGCCCCTGGAATGTTCTCTTATGCGCCAGGTCCAGCGTATCAGATACAAACTCCTTAAGCTCCTCTGGTTTCCGATCCAGGTCTGTGGCATAGCAGAGCATCTTTTCCAGTACAACCGGCTTTCCTTTCATTCCCTGCACTGTCAGCACCAGTTCCGCATCCAGCTCTCCGGTCCGGACCGTATGGCGAAGAGCGCCTGCGCCTCCGTAGATTCTGTGGCTTCCTCCGCACGCCATAGTCCGTCTGCTGCCCTTAGTAATCCCCTGATAATAAAAGGCCTGCCGGTCTCCCTCCAGTAAAACCGGAGAGAGCCTCCTACCGAAGGGGCCGTAGTCTACTATGGGGTTTGTCTTTCTTGTATGGTTCTCCACATCCGCCTGAAGCCTGGATACGAACTTGATCTCCCCGGAAAAATTCAGAGGCGTCACCTGATACTCAATTGCCATGATATGCTTCATCTCAAAGGAAACCAGCCTTTTGATGCAGATCTCTGCCTTTCTGCCTCCGGGAGATGTATAGAGCAGGGACCGCGTAAGCACGGCTCCCTTCATATCCAGGATTCTCTTATATTCTTCTGTCTTTCCCTCCTCCATCGTGAACAGCTCACCCTCCAGGTACACCTTTGTTTCCTTCATATTGGGAAGATTCAGAAGGGACTGGCTAAACTCCGGTGAACCAAAGTTTGCTTCTCCATACCGGATTCGTTCACTTTCATAAAATCCATTTACAAAATTTCCTTCAAGACCAGTCTCAATGTCAAAAGGGTACGCTTCCTCGAAGGTTCCTCTTGTGCCAATATACCCGTTGGCCAGAGAAAAAGCGGTTTCATTTCTGTAATTCTGCTCTTTATCAAAGGACGTTTCTGTAATGCTCCAGGGCTCTATCGGATAAATTGGCGGTTTATCTGTCCTCATACTCTTAATCCTTTCTATCCTTATATCCTTTTCATTCTTTTATCGTAACTGTTTCGTACCTTTTATCCTTTCACTGCACCTGCTGTCAGGCTCTCCATCACCTGTCTCTGCAGAACGATGAATACCACGATTGTTGGCAGGACTGTCATCACGACTGCTGCGAATAAAGCAGAATAATTATTTGCAAATGTACCCATATAGTAATTCAGGGCGATTGGCACTGTCCTGGCCGTATCCCCGCTGGTCAGCATCAATGCAAAGTAGAATTCATTCCACGTATTGATAAACTGCAGCAGTGCAATGGTCACAAGTCCCGGTTTTGCAAGGGGCAGGATAATCCGGAAGAAGGTCTGCAGAAAGGTTGCCCCGTCTATGTATGCAGATTCCTCCAGTGCAGTGGAAATGGTTTTATAATAGCTGACCATGACAAAGAATGACATGGGGATGCCCATGGCTGAATATACAATGATCAGCCCCAGCTTTGTGTCAAAAATTCCCAGCTTCTGAAAAATCATAAACAGAGGCTGTGAGATCGCCTGTGCCGGAAGCATCAGGGATGCTGATATGAATAAGATAATCAGTGTCTTCATCTTAAACTCAAATCTTGACACAATGTAGGCACACATGGCAACCAGCGCCACAGTCACCAGGACGCTGCACCCGACAATAATAATACTGTTTACAAAGTACTTTGCAATGGGCGCATACTGGAATGCTGCCTTGTAATTATCCAGCTGAAAGGAGGACGGCCAGGACAATGCGGAGGAATTAATCTCCGCATATGTCTTAAAGGAGCTGATAAATGCCCACACAATCGGCCCAACGGCAATGAATGTGAAAAAAGCCATAAATAGATATTTTAAAACCCTGGAAGCATTTTTCATCTCGCGTCCTCCTTCTTCTCCCTGAACAGCCTCTGAATCAGAAGCACCAGTGCCAGACCCACTGCGATCTGTACCGTTCCTACGGCATTCGCCTTCCCGTAATTATTTTCAAGGGTGGCCGCCTTATAAAGGTAAATCGGCAGATTCAGCGTTGTGTTGCCCGGGCCTCCCTTTGTCGTCATATAGATGATGTCAAACTGGGAAACCATGGCTACAGAAGCAAGGGTGACACAGGTTCCGAATATATTTCTCATCAGAGGCAGGGTAATAAACCGGTCCAGCTGCCAGGGGCTTGCGCCGTCCACTCTTGCAGCCTCATAAATCTCTTTATCAATTGCCCCCATCTCTGCCAGGAATATAATGGTGTTAAATCCTGCATATAAAATCCATGTGGCTGTGACTGTCCAGAACGCATACTTGGAATTACCGAATAAGTTTGGCGTCTGTGAAACCTCGATTCCAATTTTTTCCAGTAACGGCTTCACGATTCCAAATGTAGGGTTCAGAAGCAGTGTAAACATCACTCCTGTCGCTGCTGTGGGTATGATATTCGGAATCATATATGCAGTCCGCACGATCTTCCAGCCCTTCGGCTTGCGCCTCAGAACCAGGGCCATCACAAGCCCCAGCGTGACATGGAAGACCGACTGCAGAAGCACCCATATCAATGTGTTTTTAATGGATACCAGAAAGTCCTGATCCCCAAATATACCGGCAAAATTCTTCATCCCTGTAAAAGCAGGCGGTGAAAAGGTCGTGTAATCACAAAGCGAGGTATATAGAACAGTCACTATCGGAGCCGCATATACAAGTGCAAACAGGACCATGCATGGCATTGTAAATGCGGCGATCCAAAAGCCTTTATTCTTAATCTTCATAATCTGTTATTCCTAATTCTTTGCTGCAGACTCCGTCAGTTTCTTACAAAATTCCTCTGGTGTGATGTTTCCGTAAGCAAGCTCCGGAAGCTCCGTTGAAAATGTATCAATGGTATTCTGATACCAGTATGCCTGGTTCTGTCCATAGGTGACTGCCGCCTCGTTCTGGATCTTAAGAACCTCTGCCATCAGCGGATCGCTCTCTGTCAGCTCTCCCGGGATCTCAAGGTCATTGGATACTGGCTGCAAGCCTGTCATTTCCAGAGCCTTAATCTGGTTTTCCGGACTTGTCTCAAACTTCAGGAAAGCAACTGCTGCCTTAATCTTTTCCTCGTCTCCTGACGCACCTACCATGTCACCAGGCGTTGGCACCATCTCCATGCCCTTTCCTGGCATCAGCATTATGCCAACCTTGTCGTAGAAGCCTTCCGGCGCTTTCTCTGTCTGTGAAAAGTCTGGTATCATCCATGGGCCATTAGGAATCATGGCAATCTCTCCGTTGAAGAAATGTGTTGCCATGGGGTCGTATTTTCCGCCTACCGCGTCATCCGTTGTATACTCCTTAAACATAGTCTGAATCGTCTTCGCTGCCTCTTCTACCTCCGGTGTATTGAAGTCATCCGGATACATGGTGTTCATCCACTCGCTTCCAGCTTCCCCGTTTGTACCGATCAGGGCGCTCATCCACAGATTCGTAAGCCATCCCATATCCGCAGTGTCCATACCCACTGGCGTAATCCCTTCTTTTTTCAGTGCGTCACAGGCCTTAAAGAAATCATCCCATGTCTCATAGGCAACCTCCGGCGCTTCAATTCCTGCCTTCTGGAAGAGTTCCTTATTGTAATAGATATAAGAAATCTCCTTGGAAACCGGCACACCGTATATCTTTCCATCTACTGTATTAAACTCCAGGGAAGTGTCGTCAAATAGTCCCTTCCACTCCGGGTCTTCCTCAAAATACTGAGTAAGATCTGCCACCTTGCCGGACTTGGCTGCCAGTTCGGTAATGTTATTTCCTCCATTAAATACAATATCCGGAAGGTCCCCGCTGGAGATCAGAAGCTTGATCTTCTGGTTGTATGCATCTGTTGTGGGAATTTCCTCAAAATTAAACTCCACGTTCTTTCCCTCTTCTGTTTTCTGGAATTCCTCAAACAGATAAGAATAATACTCTGCCGCATAGTCTGTACCTACATGATAGTTGATCACATTCAGGACAACCTTGCCGGAATCCTCTGTCTGCTCCGACCCGTCGGAACTGGATGAACCGGAATCCTTCTCTCCTGTTTCACTGCTGCTGCAGGCTGCCATGCCCATCACCATAGCTCCGGCAAGTACTGCAGCAAATAATCTCTTCACACTTCTTTTTCTCATTATTTTCCTCCTTATCTTTCTGATGTGTGTTTCTGGCAACTGTCTAAACAGTCGCATAATTTGGTATCTGATGGTATTATATCCCTTTTAATGACAGATTTTAATAAAGAGACCTGTCATATTCTTGTATTATTCCGCTTCCAAAATCTGGTACAGGATCCTCTTTTTCTGACTTTGGCCTGATTCTTTCAATATTTTGTTATACTCTTTTGTTATTTTCGCTTCTGACAAAAACAGATTGAATGTCACTATAAATTATGGGATAATTGCCATACAACTAAAAGTATGTGAGTGGAAGCAATTGATATGAAAACGGAAAAAAAGAAAAAATTACCAACGCTGAACCTTTTTATAACGATTACAATGTCCTCCATTATTACAGTCATACTGCTATGTTCCATTCTTTTCTACTATATCAGAACGGAACAGATCCTTACAAATAATTACAGACATTCTATTACCAGCCAGTTCAGCCAGGTGAACCAGAAAATCAACAGTCAGATAGAAGCCATTGATTCCATCATCCCGCTCTATCTGTCCAACAGTACGATATCAGCTGCACTGGAGACTGCGCAGCCGGACCTCTTAAGTCCTGAAAAAAGAATCAGTATTGAAAAGCAGATGGCTTACATCTATTACAGCACCTCTCTGTCTGCAAAGAACTTTACGAAGTCCATCTGCATCATGGGCCATAACAACAATGTTTTCAGCTTTGCCGCCTCTGCTTCTTCCTTGTCGCTTTCTTTTGGAAACGCAGAGATTTTCCGCACAATAGACAAACGGGAACACCGCCTGTTCTGCCGGATGCTTCCCGGAGATGACAACAGCATCTATTTTATCCGGAACCTCTTTAGCAGCAACACCGGCAATTACTGCGGCACCTTCATGATCCGGATCGACCTTGCCAAATGGTTTTCTTACTGTGTAGAAGGCCTGGATCCCTCCTGGTTTATCTGCATGTATGATTCTTCCATTAATGTCACCTCCTGTCCGGATATGAAGACGGAATGCCAGGCTCTTAAAAGAATGATGAATGAGGATACCGCCTCCTCCATCTCCTTTCGGGAACTTACCCTTTGCTCAGAGGATTACTTTATTGCCTCCCGGAAGCTGGAGAAGATTAAGCTGGTTTCTACCGTGGTTGCGCCCCGGGATGTACTTCTTAAGGATCTGAATGAAATATTAAAGCTTCATCTTGTACTGCTTGCCTGCACGTTAGCCCTTGCGCTGCTGCTTGCGATTGTTATAAGCAGAACGATAACAAAGCCGATTGATAAGATGATCTACCATATTAATCAGATTTCAAAAGGAGAGCGTACGGTCCTGCCGCCCATGAAGATGTATTATGAATTTGATGTCTGGGCTGAATCCTTTAACAAGATGCTCAAACAGCTTGACACCTACTATAATGATAATTTTCAAAAACAGCTTTTGCTGAAAAGCTCAGAAATCCGCACCCTGCAGTCCCAGATGAATCCTCATTTTTTATTTAATGTGCTGAATACGATTGCATGGAAGGCGCAGATGAATGATCAGGAAGAGATCTATCAGATGGTGATTTCCCTGGGAGAGCTTCTGAAAATGAATACTCTTTCTAAGGAAAAGGACTTTGTCCGGCTGGAGCAGGAAATCGAATATGTGAAGTTCTATGTCTATCTCCAGCAGATGCGCTTTGAGGATAAAATATCCTGTACCCTGCGCATTCCGGATGAGCTCATGAGCTATATGGTTCCAGTCTTCTGCATACAGCCCCTGGCGGAAAATGCAATTATACACGGACTGGAGCCAAAGGATGAAAAAGGAAGTCTGATTATCCAGATCTTGAAACCAGACGGCAGCGACTGCATGGAGATCTCCATCATTGATAATGGCGTTGGCTTTGAAACCATCCCTGATATCCGCGCCATCCTTCCTTCCGACGAGGATGACCATACCCACGTCGGATTACGTAATCTGGACAAGCGTCTGGAATTACTTTTCGGGCCAGGCTCACGTCTTAATATAGACAGCATACCTGGCAGTTACACAACCATTTCATTTAAAATACCCTTAAAGAGAGAGGAGGATTCCTTATGATCTTTACGCTCTTAGTTGTTGATGATGAAGCTGTCATACGCAAAGGCATTTCCAGCTTTATCAACTGGG
Organism: uncultured Lachnospiraceae bacterium; assembly: GCA_947566645.1. Classification (GTDB taxonomy): domain Bacteria; phylum Bacillota; class Clostridia; order Lachnospirales; family Lachnospiraceae; genus CAPEBR01. The sequence continues at coordinate 83,136 of CANOKL010000011.1, forward strand.
ATTCCCTGGATTGCCAGGTTGCCGGTACTGCATCCAACGGACTCGAAGCAATTGAGTTTATAAAAGAACACCCGACAGATATTATCATCACGGACATCAAGATGCCTGTGATGGACGGACTTGCCGTGGCAAGATATGCTTATGAAAACTATCCGGAGACGAAAGTGATCCTGCTGACCGGCTATGCAGATTTTGAATATGCAAAGACTGCAATCAAGTATAATGTGTCTGCTTTTATCCTAAAACCGACAAACAAGAAGGATCTGATTGAGGCCATCCAGTCTGCCCAGAAGCAGATTGTAACCTCCAGGAAGCACTCCTCCATAGCAAAGGAAGAGATTGCATTTTTAAAGGACCAGCTTCTTCTGGAGATGACCTGTTCTCCCTATACCGCTGCCTTTGGGAAACGGCTTGCAGAACTTAAGATTAATCTCAGCCACTATTACATTGCCGCCTTCCAGCTGGTTCCCCTGGAAAATGATCTTGCGTCCTTCAAGAAAATCATCATTAATGAAAAAAAACGTGCTTACTGCTACCGCTATAATAATCTGATCATTACAGTCTATTTTGTAGACGGGTTTTCCTCCCACGTCCCTGACGCGGTTCTGGATAACTGCCGGGAAATCTCTGTCATTACACAAATGCTGGACTCCAGACAGGTGTCCGTAGGAATCAGCCAGTACCACAAAGGGGCCGGAGAATTCTGCCACGCAGTATCAGAAGCCATCTATGCCCTGACACTGAATTTCTATTCAGAAAAAGAGATTGCCCTGTTTGAAGATACACCGGAAAGCAGTGACTACGACCTGACTGCCGAGAACTCCATGGACCTCTTTCATTTCGAAAACAGCCTACACAGCTGGATGTTCGAAGAAGCAAATACCATCCTTCATAAAATGTTTACAAAATTCAAGACAAACTTTGTAAATTCGGCTGACACCAAAAATATCTGTTCCCAGATCTACTATATCTGCTGCAGAGTTCTAATGAAACGTGAAGCCGAGCCTCCCTCCGGTGAGTACCTCGCAGGCATCAATGCTGCCGCGGACATCTTCTCTCTGGAACATACCATACAGGAATTAATGGCAGATACACAGAAACGCTCTGCCGGAAACATCACCATGCAAAACAGCCTGGTAGAAAATGCCGCAAAATACATCCACTCCCACCTGGCAGATCCCCTATCCCTGGAAACCATCGCAGAGCATCTGCATATCTCCCCCTCACACCTGAGCCGGACCTTTAAAAAAACATGCGGAGAATCCCTCATCGAATACATCAATAACACGCGGATAGAAAAAGCAAAAGAATACCTCCTGAAGCCAGATATCCTGACCTATGAGGCCGCGAACCTGGTGGGATACAATGATGCGGCGTACTTCTCCTCCACCTTTAAAAAACTGACCGGGTTAAGCCCTACTGAGTACAGGGCTAAGATGTTGGGGACGGGGTAATTTTAAAAATACCCCGTCCCCAGTTCAATTTGGGACGGGGCAATTTTAAAAATGCCCCGTCCCAAATTCCCTGTCCAGCAGAGAATGCTCCACGCGATGCCGGCAATCAAAAAAATTTCTTCTCTTATTGACTATTAAATCACACGGTCAATGAAATCTGCCGTGAGTATCGCGCCAACCGCAGATGCAAAGCGAACAGTAACCTATTATCTAACACTCAGTATATTTGAGGCGTATTCTTTGGTTGCTATTATTGCCTTAAGCGGTTATACTTATTATCAGAAAATAAAAACTTTGGAGTGAAAACATTATGGATATCATTACGATGTTAGATGAAGTACAGAGCAAAGCACTGCACAACCCGGATATACAAAACAGATTTTTAAACACCCGTCACGAAAAAGAACCCCTCTCTGCCTTTTGTAACATATGCAGGGATATGGGGTACGAAATTTATGAAATGGATTTAATCTGCGCAGGGGAAGAATTTCATGCCGCAATGAAGCGCAGCACTAACGGCGGCGGGGAGAACTCGCCGATGCTGGCAGGGGAAGATGATTTTTATGAATTGTTTATGGCAAGTATTGCCGGTTAAATTATCATGCTCATCACCTATAAAAAGGGAAAGTTTATCACTTTCCCTCAAAAAATCACCACTGGAAGTTCGTTCTGCAATCCTAACAATTCCAAGACAATAGCACATGGCATAATCCCCATGTTGGATATAATATTATCATACAAGATACTGTATCACGCAGGTCACTATATTGATATTATCTCAATAGTATAGCTACGGGTTCCTTTTAGTTGCTCCGTACACAACCCAGTGCTTTCTTTGAACTTTAGTATATCAACCTATAAGTAAAATGTCACCTGGAAAATTATACAAAAATAGACTAACCATCCTCCGCTAAAAGTCCTAAAACCCGCCCTGTATGCTTCTCAAATTCACATATTCTACAAAGTCCCCCACCCGCTTCATATCCGGTTCATCCGGAAGCGTACTTCTTGCTGCAGCCTCTTCCAGCTTCTTCTCATAATCCGATACAATCTCGTAAAACTGTGCCTGGAATGTCCCGTCCGCTTTCTGAAAGCCGCCTGTGCGGATTTTTAACAAAAGTCCCAGGTCATCTTTTCTGTTTGTCCGGATTTCCCCTCTTTCTAAAATATCAATCGCCATCATAAACAGCCTGATCAGGTGCATGGCATGCTTGTTCAGATGATTCGAATCCTTTTTCCTGTTGCGTTTTCCGATCTTATCATAGTCCCGGACAACGTGATTCATAACCGCCCACATTCCCTCATAATCCCGCAGGGGAAGATGGGTGTAGCTGGCATCTATAAAAATCTCGCTGTCCAGGTCAGGGTTTACTGCATCATCAATATACAGACGGATTTTTCCATTAGGAAATGTCTTATACCGCCGGTTAAAGTCATCCAGTGAATTTTTCACAGAATCTAAAATATGCCTTTCCCGCTCTGTCTGCGCCATGGTATCCCGGGCAATGGCATTTTGCAGGCGGCGAAGCTGCGCTCCTGCATATCCCCCGAATGATTTTACCGCCCGCTTCGTAAGAAACAGCTCTGTATGATCCAGAAGTTCCTGCCCCAGCGGGGTTTTCAGCAGATACTGATCCTCATCCAGTCCCAGGAGTTCACAGGTATTGGGGTTGCACTCCAGCAGCAGCCGTACCAGCTTATTAAAAGAATAGATCACGGTATCTGTATTATGATCCTCATACTGTTCAAACTTCGTTAGCCCGATAAGATCTGACTGCCTGGAAAGGGCAGCGCCCCTGAGGTCAATGTCACTTTCCTCATTGTACGTTCCATATGCATGGCTGCCGCCAAGTCCAAGAAGAATGATCCGGTTCCCGAGGTGCTCATTTGTTCTAAGAAACTCATATTCTTCGGTCTGTATTAATGCTCCATAATTCATATCACTACCTCATAAGGGTTCATCTCCGCAACATATTTTCTTACTCATACAGACTTCCGGCTATAAAAGACCGGAAGTCTATTTTCCAGTCATATACTTTTCCTACTCCTTAGGATCTGTCATGACAGATCCTTACATCTTCTTGACGACTTCCTGTGCCCGGAGGCTCCCTGCCACTCCGCCGATGCCAGTCTCTTTTAAGCTTACATCCATTCTGTCGCCGACCTCCTTCATGGCATCAATGACCTGATCAAGGGGAATCTGGCTGATAATTCCTGCAAGCGCCATATCTGCTGCCGCCATGGCATTCACCGCGCCCCCCACATTTCTCTTCACGCAGGGCACCTCGACCAGGCCGCCCACCGGATCACAGACCAGGCCCATCAGGTTCTTAAGCGCCATCGCACAGGCAGCGGCGATCTGCTCCGTGCTGCCGCCCTTTACATGGCAGATTGCCGCTGCAGCCATCCCGGAGCCCGAGCCGATCTCCGCCTGGCATCCGCCGGACGCACCTGCCAGATATGCCCGGTTCGCAATAATCTGGCCAATACCTGCCGCCACATACAGCGCCTCTATCATCTTCTCCTCCGGCACATCGTACTCGCGGAAATACGTCACAAGCACTGCCGGAAGAACCCCGCAGGCACCTGCCGTGGGAGCCGCAACAATCCGTTTCATGCAGGCATTATTACAGCCCATCTTAAGTGCATTTGCCATAACCTTTGCCATATAATCCCCGCAAAGCGTATCTTTCTCTTCTCTGTAGGCTTCCATCAGGCCGCCTTCCTTTCCCACAAGGCCGCTTCTGGACATCAGCGACGGGTCATAGTTATCAATGCTGTCAAGCATTGCCTGCCACATTCCCCTCATCTGCTCCCAGGAATCCGTCTCCTTTACATCCCGCTCGTCTGCATCCTCCAGCTGCACCGCCTTCCAGAACTCAATCCCTTCTCTCTTACATCTCTCCTGTGCTTCTTCCATTGACTGATATGACATACCTCTGCTACTCCTTCTCTCAATTACTAAATCTCTAATGCAGCATTGCATCTCTTCGAGTAAAATGCAACGCAGTACTAGCAACTGTCCAGTACCTTCACAGTTACAATCTCTGTATCTTAAATCGCTGCTAAAAATGTTACCTTCAGAATCCCTTGTCTTCTTTCAAGCATCTCGATCGCGCTCTCCGGAACCACCTGGTCCGTCTCAACCACCATGACCGCGCTTCCGCCTCTTCTTGCCCGGAACACCTGCATCGTTGCAATATTAATGCCGCAGAGATTCAAAACCGTTGAAACGTCCGTGATACAGCCAGGCTGATCCTGATTCCTGACAATCAGCGTATGGGTCTCCCCGCTGAAATTCACATCCATTCCATCCAGCATACTCACACGGATCCTTCCCCCTCCGATGGAATATGCCTGAATCTCAAGCTTCTTTCCGTTATCTGCCTCCATCATAATCCTCGCCGTGTTGGGATGGGCATCCCTGAGCTCCCTCGGCTCAATCACAAAATCCATGCCCCGTTCCTTCGCAATCTCAAAGCTGTCCGGAATTCCAAGATCATCCGGCCGCATCCCCAAAAGCCCTGCAATCAGCGCCCTGTCCGTCCCGTGCCCCTTCCCCGTAGCTGCAAACGAGCCATGCAGGTAAACAACTGCCTTATCCGGCTGCTGCCCAAACAGCTGCCGCCCGACTAAACCAATACGCACCGCCCCTGCTGTGTGTGAACTGGACGGCCCCACCATAACCGGCCCAAGAATATCAAATATGTTTGCCATCTGTCTGTACCTCTCTCAATTATTTTGACATTTATGTGTCTACATTATACTTTGAAATGGAGGAATTTACAAGTTGGGGACGGGGCATTTTTAAAAATACCCCGTCCCCAACTCAATCTGGGACGGGGCGTTTTTAAAATTGCCCCGTCCCCAATTCACTGTCTTTCATGTCCCTGCATAAAATACTGTAATGTTATTGATCACGAGGATTTGAATTATGAACTGTTGGATCTATGTTATGATTGCAGCTGTTATCCTGCTTGCTTTATTCTTATATTTCTACGTCCGCAAGGCATATGCCATACAAAAGGTATGCGCCATGCCAGTCCAGGATAAACTGGACCGGATTGACCAGATTGCCTCTCCTTTTGGCTTCAGATATAAGTTGTCACAGGATCTCTTTACTTCAGAAACTGATGTATGGCAGAAGGAATGCGGCTACTGTAGCTCCTATGACCAGTATGCTCCCTTCTTCCATATGATTTTTGACTGCGAACCGGTCTATTTTGACTATCAGGATAAGACCTGGCTGGTCGAGCTCTGGAAAGGACAGTATGGGATTACGGCCGGGTGTGAGATCGGCATCTACCATGCGGACCGGATTATTTCAGAGGATGAACGGAAACGCACTTTATTTGGCAGTGTATCACCAGAAGAAATGCCCGTTTTTTCCGTAACCCTCCTAAAAGACAACAGCCCCCTGACCAGGCAGTGTGAAAGGCACTGGTGGCTTACCGGATTCTGCGTGGGACGCTATGTTCCCCCGGAAAATCTGTCCATGAAGACTGCCATAGTATTTTCCAGCCAGGAGATGTGTCAGTCATTCCTTCTTGGACTGGAAGAGGCCGGCTACTCTTCCCGGGAGATTTATGTAAATGGCAGCGCCGTCTCCTTTACTTTTTCAGAACCCCGCTTTGCCCAGCCGCGGCTGCGGAAGACATGGTACGGAAAATGGGTTCTATTTAAAAACCGGATGCTGCTCCGGCTCTATATGAAAGTCACAGAGCCTTTTTACTTTACGGCAGACCGGCTGCTGCTCCTGTATGAATATCTTCCGTTTTTGTTCCGGTACATTCTGAAAATCAGAAGATTTAAGAAACGTAAAAAGAGGAGGTAACAGCATGAGCATAAGCTCCCGGCTTGACAGCGCATTTGCCCAGGCACCTGTACTGCCGCTGCATTCCTACTCACGATATGTCTTGTTCAGCGACTGCCACAGAGGAACCGGAACCTCGGGAGATAACTTTTTAAAGAATCAGCATCTGTATTTTGCAGCACTGCAGTATTACCTGAAAAGTGGTTTTACCTATCTTGAACTGGGAGATGGGGATGAACTATGGGAAAACCGCTCCCTTGCCCAGATAAAAAATATACACAATGATGCTTTCTGGCTTCTCTCGGAATTCTACAGACGGAACCGTCTGTATATGTTATATGGAAATCATGACATGGTAAAAAAATGTCCCCGCTTTACCTGCCGCCACTGCACAAGCTATCCCTGCAGTACCTGCGGAGAGGAAGAATTGTTCCCTGGCATCACCTTCCATGCCGGAATCATTCTTAAAAACGATATGAATGGCCCCGATCTGTATCTCACCCACGGGCACCAGACAGACTTTCTTAACAGCGTCCTCTGGCGGCTCTCCCGGTTTCTTGTGCGCTATATCTGGAAACCTGTGGAAAATATAGGATTCCTTGATCCTACAAGCGCAGCAAAAAATAATACAAAAAAGAAAAAACTGGAGCAGGCCGCGGCTGACTGGGCAAAGGAAAGGGAGGTCATTCTGATTACCGGACACACCCACCGTCCCATGGTGGGAACCCCTGACTCTCCTTACTTTAACACCGGGAGCTGCGTGCATCCGCGCTGCATTACCTGTATCGAAATTACCGGCTGCTGTCTGACGCTTGTAAAGTGGACGATTTCCACGCGCTCTGACCGCTCACTTTATGTGGTGCGGGAAGAGCTCGCGGAGCCGGTGGGGCTGAGGAAGCAGAAGTAGCGGTGGGATGTATAAACAGACTATTCTTGGAACAATATTTTGTGATATAAAAAAGTGTCTTCGACACATCAACTCCCCTAACCCCTCATTCATGAGGGG
>CANOKL010000012.1 GCA_947566645.1 uncultured Lachnospiraceae bacterium
CTTGGCAAAAATTGAAAAACAGTTTTCACTCCATAAAAATCATGCGTTTACCGTGCGTGTTTGTATGCGTTACTATGAGCGGTCTCCCGGACTGTGAATAGATTCTTTTGTATTTTTAAATATTTTGTCATAGAACATAACGTTGATGACGCCGCCTATGAGTATACTGTACATGCAGAAATACAGCCACAGCATGATCAGCACAATGGTCGTAAGGCTTCCATACATGCTGGAAAATCCTTCAAAAATATCTACATACACAGAAAACACCCAGGAAACTACCATCCAGCCGATGGCGGCAAACACTGCTCCCGGAAGATGCTTCATCCACCTGTCCCTCCTGTTGGGCAGAAATTCATAAGTCAGAAGGCAGAAGAGAATCAGTGTAACCGGTGCAATAAATACCCGTGCCTGAATAAGCTGGTCCGCAGCCTTCGCCAGAATCGGCACATGCTCCCCGATGAACAGGTTCAGGCTGTTTCCGAATACAGACAGCACAAGAAGAAGGATAATCACCAGGATGAACATCACGGTATATAATGTAGCTCGGAGCCTTAAAAGAACATAATTACGCGTCTCCCTGCACTGATAGACGCAGTTTAATCCTGTGCTCATTGCCAGAACACCCTTGCCTGCAGACCAGAGAGCCACAAGAACCGTAACCGGGATAATACCCGTGGACTGGTTATACACCTGGTTTACAATTGAGGTCATCATGGAATCAACCGATGACGGAAACACCTGGATCACCGCTGTCATCACATCCGCCTTCGTAACTGGCGTATACTGGACAAGAGTTAACAGAAGCAGGATAATCGGTATCATGCAGATCATGAAAAAATATGCGGTCTGTGCCGCATATGCCCCTACATGATTGCCGGCAATTGCTTCTCCAATCTTCTGTATTTTTTTGTATATTTTCAAAATTCGTTCCATATTGTCACCCGCTGTAACTGCTCAGTATTATGATTCACGGACTAAAAAACCGAACCAGTCACTCTACCGTCACTCCCTGGTAAAACAGTGTCAGTATTTCTCTGTAGTCCTTCCCGCATTTTGCCATCTCATTTGCCCCATTCTGGCTCATGCCGATTCCATGGCCAAAGCCTCCTCCTTTTATAACAAAGGTATCCCCTGACTTCTTAATCGTAATGAATGCACTGGGAAGCAGTTCACTGCTGTCCACCTCCACGCCATCATGTCTCTTAATCACATATCCGGACCCTCCCAGGGCTCTTCGGATCTTATTCTCTGTCTTGACTGTAACTGTTCCTTTGTCCCCGCTGGCCTTTATCTTCAGCGCAATCCCGCCGGGTCCGGTCTCTGTAATCTTCAGCGATTTCAGTGTCCCCACATCCTTCCCTGTGTTCAGCCCAATCAGATCTGACATCGTCTGAACCGGTACTCTCGCCTTCCATCTGTACCAGGGAAGCTCTCTTTCGTAATCTCCCTCTTCTCCCTTCACCTCCACAGACTTCAGATAACCGTTGGCCCCGCCGGGCTTTGTTCCCCAGCATTCCACATCCGTTGTCTTTCCACAGGAGGTTGAATAGTAAAAGGTAGTTACAATCTTGCCCTGATACCGGACAGCCTCCCCTTGGGTCTCCTTCACAGCCTTTTTCGTACTGTCCGCAGGAGCCGAGTTCCCATATACCTGATAAGCAGTGCTGTCGTCTACATGTACCTTATATTCCGGATACCCATATTCTTCCATCTGCCGGTATGCATAACTCCTGGCACAGACTGCCTGTGCCTTCAGAGCCTCCGGCTCATAGGAATCCGGCATCTCACTTGGCACTACCCCGCACAGATACTTCTCCACAGGAAGCTCATTGATCACCACAATCCCTTCAGCCGTTGTGCGAAGCTCAATCACACCTTCATAGGATGGAGTACCATAACCCCGGTTCAGGCTATCCACTGTAATTCTTCCTTTCTTCGCCCGGATCCGAAGATTTCCCTTTTTGAAACGTCTGTCATCCGGTTCAATCACAAGCGGACTGTCTTTCGCCCATTCTTTCTTTTTCTTCCCATAAGATACCACAAGTCCTGAAGACGAGCTAAGCGACACAGATGGATGCACCGTGCCTTGATAGCCGTCTGTCTTAAGTAGTACCCGGATCTTTGAATTCTTCTGTACCTTTTTTGTCTTCTGCTCCTTTTTTGCTGTTTCCTGATTCTCTTTTTCTGATTTCTCCGGCTCTTTCTTTTCCGGCGTCTCATTCCCTGCCTTCTTCTCTTTGGAAAAATCCGCTTGCCATCTGCCCGCTGCAGACATCCTGTCTGTATTATAACCCTTTAATGCCGCTGTTAGTCCGGTAATGATAAATAATACAGTAAGAACCGACATGCCGTAGCGCAGATGCATCCCAATCCAACTTTTTTGCACGAATATGTACTCCTGTGTTGTTCGTATTCATGATGGCATACACTTTTAATGCACACCATCTAAGCTGGCAGAACTGCTGCCCTTTATGTTCCCTATATGCTGAAAAAGACAGCCGGTATACGACTGTCTTTTATCTTTGGTGAAATCCCCAAAATGCCGGTTCCTGTATTTTGACTCCTAGCCGAAGCCAGGTGGGTGTCCGCATCCGCTTTTTTGTCTTCCTCTGCCAAACGTGGAAGGCCTGACATATTACGGAGATATAAGAGTCCCGTTTAAAGTTTTGTAGGTTCAAAATTACAGGAGTATCGTACATCCCAGGTTTTTTCTGAAATCTATTATAACCTATTTTCAGAGATTTTACAACTTATTTTTCACAATAAGTATTATATCTTTAATATTTTTTTTACAGTATCTTCCATCCTGTCTGCGTCACATTCTGTAGTGTGAAGCACACTGGCATGAAGAATCTCCCTTACTGCCCCGGGCATGGATACACCGGACAGTTCTTCAAGCTTCGGCAGAAGCTCAAGCTCATCCGTCTCCTCTTCCCCTTTACCAAGGGCATCCATAACGCTCTTTACGAATTTAAAAGGGCTTGCGGTGGATGCTATGACACATTTCCTGCTGCTGCCGCTTTCTTCCTTCAGGCTTCTGCACACATGGGAAGCCACCGCTGTGTGGGGATCCATCACATAGCCTGTCTTCTCATAGACTGCACGTATTGCCGCCGCCGTATCCTCCTCGCTGGCATAGCCTGCTCTGAAATCTGCCAGCTTTTCCTTCATCTCTGCCGTAATCTCATAACTCCCGCCTGTCTTAAGCTGCTCCATGAATGCCCTGGTCTTCTTTGCATCCTCATCTGCAGTCAGGTGGATCAGCCGTTCCAGATTACTGGAGATGAGAATATCCATGGACGGTGAGCTGGTAAGTACAAACTCCCGGTTTTTATCATATACGCCGGTCTGGAAGAAGTCAAAGAGCACCTTGTTCTGATTGGACGCACAGATCAGATGGTGAACGGGCACCCCCATCCTCTTTGCATAATATGCTGCAAGGATATTGCCGAAATTGCCTGTGGGAACCACGATATCAATCTGCTCTCCTTCCTGAATCTCCCCGTATTTTAAAAGCTTTGCATAGGCATAGACATAGTACACAACCTGGGGAACAAGCCGTCCGATATTGATGGAATTCGCGGAAGAAAACTGATATCCCGCCTCCTCAAGCTCCCTGGCAAGGTCTTTGTCCTCAAACATAGCCTTCACACCGCTCTGGGCATGGTCAAAGTTTCCATGAATCGCCACTACATCTACATTGCTTCCCTTCTGTGTCACCATCTGAAGCTCCTGCACTCTGCTGACGCCATCCTTCGGATAGAATACAATAATCCTTGTTCCTTTCACATCCGCGAAACCGGCCATTGCTGCTTTACCGGTATCCCCGGAGGTTGCCGTCAGTATCACGATCTCCTTATCCACCTTGTTCTTCCCTGCCGACACGGTAAGAAGATGCGGGAGGATGGAAAGTGCCATATCCTTGAACGCAATGGTAGCGCCATGGAACAGCTCCAGATAATAAGTATCGTCAATCTTCACAAGGGGAGCAATCTCCTCTGTGTCAAACTTACTGTCATAAGCCTTCGCGATACATGATTTCAGTTCCTCTTCCGTAAAATCCGTAAGGAACTGCTTCATCACCGCATATGCCGTCTCCTGGTAGCTCATCTCCTTAAGCTGTTCAAAGGATACATCCAGGGAAGGCAGGCTCTCCGGTACAAATAGCCCTCCGTCCGGAGCCAGACCTGAGAGGATGGCCTGGGATGCAGTTACCCTTACATCCGAATTTCTTGTGCTTGTATAATATAGATTCATTCTTAATCACCTGTCCTTATTCGCAAGCGTGTATTTTACCAGTCCGCCTGCAGCGATCAGCTTCTGCATAAATTCCGGGAACGGCTGTCCTTTGAATTCTGTTCCCTTCGTTCTGTTAAAAATCTTTCCGCTGTCAAAATCCACTTCTACTTCATCCCCGGCTTCAATTCCCCTTGCCGCCTCCGGACATTCAATAATCGGAAGTCCGATATTGATTGCATTTCTATAAAAAATTCTCGCAAATGTCTCAGCAATCACACAGCTTACTCCTGCCGTCTTCAGACAGAGGGGCGCATGCTCCCTTGACGACCCGCAGCCAAAGTTCTTATTTGCCACGATCAGATCTCCCGGCCTTACCTTGTCCACAAACTCCGGATCAATATCCGCCATCGCATGGCTTGCAAGCTCCTCTGCGTCAAAGGAATTCAGATATCTTGCCGGAATGATTACATCTGTATCCACATTATCTCCATACTTAAAAACATGTCCCAAAGCCTTCATTATCTGTCACCTACTTTCTCAGGATTTGCAATACAGCCTGCAATGGCACTCGCCGCTGCCACCTCCGGGGAGGCAAGATAGATCAGGGAATCCACATGTCCCATTCTTCCCACAAAGTTCCGGTTGGTCGTAGAGACACACCTCTCGCCTGCCGCCATAACACCCATATGGCCTCCCATACACGGTCCGCAGCTGGGCGTATTCACTGCACAGCCTGCATCTACAAAGATATCAAGAAGCCCTTCCTTAATACACTGCTTATAGATCTTCTGTGTTGCCGGAATTACCATGACGCGCACATCTGGATGAACGGTATGCCCTTTCAGAATTGCCGCTGCTCTTCTCATATCTTCCATGCGTCCATTGGTACAGGAGCCGATCACCACCTGCTGAATCCGGACAGGCTCCATGGCCTCGATCTCGTCAATCGTCTTTGCATTGCCCGGAAGATGCGGGAATGCAACCGTAGGGCGCACCTCTGACAGATCAATCTCTATTACTTCATCATACACGGCATCCTCATCCGCCTCATATACCTGGTAAGCTTTCCTTGTATGCTCTTCCAGATACTTTCTGGCGCTGTCATCCACCGGGAAGATTCCGTTCTTTGCGCCTGCCTCAATAGCCATATTCGCCATCGTAAACCGGTCGTCCATAGAAAGCGCTGCAATCCCGTCCCCGGTAAATTCCATGGACTTATACAATGCGCCGTCCACCCCGATCCTGCCGATAATATGGATGATAATATCCTTTCCGCTTACATATGGTCCCGGCTTTCCTCTAAGCACAAACTTCATCGCGCCCGGGACCTTAAACCACAACTGTCCGGTTGCCATGCCGGTGGCAATATCAGTTGTCCCGACGCCTGTAGAAAACGCACCCAGCGCACCATATGTACAAGTATGGGAATCTGCACCGATAATACACTCTCCTGCTGCAACCACTCCCGCTTCCGGAAGAATTGCATGCTCTACTCCTGACTTGCCCTGCTCAAAATACCAGGTAAGCCCCTGCTCCCTTGCAAATTCGCGAATAGCCTTTGAATTCTCCGCAGACTTAATATCCTTATTCGGCGTAAAATGATCCGGCACCAGCACAACCTTGTCCTGGTCAAACACCCGGTCTGCCATCTCCCGGAAAATAGGCAGCGCCATCGGCCCGGTAATATCATTTGCCATAACCACATCTAATTTTGCTTCGATCAGCTGACCTGCTGTTACAGTATCAAGACCTGCATGCGCCGCCAGGATTTTCTGCGTCATTGTCATTCCCATTACGACAACCTCCTGTTCTTTTTGTTCTATTTCCGCATTATTGTAACACATCTGATAATAGCTATGCAAGAAAGAACAGCCAACAGGATAAAAACAAACAAGAATACGGGGCTTATGTCACCGGTTTTTGGGGCTCTGGACGCCGGGACCGTCTTTTTCTCTGTCACCTTTTTTGTTGTTTTCTTTTCCGCCTTTTTCTTTTTTTCCTTCTGTACCGGCTTTTTTATAGATACGGTCTGACTGCGGTTCTCAATGTCCTTATGCTCTGCCACAAGCTCTGGATGCTCCGGTTCTGTCAGGTCATACAGCTCTTCAAAAACCACAACATCAGACCCGGCCAGGTGAGTGGCCGGAAAGGTAAACTCAATTACTGCCTTTTTCATCTTATCATCTGCAGTAAACAGAAGCTCATTCTCCACTGGCTTCCCGTCAACCACCAGCTTCGCGGTCATTTCCTTATTCTTTACCATCTCCCAGCCATACAGTCTGTAGCTTTTTCCAGGCTCCAGCCCGTCAATGGTCACCACATCTGTAATTGTCACCTGTCCGTTTGCAACCACTGCCTTAGAGCCGTCCGCCTTGTTCGTCGCTGTAGTATGGATGGTAATTTCCGGCTTTTCCGGCTTCTCCGGCTCTTCTGGAATATCCGGTATGTCATCATCCACAAGTGTTCCAAGATTAATCTTCCTCTTGTTCTGTTTTACCGTAATCTCAAAGGAAGGGATCAGTTCATACTCCTTGTTCGCTTCGCATGAAAGCTCTGTAATCTCATAAGTATCATAAAGGAGTGCACCCTTCGTATCATCCGGCTCTCCTTCGCCGAACCAGATTCCGTCCTCATGGGTGCTTCCCTGATTCGTATTCTGAGTATGGGGCGTCCAGTCAGCCGAGGTATTAAACTGTCCGTTCTCATCTGTCACAACCGTATGTGTCTCCCCGGTTGTTGTACTTTTAATCTCAAAGGGAACGCCTGCAAGTCTTTTATATTTTTTCCCGCCTGCCTTCACGCCTTCCAGATCTCCCCGCTTAATCTGATTCTGAATCGCCTGTTCCGCACCGGTCATATCCACAACCACGCCGTTTTCTGCAATCTCAAAATTCCTGGAGATGACCCCCTCGCCCAGATAACCTGCCGGCGGGTTCTTTTCCCGGATCTCATAGCTTCCGTAAGGAAGAAACAGGCTTTCTGTCTGGGCCTGCGCCTCTTCATCTGTCTCAAGCTCTGTGATGACTTCACCCTTTTTGTAGGTATTTCCGCCTACAGAAACAGGAGCATCTGACAGGGTAACAATCTCAAAGACAGCCCCTGAAAGTGCGGCATTTCCCTGGGGAGTATCCTTCTTCGTCTCAAAATCCAGCTTCTTCACCTTCACCCCTCCTCTGATAATCTTGTCAGAAGCCGAATACACATTCCCGCCTTCTAAGGAAACCTTTCCCCCGCTTTCCTTTACAACAGCCGTACACTTTGCTGACTTCTGTCCGGTACTGCCAGACGGTGCAAGAACTGCTCCCTCCAGCAGATATCCCGCAGGCGCCTTCGTCTCCTCAATGGAATATGTCCCAAGAGGAAGAATCGCTGCACCATCCTCCATGTAAAAATCATCCCCTCCGGCCTTACAGGACTGTTCCAGCCTTGCACAGTATTTGCCGTTCTCCTCCTTTGTCTGGATCACCCATGTTTTTTTCGGGCTGCCGTCCGTCTTTCCAGACAGATTGTCGTAATACTTTACCGTAAATTCTGCTCCTGCAAGGGAGGCCTTCCCCTGGGGCGTGCCGCCGGTTTCCTGATCCATCTTCTCTACCAGGAGCTCTGCCTTACTATACTTTGGCTTGTCCGTTACTTTTACCTCCGCAGTCTCATTTGCCGCAACCTCCACACTGTGCACCTTCGCATCAAGCGCGAAGCCTTCCGGGGCTTTCAGCTCCTTCACGTAATAGGTACCTGCCTTTAACTCCAGTGTCCCTGTATTCCCCTTGGCATCTGTGGTAAGCGTCCCTTCTTTTTTCTTGCACTCACTGTCAGAATAGACTCCGTATTCCGCACCCTTCAGGGAGTAGCATCTATTGCTTCCTGTAACTGCTTCATTGGCAGATTTTTTAATCAGCCGCGCCGCGCCCTTATCCTCTACTCCGCGGAATACAATATAGGCATCGTAGGACTTTTCATGTCCTCCCTCTACCTCCCACATCTTATCAAACCGGCAGTGAACAGTCCCCTTCCCTTCACACCAGCTGGAGTAGGCAGGCTTAAACCAGTATGCGCTGGCTCCTTCTCCCCACGCATGATACAGACTGTAATCACCGCCCACAATTCCGGTATGGACATCCTTGCCGGAATCATTCATGAACACGATTACATCTCCTTCCTTAATGATTCCTGCTCCGTAATCCTTGTTAAAATCAGCTGAATTCTCACCGACCGCAACCTGGGCATCCTGCCCGCGCCCATAGCTTAAGATGTCGCTGGTAGTCCTGCCCATATCCACTCCGAGCTGCTTTCCCACCCATGTGACATAGCCTGAGCAGTCCCATCCTGATTTGGTCGTTCCGCCCCACACATAGGGAACATTAAGACCCGATCTCGCAACTTTGATAACCTCCTCTGTCGTCTTTCCTTTAAATAATGCAGCCGCCTCTGAAGCTTTTGTCTGCCTGATGCCTCCCTGATACAGGATCATACATGCGGACACGAAAGCCATTAAAAATAACATAACTTTTTTTGCCATATTCAGTTCACTTCTCCTTTTTCAAAACCTCTGTCACCAATAGTTACTGATAAAACGTATCCGATAAAACTTCCGTCCTCCTTCCTGTCTTCTATATCTCGCTTTGGAAAATCCGGGAAGATGTATTCCCTGTACGGGGGAGACCCCATGAACTTTTGTTCAGAAATAAGAATTTCTTAGACGAGTGTTATAATCATAAATAGTTTTTCTCAATTTGTCAATCTTTTCCACTCCGAAATATTGCACAAAAAAACGCAAAAAATGACCGATTCTATAATCGGCCATCTTATTACATCCTGTTTTTCATTCTCTTTTTCAATTCTTCCAGCAACACCTTATGCCTTCTGGATTCCATACGCGGAAATGCATTCATAAGACGTCCGGCAACCCTGGACCGTTCTCTCGAAACAGCCTCATAGCGTTCGTGAAGTTCCAGAAGTCTTGCCCTGGTTCTCTGTCTCTGCTCTGTGGTAAGCTCCTCAAACCGTTCCTTCCGTCCCACCGCCGCATCGCTGATTCTCTTAAGTCCCTCTTCCCTGATCTCCATCGTCTCCATGACATTCTCATAGATTGTCTCTCCGAGCTTATCCGAAAGCTCCTTAAGCTCTCCCGCGATCCTCTCCATTGTCTCAAGCTGGCGGTTCAGCTTCAGAATACCGGACGCTGTCACATACAGATCTGCGAAAAGAACAGCCATTAACCCGGCACACAGAACAACGCCTGCCGCAAACGGAATCAGCGCAAGCAGTTTATGTATCAGGGGATGGAACACACTCACAATAAAAACACACGCCACTCCCCACACAAGGGAAAAGATCAGGCACACATATCCTCCTATATTCAGAGGCTGGTCGGAATAGTCCCACCACTTATGATGGAAGAGCCGCTCCATAAGATATCCTGTAATTCCCTCTAATACTGTCACAAGAACGGTAGAGGCAGCATAGAGAAGCACCAGGTTGCCTGAAAGCGGCATGAGAAAATAAATCACGACGCTGACTCCTACCCCGTAAATGGGACAAATGGGGCCATTTAAAAAGCCTCTGTTCACAAACTTTCCCTGCCTGACCGCCGCATACGCTACCTCCGTGCACCAGCCAAGCAGTCCATACGTAAAAAAATATAAGATCAAGTAATAAATCTGCATGTTATCTGCCGCTCACCTTCTTAAGATAAGGAATCTCAATCGGGTCAATTGGATCCACCGGGTTCTCAATCTCTCCATTTAACCGTCTCTTTCTCCATCTCAGGAGTGCCCCTCCCTTATTGTAAAACCAGAAGGAATAGACTAAGAGCTTATTCGCCTTGCCCATCTTATCCTTTGTGGTCTTGTCGTACAGGATGCCGCCTGTCTCAATCTGCGCCTTGCCCCGGATCAGGGCAATCAGCTCTGTCTCACAGGTCACCCGCTCAGGCAGGACAGTATAACCTCTTCCCACACAGTCCGGCCTGTGTGCATCACTTCCTCCGATTCCCGGCTTCTTATATTTTACCGCCAGCTTTGCCGCACCTTCATTAGACGATGCCGGTTCACAGGCATTAAACA
The DNA here is from genome assembly GCA_947566645.1 of uncultured Lachnospiraceae bacterium. Taxonomy (GTDB): domain Bacteria; phylum Bacillota; class Clostridia; order Lachnospirales; family Lachnospiraceae; genus CAPEBR01. The sequence continues at coordinate 10,308 of CANOKL010000012.1, forward strand.
CCTCAAAAAAATCAAACCGCTTTATAATCTCCGGCGACTTAAAATACCTTTTTGTGTGCGTAAAGCTCAGATATTTTTCCCCGCATGGGTGAGCCGGTCCAAGAATTCCCCCATGCCGGTGCACAAAGTCAATCAGGACGGCAACCGGCAGCCCTCTGAGCTCCAGAAGCCGCATCTTTACCCCTTCCGGCATGATGCAGATAATATGCCCTGCATCGCACGTATCATATTCAATCCCTTTTAGCACAACAAAGTCTTCATGAACCTTTCCCTTCATCCTGTACTTCCAGTGGCGGTATCCCTTATAGGTATCGTGGTCTGTAACCAGCATCCCGTCAAACCCCTGGGATTTCAGACAGGAAATGTATTCCTCCAGACTTACTTTGCTGTCAAGCGAACCCTCCTTTACATGGCAATGCATATCAAGCTTCATAAGCAAGTCCTCCTTCCAAACTTTTGTTTATAAATGTTCCGTCTCCTCGCAGCTTATGCGCATTCCTGACCCGTGAACAATAACTTCTATTCTTCTTCCTCATCCTCTTCCAGAATGTTTCTTGCCTTCTCTACCTCTGACTCCACAGAATCCTTCTCCCTCTTTTCGTCCGCGTAGCTCTTTTCCTTCCTGCCGATTTTTCGTGACTGCATCAGGAACTGCACTCCCATACCCAGCACAAAAAGCAGTCCGCCGGCAGCATAACTCATCCAGGGCTTCCCGCTTAATCCTGCCGCCAGGAGAATCACCGGTCCCGCTGTCATTCCTCCTGCAGCAGAAGTGGCTGCTATGATGACCGGCTCAGAAAAGATAACCGCAAGCACGGCCAGAACAAGAGAAACCGCAAGTGCAATTCCTCCCATAACCAGGCTGTCTCTCCCAAGGCTTACAGAAAACGGAAATCCTGAAGCAACGCCCAGAATTGATACTGCCGCTGACATCACCAGAGAAAATACTAAAAGGAATGCCCCCAGCTTATACAGGAACAGTGACAAAAGAGCTGCTATGATCCCGCATGCCAGTATAATAACAAGAGAGACCGTTCCCTTCGTGTCTGCTGCCAGAGTGATAACAAATCCTGCCGCACCCCCTGCGCTAAGCCCGGCAAGCACTGCCAGAAGCCTCGTAAGCTTCAGCCCGAAAAAACAAAGCAGAAGCCCGATTGCAATAGCTGCCGCCTTCACTCCCATTCCCAGCCTTCCGGCCAGGAAAACTGAAGTCGGTCCGTCTGCACCTCCTATGATAGTCTTTCCAAAGTCCAATACTTCATTCATGTATCCTTCTCCTTTTATCATATCCCTCTTAACAGCTGTCCTTAGGTAAGGAACTTCTGCTTTTTCTATTATAACAAAAAAAGGGGCAAAAAAAAAGTCTTTATAGATGAATCTACAAAGACCTTTTGTTACGATGGGTGCCGTCCACTCCACGTCCACTGGTGAAGAATACGCCAGACAGCGCATTCCATGAGAATATGACGGGAATGAATTAAAGTGCAACATCTCCTGTATCTGTACCGTTAACAACATAGTATACTTTATCTTCTTCGGGCTTTATGTAAAGATCTATGGACTTGATATCTCTCACCTTCCCGCCTGTCTTTGTCCATGCCTTTTTCACATTGCCGATGATCTCTTTTTCTTCTACTTGTTTTCCCTGGTACTGAACTACTGCCTTTACCTTTATCTCTTTTTTCACTGCAGTCTTTTTTGCTGCCTGCTTATCTTCAGCCTTTTTTGAAGCTGCCGCTCTGGAAGACGGCTTTTTCTCCTTCGGCGCTTTCTCTGTTTTTTCCTGTGTGGAAGTTTCTGCCGGCTCTTCTTTTGCTGTCTGTACTTCTGCTGTCTCTACTTCTGCCGCCTTGCTCCCAGAGTCCTTTACAGCCTCCTGAACCACTGATAGCGCTTTTTCAGCTCCGGGTTGCTCTGTTGTTACCTTTTTTCTTCTTGCCATGATAATTCCTCCTCAATATTTAGAAACCGCAAAACACAAATTTATGAGTCATTTATTTTTCACAATTCCCAATCTGACAGCTAACAGAATTTATTATAACACATTATTTTAAAAATGCAATTTTTATTTTGTGAATGATCTGTCGATATTTCTTAATAAAATTTGAAATCCCTTGTGAAAACTGCTATGATAGACCTACAGAGAGAATTAATAAGGAGGTACATAACATGGCAACCGAAGAAAAAACAGAGGAGCAAAAGGCACCCCTGCCAGATACTCCCGAAAACACGGACATTGAGAAAAAATCAAACGATAAGGAATCCACAGCAGAAAAATCTGCCGAAAGAGAAATCCAGGAAGTAAAAACCACAGAAGATGTAATTGCACAAAAGGAAATCACAGAAAAAGAAGCCACAGAACCCCAAAGGGGCTATAGCCAGCAGGCATATGAGGATGCATATGAAGATCTGTATGCTGAAATACTGGAACATTTTCGTTCTTTTTCTCCTTCCGAGCAGGTTGCCGGAAGAATTACCGGGGAGCACATTACCGAATATCTTGAAGGTTCACGCGAAGAGCGTCTCCTTGCATTCAAGGAGCGGCGGGAAAAACGCTTTCTTACTGCCCTTGAGATCCTGGCCGCACTGACGGCCATTGTACTGATCGTATGGTTTCTGAAAGAGAATCCGGCAATACTTGTCAATATTCTCTATCTCATAGGCGGGCTTGGCATCTTCTTTATCTGGAGACAGCCGCACAAAAAAGACAGCGAAAAAGAAAAATAAATGCAGCTGACAGTCACTTTCTTACGGTCTGTGTATTTACTGCACAGATTGTAAGAAAGTGACTGATACTGGAAATTACAGAAGGTTGATCAGTACTCCCGCAAGAACTCCGATTCCATACAGGCTTGCCAGAATCTTCAGATTCTCACGCCGGCTCCGGTTCATTTTGAACAGCACAATCAGACCGGCCCCTGCTCCGGTGCACAGACCAGCCGTCACTGACCCGAAAGACAGCGCTCCGCTCAGATACAGCTCTGTCAGCATGACAGAAGCTGCACAGTTTGGGAGCAGTCCAATGAGAGCTGCGGCTGCCGGCTGAAGCCATGTATCCCCTAAGAGATATGCCGAAAGCCGTTCTACCCCTGCCGTTTCAATGACAAGGTTAAGTATCACTGTAAAAAAGAACAGATACAGAAAAATCTTCACCGTATGCTTAAGTGCCGGTTTCAGAATTCCTGCATTATGCTCATGGCATCCACAGTGCTCACACAGATTTCCGCTTTCCTTATGTTCAGAAATACAGGTGCTGAAAAAGAAATCCACTCCATAGCCCGCTGACGCTGCAATCAGTACCTTTGTCCCAAGAAGTGTGAGGATCTCCTTTCCCTGGCCCGGATGTCCCAGCATAATCAGAACCGCCTCATCTGATGTGGCGATAAAAACGGACAGAAGTGTTCCCACGGAGATCACTCCTCCTGCATATAGATTTGCAGCCATAACTGAAAATCCGCACTGGGGCACGCATCCCGCCGCCGCTCCTGCAAGAGGCCCTGCACTTCCCATCTTTTTTAATAGTTTTTCTGTAAATCCTGTCGAGTAGTGTTCCAGCGCCTCAATCATGAGATACGCTGCAAACAGGAACGGGAGCATCCTTAAGACATCCGCTCCCGCGTCCATAAAAATATCCTTCATAGAGCCTGATCACCTGCTAGCCGTCAATCATAATCTTAATAATCTCTTCGTTCGTCTCTTTCATTCCCTCTTTTCCAAGTCTTCCCACATTGCGGATTGTTGCCTCTACCCCGCGGGTCACGATCCCGTCGCCGCCATGGAATTCCTGTCCCCTGATATACATATTATACCCAAGAATGCCTGCATCAACCGATGAAGCGATCTTTGCCGCACAGGATGCCTTTGCTCCGTCACACACAATTCCGGAGACAATGGCCAGTGCATTTACAACCGTATGAATAATCTCCTCATATCCGCCGCCGCACAGATACGCGATCCCCGCGCCTGCAGCCGCCCCTGCACTCACTGCACCGCAGTAAGCAGACAGTCTTCCAATCCCTGTCTTCTGATGGATTGCCACCAGATTCGAGAGCGCAAGCGCACGGTACATCTTCTCCTCCGGAACCTGATATTCCTTTGCATATTCCAGCACTGGAACAGAGCAGGTAATTCCCTGATTACCGCTGCCGGAATTAATAATCACCGGAAGCTCACAGCCATTCATCCTGGCATCTGACCCTGCGGCTGCCTTCGCCTTTGCCCGGGTTCTTACATCCTCCCCGTATGTATCAAGAAGAACACTCCCGATATTGGCTCCGTAATTCCCCTTTAAGCCTTCCTCAGAAATAGCAGTATTATATGCAATCTGGCGGTCAAGAACCTCTTTTACATCTGCCACGTCCACAATCTGTGAAAACTCCCAGATATCCTTCATATTCAGAATACTCCGGTCCGTAAGCCCTTCCTCGCTCTCGCCCTGGACCAGAGTTTCATGGAGAATCTCTCCGTTCTTCTCTACCAGAACAATGTTCGTATGATAATTTGCAATCCGCACCTTTGCATAGTCCTCTCCCCTGGACACAGTAATGATGATATCAAATGTAATCCCATTGTCAATGTGCTCTACCTCAATCTCTGCCTGATCCAGAAACTCCCGCATACGGTGTATCTCATCCTCCGATACCTCTGCGATCACCTCCAGCTCCTTCTCCGCCTTTCCTGCCACGATCCCGGCTGCTGCGGCTGCGGGAATCCCTTTCAGATAATCCGTGTTTGGTACAATCACACTCTTTACATTCTTAATAATGCTTCCGCTTGCCTCCACATATACCCGGTCCGGCATACAGCCCAGTACCTCCCTTGCCTTCGCCGCAGCATATGCAAGGGCAATCGGCTCCGTGCACCCCATGGCCGGAACCAGCTCCTCCTCAAGGATCTTCACATACTTCTGATAGTTTTCCTCATGTCTCTTCATCTGCAGTTCTCCTCCCAACCAATACCATTCATACTTATTTCATCCTGTAGATTGCTTCTAATATATCAACCGTACGCTCCACCCCAAGGCGGCTGACATTAAAGAGCATCTCATGGGAATCAATATCTCCCCAGTAAAGCCCTGTTCTGGATTCGTAATAATATCTTCTTTCCCGGTCCATCTTCTTAATCTTATCTGCTGCCTTCTTTTCCGACAGGTCATACCTCTTCGCAATCCGGCTGATCCTGTCGTCAATATCTGCACAGATAAAGATATTGATACATTCTGCACAGTCCATCAGAACAAAATCCGCACATCTTCCCACAAACACACAGGGCCCTCTCATAGCCAGCTTCCGTATGATCTCTGACTGAAGCTCATACACCTGATCGCTTAATGGCCTTGTGCTCTCCTCATTCCTCATGGAAGCCGAATATTCGAGCGGTGACAGTACAAACCCCTTCAGGAAGCCGTTTAACGTCGTCTCATCCACTGCCTGTGCCGTTGCCTCTGTAATATCCAGCTTTTTTGCAACCATACGTACAAGATTGTTGTCATAAAGCGGAATATCCAGCCGGGTTGCCAGAAGATTCCCGATCTCATGACCGCCGCTTCCAAACTCGCGCCCAATGGTAACAACTCTGTTCTTCATCATATGAATCCCTCCCTCATACTATGTCATGCCATTTCATGCAGGCATGAAACACATGATCTTTTGATGCCTGTATCACGCTTTTTCGTATACATAAAACACATGTCCCTTTTATGTCTGATCATATTATAACGCATCCCCGGATATTTTGATATAGAAAAAAGAACCTTTTTTCATTCAAAAAGGTTCTTTTCCTTTTTTTCTATCTGTAGTTATAACGGCAGGTAGATTTATCAAGGTGTTCCTTCATTGCTTTCATGGCTTTGCTGCTGTCGCCAGCCAGAATCAGGCCATAAATTTTCTGATGCTCTTCATGAATCTCCTGAAGCTGTTTTTCATCCACCATGCCGCTGCCGCTGACATGTCTCATAAGATTGCTTATCGTCTGAATCATACTGTAGATCACCTGGTTTCCTGACGATTCAGCAATGCAGATATGAAATTCCAGATCCGCATCCAGAAAATCTTTAAAATCTCTTCTGGCATAAGCCGTATGAATCCTGTGCGATATATCATAAAGCTTTCCCAGGCATTCTTCATCCATACGTTCTGCCGCAAGATATGCCGCCCTCACCTCCAGAATATTACGCACCTCCACAATATTGTCAATCTGGCTTCCATTCAGGAACAGTGACCAGGACAGCGGAATAATGAAGAAATTTGTCTCATTATTGCTGATGTACGTCCCCTGTCCGGGACGGATATCAATCATCCCCAGTACATCCAGCACCTTAAGAGCCTCCCTGATTGCAGAACGCCCTACGCCAAGCTTAGCGGCAAGCACCCTGTCCGACTCGATCTTGTCACCTTTTTTCAGCCGCTTTTCAAAAATCTGCTCCGCAAAATACATCGTAAGCCGGTTCAGAAGCTGACTGATATTTCCTTTTTTTGCGCTGTTTTTTTTCATAGCCCTGCCAGCATCCTCGGGGAGAAGAATATAGATCTTCTCTGCGAATTCCTCCGAAGGCATGGAAAACAGCATGGAATCTATTCCAAGACTCTCCGACACTGCCAGTATCACCTCATTCAGCCTGGGACCGTCCTTGGATTCCAGATTCGACAGCGTGGCAATACTCATCATCGGCTTTCCGTCCGGAGAAGACAGGAATCGCGCAATAAATTCTTTCTGCGTAAGACGGAGCGCCCTCCTTAACAAGCGAAGATTATCTTTTTTGTGTACCGGGTTTAATTCTGCCATATATCTCTCCGTTTCTTAAAGCATACCGCCTGGGGACCTCAGGGCGTATTCCAGTATATCAAGGAGTCATGTTTTTTCATGCAGGCATGAAACGCATGACCCCGGAATACTTATATTATAATGTCTGGGTCAGAAAGAATTCTGCCCATTATGCAAGAAGCTCTTTCGCAAGCTCTGTCATAATAACAGAAGCCTTCGCAAAGTCACTGTATTTTGTAAACTCAACCGGACAGTGGCTTCTTCCCTCTTTGCTCGGAACAAACAGCATAACCGTCGGGATCACCTGGCCAATCTCAAGCGCATCATGGCCTGCGCCGCTTGGAAGCTTCTTATAGCTGTAGCCGTGTGCCTTACAGCTTTCTTCCATTGTATTAAGCATCTCCTCAGACAGCCATACCGGCGTGATCACAAGCTTTGTGTCAATCTCATAGCTTCCGCCCATCTCTGCAACCTCTCTGTCAAGAGCTGCACGGATTCTGTTTGCAATATCATTAATATTATCGTTATTCTTGGAACGGATGTCAACCGTAAATTCGACTTTTTCCGCAACAATATTCATTCCGCCTGGTGTAGTACGGATAAATCCTGTAGTAGCAACCGTCCCGTCAGCTTTCTCACGGGCCCAGTCCGGGATCTTGGAGATTACCTTTGTAGCAGCATCCACTGCGTCCATACGCATATCCATCGGAGTCGTTCCTGCATGGTCGGCCCTTCCGTGTACGGTTACCATGTAGCGCTGAATACCAACGATACAGTCAACAAGTCCAAGCTCAATGTTCTCTGCATCCAGAACCGGTCCCTGCTCAATATGTAACTCCAGGAATTTGCCGATCTTAGATACATCCCACTTCGCATCCTCAATCTTCTCAGGATCAAGGCCATATTCCTTCATGGCGTCATAGATCGTCACGCCATTGGTATCTGCGAAGTTCTTGCAGTACTCTACATCCCTGTTTCCAAGCATAGCGCCAGAACCAAAATATCCTGTTCCGAAGCGCATTCCCTCCTCATCACAGAATCCCACTGCAACAAAGTCTCTCTTTGGCTTAATTCCCTCATCCTTTAACTGTCTTGCAACCTCAATTGCACACACAGCGCCTGCGATACCGTCGAAATCTCCGCCGTTTACTACAGAATCAAAGTGGGAGCCCATCATAACACAAGGTGCATCCGGGTCTTCTCCCTTCATAACTCCGATCACGTTGCCGGCAGCATCCTCTCTTACCTCAAGACCTGCCTCCTCCATAATCTGTTTCAGGTAGTTCACTGCACCTCTTGCCTCTGGTGTGAAGGGAAGTCTTGTACAGCCCTCTCCTGGTGTTGCCGTGAACTGCTTCAGGCACTCCAGATCTTTCGCTATTCTTCCTGTAATTTCTTCAATCGCCATAGTAATCTCTCCTTTCATTCTCCTTTTGATTTTATTTCTTTGGCTTTAGTATAAACGTTTTTACCGGTGAATACAACATCGCAGCCACCATAATGATAAAACCTGCAAGGCAGACCGTGTCATTTACCGTATTAAGGCCAGCCATAATAATGACAAATGCGATCATAATCACAATAAATGCTATGGTAAGGCCGCCTTCCTTTGTTTGAAAAAAGCTTTTCTTTTCCATGCTATCAGACTCTCCTATCTGTCCCTGATCTGTTACATTCCTACCAGCACGAAGAGAATCGCGCCGATCACGATCGTTGTCGGTACTGTAAGTGCAATGATCCTCTTAAGAACCTCGCCCTCTTTCCCAAGGATGCTGGCTGTTGTAGTCCCAAGAATAATCTTGCTTGGACTTACGGCGCTTCCAATTGCCCCTCCTGCGGACTGTGCCCCCAGTATTGCGGAAGGGTCTACCTGAAGCAGGTTTGCAGTTGTCATCTGGAATCCGCCAAACAGGATGTTCGAGCTCATATTGCTTCCTGTCATAAAGGTTCCGAGAAGTCCGACAAACGGTGCAAGAATGACATAAATCCTGCCGAGAACCTTCGCAATTCCATTTGCCAGGACAACTGTCTGGCCAGTCCCGTCCATAATCTTTGACATAATCACAAGACCAATGACGGCAATTCCGGAAGGCATGGTCATAGATACTGATTTTACAAAGATTCTCTTCACTCCGCCTTCCTTAATCCATCCGTGTTTTTTATAATACAGGAGTCCGATAATCGCCGAAACAAACAGGAACATGCTTGCATGTGTGAATGGCGTGAATGCTGAAAAGCTCTCCACTGCTGCATTCACATACCCGTATCCCGTGGAGGTCTCCGGGAAGGATAAACCAAATGAAATCTGTCCAAGTAATGAATTCACCGGTTTCACCAGAAGCACGATCAGAGTCAGTGCCGAAAGCAGGAAATACGGAACAAATGCCTGGACAAGGCTCATATCCGCAGGAGCCTCGCTGCCCCCTGTCTGCCCTGCAAACTCCCGGTTCATAATCGGGCTGTCTTCAATGCTCCATTCTGTATTATACATCTTTGTCCTGCCAAGAAGCAGAATTACAATCAGGGAAACACATGCCGGCACAAAACAGCAGATTGTCGTATTCACCTGGCTTAAAAGAAGTTCCCCGCCGCCCTGGATGACTGCCATAAGAGCTACAGCAGGAAGGCCTTTCTTCAGAGCCTTTCCTTTCCCGTAAAACCAGCAGGTTGCAAAGCCCCCGATGGCATTCCAGAACCAGATAAATGCAGATGTCCACAGAGCTGTCACAAGGTATTCCTTACTGCCTGCTGCAAGCCCTGCAGACATGGCAAGAGAATCCCACGCTGCGCCTAATGTTCCGAAGGTATTTCCCCATGCCTGGCCTAAGAGCGGGATAATGACCGCCCACAGAGGCTTCACTCCAATACCGATCAGAAGCGGCGCTCCGACGGCAACCGGAACTCCAAAGCCTGTAATTCCCTGCAGAAAGCTTTCAAAGATCCAGCCCATGGCAAGGACGAGAAGAAGTTCATTTGGCAGGAGCTTCCTCATACCATTGCGGATTACAAGGAAGGCCTTTGCCTCGTCTCCTACCTGATACATCAGAATTGCCGTCCAGACGATAATCAGTATGATCAGTGCATTCCAGACGCCCTTGGCGCTCTCGGCGGCAATCAGCCTGATGTCTGCTTTAAAAAATACAAGTCCAGTAACAATGGTGATTAAAAGACCCACCGGCGCCGCCTCGGTTGCTCCCCAGTTAAACTTTATCATTAATATTAACAGTACGATAATGGGCAGAAATGCCATTATCCACATAAACAGATTTATTGGTATGTTCATGTTCCATCTCCTAAAATGTATGTATAATGAACGGTTTCGATAAATGGGACGGCGTTTCGGGGCTGATGTTTCTCACGCAAACGGGGCAAAGCTGCGGAGAACTAACTGCCAACTGCGACTAAGGGATTCAGGAGAACCTTCATCCCTAAGTCTACGTAAGCAGTGGATTTCTCCTCCGCAAAAAGCCCCCCTGATTGTTTGCTTAGAGAAACATCAGCCCCGAAACGCCTGTTTATTGAAATCGCTTCATTGTAGAAATATTCTGCTGTGGCTCTGCCGGAGGTCTCCGCTTTTGTTCACTTCGTGAGCAGTAACGGTTTTCTGCCGACAGAGCTGTATGACTTACAAGTTTGTTATGAGTGTATTACGGTTCCTGTCTCGCCTGCGATTCCTGCGGATGCTTTGTCGAGAAGGGTGATCAGGGCGCGCCTTCCTTCTCCGGACTCGGCGAAGCGGATGGCTGCTTCTACTTTTGGAAGCATGGAGCCTTTTGCGAACTGCTCTTCTTCGATATAGCCTTTTGCCTGCTCTACGGTCAGGTCAGACAGCCACTCCTGGTTTTCTTTGCCCCAGTTGATGGCAACTTTTTCTACAGCTGTCAGGATGATCAGGTGGTCGGCTCCAAGCTGGGAAGCTAAAAGGCTGCTGGCGTTGTCTTTGTCAATGACTGCGTTTACGCCTACCAGACGGCCTTCTTCATCGCTCACTACCGGGATTCCGCCGCCGCCGCAGGTGATTACAATGTGTCCTGCGTCTACAAGGGTCTTGATGGTCTGAAGCTCGCGGATTCTTTTTGGCATTGGGGATGCTACTACGATACGGTAGCCTCTTCCTGCATCTTCCATGCATCGGATGCCGTTTTTCTCGTTCTCTTCTGCCTCTTCCTTTGTCATGAATCTTCCGATTGGCTTGGTCGGATTCTCGAAGGCCGGGTCGTCCTTGTCTACCTCTACCTGTGACAGGATGGTGGATACCTTGCCGTCAATTCCTCTGCTTAACAGCTCGTATTTGATGGCGTTCTGAAGGTCAATGCCAATATAACCCTGGCTCATGGCAACGCTTGTGGGAAGCGGTACCTGTTTGTAGTTCTGCTGCATGACAATCAGATTGTCCATGGCATTCTGGATCATGCCTACCTGGGGGCCGTTTCCGTGTGTAACGATAATGTCCAGCCCCTGTTCTGCAAGGTCTACGATCACTTTCGCTGTATTGGCAACTGCTTCTTTCTGCTCTTCTATATCCTTGCCCAGGGCGTTTCCGCCCAGAGCAATGACAACCTTTTTCTTTTCCATAAAATATTCTCCTATTCCTGCTTTACGCCTCAAAACCAAGCTTCTTAGCGTAAGCCTTTACAGCCTTTTCGAAGCACTCGATCGGCGGATGTACGGTTCCTGCACCGATCTGGCCTCTTCCGGCAACCTTATTTGCAATACCGGTGTTGATCACCGGGGTAATTCCTTTTTCTACTACGAGCCTTGCGTCGATTCCGAGGCAGATTCCCTGGAAGTTCCAGGTAGGAACTGTGAAGTTCGGGTTTCTGTCAATACAGATCTCTGTCATCTCATTGCTTGTGCGCAGGGCATCCTCGTATCCGCCTGCACCTACGAATCTTGTAACAGCCGGAGCTGCGATCATGGCCATACCGCCGACGCCGAAGGTCTCTGTGATCGCGCTGTCACCCATATCCGGACATGCGTCCTCAGCGTCATAGCCTGTGAAGTAGAGTCCCTGAGGCGTATTGACCGGGCCTGTGAACCACTCATCGCCCATACCTGCGATGCGGATACCGAACTCATAGCCGTTGCGGCACATAGCGGTAACAATGGTTCCGTCTGTGTCTTTTCTTGCATCATCCATGACAGCCTTGCCTGTAGCCATCATGATGTTTAAGAAGAACTGGTCTGTATCAGCCAGGAACTTGATGACGTCATAGCGGTCCTTCTCGTCCATATCCATTGCAGTGATGATCGGAGCAACCTCTTTTAAGAATGCAAGGGATGCTGCGATATTTCTCTGATGGAACTCATCGCCCATGGCAACTGCTTTTGCGATTAATGGATTGATTGCAAGGCCATTCTCCATGGAGCGAAGTGCTTTTCCAAGTGTGGGGCCTAATACGTCTCTCATCCAGCGTAAGCGGTTTACCACTTCTTCGTCATATGCACCGAAACGGAGAACCTTTCCGATACCCTCATTCATGGTACAGTATGCCTTGTTGCCGCCGGTCTCATTCTCTACTACGAATACTGCCATATTCGGAGAGGTGATACCGCCCATTGGTCCTACTGCATTGCAGTGGTGGCATGGGATGAACTTAATCTCCCCGCCTTCCAGCATCTTTCTTGCTTCTTCCTCTGTAGAAGCCCACTCTTCAAACATAACCGCGCCTACACATGATCCCTGCATCGGGTCAGGCATGTTCTCGTAAGCTACCGGAGGACCAGCGTGAAGGATTACCTTGCCGCCGTTTTCTGCGAACTCCGGAATGACTTCCTTTGCACGTACATTGTCCTTAAGTACCGGCTGGCTGGCTACAACCTTCTCGATGACTCCGCGGTTCTTCTCATCAATGCCCTCATAATTTCTCAGGAAGTTGAGGATCTTGATCAGCTCCACATTTCCTCCTGCAGGCGGCTGCCAGTCATACTGTACGACTTCGCATCCGAACTGCTCTACTACTTCTGCAAAGCTCTTAAGGCCGATGTTGATGATGTTCGGCTTCTCGGAAAGTAATGCGCGGAGTTTGTCAGACGGTGCATGCTTCTCTACCTCTGCAACCTCTTTTGCGCGGATCTCTTTTACCGGCTCCTGGAAATCTCTTCCGATTGCGCGGATTGCGGTGCGGCATGCAAGCTTGTTGTTCTCGCATACGATCACGCCTGCTTCTTTTAATTTATTGACAGCCTCGTCATATCCCTGGTAATCGCTTCTTGTACCGCATACAGTTGCAACGAAGAATACTTTTCTTCCCTGTGCCTCTGCTTTTTCTTTCAGGGCAACAATAGACGGAAGGAGTGCTCCTGCCATATCGGCGTGTGAGCCGTAGCCAAGCATAATGTCAAGGAGAACTGCTCCTGTGGTCGGATCATCCACTGCCTCCTGCATACACTCAATACGCTTTGCAGGATCAATCATCGGATGGGGCTTGCCCTGTGTATAAGCATCATCCCCAAGGTCTACGACGATGTTGCCGTCTAACTGGAGCATATAGCCTTCAATGTCCTCTGGCGGTACTTTGCAGTTCATGGCGTCCTTAATGAGCATCGCTGCCTCATTTGCCAGTGTTCCGCCTGAGTAGTAAGCTTTGATGGTCTTGCCGTCCTCTGCCTTGTAGAACTCGGACTCGTCAAGATCAATGGATGCTTCCGGAACTTCTGTGCCTCTTACAAGGCTGACTGCCTTGCGTGCAGCTTCGTCCAGTGTATAGCAGTGATAGAAGTTTTCCTCATGGTATTCCGGCTTCTCGCCAACGAATAAGGTGACAACCGGCTTGCTGAAGCTGGAAAGTCTTGCGGAGATCATGTCGCGCACTTCCTTTGCCGGCGGCTTGGAAACGATCACAAGCACCTTAACTGTATCGTCGTCTTCCATGGCGTCAATCATATCCATCATGGTGATTCCGCCGATCTTTGCATTCAGGTCACGTCCGCCGATACCGATGGCATTGGTAACGCCCTCGCCTAATCTGTCAATGATGGTAGTAAGCTCCTGGATTCCTGTTCCGGATGCGCCGATAATACCGATGGAGCCTTTTGTAACCTTGTTGGTAAATGCAATCGGAACTCCCTGGATAATGCCTGTACCGCAGTCAGGACCCATCACTGCCAGTCCTTTTGCGTGAGCCTTCTCCTTTAATGCCTTCTCGTCCTCTACAGTTACGTTGTCAGAGAACATGAATACATTCAGTCCCTCGTCAAGGGCACGGTCAGCCTCAAGGGCTGCGTACGCTCCTGGGATGGAGATAACTGCAAGGTTTGCTTCCGGAGCTTTCTTAAGCGCCTTATCCCATGATTTGACACTCTCAGCGCCCTTCTTTCCTTCTGCAGCCGTGGACTGTTTCTTTAAGAACTCTTCTACTTTCCCAAGAACAACGTCAAGTACGCCGTCCTCTTCAATATCTGCTACAACTACCATATCATTTGCAGTAGCTGCCATCAGCTCCTCTGTATCAAGTCCGCTTGACTTAAAGATATCCTTGTTAGCCGGTGTTGCCATCATAACCTGAATCTTATTGACTCCTTCTACAGAAGAAATCTCATTGGTAAGAAGCATAAGTACTACTGAGTCCTGATAACTTCCTTTTTTAACAACTGTTTTTAACATGTTTTTTCCCTTTCTGTTTATTAATCTGCGAATCTGTTTTTGTGGTCATATCTGTCAAAGTGAACCTTGTCGCCCTTCAGATATTCTACCAGCTCGTCAACAACCTCAATTCCGCCTGATTCATAAGCCTTGTCTCTTCTCATGACAGCTCTCTCGCCCGGATAGTATACCTTGCCGTATCCCGGAGCCGCCTTCATCTCACCGAGCTCGTCACAGGTCTTGGACATATTTGCCTTGAACTGCTCTGCACCGCAGAATCTCTCCGGATCCATAACGATAATCATCTGTCCCAGCTCACGGCCCTTGGAGCAGTCATGATACATGGAGCTTACATGCTTTCCAAACGGAACGCCGAGAAGCACGCCTGAGAATACGTCTACCATCATCATAAGGCCATATCCTTTCGCGCCTGCAATCGGTGTGAGGGCATTTACCTTGTGTGGGTCTGTAACAGGCTCTCCGTTTACATCCACTGCCCAGTCAGAAGGAATCTCCACTCCCTGGGAGCGCTTGTCAAGAATCTTGCCCCATGCCTGAACGGTTGTCGCCATATCAAATACTACCCTGCGGTCATCTGCTGTCGGAGCCGCAAAGGAGATCGGGTTTGTCCCATAGTACGGCTCTGTTCCGCCATATGGCACTGCCATCGGGTCAGACTGGCAGAAAGTAATGGCTGCAAGGCCTTCCTTTGCACACATCTCGGTATAATAACCAATGGAGCCTGTGTGGGAAATGTTCGCCATACCTACGATTGCCACGCCGTTTTCTTTTGCCATCTCAATTGCTTTCTCTGTAGCCTTTGTAGCTACCCAGTAACCAATGCCGTTGTCTCCGTCCATGATGCCGGAGCAGGGGCCTGTCTGGTTCCATGTGATGTTCGGCTCATGTGTGATGCCGCCCTTGGCAATTCTCTCGCTGTAGTATTCCACACGTACTGCACCGTGTGAAGCATATCCTCTCTCATGTGACCATGTCAGAATCTCTGCCGTCTGCTCGGCATGATCCTCTCTTAAACCTGCCTGCACCAGTTTATTTTTCATCAAGCCTTTTAATTCATCTCTTGAAAGTTTCATCTGTGTCCCCACCATCCTTTTTTTATTTCCGCCACGCCCAGGCGGATGTTATACGGGCTTTGCAGCAAAGTGCAAAATCCCGGCCAGACTGTTATATAATGATTTCTATAATGCAACATCTCTGTTACAGTCTTTGGAGTAGATATAAGTCGTAACTTCTTCACGTCCCTGGTCACCTACTGCATAGCATGCCTGTGGGCAGTACGCATCCATGAATACATAGTCGCCCTTCTTAACCGGCACCCACTCATCATCCAGTCTGTACATTGCTTTTCCGGATAAGAATAACATTCCGTGCTCCTGTACATGTGTCTCGATGTATCCGTGGGAAGCCCCGATGTGGAATTTCAGGATGTGCATGTTCATGTCAAATCCGAAATCATCTGTTGGAAGGAAGTTCTGGATATAGCAGTTCTCCATTCCCTCATAGGAAATCCACTCTAACTCATTTGCATTGCCAACGATTGTGTATGCGCTGTATCCTTCTACTTTCTCATATCTGCGTCTGTAGAGATAAAGCTTTGCGTCTGCGTCTCCCTTGTTCTCAAAGGAAACCGGCTTATCCTCTGGAGAGTAGATGTATCCGCCCTGTGTAAGAGCCTCTTCCTTATCTGCATTCTTTACGGTAACCTCGCCCTCGACTACGTAAAGGAATGTCTCAATGCCGTCTCCGCCGATGCCGTCTTTCTTTCCTCCCGCATGTGCGGTTACAAGATAGTCTGCAAAGGAAGCTCCCATGGCCGGTGATCCGAGAATGGTCACGTCGCAGTTCACATATCCTGGAATTGCATTCTTTACAAGTCCGTCCGGCTCAAGAAGCACCCAGTTTTCTTTCTTGATCACGGAACGTGTCTGCAGCAGTTCGTCGCGGTATCCAACCTGATTGTTTAAATAGCTCATTGTGAAGTCCTCTCTTTCTTATAATTGTTAAAAAATGGATTATTAGGTTATTGTGGTCAACCAGTTTTTATACTCTTATTATGAC
This sequence comes from uncultured Lachnospiraceae bacterium, assembly GCA_947566645.1. GTDB lineage: Bacteria > Bacillota > Clostridia > Lachnospirales > Lachnospiraceae > CAPEBR01. The sequence goes on from CANOKL010000012.1 coordinate 26,734, forward strand.
AACTCTTCTTAAAATTTTCAATTGACATTTTAGACAAATTACAAATGATTTTTTTGGTGATTTTGCGAGGAGCACGGCATCATGAATGCTCTTGAAATCCCCTGTTTTTGTGATATACTATTATTTGACGGGAAAATTCCACTTATACCCCCGTCTGTTAAATATTAGACAATAAATTTTAAAAAAGCGCTATGCTTTCAACCACATTTTAACGCGCATATTCGACATTATAATAAAAAGGAGGAGACTTTATGTTAAAGAAAAAAGAAATACTCATCCCCGCCGATACATACGAAAAGCATGCGGTTATCTACCATGACACGGATGCTGTGCCAAAGGCCTGTATTTTATATTTCCACGGCGGCGGATTATTATACGGAACAAAGACAGATTTGCCGGATTTTCATGTAAAGACGCTGACAGAGGCCGGATATCAGATCATTGCCTTTGATTATCCCCTGGCTCCGGCAGCGAAGCTGGATCTGATCTTAGAGGATGTGTGTGCTTCAGTTAATCATTATGTAAAGTACGCTTCTATGTATACAGAAAAAAAGCTCCCATATTTCCTGTGGGGGCGCTCTGCAGGGGCATATCTGTGCCTGCTTGCAGCGGCAGGCGGCAAATTAACGGAAAAGCCCGTGGGCATCCTTTCTTATTATGGATACGGTTTTCTGTGCGACGGGTGGTTCATGACGCCCAGCAAATATTATAATACCCTCCCTCCTGTCAGTGAGTCCGCCCTGGGAGCCATCCCCTCCGGAATCCACGCAGAAGGAGCCCTGGACAGGCATTACAGCGTTTATGTATATGCAAGGCAGAAGGGAAACTGGATTGACCTGATCTACGCAGGGAGACAGAAGTTCTTTTACCTGGACTATACCCTCCGGGTGTGCGACAAGATGCCCTGCCCCATCTTCTGCGCACACAGCACCGGGGATACGGATGTTCCTTACTCCGAATTCCTGGAACTGTGCAATAAATACCGGGCGCAGAGATTCGTTGTGTCCCACAATATGCATGATTTCGACCGGGACGCGGAAAGTCCCACGACAGCAAGGCTTTTAGAGGCTACCATTAAATTTCTGGATCTGAAATTGGGGACGGGGCATTTTTAAAAATGCCCCGTCCCCAACCTTCTAATTCTCTTTTGTTCCTAAAAATGCAACAACGCCATAACCTACTGCCGCTGCAAAAAAAGCTGCACCGGTTAAAAAACGCGAGACATCCAACTCCCCTGTCAGCATGATCCCGATCAGCGTAAAAACAATCGCTACAATACATATTATAACTCGCACTTTTTTCATAAACTCACCTCCTAAAGTCTCTCATCAAGCATATAATTTTACCAAAGTTTCCATTTTTCATTTAAAGTTTTCCTTATTCTCTAATCAATGTTCTATTTTGTCTCCTATACTTTTTACAATCAAACAATCGCACCCCTCACAATACCACGCTCCCTTCGTTGTATTCATTAAAAATTTTACTTTACCAAAGGTAAATTTTCTCCCGTCAACGCCCTTCCACATTGGAGCACACTTATAACACTTTATTGAACCCTCCAACATCTTTTTTCGCAATAAGGACACTTCATTCTACATTTCCACCTCCCGTGCACTCATTACAGCCGAAACTATATCTCCCATTAAATTCATTTTTTTGTATTACCCAATCAAAACTCTTTTGCCCTCAAAAGCGAATCCATAATGATGGATCCTGTCTGCCGGAATCCCCCGGGTCTTCAGGTTCCTGTCATAATCCTTCTCCCGGATCTGCGCAAGCGCCGCCTGGACCGTGTCTTCAAGCGTTTTTTCTTCATCGGAATCATGAACCTTGAACTCCATCACGATCGCAGGCAATCCGGAATCTGCCGCCCGGACTGGCTCCATCACCACATCATAACGTCCCATGCCGCTTTCGCGGTTGGATGTTACGATATAGTCATCACGCCTGTCTACAATCAGGCCAAGCACAAAACCATGAAAGAAGCGTTCTGGTTCTGTATGTCCGGAGGGCTTCTTTCCAGTATCAAATGAACTGAAGGTTGCAAGTGCAACTTGATTCATATAATAATTCATGGCTTTCAGGTCCCCGGCCAGGAGTGACTTTACAAAGTCATGGTATCTTGCGTTTCCGTCCCGAAACCACAGTTTAATCATATTTTCAAACATGAGCAGAACTTCAAAATTGGTAATCTTCAGCTCATGTTCCATCTTCTTTGTTCTTGGATGGATGCGGTATGACTCCACCTTCATATATCCGCTGGCAAGCAGCAGGCTCCAGATGGCGTCTTCATTTCCTTCCAGCTGTTTAAAAACAATCTGTTCGTCCAGTTCTGCCCGTATGCTCCCGCCGTCCAGCAAATCTTCCATCTGCTGTTTGACCGCCGTGCTCCCGGTGCGGATCAGGGCATTTACCAATGCATTGGAACTGCTGTCCGCCCAATAGGGCGCATACTTCCTTTTATCCAGAAAATTCGTGATGGACCATGGATTATAGATATCCCTGTATTCTCCAAAGGTAAATCCATCATACCATGCTTTCACTTCCTCTTTCTGTTCAGGCATCCCCGCTTCCTCAAGAGAAGCAAAGACCTCTTCCTCCGTAAATCCAAAGCAGGAAGCATATGCATCGGACGTTGTCGTAACCACCTCAATATTATTCAGATCCGAGAAAATGGATTCCTTGCTCACTCTTGTAATTCCCGTCATAACCGCCCGTTCCAGATATGGATTTGTCTTGAATGTTGCATTAAAGAGGCTTCTGATAAATGTAGCCATCTCCTCCCAGTAGCCGCCCACATAAGCCTCCTGCAGCGGCGTGTCGTATTCGTCTAATAAAACGATGACCTTTTTCCCGTAATACCGGTTTAAGTATCCCATTAAAGCCCGAACGGCGATTTCTGCCTCTTCATTCTTCATGCCCGGTTTCACTGCGGCGTACTGCTCCTTTTCCTTCTCGTTAAGCAAATTCCCCTCCAACACAAACTCATTCTGATTATACAATTCGGTCAGATTCTGCTTGATGCGGGTAATTGCGGCCTCGCAGGTATTGGATTTGATGTCTGCAAACGTAAGAAAAAGGACAGGATAGATTCCCTGCAGCTGCCGGTATCTCTCGTATTCCCAGATGGCCAGTCCATCGAACAGATCCCCCCGGCCTTTATACTTCATGGAAAAGAAGCATTCCAGCATATTCATATTAAGGGTTTTCCCAAAACGGCGCGGACGTGTAATCAGAGTCACTTTGTCCTCCGACTCCCACCATTCTTTGATAAACTCTGTCTTATCCACATAAAAACATTTTCTCTCGCGTATTGAATCAAAGCCATCATTTCCGATACTAACGGTTTACACTCCTATACACCACCCTTACATCTGCTTGTGGGGTGGGTTTAAAATAAATTTTACCCCGTCCCCAACTCCTCAATCCTGCAGCTATGCTCTTTCGTTTTTTCATCATAATTAATTCCAACGAGAAGTAAGTTGCCAGTATACTCTTCTAAAACATTCGGGTAACATTTTTCCTTTATCTGGTCAATCGCACTTTCTGCTGTCCGGTTCCACTTTAATTCAATTAAGAGGGCCGGTTTGTCCGCAAACTGTTTCCGCGGAATATAGACGATATCGGAACGTCCTTTGCCAGACGGGAGTTCTTTGATCACCGTATAATAATTCCGCGCCACATAAAATGCCAGTGAGATTGTATAGCTGAGGGCATTCTCATCATTATACGGTAAGTAAGAGCTCTCATAATGGGCGTTCTGCACTGCCCTGGCGACAAATTCTTCATTGCCATTCCAGACTGCTTCTAACGCGGCTTTGGAATTCTTAAGTGCTTCTGTTACTTCTCCCCAGTCCGAATTGGTGATCGAATTCACATATTCGTTCAGGATCTCATGGTTCGGGATAAATACTTCTTCTCTGTCACTGCGGTAACCCAGATAGCCCAGGTGTACCAGAAGCGTCAGCACGTCATCTTTGGAATGAAAGGTAACCATATCATTTGTAAAACTGCGGACATTAACCGGCACGCCGTTTTTGCCGTTTATCATGTCAATAATGGCATCTTTCAGTCCTTCAAAGTTCAAGTCAATATAAGCGCGAAGCGCTTCGAAGGTCTCCGTCTGATTCCAGTAATACTGGAATTTGCCAAAACGCATGGCGCTGACTACTGAACGGGGATTATAAATCGAGCCAGCATCTTCGAGGAAATATCCGTCATACCATCGCTTTGTCTCTTCAAAATCCATATGGTAGCGTTCGCATAATTCCCTGACCTCTTTCTCTGTAAATCCGACATATTCTGCCAGTTCTCCCTGGAAGGTCATGGAGAATTCATCGAACATATTAAGCGCACTGTGCGTCCCATATTTTTTGATGGGAAGGATTCCGGTCATATAACACAAAGCGATATAACTTTTGTCCTTCAGCAAATCCCGCAAGAAATCAAGGTACATCTTCTGCGCCCCGGTTTCTGATTTATACTCCCTGAAAATACAGTCCCATTCATCAATAATAAGAAGAAACGGAATACGGGTCTGATGAAATATATCCTGCATTGTATATATCAGATCAGTCTCATCAAAATATCTTAAGTCTGGATATTCCTCCGTCAGCTCCCATAGCAATGACTTTCTTAATAACTGAAGCATCTCCTGCACACTATTGCTTTGGCTTAAAAACTCCTGCATATTCAAAAACAGCACATTATACTGGTTCAAATATTTCCCAAAGCTTTCATCCTTTGAGATTTCATATCCCTCAAACAATTCCCTGGAATCACACCCGCGGCTATAATATGCCGCAAGCATATCCGCAGCTACAGATTTTCCAAATCTTCTGGGCCTGCTCATGCTGATATATTTCTGCAGTGAATTCGTGACACGGTTGCAATAACGGATCAGTCCCGTTTTATCAACATAGATTTCCGAATTGGTACACTGGAAAAACTTCTCGTTTCCCGGATTCAGGTAGACTCCCATGTAAAGCCTCCTTTCTTTTACAGTAGCCATACGAAGCCGCGGATCTTTTCTTATAAGTATACACGAAGCGAAAGAGATGCACAACAGCAAAGTTGGGGACGGGGTATTTTTAAAAATACCCCGTCCCCAATTCATTATTTTTCAAAGATGGTTCCTTTACAGAATGATCTTGATGTCGGCATGACTTTCATCAGCAGGTAATAAGCCACTCCTGTAGGAATCAGGCTCACATACCAGGATAGCTGCATTACCAGCAGTGAGCACAGGGATCCGAAGATAATCGCAATGACTGCTGCCCAGTTAATTCCCTTGAAGCATCCCTGTTTGTCATACATGTCATTGATATCCAGTTTCTTCTTACGAAGAATGAAGTAATCTACTGCCATGACTGCAAAGATTGGTCCGAGGAATGCGGAGTAGAACTGTGTGAAGAGATTCAGTCCTGCTGCGGATTCGTCTGTAACCAGTTTCCATGGCATTACGCATGCGGAGAGCACGCCTACAAGGATCGTAGCATGTGTCCATTTCATCTTGAAGGACTCCATCAGCACGTATGCCGGCGGAACGATATTGTTCAGTACGTTTGTTGTAACCTGTGCAAATGCGATGAAGAGCAGGGTTACGATTGTGAGGACCTTGCTTCCCATTGTGGTGGAGAATACTACTACCGGGTCGCTGTTTCCTGTTGCTGCTGTTACAAGAAGTCCGATCAGACCCATGAACAGGGTTACAGGAAGGATTGCTACGGTATAGATACTTGCTGCCTTCACAGGTTTAATGTCATCTGTCGCGTTACGTGAATAGTCGGACGCATTGATGATCATCGTGGAATAAATTCCAAGGAAGGACGTGGTTGCTGCCCAGAACGGCATGCCCCATGTTCCCTTGATGCCGGAGAATACGTCCCCGATCTCTGAGGAGAACTGTGTATTTACTACATACAGCATGTAGATCAGGATTGCTATAATAAATACGCAGGAAATGTTCTCAAGCCATTTGATTCCCTCGAAGCCCTTGATTGCAAGCAGTACCTGCAGAAGGGTAAACAGTGCATATACAACCGGAAGGTTACTGATTCCGAAAAGGATATTCAGGCAGCTGTTGATGGCGCCTGCACCTACCCAGCTCTGGAAGCCAAACCATACAATCGCCGGAAGCCCGCGCAGAACGCCGGGGATCTTAACGCCGGTCGTACCAAAGCTGCTCCTGAGCTGAACGGTGAAGGGGATGCCGTATGTATGTCCGCACTCGCCGATAATCGCAAGGGCAATAGCGATAACCAGACACCCGATTACCATTGCCAGGATTGCCTGTGTTACTGTCAGGGCTCCGATCAGTCCGGCACCCATGGAAAATGTACCGATGGATACACATCCTCCCATAAAGCTTGCCGCATAAGACAGGGTTCCCATAATACGTTTCTTAGTCGGCTGCAGATCCGGATCCACATTCTTGACCAGTTCCGGATTTAAGTTTTTATTATCAACTATACTCATTCTTTCACTCTCTCCTTATTTCTCTTGTATGTCCCGGGCGCGGGGCCAGCACAGCCCTGCGTAATTAACGGTGAATTCTGCAGCGCAGTACCAGAGATTCCCCGCCCGGAGCAAATTATTTCAGCTTCTTCACCAGTTCGCCGGTTCCCTTTTCGCCAACAATCTTGCCGTCTTCTGCGATGACATTGCCGCGTACCAGCGTCATAACCGGAATTCCTTTTCCCTTCAAGCCCACAAAGGCTGAGATTTTATTGACATACAGAAGGGAATCCTCTGTAATCTCCCATTCCTTCTCTGGGTCAACAATGAGAAGATCCGCGTCAAAGCCTGGCTTAATGTCGCCTTTCTTTCCATAGATTCCGAATGCCTTCGCAGGCAGTACGGACATAGCATTCGCTAATACGGTCGGGCATACGCCGCGTTTTACAACACCTTCGCTGAATGCTGCCTGGAAACCGCTCTGGATGCCGGAGCATCCGCCCCATACGTCAAAGACTGTCTCAATCTTGTTGCCGAGAATCTCATTGTACTTCTCGTCATAGGAGCACGGGGAATGGTCAGATGCGATTCCGCTGAATACGCCTGCCTTTACATACTCCCACATCTCCTCAACCGCCTCTTTGGGCTGAAGAATCGGCGCACACTTGTAAAGTGGTCCTTTTTCTATGACATCTTCATTGCTGAAGGTCAGGTAGTGTGTACAGGTCTCTGCTGTAATATCATACCCCTCATCCTGTGCTGCCTTGATCTTCTTCGCAACTGCCGGGTGGGATACATGGCAGATGTGAGCCTTACAGCCTGTGGCCTTTGCAATCTCAATAATCGCATCGGTTGCAACAATCTCTGCAATCACCGGGCGGGATTCAAGGAATGCCTTCCAGTCATTGCGTCCGGCCTCCTTCATCCTCTTCTCCTGGTTCTTGATGATCGCATAGTCCTCACAGTGGAAGCCTGCACGGCCGCCGAACTGCTTAATGATGTCCATGGCTTCTAAAGCCTGGCCGTAATTCAAAGACTCATAGTCCGGGGATACCGGCCCGATGAAGGACTTGAAGGATACGCATCCCTTCTCATCCAGATCTTTTAAGTCATTAAAATTATAGCTTGTAAGTCCGCCCCAGAAGCAGAAATCAACATACGCATTGGGGGAAACCTTATTTTGTTTAAAATCAAATGCTTCCGCATTGGTCATACACGGATCATTCTGAAGAGGCATGTCGATCACGGTCGTATATCCGCCAAGAGCAGCCGCTGCTGTTCCGTGTTCATAATCCTCACGCCATTCAAAGCCCGGATCATTGAGGTGTGCATGGGTATCAATTGCTCCTGGGAATACATACTTCCCTGCCGCATCGATCACCTTTGCTGCCTCCGGCTCATCGCCTGCTGTGAGGACTGCCGCAATCTTACCGTCCTTTATTGCAACATTTCCTTCTATGACAGAATCAGCAGTAACGATCTTACCGTTTTTCACCAATACATCATACATAATTTTAGCCTCCTTGTTTTTCATTTCTCTTTTCTATTTCATCCAGAAGACGTTTCGTCTCCTGGCAGTATTCAGGAATCTGCTCCACTGAGTGAACCTCACATTCAATCTCCCGTCTCTTATCCGGGACGTTTCCCTTCTGGACCTCCTTATCGTACAGTCTGTAGACGCTCTCTGGTCCGTAAATGGACGAAGCCCTGCCCGATCTCAGATAATCCTGTATGGCACATACCGCGTTTAGATTCTGGTATCTGTCATAAACTGCACTCTTCTTATAAAGGCTTTCAAGCATCCTTCTTGTACGCTGCTGCGGTTCCTCCAGAAGCTTCACCAGCTCATATGCATGGCAGTACTCCTCATATTCCCTCAGAAGCTTCTGGTAAGCCTTCGTCCCCCGCATTTTTAATACAAGGAAGAAAATGACAAGAGCAGCTGTAAATACCGATGCGCCAATGCCGATCTTCGTATACCCCATAAAAAAAGCAAAGATATCAAACAGCACCCAGGTAACTGAAAGCGAGATCATGCCCAGGGAAGCCCTGTTCCTGTACTGCGGCGGCTCCCTGGGAATATAGGTATAGTCCGCATATGCTTCTGCAGTCTTTTTCTGCCTGCAAAGCGACTCCTCCAGCAATACAATATCCCCAAGCTCCGCCATATACTCTTCCACTGACTTTTTTTCGTCCATTATTTATCTAATGTCGTACCCTTTCTGAAGTTCGCGCATGACGGCATAATCTTCATACCAAAATAGAAAATAATAGCCGTCGGAATCGTAGCTGTAAAGAAGGAAATGTCAACATTAAACAGACCGATCACAGCGCCTACTGCAATGGCAATAATTGCCGCCCAGTTCACGCCCTTATGCTGTCCTTCTTCATTGTACAGATCTTTCAGTAAAGAATCGGAGATCTTTCTTCTGTGGAGAATAAAGTAATCCGTAATCAGTACTGCAAAGATTGGTCCGAAGAATGCGGTGTAAATCTTTGTAAACAGAGCAAGGCCTGCTGCAGAGCTGTCATTTGTCAGAACCCATGGACAGGTACATACCGCAAGGATACCAACAATAATAACTGCTGTCCGGTGCTTCATCTTAAATACATCCATAAATGCATATGCCGGCGGGATTACGTTAGACGCAAGGTTTGTTGATAACTGGGCCATAATAATGAAGCACAGAGTTACAACGAGAACAAGCTTGCTGTCAACCATCTCATAAAATGCATTGATCGGGTTTGCAACACCTGTTGCAGAGCATGCCATAGCGCCGATCATACCAAGAAGTACGGTTGCAGGAACCATAGCGAGGAAATAGGAAATTCCACGTACAGGGCTTGAATAGCCGTCTTTTACTTCTCGTGAGTAGTCGCCGGCATTCAGCATAACCGTTGTACTGTTGCCGAAGAATGCAATGATCGCTGCCACGAACGGCATCCCCCATGTTCCTTCGATACCAAGAAGGTTCGCGGAAATTGCATCCCACTGTGTTGTCAGGCAGAGGTATAACAGGTAAAGCATAGCAACCGTAATAACCACGCCGCCAATATTTCCAACCCATTTTGCTCCCTGGAATCCCTTTGTGGAAAGGAAGATCTGAACCAGCTGGAACAAAACAAAGAAGATGACATATCCATACTGAATATCCAGTCCGAATGCACGGAAGATATTATTAATAGCCGTACCTCCAAGCCATGTCTGATAGCCATACCATACAATCGCCGGAAGACCTCTTATGAATACAGGAACAATACTTCCCTTTGTACCAAAGGACATCTTAAGCTGTACTGCATAAGGCGCGCCTGTTACATAGGAAAACTGGTCATTACATGCAATACCAACAACCAGAATGGTGGAACCGATTAATACCGCAAGGAATAACTGCAGCAGGTTAAGTCCGTTTTCAAGCTGGGCTGAACCCATGGATAAGGTACCGATGGAAATACATCCGCCGAGCCATAACATGGTATTGGAGCCCCAACTCATGATCCGGTCTTCCTTTTTAATCGGGGCAATTGAGCTGGCCTGTTTCTTTTCGTTATTTACATCACTCATAATCTCTCTCCTTTTTTATAGTAACTGCTCAGTACTCTCACAGTTATTTTACCGGCGTGATATACTCGCCATATCCTACTGCTTCATCTTTGTACATGCCATCAGCTGCAACTACTTTACCTCTGATGATGGTACATGTCGGAGCTCCCTTTCCTTCCTGTCCGTCGAAACAGGATACATGACCCTTGGTAAGAAGCTTCGTCTGGTCTACTTTCCATGCCTTCTCAGGATCTACGATCACGATATCGCCGTCAAATCCAAGCTCAAATGCACCTTTGCGTCCGTACAGGCCGAAGATCTTCGCCGGATTGTAATCCATAACCTTTGCGATTAAAGTCGGGCTTAATCCCTTCTTATTCACAACCATATCGAACATCATCGGAAGGAAGAACTGGATTGCGTTCAGTCCGCCCCATGCATGCCAGATATCCTTTGTTGCATTATCCTTCTCCTCATCTGCTGCCGGAGAATGGTCGCTTCCTACGCAGGACAGGGTTCCGTCAAGAACATAGTCCCAGAGCTTTTCCATATCTTCCTTTGTACGCATCGGCGGCGTACATTTTGCCGGAGCGCCCTTTTCGAATACGAAGTCCTCTGTAAATCCAAGGTAGTGAGGACAAGTCTCAGCCGTGATCGGAAGCCCTTCATGGATGGCGTCCTTTACAACCTGTGCTACCATCGGATGACTTACATGGCAGATGTGTACACGCCCACCTGTAGCTCTCGCCATGTCAATCACATTCTTTGTAGCAACATACTCTGTCCATACATCATGGGAATCCAGGAAATCACGGATCTTCTGCTCGTTTGTCTGGCCTTCCTTTGCCTTTGCTTCCTTCTCTCTCTCCAGCACCTGGCCGTACTCTTCGCAGTGGAAACCGCACAAAGCACCATATGGCTTTAAGATCTCAAGCGCCTTACGGACATTTCCCATGTTCACTGTGGGGAACAGGTCGCCGTTAGGGCAGGTAAATCCTTTGAAAGCGGCAACGCCGCAGTTATGCAGGTCTACCAGGTCATTCATGTTGTTCTTTACGGAACCCGGCTTGTCGTCATAGTCACCTACAAGCCCGCCCCAGAGCGCGTAGTCAACAACAGAGTGTTTGCTGATCCTGCCCATCTTAAGATCAAAGATTTCTTTGTTCATAAGAGACGGATCATTGTTGAGCGGCATATCGATCAGTGTCGTACAGCCTGCCACAGCTGCTGCCCGTGACCCTGTCTCAAAGTCCTCTCTGTACTCAAAGCCAGGCTCATTCAGATGCGCATGACAGTCGATAATTCCCGGGAACACGTAATTGCCCTTTGCATCAATTGTCTCCTTCGCTTCCGCCTCGGTTCCGGGCGCAAAAAATGCAGCATACTTTCCATCCGTGATGGCAATGTCTGCTTCATAGATACGGTCCGGAGTTACTAGTTTTCCATTTCGAATCACTAAATCGTACATGTACTGTACCTCCTTAAAAATTTAAAAAACAACTGGTCAACCCTTTTTTAACATCCTATATGTATTTTAATGCAAAATCATGCAAAGCACAATATCATTAATTATCAAATATGAAACTCTTTTTTTGTGAAATATAGACAAAAACAAACGCTGTTTCATAAATTTTGAAGAATATCTATTCAAATCATCTCATATTACGACATGTTCCGATTAAAATATGTACAAAAAAAATTAAAATTTTAGCAACCACTTTTTAATATTTCCCAATTGTTTTTTTATTCCACTTCTGATAACATATCTATCATAAATATTGCCAAATAAATAACAATGAATACAGTAGAAAGGGGATCTGCTTCCATGAAATTTTCTATTATCACAATGTCGGATTATGCCGCAGGAATCTTAAAAAAATCAAAAAACGGAGTCGTACATTCCGTTTACCGGAAAACCATCAATCTCAGCCTCGGAAAGGAACTCATAGCACTTCAGGCCGTAGATTCGCCTCTGTCTCCCATCAGCCTGATTACAGAGCTTTCTGCGCATGATATGGAGCTCCTCTCCATAAAAGCAGGAACCCCTGTACACCTGTCAGGAAGCCAGATAGAAATCTGCTCTCCAGAGAAATCCTGTGTCATCTCCTGTGCCGGCGCAGACAGACACAATCTTCTGCTTCGCCCTGTAGATGCACCCAAGACCGGGGAATTCCGCCTGTATCTGGCCGGAAGCATAAATGCGGTTCTCTCAGGCACAGAAACAGGCGGCTTTGATTCCATATTTTATGGGGAACCAGAAAGAGAACTGTCCCTGATCCTCCTTACAGCAAAAAAAATTATCAGGGAATGTGAAGAGCTGTACCGTCAGCAAAAATATCAGGAAGCCGGAAGCCGCCTGACCTCACTGATCGGCCTGGGAGGCGGGCTCACGCCGGGAGGCGATGATTTTCTGTGCGGGGTCCTGGCAGGGCTCACTCTGACAGGCCAGGAGAATCATGAATTTTGCCGGGCCTTAAGAGAAGGAATTTACAGCCGTCTTGCCGACACTGTGGATATCAGTGCCGCTTTTCTTTCCTGCGCCCTCAAAGGGCAGTACAGCCTGGCCGTCAATACACTGAGGCACCAGCCTTCCCCTGGAGAAATTCTTTCTATGTTCTCAAAAATCGGACATTCCTCCGGAATTGATACCCTGTGCGGAGTCCTCTATGCATTAAAGCTATAGTGTGAATAGTAACTGAATCACATTCTTACGGAATGCGCGGTCTTGAATCTTGTTTCAATATGTGTTAAATTATTTTACAGGCACTGGAAATTTTTACCATATTTATTCACAAAAGATCGTGGGGTGTTTAAAACTTGGAACGTGAATACTTAAGTGAAAATGTTTATGAGGCATTTTTAAAGCGGATGAAACTTATTTTTGAGGAATTTGACAATATCTATATCTCCTTTTCAGGCGGAAAAGACAGCGGGCTGCTTCTTAATATGGTACTGGATTACCAGCGGAAGCATTTCCCATGGAAAAGGCTTGGTGTCTTCCACCAGGACTTTGAAGCCCAGTACACTGTGACCACCGAATATGTAGAACGGACTTTTGAAAGCATTAAGCATGAAGTGGAACCTTACTGGGTCTGCCTCCCCATGGCTACAAGGACTGCGCTGAGCAGCTACGAAATGTACTGGTATCCCTGGGATGACAAGAAAAAAAGCGCCTGGGTACGCAAGATGCCTGATAAGGAATACGTCATCAATCTGGAGAATAATCCCATGTTTACCTATCACTATAAAATGCATCAGGAGGATCTGGCCAAGCAGTTCGGCCGATGGTACCGCATGTCCCATGGGAGGAAGAAAACGGTCTGTCTTCTCGGCATCCGCGCCGATGAGTCCCTGCAGCGGTACAGCGGCGTCTTAAATAAGAAATACGGCTACAAGGATGAATGCTGGATTACAAAACAGTTCAAGGACGTGTGGTGCGCCTCACCTTTGTATGACTGGTCCACAGAGGATATCTGGCATGCAAATTATTTATTCCAGTATGACTATAATCATCTGTACGATCTCTATTATAAGGCCGGACTTACGGTGTCACAAATGCGTGTAGCTTCTCCATTCAATGATTACTCTAAAGATTCCCTGAACCTGTACCGGGTTATTGACCCCGAAATCTGGGTAAAGCTTGTGGGGAGGGTCCGCGGAGCAAATTTCGGTGCCCTCTACGGCAGGACAAAGGCCATGGGCTACCGGAATGTTACACTTCCTGCGGGCCATACATGGAAATCCTACACAATGTTCCTTCTTGACACTCTTCCGGCGAGACTGCGCAACAATTATGCCAAAAAGTTCAACTCTTCCATTGAGTTCTGGCATAAAACCGGAGGCGGCCTTGATGAGGAGACGATTGAAGAGCTGGAAGAGCATGGATACAAGATTAAAAGAAACGGTGTTTCAAACTATACTTTAAACAAAAAGTCCAGGATTATATTTCTGGAAAGTATTCCCGACAATACAGATGACATCAAATCCTCCAGGGACGTCCCCAGCTGGAAGCGTATGTGCTACTGCATTCTGAAAAACGACCATATCTGCCGCTTCATGGGTTTTGGCATGAACCGGGAGCAGCAAAAGAGAATCAATGAAATAAAAGAAAAATACAAAGGTATTGAGGAGATGAATTATGATGCGTAAGAGTCCTGTCTACAGTGTAACCGCTGTGCCAATTGAAAAGATTAAGCCAAACACCTATAATCCCAACACCGTTGCCCCTCCCGAAATGCGGCTTCTCTATGACAGCATTAAGGCAGACGGATATACCATGCCCGTTGTATGCTATTATGATAAGGAGGATGACAGCTATATTATTGTAGACGGATTCCACCGCTACCGCATCATGCTGGAATATCCGGATATATACGAACGGGAGCACGGGCTTCTCCCTGTCTCTGTCATCAACAAGCCCCTGGATCACAGAATGGCAAGCACCATCCGTCATAACCGCGCCAGGGGAAGTCATGATGTGGATCTGATGAGCAATATTGTACGGGAGCTGCATGAATTAGGACGCTCAGATGCATGGATCTCAAAGCATCTGGGAATGGATAAGGATGAGATTCTAAGACTGAAACAGATTACAGGCTTAGCCGCTTTATTTAAAGACATCAACTTTGGCATGGCCTGGCGGCCTGCCGATACGGATAAGTCGGATAAAGCTGACGATAAGGGGACGGGGCATTTTTCGCCATAGCGCACCTCAAAGGCTCCAGTGGAGCGTTTGAGGTGAAAAATACCCCGTCCCCAATTGCACTATTTGTCAAGGAGATGGCATGCTGCCATATGTCCTGGAGCAACCTCACGGAGCTTCGGCATCTCCGAAAAGCACCGGTCTGTGGCATACTGGCATCTCTCGGCAAATCTGCAGCAGTTCTTCGGATTAATGGGACTTGGAATCTCACCCTTAATCGGAATACGCTCATTGGCCTTTGCCTTCTTCGGATCCGCCTCCGGAATGGCTGAAAGCAGCGCCTTTGTGTACGGATGAACCGGATTTGCATAGAGTTCCTCCGTCTCCGCAGTTTCCACCAGTGTTCCAAGGTACATTACCACAACCCTGTCTGAGATATATTTTACAACGCTTAAGTCATGCGCAATGAACAGATAGGTAAGCCCCATGGTCTCCTGCAGATTCTTCAGCATATTGATAACCTGCGCCTGGATGGATACGTCCAGTGCGGAGATCGGCTCATCGCAGATAATGAATTCCGGGTCAACCGAAAGGGCACGGGCAATGCCGATCCTCTGTCTCTGTCCGCCGGAGAATTCGTGGGGGAACCTTGACATATGGTCCTTGTTAAGGCCTACGGTCTCCAGGAGAGCCTCCACCTTCTTGTCCACTTCCTCCCGGGACATTCCATGCTGCTTAAGACCCTCGCCTACAATCTCCTTTACTGTCATACGGGGATTCAGGGATGCATAAGGATTCTGGAAGATCATCTGCACCTTTTTACAGAATGCCTTCTGCTCCTCCTTCGAAAGCTTTGTAATATCCTTCCCGTCATAGATTACCTGGCCTTTTGTAGGCTCATACAGACGAATCATACATCTTCCGGTTGTAGACTTTCCACACCCGGATTCCCCAACCAGACTGACTGTCTCGCCTTTATAGATATCGAAGCTCACCCCGTCTACTGCTTTGAGCTCCGCCGTGCGGCTGACGTGGAAATACTTACATAATTCCTTTACCTGTACGAGAGGCTGTTTTGTCTCATTTGCCATTATCTTACCTCTCCTTTCTTCTCCGGTTTTTTCTTCATATCATTATCCGGCGCCATCTCATGCTGCAGCCAGCAGCAGGTTGCATGCTCATCCGTAAGCTGGTATACTTCCGGAGGCATCTCATTGCAGACGTCCATACAGTAGTCGCATCTTGCTGCAAACGGACATCCGACCGGAGGGGAGAACAGATCCGGAGGAGTTCCCTCAATAGGCTGAAGCTTCTCACCCTTAGCTGTGTCAAGCTTTGCGATCGAATTCATCAGTCCCTTCGTGTATGGATGCGCCGTATCATAGAACAGCTCATCTGCCGTACCTCTCTCTACAACCTTCCCGCCATACATTACAATAACGCGGTCACAGAGTCTTGCGATGACGCCCAGGTCGTGAGTAATCATGATGATAGATGTTCCAAGCTTCTCCCGAAGATCCAGCAGAAGATCCAGAATCTGCGCTTCGATTGTTACATCCAGTGAAGTTGTGGGCTCATCACAGATGATCAGGCTCGGGCGGCTTACGAGAGCAATGGCGATCATAATACGCTGCTTCATACCACCGGATAATTCATGGGGATACTGTCTGTAACGCTTCTCTACATCAGAGATTCCTACCAGCTTCATAATCTCAAGGGCGCGGTCCTTTACTTCCTTTTTCGTCACACCCGTACGTCCCAGGAATACCTCCTCAATCTGCGCTCCGACTCTCATGGTCGGATTCAGAGAGGTCATGGGATCCTGAAATACAAAGCCAATCTCCCCGCCTCTGATCTTGCGGATCTCCTTATTGGACATCTTTAAGATATCCTGGCCCTTAAAGAGGATCTCTCCGCCTCCGAAGAATCCTGGCGGTTCCGGGTTCAGCCTCAGGATGCACTGGGCGGTTACGCTCTTTCCACAGCCGGATTCCCCCACAATACCCAGGATCTCTCCCTTGCGGACCTCAAAGCTTACATCCCGCACTGCCTTAACCTCTCCGCCGTAGGTATGGAAGGAATATACTACATTTTTTAATTCAAGAATGTTTTCTTTTTCTGCCATCATTCGCTCCTCCTATTCCGTTCCCCGAAGCTTCGGGTCAACTGCATCCCGCATACCGTCACCCAGAAGATTCAGCGCAAGCATCGTAGTACAGATAAAGAATGCAGGAATAATAATCTCATGGGGATGAATCCTGAGATACTGGATTCCCTCTTTTGCAAGAACTCCCCAGCTGCAGTTCGGCGGTGCAATACCAAGGCCTATGTAGCTTAAGAACGCCTCCTGGAAGATCGCTCCCGGAATTGCCATACAGAGATTCGTAACAAGCATTCCAAGAATATTCGGAATTATGTGACGAATAATGATAATAAAGTCCGGGATGCCAAGCACCTTCGCTGCCATGACAAAATCCTGCTCCTTCAGCCGGTATACCTCACCCCGGACAAAGCGGCAGGTTCCGATCCATCCTACCACGCAGAGAGCGATAATCAGCGGCGCCACGCCTTTACCCAGAACCAGCATAACGAGAATGGTAATAATCAGGCTCGGAATACCATATAAAATATCTACCACACGCATCATAATCATATCCAGTTTCCCGCCGTAATATCCACACAGGCCTCCAATCACAGCGCCCACGCACATATTAATGAATGCGGAAAACAGACCAATTGCAAGAGACGTCCTCGCCCCCATCCAGATACGTACCCACTGGTCACGTCCTGTAGCATCACATCCAAGCCAGTGGGCTGCCGACGGACTGGCATGCATCGCAGCAGTATCCATGTCAGAAAATCCATATTTACTGAACATAGGAGCAAAAACAGCAAGCAGTGCATAGAGGACAATAATACATAATCCGACAAATGCCGCACGGTTTTTCCGAAGTCTTCTCCACGCATCCTGCCAGAAGGAGAGTGACGGCCTGCTGATGGATTCCATCTTCGTTATGTTCTTTCCTTTTATTACAAACATATCCTTATTAAGTTCTGCCATCCTGCCCACCTACCTTTTTCCAATACGTACACGCGGATCAGCCACGCCGTACAGAATATCAACTATTAAGTTACAAAGCACGAGGAAGCAGCCATAGAACACCGTCATTCCAAGGATCATGGCATAGTCATTGTTATTGACACTTTCCACGTAATATTTACCCATTCCGGGGATTGCAAAGATCGCCTCAATTACGAATGTACCAGTCAGTACGGACGCCACCGTAGGGCCAAGAACCGTCATAACCGGCATAATTGCGTTGCGGATCTGATGCTTGCACGTAATGCGCAGCTCTGACAATCCTTTTGAACGGGCCGTCTTGATATAATCCTGGGATGTTACCTCCAGCATACTGGAACGCATAATACGCGAGACAGAAGCAAGCGTATAGAACGCCAGGGCGCAGGCAGGCAGAATTGTATATTCAAAGCCAAGATATTTTGCCACCGGAAGCAGGCCCCACTTAATTCCAAAGAAATACTGGAGAAGGGCTCCCATAATAAAATCCGGAATACTGGTGCCGACAATTGCGATGAGCACGCAGGCAAAGTCTAATTTTTTCCCTCTGTTCCTTGCGGCTATAATACCGAGCACCAGACCTATGGAAACCGCAAGGCACAGTGCACGGATACCGAGATCCGCAGAAAATGGAAATGTCTGTCCTATAATATAGTTTACAGTTTTGTTCGTATATTTCATGGAATATCCAAAGTTACCATGAAGCAGATTCCCCATATATGTAAAATACTGCTCTAAAATAGGTTTATCGAATCCATAATAAGAATTCATATTTTCCGCCACTTCTTTTGTAAGCTTTGCACTGGTAAAGGGTTCACCCGGCATCAGTCGAACCAGGAAAAACACGATCGTCACCAGGGCAAATACTGTCAGTATCGCAGCGACCACTCGTTTTGTGACATACTTAAGCATCCTTTATCCTCCTATGCAGATAGAATCATCTATTATAATCATTCCGGCAGGCCCTCCTCTCCGGGCTGCCTCCAGTCTATAGCAGATACGAAAAAAAGATTCAGAAAAGGACGAACATTCCTTCTTTCCTGAATCCCCTTTTCACCATGATGCCCGGCAGGCCTTAAGATCCTGTCTAAAAGCCCGCCTGACACATTCCTAATACTCAAAATATCATGCTGCCGGCCAGACGTCACCGTTTATGACGTCTGAACTGGCACTGGCTGATATTATTGTGCAACATCTGCATATACCCAGTCGATGTTAAGGCTGCAGTAATAGAAGTTAATTCCTGTTGTATCTTCGTCAAGCATATAGAAGATATTTCTTGCCTGAAGCGGTACGAAAGCGCCCTCGTCAAGAATCAGCTGCTCTGCTTCTTTCAGCATATCCATACGCTTGTCTGTATCAGTTTCTTTCTGTGTAGCTACAAGGAGTTCGTCCAGATCCTTGTTCACAAACTGGCTGTAGTTATAAGAGCTGTCGCCCTTGAAAAGCTCTACATAGCTGTATGGGTCGTCATAGTCTGCGCCCCATCCGCCGTAACCAACTTCAAAGTCGTGCTCCGGGAATACATTGCCATAAATCTCTGAATAGGTTACCTGACGGATCTTTACCTTGATTCCCAGTGATTTCTGCCAGAGCTCCTGAATAACCTCAGCAATCTTCTTGCTGGACTCTGCATCTGTTGTAGTAAGCTCAATCTCAATATCTCCAGGAGATGCGATGTTCAGCTCCTTCATAGCAGCATCCAGATGAGATTTTGCCTGCTCCTGGTCGCCCTCGATCGGGTAGGACTTCATCTCATAAGTCTCACCATATGTCTTGCCCTTTGCCTGCAGTCCCGGGAATACCAGTCCGTTAAACGGCTCGTAGATTCCAGTATTTGCAAGGTCATTGTATTCCTTACGGCTAATTGCATAATTCAGAGCCAGACGGAAGTCCTTATTCTGAAGAACCTTGTTCTCACTCTGTGAGTTAATGTAGCAGAAGTCAACGTTACCGTTCATGAACTTCTCAGCCTTGTCCTGATAATCCGGTACATATGCTGACGGAACCATAACGTAATCCAGGTCTCCGGCCTCATACATGGAAAGCTGTGTATCCGGCTTCTCAACATAAGAAAGCTCACATCTGTCAAGCTTAATGGAATCAACATCCCAGTAGTTCTCATTCTTCTCGAAGATATACTCATTGTTCTCAGACTTTGTCATCTTGAACGGTCCTGAGTAAACATTCTTGTCTGCTGTTGCGGCAAAATCTGTGCCATACTTCTCTACAATATCCTGACGAAGCGGCGCGTACTGTCCTGATGAACCAATCAGACTTAAGAAATAAGAGGTCGGATTCTCAAGCGTAACCTCTAAGGTCTTGTCATCAACTGCCTTTACACCAAGCTCTGACGGATCCTTCTCGCCGGTCTCAACCGCATAACCATTCTTCAGATAATCTCCGATAAATGCATACGGGCTCGCTGTCTCCGGATCTACCAGTCTCTTCCAGCTGAACTCATAGTCAGCAGCCTTAATCGGCTCACCGTCGCTCCACTTTGAATCACGTAAATGGAAGGTATATGTAAGGCCATCGTCGGAAATCTCCCATTTTTCAGCAATACCTGGTTTTACCTCACCTGCAGTATTACGGGTAAGGCCCTCTGTAATTGCATGCTGAATCTCATTATCACCTATGCTCTGTCCCTTGGTCGGGTCCAGAGTCGTCGGTTCGGTATTCGTCGCATAGCGGAATACCTTCTCCCCAGAAGCAGCGCCGGAATCTCCCCCGCCCTCTCCTGAGTCTCCTCCTGTACTCGGCGTACTGCATCCTGTTACCATAGCAGCAGTCATAGCCAGAGTTAATAAAGCAGCTAATATTCTCTTCTTCATAAAATGAATTCCCTCCTTTTCTAAGTTCTATTAGCTTATATGTAGCACTAAACAGGAAATATAGATTCCCTGGTTCTACCTTTAACGATTAAGTAAATCTTAACAAAAACTTAAAAAAATACAAATCCATTTTAGCACTTTTCGAACAATTGGTCAAGAAAATTAATTGGGGACGGGGTATTTTTAAAAATACCCCGTCCCCAATTGATACAGCAGCGCATTGCAGATGCATGCCGCGATGTTGCTTCCCCCTTTACGCCCTCTTGCCACAATATATGGCGTATCCGTAAGCGTCAGGATTAATTCTTTTGACTGCACGACATTGACGAATCCCACCGGAACTGCAATCACTGCCTCTGGCTTCAGCTTTCCTTCTGTAATCAGCTCATATAATCTGACCAGCGCGGTCGGTGCATTTCCGATGGCAAAGATCAGTTTCTCGTCCAGTGCTGCTGCCTTCTCCATACTGACTGCCGCCCGGGTCGTGCCGCGTCTCTTTGCTTCTGCGGCAACATCTTCATCACTCATGAAGCAGTGTACTTCTCCGCCGTACTCCTTTAGTCTCTTCTTATTTATCCCTGCTTTTCCCATCTGCGTGTCTGTCACAACAGACGCACCGTTTCGGATGGATTCTAATATTTTGTCTACTGCGTTTTCAGAAAATACCAGGTTCTTTGCGTATTCGAAATCTGCGCTGGTATGGATGCAGCGCTTTACAATCTGTTCTGTTCCTGGCAGGAAAGTGTGCTCCCCCAGTTCTTCTGTTATGATCTCAAAGCTTCTCTTTTCTATCTCCTCTGGCAGTACTTTTTCCAGTTCCATTGTCTGCGTCTCCTCTCTCAGAGTTTATTTTTTATAGTTACGGCAATCCCGCATACTACGCGGTCAACCTGCTCTGCACCGGATGCAAGCCTGGTACAGATCCGGCCGGCGGTCTCCCGGTATCTGCGCTCAAAGGGGTCCGGGGGCACCAGTCCGTATCCGATCTCATCGCTGATTACTACGATTTCCGGGTTAATACTTCCCAACTCTTCCAGGAGCTCCAGATATTTCCTGCCATAGTCTTCTTCCTCTTTCATAATCCGGCGGATGTATGCTTCCAGGTGAAAGATTCCCCCACAGGTTCTGACTTCGTCATAAGGGCAGTCTCTTCCGTCTGCCCAGAGAATTTCCGGATATAGCTTCTTTGCGTACTCCAGTTTCCCCTGAAAGGAGCCTCCTATTATCATTTTCATCTATCCTTTTTCACCTCCACTGCAATCCCATATACGACTTCCGTCACACGGTCTGCTCTTTTTGCCAGACAGCAGTTGATCTCGCCCATGACCTGCTTATAGTGAATCATCTCCGTACTGCAGGAGAATCCTTCGGAACACACTTCATTTGTTACAATGACCACATTTCTGGCAATCCTGCATACTGCTTCAGTCCCTGTTAAAATCTCTTCGGCTGTGCGCTCTTTTGCCCCTTCTTCCATGTACAGCTCATTTGCCGCCAGATTCGAGATACATTCAATCAGTACTGAAACAGAATCATATTCCTTCAGCGTATCCACAAGATCTGAAAGGCCGGTATAGCACTCAATGGTCTCAAAACCCTTGCCGCGGCGCATTCTCTGATGCCGCCTGATCTTCCTCTTTGTCTCTTCGCCATAGGGGAACATGGTGGCAATATATATGAGCTGTTCCCCTTCTTCCTTCTGGTAACGGCACAGCATATTCTCGGCATATTCTGATTTGCCGCTGCCGCTTCCTCCTGTTATAAGATGAATCATTTCTTATTTCCTGCAATCGTCCAGACAGTTACTATTCACGGACGAACTGTCCGCTCATAGTAACGATTCGATTCCTTTCTATCAGTGTGCACTTTCTTCCAGTATCCGCCGGATTGCCTGCATATCAACATTTTCCCGGATGATATCTGCCAGCTGGTTGTACTGCTCTTCTTTATACTCTGACATATTGACTGCCTTCACATGGTCCGCCGGACAGCCCTTTTGCAGAAGCAGGGCGCGCACAACTGCTTCTGCTGCCTCTGCCCGGTCAAAAATCCCGTGCACATAGCAGCCATACACATGTTCACTGCACAGCCCGTCCTCCTTCGGCTCCCCGTGCGTTACCTCGTCTGTCAGCACCAGCATCCCTTCTTCCGAAGAATCCGAGATGCCCATATGGATCTCATAGCCTTCAATCTCCACCTGGCTCAGTTCATGAAGAAGTCCTTTTACGTTCTGAAAATGTCCCTTCACCCGTGTCCGTGTCTTTTCTGGAATAAATGTAGTCTTCATGGGAAGCAGGCCCATTCCCTTAATACTTCCCTGCTGCTCCATGCCCTCCGGATCCTCGATGACCTCTCCAAGCATCTGATAGCCCCCGCAGATTCCAAACAGAAGCCTTCCTCTTGCGCTGTGCTGCTGAATCCTTGCCTCCAGCCCGCTCTGTCTGAGCCACAAAAGATCTGCAATCGTATTCTTCGTCCCGGGCAGCATCACTGCATCCGGATCACCGAATTCACTCACACTGCCTACATACCTGAGGGAGACGTCCTCCATCCCCTCTAAAGGGGCGAAATCCGTAAAGTTTGAGATCCTGGGCAGACGGATCACGGCAATATCAATTCTTCCTCCCCCCTCCTTCTTTCCGAACCGCTCTGTCAGGCTGTCCTCATCATCAATATCCAGATAAAAGTAGGGAACCACCCCGCAGACAGGAATCCCGGTCTTCTCCTCCAGCATCCTGAGTCCTGGTTCCAGGATTTTCTTATCTCCCCTGAATTTATTGATAATGATTCCTTTGATACGCGCGCGCTCCTTTTCCTCCAGAAGTTCCACTGTTCCCACAATCTGTGCAAATACGCCGCCTCTGTCAATATCCCCTACAAGAATGACCGGTGCATCCACCATCTCTGCCAGGCCCATGTTCACAATGTCATTCTCCTTTAAGTTAATCTCTGCCGGGCTGCCCGCCCCTTCGATTACAATGACGTCATATCGTTCTTCTAATTTCCGGTAGGCCTCCTGAATCACCGGAATGTACTGCTGCTTCTTCTCATAATATTCTGACGCTGACATGACGCCTGCCACTTCCCCATTTACAATCACCTGGGATCCGGTGTCATTGGTGGGCTTTAGCAGAATCGGATTCATCTCCACCGCAGGATCAACGCCTGCTGCCTCTGCCTGCATCACCTGGGCCCGCCCCATCTCAAGCCCTTCCTTTGTAATAAAAGAATTCAGCGCCATATTCTGTGATTTAAATGGCGCCGCCAGATACCCGTCCTGGGCCAGTACACGGCACAATCCTCCAGCCAGAATACTCTTCCCTGCATTCGACATGGTTCCCTGAATCATAATGGATTTTGCCATCTGCACCCCCTCCTTTCAAAAATATTGTTTAATTCCTCCAGAAGCCTGGTATTTTCCTCTTCCTTCCTGACTGCAAACCGGTAATATCCACGATTCAGTCCGTCATAATTGCTGCAGTCCCGGATCAGGATCCCCCGCCTCTTCAGTTCCTCATAGAGGTCAGCCTCACTTCTGACAAAGATATAATTTGCCATGGGAGGATAATACCTGATCCCCAGTCTGTCAAGCTCCTTCAGGATCCGTGCTCTCTCCCTCCTGATATATTCCCTTGTCCGGACAGGGTGCTCTCTGTCTCTAAGCGCAGCCTCGCCGGCCTCCTGGGCCACGACCGAGACGCTCCAGGGCTGCCGCATCCGCTCCATCTGGTCAAGAAGGTCCTGGTCGCTGCACATCCCGTATCCCAGCCTCAGGCCCGGCATGGCGTACATCTTCGTAAATGCCCGCAGGATAAACAGTTCCGGGTACTCCCTGACCTGCTCCTGCAGCGTATGCTCTTCCCAGGAATCCAGAAACTCACAGAAACATTCATCCATTACCATGCGGATGTTTTTGTCCCTGCATCGCTCTAAGATCTGAAGCAGCAGCTTATGCTCAATTACATTCCCTACCGGATTACTGGGTGAGCATAAGAAAATCATGTCAGTCTCTTCCTTAAGACAGTCCAGATACTCCTCCCCAGGCTGAAAATCTGCAGACTCACGGAGGGGAAACAGGGTGATCTCACAATCCACTGCCTGCAGCGCCTGCCTGTATTCCAGAAAGGACGGTGCCAGGAGCACTGCCTTTTTCGGCCGTTCTGCCAGAACCAGGGAAAAGATCAGCTCCGCCCCTCCATTTCCAAATATAAAGTATTCCTCCTCCATCCCCAGTCTCCCTGCAAGTGCTTTCTTAAGTCTTCTGCACCTTGCATCCGGGTACTGGGTCATACGGTCAAGAGCATCATGGGCTGCCTGCACCACCGCGCTGCCAGGACCAAGTGGGTTAATATTTGCCGAAAAATCAATCATTCCTTCATATGTATAGACGTCGCCGCCATGCTGGTATTCCATTCAATCTGCCGCCTCCTCTACATGCAGAACGCCATCCACCGGAGCCCTGCGCCCAGTATCAAAGTCAGCAGGGCTGTCCCATACATCAGGCGGCAGGCAAGAGGGATATCCTCCGGACAGACCGGGCGGACCGGATCCCCTATAAATGGCTTCTCATATAATTTTCCAAAGTAATATGCATCTCCTGCAAGCTGTACCTCCAGTGCACCGGCACATACAGCCTCAGTCTGGGCTGAGTTCGGGCTTGCGTGGTGATACCGGTCCCGCCGGTAGATCTTCCATGCCAGCTTCGCATTCATGCCGCATAGAAATGCTGCCGCCGTCATAAGCAGAGCCGAGAGCCTGGCCGGAAGGAAATTAAACACATCGTCCATCTTAGCCGCCGCCCTGCCAAAATACAGATATCTGTCGTTCTTATATCCGAGCATGGAATCCATCGTATTCACTGCCTTGTAAAGAAATGCAAGAGGGGCGCCGCCAATCAGCATATAGAGCATGGGCGCAGTCACCCCGTCCGAAGTATTCTCGGCAACCGTCTCCACTGCTGCCCTGACCACCCCGTCTTCCGTAAGGTTCATGGTATCCCTTCCCACAATCATGGATACCGCCTGCCTGCCCCCTGCCAGGTCCCCCTCCTTAAGTTTCTCATACACCTTCATGCTCTCCTTCTTAAGGGAAGCTGCCGCCAGAAGCTGGTAACACCAGAATACCTCCAGGGCAGATGCCAGAACCGGATGCACTGCCCCGGCCAGAAGAAGCAGTCCTTTTGATGCCCCGAAGGATATGCTGCTTACCAGAATCCACAGAAGGCCTCCGGCAAATAAAAGCTCTTTTTCCGACTCCCCTGCCACTTTACGCAGGATCCTCTCAAGCCCGGAAATCAGAAGTCCGATGATCCGGACCGGATGGTACAGCCACACCGGGTCTCCCAATATCAGGTCCAGTAAAAATGCCAGTATGACAATTACAATAATTCTCATAATTTTTCTATCTCCGTCAATCTCCTTATGCCGCTTCTCCACTCCTTCTCACAAAGGCACGCCCGGTATGCTTCCCCGTTCTTTACCTGCCAGTGATAGAAGCCCTCCTCATGCCCTGCCAGACGGTCAAGGATGGCCATGATGGTTCCCCCGTGTACAACAAATGCCGCAGCTTCCATGGATTCCTCCATAAACTTCTCTGCCATGCGGCAGAACCCCTTCACACATCTGTCACAGAACTCATCCATTCCCTCCCCTCCCGGGAAAGGGACCCTTCCGCCGGACCGGAGCCATTCCTGGTAAGCAGGATGATCCTTAAGCTGTCCGTAACTCTGGTTCTCGAACAGGCCAAAATCACATTCCCTGAGTTCCTTACAGACATAACTCCTCGTACCGGGATAGATGATTCCTGCCGTCTCCACACAACGTTTCAGGGGACTTACAGCCACTGCCTCTGCCTCAGGATAGTCATGGCTTATGGCCTGTCCCGGAAGAAGCGGTTCATCCGTTGTTCCGATATAGCGATGCTCTAAATTCCCCTGTGTCATAAAATGCCGGATCAGTATAATTTTCATAAAAGCATTCCTCCCATCACCACAAAGCCAAGGATGGCAAGCTCACAAAGCTGAAGAAAATACCCTGCCAGGTCGCCTGTCACGCCCCCGAACCTGTGCACTGCCATCACACGATAGTAGATGAATACAAGCGCCGCCCCCACAAGCGCAGGCACTCCGGACTCCGGTGACAAAAGCAATATGGCTCCGGCCGGAACCAGGATAAAGAACAGAAACAGGATCATGGCATGAAGCTTCTCTGTTCCTTCCTTAAACGTCCTGGCCAGCCCCTTCTTTGATGCTGACGGGAACGTAAGAATCGCCAGTCCGCTCATTCCCCGGGACAGAACATATCCACAGGCAATTGTGGGAAGCATCTGGAGCGTCACCTCGCTCCAGAGCCCCAGACAGGCGGTAAAGTAACAGCCTGCACCGATAATTGCAAATGCTCCGGCATGGGAATCCTTCAGGATCTCAAGCCTGCGTTCCCTGTCCCCATAGGAACTGACTGCATCAATGGTATCCAGAAGCCCGTCCATATGGATCCCTCCGTTAATGACAATAGGAAGCAGTGTCATTACGGTAGAGAAGAACAGCGCTCCACAATCATGTTCCAGCAAAAAGGTTCCAACTCCCCATACACAAATACCCGTAATGATTCCGACTACCGGAAAGAAACACATGACATGCCTCGTATTTTCCTTCGTCCACTCAATCCGCGGCATGGGAATCTTGGAATACATGGACAATGCGATAATCAGGGACTGCAGTACTACCATTGTTTTCTCCTCCAGATTTTATATCATCGTTAATGCAGTATTTCGTATTTCTCTATGGCTGCCTCCTCAAAGGTTGCCATCTCCCGGTACACCTTAAGCGCCATATCAAGAAGCGGCATCAGCGCCACTGCCCCGCTTCCTTCCCCCAGGAACATTCCGCAGGTAAGGAAGGGGGAAAAGCCCAGCGCCTTTAAGATCACCTGCCCTCCCGGCTCGTTGGAAACATGGGAGGGAAGCATGTAATCTCTTGCCTGCTCTGCGATTCTCACCGCACACAGAGCAGCCACAGAGGAAATCAGTCCGTCGATCACAACCGGGATCCGGTAGATCGCTCCTCCCAGAAACACTCCGGCCAGCCCGGCCAGATCAAGCCCTCCGACCTTGGCGAGAACATCCACCGCATTCCCTGGATCTGGTCTGTGCTTCCTGATAGCTGCCTTTATCACTGCAATCTTATTCTGCAGTCCCTTCGAATCCAGTCCGGCGCCCTTGCCCGTCAGATCTTCCACCCGTTCACCAAGCAGTACACAGGCAACTGCACTGCTTGTTGTGGTATTTCCGATTCCCATCTCACCTGTGGCAAGGATCTCGTATCCCTGCTCCTTTAATTCAGATACCATACGGATACCGGTATGGATCGCCTTCCATACCTGGTCCCCCGTCATGGCCGGCTCCTTTGCAAAATTCCTGGTTCCCCATGCCACCTTCCGGTCTGCCCTCGTAACAGACGGAACATCAACCGCCATTCCAATGTCCACCGGATACAGATCCACCCCTGCCACCTCACTCATGAGGCACACACTCGTCATCCCCTTTGTGAAGTTGTCTGCAACGATAGCCGTTACCTCCTGTCCGGTCTGTGTAACGCCCTCTTCCACTACCCCGTTATCCGCACACATGATAATCAGTCCCTTTTTATCCAGATGGTAATCTGCTGTTCCTTTTATCCCTGCAATCCGGATGACTGCATCTTCCAGGCTGCCGAGACTGAATAAAGGCTTCCCCATAGACAGCCAGTGCCTTCCTGCCTGTTCCATACTTTCTACATCTGCTGGTTCTATTCTCTTACATATCTCTTCTCTGTACACTTTTATTCCCTCTTCAGTAACTGCTTCGTATAGCCTTGCATGAATCTCTTCACAGTTACTCCTCTCTTCTAAAACTCACCTGTTCTGAAATCTTCTCATCTGCCTGACAAACCTTTCTGCAAAACGGATATTGGAATAATAATGTATGTGCGGAAATCCTGCAAATACATGTCCGTCCATGTGGATACAGCTCCATGACGTATCCCGGCCCGGCTTCCTGGCGATACAGCCATCCCCGTTGCTGCTGCTGTCCCAGTAGTGAAATTCATGCCCCCTTAATCTCTCTCCTCTGGAAAGATACACGCCGTCCGAAGCACCTTCGATCTCAATATATCCAAACCGCACCAGACGGTTCCTGCGGACTGCCTCTCCTTCTATAAAGCCTGTCATCTCATAGAATTTCCCGTCTTCTCCCTCCATGGACTCATGCAGATACATGAAGCCGCCGCATTCGGCATGACAGGGAAGTCCCTTATCCAGCAGTTTTCTGATCTCCTGCCTCAGTGTCTGATTCTCAGACAGCGGCCTGGCATAGAGCTCAGGATACCCCCCTCCCAGTAAAAGCCCGCTGATTCCTTCCGGCAGGCTGCTGTCTGTAAGGGGACTGAAAAAAACAAGCTCACAGCCCAACTCCTCTAAAAGTTTCAGGTTATCCTTATAATAAAATCCAAAGGCAAGGTCACGGGCAACAGCCAGTCTGACCCTCTCCCCTTCCGGAAGCGTCTGAGACTTCTTCGCAGCCTCCGCTCCCGCACTGAGAGGAGGGGCCGTCCCTGCGATCTTAAGGATCTGTTCCAGATCAAGGGTCTCCTCCAGTACCCTGCCTGCTTCCCTCAGCGTTTCCTTAAGATCCCGGATCTCCTCTGGCGTAACAAGCCCAAGATGCCTGCTTCCCACCTCAAATACCGGCTTCTCCGGTACATAGCCTACAACCGGAACCGGATATCCCATATCCAGAAGTCCCTGCTCGATCATCTCCTTCATCCTCGGATAGACGGCCCCTGAGACCCGGTTCAGTATAATCCCGGCAATATTATGGTCACTGCGGAATGTAAGAAATCCTTTTAGCAGCGCCAGGACAGACAGCGCCGCACCCTTGCAGTTCACGGCAAGAAGCACGGGTGTATTCAGCACCTTCGCCACCTCATAAGAGCCTGCCCTCTCACTGTCAAGGGACATTCCATCGTAATACCCCATCACACCTTCCATAATCGTCAGATCTGCCCCTGCCGCATGCTCCATAAAGAGACTCTCCATAACCTGGGGACTGCAGAAGAACAGATCCAGATTCTGGGAATCCACTCCCAGCACCTTCCGGTGAAACATGGGATCAATATAATCCGGGCCGCACTTTGCAGCCGCAATCCGGTATCCCCTGCTTTTCAGCGCCTGCATCAGGCCGCAGGTAATGGTCGTCTTCCCACAGCCGCTCATGGGGGCTGCAATCATCACTCTTTTCCCAGACGGACCAGATGTAACACACCCTCTTGAATCGTTCATTCTATCCCCCTCTTCTCACCTTGATGATATAATATAGACTGGATTCTGCCCTGTCATCATATGGTAATCTGCCAGCTTACGGGATCTTGCAAAGCCGGCCTGTATGATCTCCGCATCTCTGATCAGTCCCTTTTCTTCTGCATCAAGAACTTCCCTCAGTGTTTCCAGTGTAATGGCATTCAGAACCACCCTCGCGTCCGGGTTCTTCTCTCTGACACACCGCAGGATCCCTTCCAGATTCCCGGAGCTGCCTCCGATAAACACATGGGTGGGCGGTTCTAACCCGTGAAGGATTTCCGGCGCCGTTCCTTCTATCACCTCCAGCTGGTCAACACAGAACTTTTTCTGATTCTGCCGGATCAGGGATACCCCTTCTGCATTTCGCTCTATGGCATACACTCGGGTTCTCTCATGCATGGAAGCCACCGTAACAGCCACAGAGCCTGTCCCGGCCCCCACATCATAGAAGACAGAATCTCCTGAAATCCCCAGCTTTGCTATGCTGACAGCCCGGACTTCCTCTTTGGTCATGGGCACCTTTCCCCGGATAAATGCCTCATCCCTGATCTGTCCGTCACACAGGGCAATTGGCGAAGAATTCTCTATATATAACACTGCAAGGCCTCTCAGATCCTCTGGCTGTATGTCCGCCCCGCTCCGGTATACAATGCTCTCTTCCTCATAGGAAAGAAATCTGCCAATCCAGATCTTCAGGCTGTCAAGGCCATATTCCTTAAGCTTCCTGCAAAATTCTTCCTCCTGCCCATTTCCTCCGAAAAGAAGAAAGCATTTCCTGTGCCTTGCAAGTATATGGATATAAGGCTGGCTGCGCCCATGGATGCTGACAAGCCTGGCGTCCTCCCAGGGAACCTGAAGCCTGGCCGCAAGATATGCCACAGACGAGATTCCCGGAATCCCTCTCACGTCACATACGCTATTCAGACACTGGTATAATTCCCTTGCTCCGCTGTAGAACCCAATATCTCCGGAATACAGCACGGCAATATTCCGATACTCCGGGTGGGACGTTACAATATCCCGGATCTCCTCTGGCATATAAGCACTGTAGACTGCCTTTCCCTCCAGACTCATACAGCCAAGCATCCGTTTTGCCCCGATCACACAGTCACTCTCCCGGACGATCTCTTTTGCCTCCCTGGTAAGTGTCCCTGGCGTTCCCATCCCGATTCCCAAAAGCCTTACCTGTCTTCTTTTTTCCTCATTCATTTCCATATCCCCTGGGCGTTACCATCCTGCCATTTACATTCTTCGTCTGACTGTTCCCGATAAATACTGTGGTAAACATATCTGTCTCTGCATCCTTTAGCTGCTCTAAGGTATAGAGGGAATAAGACTCCCCCTCCCTGCCGATGTTGCGGACCGTTCCGCAGACTGTTTCCGGCCTTTTCTCCTTAAGCAGAATCTCACAGGCCCTTCTTAAGTAATCGCTTCTCTTCCGGCTGGACGGATTATACAGGCAGATGCAGAAATCCGCCATGGCTGCGGCCTCAAGTCTCTTTTCAATCTTCTCCCAGGGTGTCAGAAGGTCGCTTAAGCTCACCACTGCGAAATCATGGATCAGCGGCGCGCCTAATACTGCTGCACCGCTTAATGCGGCAGTAATCCCCGGAACCACCACAACCTCTGTCCCCGGGTATTCCTCTGCCACCTCCAGAAGGAGGCCTGCCATTCCATAGACTCCGGCATCCCCGCTGCAGACCATTGCCACCTTTTTCCCTTTTTCTGCTTCTTCAAATGCCATCCGGCAGCGCAGAACCTCCTGTTTCATGGGAGTCGTGATATATTCCTTGTCCTGGAATTCCTTTCCCTTAAATTCCTTCTTTACCAGATCCACGTACACAGTATATCCGATAATGACCTTGCAAAAGGACAATACCTCCTTTGCTTCCCCTGTGACCTGGCCGATCCTCCCGGGACCGATTCCTACTGCATATACCCTATTCATATGTCTCCTCCACATGCTTCCCTGCCCTGAATTCTGTTGTAAATTCCGGATTATAAAGCTCTGACCGCTGGTAATCCCCCTCCAGGAAATGACCCACTGCAATAAGAGCCGTCTTCGTAATTCCCTCTTTTTCTGTCGTATCTGCTAATGTCTCTACCGTGCACCTGCATACCTTTTCATCCGGCCAGGTTGCCTTATACACAATTGCCGCCGGGGTATCCGGCGCATACCCGCCTGCCAGAAGCTCCCGGGTAAGCTCCTCTAAGAGTCCGGTACTTAAAAAGATTACCATGGTAGCCTGATGGGCTGCAAAGCTGCGGATGCTCTCCCTCTCTGGTACAGGCGTTCTTCCTGCCATTCTGGTAATGACGACTGACTGGGAGACGTCCGGAAGCGTATACTCTGCCTTAAGAGCAGCCGCTGCCCCGCAAAAGGAGCTCACTCCCGGGCAGATCTCATAAGGAATCCCCCTTTTTGCCAGCTCATCCATCTGCTCCCTGACTGCCCCGTAGATACTCGGATCTCCGGTATGCAGACGCACCACCTGTTTTCCCTCCCTGTGAGCGGCTTCCATCACCTCTATGACCTCCTCGAGTGTCATATAAGCGCTGTTATGAACCTCACAGCTCTCTTTCCTGCCATCCAGAATCCCGGGATTCACCAGTGATCCTGCATAGACAATCACATCTGCCTCTTCCAGAAGCCTCTGTCCCCGCACAGTAATCAGGTCCACTGCGCCTGATCCTGCTCCTACAAAATTAACCATAGATTTCTCTCCTTATCTCCTCTGCATACTCCGTAGCCCCCAGAATGCCATATTCCGGCGAAAACATAACGGCTCCCGTCCTTAAGCCGTCTCCGGCGCGCCGGGCCAGGTGTTCTGCGATCTTTTCCATCACCGTATCCATAACCTGCCGCTTAAGCCCCTGCTGCTTAAGTAATTCCAGTGCCTCCGCAGTCGTTACACTGTTCATAATCCCGCATACAGTCTCTTTTCCGGCTCCGGCCATGGCCGCATGGGCTGCCAGTACCTCAAACCGGCAGTCCGCCTGCCTCGAATGGGTATTCATGACTCCGGCTGCCAGCTTAACCAGTTTCCCCACATGACCAGTCAGAAGAATCCCCTTCATCTTTAGCCGTACCGCAATGTCAATGGTCTCTCCGATATAATTGCTGCACTTTACACTGGCTCCGCCGTCATATCCTAAAGTCTCACTTAAAAAATCACTGCCATAATTTCCGGGGACAACATAACAGAACTCGTGTCCCTGTTCTTTCAGCATCTTCATCTCCGCATAAATCGTATCAATCAGCGCCTGCTCACTCATAGGCTCCACGATTCCGGTGGTTCCAAGCACCGAGAGGCCTCCCTCTATCC
Source organism: uncultured Lachnospiraceae bacterium (assembly GCA_947566645.1). Lineage (GTDB taxonomy): Bacteria > Bacillota > Clostridia > Lachnospirales > Lachnospiraceae > CAPEBR01. Next base: position 59,944 of record CANOKL010000012.1, read on the forward strand.
CAAGTCTTGGATTGAAGGTTCTAACCGCAAGCGCTGCCCCTTCTGGAATAAATACCGTGATCCGGATTCCTCCCTCATATCCATACAAGGCACAGACATCCTCCGCCGCCTCACGGATCATTCTCCTTGGAACCTGGTTGATGGCGGGCTCCCCCACCTCCTGCTCAAGTCCCTTTCTCGTAACAATACCAATTCCTTCCCCGCCTTTAAGCTCTATGCCCTTCTCTTTTTTCTTTTCTGCCTTTACATACACATAGATCCCATTGGTCACATCCGGGTCATCTCCACTATCCTTGCGGATTGCACAGACCACCTCCTCCGGGGTTCTTCTGATCTTTTCTATATCAAGGTAAAGCGTAATTCCTTTCGGGGTCTTAAGCTGTACCTGGGAAACGCTCTTTTTGCCAAGAAGCATCCATACAGCCGCCTTTGCCGCACCTGCCGCACAGCTCCCTGTCGTATATCCTGTCCGCAGCTTTTTCTGATTCTTCCATACATATCTGCTATTCTCATTTTCCATCATGTATCCTGTACCACTCACCTTCCCCGCCGTTATTCCTGACCCTGCAGCCGCATTTTACCGCTGCGGGACATGTACACAGGCAATCTCTTCCCTGCTCCTTACTTCCTCCAGCAGTTCCTTAAGCCTCCGGTTGCAGCCTCCCCATGGAATGTCCGTATAGATCACCCTCCTGCATCTGAGAAATGCCTCTTTTGCTTCTTCATATACCGGATCACTGATATCCTGGAACGGCTCCTCGGCAATCACCCGGCTGGCAAGCCGTCCTGCCAGATGATAATCCACGTCATTCCGGTACAGGATGCCTGCAAGGAAGGGGATACCCTCCTTTTGCAGACGCCGGTACACCGGGATTCCCCTGCCTCCGGCAGAAATAACCGCTGTCCGGGGCTCTCCCTCCTGCCTTGGAAGCTCGATGCTTCCAAAGACCGGGTCAAAGCTTCCTTTTTCGAGACCATACAGCTCCCGGATGAATTCCTCCTTAAGAATCTCCTCCGGTGTGCCGCAGTCATACACACACCCCTCCTTCACCGGGATTACCAGATCTGACACCTTTCCTGCAAGGTCAATCTCATGCAGGGACATAATGACCGTGATATTCTGTTCCTTCGCCATCTGGCGCAGGATCTCCAGAAGCTCCAGCTTATATTTAATATCAAGAAAGGATGTGGGCTCATCCAGCACCAGGATCTCCGGCTCCTGGCAGATTGCCCGGGCCAGAAGGATTCTCTGCTTCTGGCCGTCGCTTAAGGAGGTAAACAGACGGCACCCAAGCTCTCTGGCCTGTACAAGCTCCATGGCCTGATCTACCTTCTCCTCATCCTCCCGGCTCAGGATTCCAAGCCTTCCGGTATAGGGATATCTGCCGGTGGCCACAATATCATGGCCTGTCATTAACTCCGGCCTTACCCGGTCTGTCAGCACCACTGCCATCTTCTTTGCCAGCTCCTGGTAAGTGGTATCTGACAGATCCTTTTCCCCCACAGCCACTCTTCCCTCTATAATACGAAGCTGCCTGGTAATACTTCTCAGAATCGTAGATTTTCCGGCGCCGTTTGGTCCCACCAGGGTGAGAATCTCTCCCTTTTTCAGGCTGATATTCACATGTTCAAGTATTGCCCTGCCGTGATATCCTACTCCCAGATCCTCTGTCTTAAAATAATAATCTGCCATCTTACCTCTTCTCCTTTTCACGGTGAACCAGCATCCAGATCACCACTGGTGCTCCAAGAACCGAAGTCACGGTACTGATATTTAATTCCAGCGGTGCAAATGCCATTCTGGCGATCAGGTCACTGAACATACAGAACACTGCACCTCCAAGAAAGGAAGCCGGAATTACAATCAGAGGCCTGGAGGTCCGAAGCGCCAGCTTCGTAAGCTGCGGAACCGCGATTCCCACAAAAGAAATTGGACCTGCAAATGCTGTTACACAGGCGGAAAATACGCTGGAAAGCAGAATCAGAAAAACCCGGAACACCCTGATATTCACCCCCATGCTTCTGGCATACGCCTCTCCCATCTGATACGCCCCAATGGGTTTGGACATCAGAAAGGTACAGAGAAACGTAACTGAGATCATCACCGCACTAACCCTTACATTGCCCCAGCTCATCCCGGAAAAGCTGCCAAGAGACCATCCCCGCAGATTCACAATATCCGAATCCTCAGCAAAGGTAATGACAAAGTCCGTCACTGCCGAACAGATGTAGGAGATCATGATCCCGGCAACCAGAAGCGCTGACATATTCTGAAGCCTCTTCGATACCAGGAGCACAAAGCCAACCGAGATCAGGGAGCCTGCAAACGCAGCCCCTACCAGTGCATAGGAGGACATGCTCCCCATGCTGCCCAGACAGAAGACCATCAGAAGAGCCACCACCATCTTGGCTCCTGATGAGATCCCAAGGATAAAAGGGCCTGCAATGGGATTATTAAAAAAGATCTGAAGCAGAAAGCCTGAAAGAGACAGGGCTCCTCCCAGAATTGCCGCCATCAGCATCCGGGGCAGCCGGATCTGCCAGATAATATGATATTCTGTTTCTCCTGTCTGTCCGGCAAGCAGAATCCTCAGAATCTCTGCCGCGCTGATCCTGACAGTTCCCGTATTGATATTAACCATTGTCATGATAAGAAGAGCCAGGATCAGACCCAGGAAAACTGCCCCATACCGGCTCCGCCTCTTAAAATTCTCATAGTGAAAGCTGCTTTCTCTCATTTCTCCACCCTGTATAAAAATGCCATATCCTCTTCCTTACCATCCGTCAGCATAAGATGAATATCCGAGATCATCCTGGAAGCAAGATCCGCTGCCTGGTAAAAGTCCTTATCCGTGCAGAAGACATTGCCCTCCTTCACTGCCTTCATATTCTTAAGGATCTCATCCTTTGCAGTCAGTTCCCCGATAGAAGTAAGCTTCTTGTCAATGGAAGCATTGTATATGATATAGTCTGCATCCGCACAAGTCGTATAGAATTCTTCCATGGTAATCACCATAGTACTCTTTTTTCCGTCTCCGAGCTGGCTGAAAGGATACCTGCCCCCTGCAATCTCAATCATCTTCGCAATATAGTCTGTTCCGGTCCTGACCACTGCCTGTCCGTTAGAATTAATGTAAAAATACGCTACCGTCTGTTCCGTGTTCCGGAGTCCTTCAAGCTCGTCCATCACCTTCGTCTGCTCCTGGAAAAAAGCTTCCGCTTCCTCCTCCTTATCAAGCAGGACGCCATAGACCAGAATCCACTCCACCCTGCCAAGGGGATGCTCCTCATTACTGGAGCAGTCGATCAGTACCGGCACTCCCATCATCTCAAGCTGCTCCATCACCTTCGGTGAATGAAGGATCATCTGGGATTCCACCGCCAGAGAACAGCCCTCATCCACAAGCATCTCATAATCCGGCTCGCTGTATTTTCCTGCAAACTGGATCTTGCCTGCCTCCATGGCTTCCCTGGCTGCCTCCACATACCAGTCTTCTGCTTTCAGGCTGCTGAATCCTACCTGGTCCAGTCCGCCAAGAGCATTGAACATGGACATGGTGGCAGTCCCTGCAACATAGACCCGGTCCAGGGGTCTCTTAAGAACCACCATTCCTTCCGGCAGACTGTCCGGAACCTCTTTTCCCTGCGGAACGACCAGATAGGATGCACTTCCCTTAACGTCAATGACCCGGAATCCTTCCTTATAATAATAGATACGGAAACCGTCTGCGTATTCAGGTTCAAACCGGGACGCAGGCGTCAGTTCCCCCAGCTCTTCCCCGTCAAATCCAAAGCTTCCCTCTTCTTCCGGTTCCAGCCCTTCTCCCTGCTGCCCGCTGCAGCCCGTGGCTGCAAAAACCAGAGTCAGCATCCATATTGCCAGGACAACAGGAAAAAAAATATTCCTCCAGCCTTTTTGCTTCATCATGTTATCATCCCTTTTCATCTGTGATTGTAGCTGCCTGGTACAATCATTACGCAAGGCTGTACCAGTCCCCATTTATGGCTTACTGTCTGACGGCACCGGAGATGTAACACGGACCTTATGGTCATACCATGTCCCCTTTTTCCCGATGAGCGCCAGGTCAAATTCCTCTCCGATTGCCGGAACCGGTATATCGAATCCATAAACTACTTCGGTTAAGCCGTCACTGTATGTAACCGTATCTTCAGTCGGAAGGAGCAGTCCGTCCTCTGCCTTCCCGGCATCCTCTGCAGAGCCGCAGTAAAGCTTTACAATATTCTTAGAAGCCAGGGAGACATGGATCGTCATGTTTCCTTTCTCTACTGTCAGCGTCCCTTTCCCGTCACATGCCTCGCTTACATGGAACATACTGCTGTCCGTCTTGAATTCTGCCGTATAGACTCCGTCAGCCAGTTCAATCACTACGTCTAAATTCTCATCATCCAAAGCTTCCGGCTCCTCTTCTGGCACTGCCAGAGCCCCGGAAGGCTCCTGATCCTGTGTACTGCCCTTTTCTGCACATCCTGCCAGGACTGCAGCCATCAGCACAATGAAAAAAATCGCACATCCTTTTCGCATTTTCCGTCACTTCCCTTTTTGCACTCTTGAATCACTTTCTTACGGTCTGTGCAGCAGATGCACAGACCTGCTGAATAGTTACCCTGTTAGTCCATGACTGCCTTTATGTGTTCCACATAGAGCTTCTGAATGTCAGCAATAGAGCCGAGACCAGAGATCTGCGCATCCACACTGTCAAATTTCCCGGAAGCCCTGAATACACTGATCCAGGAGTCCTCATCCTCTCCTGCCATATCATTATTCGCATGGTCGCCTGCCACTACCATCAGAGGTCGTAAGATCACCTTCTTATAACCAGCCTGTGCCACTGCTTCCATGACCGCTTCGCAGGAGGTTTCCTCTGGTTCTCCCTCTACGGTGCCGATGAATACATTGTCATATCCCAGTTCACCCATCTGGGTCTGCATCTGGCTGTAGGATACCTTTGCAGTATGGGAGGTGCCATGTCCCAGGAATACAAATGCAGTCTGGTCCTCCTTTGCCGCGTCCAGGCTGCCAAAGCCTGCTTCTTTTACTGCTTCTGCGGTAAGTGCCTTTGCAACTGCCTCTTTATCGGCATTGATCACCGCTGCATCCGTACCCACGTCGCCCAGGAGAGGCTCCGCCACCTTCACTGTCCCGAACTGATCCGCATATGCCGAAACTGTCTCCATCATCTCATCATATTCCGCACCGTGCATCAGATGCGTTGGCTGCACAACCAGATTCTTTACTTTATTTGCCACCGCACGTTCCAGCGCCTGCTGCATGTTATCAATGGCCTCGCCGTCCCGCGCCTGCACATGATTAATAATAATCTGCGACGTGAACGCCCTTCTAACAGACCAGTCCGGATATGCCGCCTGTATGGCGTCCTCAATTCCCTTAATGTCATCCACACGGCTGCTGTTAAAGGAAGTACCGAAGCTGACTGCCAGAATCTCATTTTCCCCGATCTCATCCTGATTGCGGGGATCATCCTTTGAAGCATCCCCGGTATCCCTGCCAAAATAATCCGGATCTGCATTCTTGCCTGAAACCTGTTCCTTCTCTTCCTCTGTCAGGGCATCCCATGCTTCCTTTGCCTTCGCACACTGCTCATCCGTCTGGTCTGTCCTCTCCTGCACATAGATTGCGTCAATTAACGCGGCTGCCTCTCCCACTGCATCCAGCTCCTTTCCCGTGTTCGTATCCGTTTCCTTCTCTGTGGGTGTTGTATCTTTCTCTGCATCTCCTCCCGAACAGCCTGTCAGTACCATCGAACACGCCATAACCCCTGTCAATAATGCTGCTGTCAATCTTGCCTTCATCTTTTCTTCCCCTTTTCTTCTCTGTGATATTTAGTTATACAGTACTGTACCAGCTCTTCCAGTGTGGCATTACGGGCAGTCACAGTCTGCATCCCGGCTCTTTCTGCCGTCTGTGCAGTCTTCCTGCCGATGCATACTGCCCTCACCTTTTCATAAGGGTATGCACCCAGAAGCCTGCAGAATCCCTCCACTGTGGAACTGCTGGTGAAGATCACCTTCGTGACGCCGCCGTCTTCCATGAAGGAGCGAAGACGCTCTCCCATCTCTTCCTCAAACTGCGTATTATAGACCGCCAGGTCTGTGTAAGTCAGGGACTGGTTCTTAGCGATCTCCTGTAAGATCTCCGGGGCTCCGATGGAGGATCTTGCAAGCAGAATTCCCGCCCCGTCCTCCAGGGTCTCACAAAGCAGCCGTCCAAGGGAGGCACCGTCATACTGCTCTGGCATATAATCTGCCCGGATCCCTTTTTCCTTAAGAGCATCCGCCGTCCCCTGTCCGATCACGGCGAATCTCATATGTGACACATCCCTGGCATCCATTCCTTCCTCCAGAAGAATCTCGAAAAACCGCTCCACTCCATAAGGAGACGTGAATGCCAGCACCTGATATTCCTTAAGTCTCTCAAGCTCTGCCCGGATCCTCTCAAGGTTCTCCTTCTCAGTAACCGGGACCGTCCGGATCACCGGGACTGACAGAACCTCTGCCCCTAATTCCTTTAAGTAATTCTGCAGCTTCATACCTCGTCCGGCAGGACGTGTTACCACAATCCTTTCCCCTGATAAGGGAAGATCCTTGTACCAGGAGAATTGATCCGCAAGAGCGCAGACCTCTCCCACAACGATAATGGCAGGGGTTCCGATTCTTTGCTTCCTTGCTTCTTCCGCCAGAGTCTTCACAGTTGCCGCAATCCGTCTCTGCTCTGCCGTTGTTCCCTTTTCCAGAATAGCCGCAGGCATATCCTCCCTCATTCCTGCACCCAGAAGACCCTCCATGATCCCCTCCAGTGCAGCCACACCCATAAGAAATACCAGTGTCCCCTTCGTCCGGACAAGGGCTTCATAATCAATCTCTTCACTTTTTCCGGCTTTGTGATGCCCTGTGATAATATGTACACCAGACACATAGTCCCTGTGCGTAACCGGAATCCCCTGATAAGCCGGAACTGCAAAGGCAGAAGAGATCCCCGGCACCACCTCAAACGGAATTCCTTCCTTATTAAGAGCCTCTAATTCCTCTCCTCCTCTTCCGAACAAAAAGGGATCCCCACCCTTCAGGCGGATTACCTTTTTGCCAAGCTTTGCCTCCCTGACCAGTATCTGATTGATCTCCCACTGGGGCACCGGGTGATTTCCAGATGTTTTTCCCACATCAATCATCTCACGGTCTGGCGGAATCATGGCAAGTATCTCCCTGCCCACAAGCCTGTCATATACAATACAGTCCCCGGTTTCTAACAGCCGGCACGCTTTTACGGTTAATAGCTCTGCCGGACCAGGACCTGCGCCTACTAGCCATACTTTTCCTGCCTGCTTCATATCCCATCCTCCTTAAGCCTTTTTGCAAGCTCTATTCCAAGTGCCGCAGCACTGCTCCGGCTGCCTGTCATCTGCATTCTCCGGGAGGTTCCGGTCGCTTCATCATAATACAGCCCCCGTACCTCCATCCGCTCTTCATCCACGATCTCTGCATATACGCCGATCGGCACAGAGCAGCCTCCATTCAGATAGGTCATGAATGCCCTCTCGCACAGAGCGCAGTCTCCTGCCTCCCTGTCAAAAAACCCCTGCAGGAAACCATAGTCCCTGTCTGACCGCCCCTGGATGCCCAGAATTCCCTGCCCGGCAGCTGGTATCATCTCATCTGTCTGGAAATATCTGCTGATACGCCCCTCAAGTCCAAGCCTCTTTAAGCCTGCAGCCGCCAGAACCAGTGCACCGCATTCCCCCCGGTCCAGTTTTTCCAGTCTGGTCAGGACATTTCCTCTCATATTTTTTATCTCCACTCCCGGATAAATGTCCTGGAGCTGAAGAATCCTCCTGTTGCTAGAGCAGCCGATGGGAGCGCGTCCGTCATATTCTGTAACTCCCTCTGGCAGTACCAGGACGTCTCTTGCATCCTCCCTGCCGGAAAATCCAATGAGAGGAAGCCCTGCCGGCACATCCATGGGCATATCCTTTAAGGAATGCACAGAGAGATCTGTTACACCGTTCTTTAGCGCAAGGTCCAACTCCTTAACAAACAATCCCTTCTCCCCGATCTCATCTAACTTCTTTGACAAAATCTGATCTCCGGTGGTTACCACCTTCACCAGCTCTGCTTCATATCCTTCACAATTAAGGTTAATATATCTTGCCACGATTTCCGCCTGGATCACTGCCAGCCGGCTCTTTCTTGTTCCAATTCTGATCTTCTTCATAGTTCTTAACTGTTCACTACCTTCACAGTTACATGCCTCCTTCTATTCTTCCATTATCCATAAAGGGAGTCTCTGACCACTCCCCGAAGTTTCGCCGCCACTCCCACAGCTGCCACGCAGAGGGCAAAATCTGGTCCTACTGTCAGCAGAAAGCAGTTCACCAGCAGGATCTTCCATGTGACCTCCTGAAAAATCAGGAAATGACAGACAACAAAAAAGTACAGCATCCCGATTCCATAATAGACCAGCAGACCAACAATGGAGATAAACAAAAGTTTCCAGAACCTGATTCGTCCTGCCTCTTCACACATCCACGCCATAATATACGCTGCAAGGGCAAACCCCAGAAGATATCCAAAGGATGGCCGAAGCAGATAGGAAGGCCCTCCCCCTGAGGCAAAGATGGGCACCCCGGTTAATCCAATCAGCAGATATACACCCACACTGGCCCCTGCAAGACGCTTATTCAGAAGCAGGCCTGCGAGCAGTACAAAAAACCACTGCAGAGTAAAATGCATCGGAATTGGTTCTGTAGGCAATGTAATCTTAATAAATGCTCCGACAGCGACCAGCGCCGCAAACAAACCGCCTGCTGTCAGCTCCCGTATACTCAAAAATTGTTTTTCACTTTTTACGTTCATCTTTTTGCTCCCAAATAATCCTTCCTTTTTTTCTTGTTCACAAAGTAGTTTAATATGCCGCCAGCGATAATAATAAAGGCTGCCATAACGAGAACACGCTTTGCCCCCTCCTGAGGCAGACTGCTCTCACTGCCGATGGAGTCTGAATAAAACAACAGTGTGTACGGAATCTCATGGGGCGTTCCCATTGCCACTGTATCTGCAATCACCGGCATCTCCTCATCAAATACAAGTATGGGAATACGGAAAGTGGAGTTGCCCCCCTGTGTATTCTCATTATCATAAGTCTCACCATCTACGATCATATAGTCATAATTCGGGCTGCTCCAGGTAATCTGGGCGAAACATTCTCCCTTCTCCACTGTCAGCCGGGTCGGGGACTCTACACTTGCCTTTCCGCTTCCTCCTGATAAAACAACCTCTATCGCATAATTTCCGTCTGCCAGAGTCTGTCCCTCCAGACGGCTCTCTGCCGCCACGCTTGTGCAGGTCCCCATGCCTGCTGCCGCAAGTCCGAGACAGAATCCTGTCAGCGCCGCAAGACACCGTAATATTTTCTTCCTGCTCCCGCCAGCCAGATCTTTCATACTATATCCCTCCTACAAATTTTTTTTCTTATATAAAAAGCAAAATGCAAGGACCATCAGTATGGCAAGATATGCTGCCAGAATTCCGATTCCCGCATAAGAAAAAGGCTCCCTGTTTGCGATACTGCGGATCATACTGCTTGCCTGTGAAAGAGGCAGCAGCTGGATCACCTCTCTCAGCCCGTGAGGTATGGAATCCGATGAAAAAAATGTGTTGCACAGATAGGCCATCGGCATAATCACATAGTTGGAAAAACGCGGCACATCCGTATGCGTTCTGGCGTAAAAGGATACCACCACCCCAAGGGTGGAGAACACTGCTCCGTTCAGAAACATAATGAGAAACGACCAGCCGTTAAAGCAAAGCCTGACTCCGATGGGAAGCACCAGCAGGATAATCACACAGCCTGCATAGATTCCTCTTAAGCTCCCTCCGATAATCTGCCCTGCAATAAACTGCCACAGTGGAGTGGGGGAGATCATCACCTGGTCAAACGCCTTTTCATACAGACGCTGCACATTCAGATTCTGTGCAATGGCATTAAAGCTTCCATTCATTGTTGTCAGCGCCACCACGCCCGGGATCAGAAACTGCAGGTACGGCTGTCCATGTGAAATTGTCTGAATCCCCATGCCAAATACGAGAATATACATAAGCGGGGCAATCATTGCCGCCAGTGTAATCTTATAAAAATCTCTCCGGAATTCCACCCATTTTTCCCATAATACTGTTACGATTCCCATAGTCTGCCTTTCTTCCTCTATTATTTCTCTAACGACTTCCCAGATACTTTCCTGCTTTTCTCTAGCATCTTTCCAGATACTTTTCTGCTTTTCTCTAGCATCTTTCCAGATACTTTCCTGCTTTTCTCTAGCATCTTTCCAGATACTTTCCTATTTTTCTCTAACGTCTTTCCAGATACTTTCCTGCTTTTCTCTAGCGTCTTTCCAGATACTTCCCTACTTTTTCAAGGAACACATCTTCCAGCGTAGTATTTCTCAGAGACGCCATATCTTTGCCCCCGGACAGATAATTGACTGCCTCCTCCTGTGTCTGAAAGAAGAAGCTTCTGGTCTGCTCCTCTGATACCTGATCCACCGCATATCGTCCCAGCCGGTCAATCATTGCCCTGGGTGAATCTACCTCCTGAAGCCTCCCGCGGTCCATCAGTCCTACCTGGTCGCAGAGAATCTCCGCTTCCTCCATATAGTGTGTCGTAAGCAGGATGGTCAGATGATTCCGGTTTAATCTTTTCAGAAGATTCCACATCTGACGTCTGGCCAGGGCGTCCATCCCTGCTGTCGGCTCATCCAGAAGAAGAATCTCTGGTCCGGTAAGCAGTGCGCGGCATACCATGAGCTTCCTCTTCATGCCGCCTGAGAGCTTGCGTACTGTACGCTTTCTGTAATCCATAAGATCACAGAACTCCAGAAGCTCCTGCGTCTTTTCCCTTCTCTCCTTCTTTGGCACGAAATACAGTCTTCCCTGGTATTCCATGACCTCCTCTATGGTCATATCCTGCCTCATGGAGTACTCCTGCGTCACAACACTGATCTTGCGTTTCAGCGCCGTATTTTTTCTCGTCAGCCTTTCGCCGTCTATGAGAATCTCGCCTTCTGTAGGAAGAAACAGGGTGGACAGCATTCCGATGGTCGTAGACTTCCCTGCGCCGTTCGGCCCGAGAAGCCCAAAAAAGCCTCCAGTTTCAATGGTCAGATCCAGTTCCTTTACAGCCGTAAATTCATCATATTTCTTCGTAAGCTTTTTTAGTTCAATCATGTCCGTTCTCTTTTACCACAATAATTGTATAATAGCTTGCATCTTCCGGCATTTCCTCTATCTGCCCGTATATTCTCTCCTCAGGGAGGCCGCAGTTTTCCACCATGATCCCTCTCATGCCCTTTTCCTTAAGCGTCTGTTTCACGACAGAAAGCTTAGACGCCGCTTTCATCAGCACCTTGCTGCCCGGATAGGTCAGCGCCTCTTCAATATCATAAGTGGACGGAATAATATGAAGCTGTTCTGACCGGTCAGCCAGACTGTCCCCAAGCTTTGCCGACACTGCACAGAACGATGGAATACCGTTAATAATCTGTGCATCATATCCCCTTGCCTTTACAATGCGGTGAATATAAATATAAGTGGAATAAATGGTCGGATCACCAAGCGTCAGATACGCCACATCCTTTCCTTCCTCCAGCCGTTCTATAATCCGTCTGGCCGCCTCCTCATAATTCTGTTCCAGTACCTTAAGATCCTTTGTCATGGGAGTGGAAAGATTCAGACATTCCTTTTCATCCAGTCCTTTTACAATTCCACCCGCAATCCGGTAGCTCACTGCATGTTCCCTGCCCTCTGCAGGTACGGCTATAACCGGACATTTTTCGATTGTCTCTACTGCAAGATAAGTCATAAGCCGGAAATCCCCCGGTCCGACTCCCACCCCGTATAAAGTTCCCTTCATGTTTGTAATTTCCTTTCTGAATTAAAGTCGAATATACTAAAAATACCTGTTTCCTTCCGAAAACAGGTATCATAAAAAACCGTGAAGCCTGACAGCTTCATGCTCTTTGCATGAACCCGCTTTCGTCGGAAGCTTGTTCATAAATATTTCCAGCAGGTTTCCTGGCTTGCAGATCATCACCTGACCATACCTTCTCGCAGTTCTTCCTGCAATGGCGTTACATGGTCTCACTCCCTGCTCACAGTGACCGGATCGCTCAGGTTTTACACCTGATTCCCTTTTAACCTGTCGGATTCGCCCTGATGAGGACTCCACTGACAGGCACTGAAAATATTCTATGATGTAAGCGTCAAAAGATATTTCCGCTCATATTTCTCTTTTAAATCCTTACAGACCTCTTCCACAGAGCGCCCTGTTTCCTTCGGGCGCCGGATAACGACCAGCGTTGTCCCTGTCTCCGTGCAGGCCTGTATCTTTTCCTCCATTCCTCCGGCGTCTCCGGACTCCTTTGTCACAAAGAAATCCGCATCCGCATAATGAATCGCCGCAATGTTCATTTCCTTTGAAAACGGAGCCTGCATGGCGATCAGGTTTCTCCCGGAAAAACCGCATTCTGCACTGGACATTATGGAATCCGGTACAGAGAGTACTCTCGCACAGCAGCGTGTCCTATAATCCGGTATCTCGCAGAATCTCCTAAGTTCCTTGCTCCCGGTTGTAATGAGGATCCTTCCCTTTACAGTTTTCAGATATTCTACTGCCTCCTTTACAGAAGACACATACACAGCCCGGCCTGTCTCCTCCTCCGGCGTCTTTGTCTCTTCCCGCAGACACCGGATATATTCTGTTTCTGTTTCTTCACACGCCTGCCTGATCTGTCTGGTTACCTCTGTAGCAAAGGGATGGGTCGCGTCAATCACAAGGCTAATAGAATGTTCCTGAATGAAAGAGCTCATCTCTTCCCTGTCCATCCGCCCGCAGATTACCTTTGTCTTCTCATCCTCTGCAATCCCCTCTTTTCCGTATTCTGTGGCAACACTTACGGTTACCTCTGCCCTGAGAGTCCTAAGGAAAGCAAGCAATTCAAGGCTTTCTGTCGTGCCGCCAAATAAAAGTATACCCGGCAGCTTCTCCTCCACAAGGGCGAGGGTGATCCCTCCGGCAATTCTCTTCGGCTGCAGAAGCTTTCCCTCTGGAGCACAGTATCTTGCAGCACGCTCACATACATTATCCACCCCAGCCGTCTTAAGGACAAAATCAGATCCTGTCATCTCACCCGGAACCTTCTGAAGCTCCCTGGCAGAATATGTATAAAATGGAAGATGATGTTCTCTGGCAAACGCCAGGATGCCAGGCTCCTCCTTCTTAAGATCAATGCTTGCAAGGCACGATACATTTCCAAGCCCAAGTCCGTGTTCCTTAAGAAGTCTTTCCAGAGAAACCTCAATCTGATGCTTTGACGTCCCCCGCCTGCATCCGATTCCCACCACAATTCTGCGAAACCTCCTTGACCTTAAGAAGAGTATGTTCTCTTTCCGTTCACAGGCTGGCGCCTCCCTGGCCCTGTCCACAACCGCAATCCCATATGCATAATCAGACAGCTCCTTGATACTGGTACACCGGATCAGTCCCTCCGGAACAGGTTCTGCTAAAGGTACTTCACTGTAAAACCCAATTGGCCTGTCCTCCAGCACTGCTGCAGATATCTTTGTCACAAGGCTCCGGTCCGTGATCTCAAGATCATTCCTCCGCGCAAACATGTCAGCCGCAAATCTGCCCTGTACATCCGTGGCCGTTGTAATTACTGCTTTGGCATGCATTGCCCTTTCGATCTCCTTAGCAGCCTCCACTGCACCCCCCATGTGTCCGGAAAGCAGAGGGATCACATGCTCTCCCTTCTCATCCATCACAAGCACCGCTGAATCCGTATACTTGTCTTTCACCCAGGGTGCAATACATCTGACTGCAATTCCCGACGCGCCGATGAATAAGAACATCTTCTTTCCCCACCGCTGCCCGACCCACGTCTTCAGATCCACGTCCGGCGCCTTCAGATCCTCTGTGTCCTGAAGCCTTGCCGTCGTATATCCCTCACAGAGATAACCGCAGCCTGAAAGCTGCTCCTGAACACATCTGTTCAGCTTGTTCCCTGTCATTGTAAAACTAAAGATTACTATTTCCTTTTGGTTATTCATAATTTTAAACATACACGCTTTTCACTGCATTGTCAACACTTTATCGTTACGATTCACGGACTAACCGTCCGCTCATAGTAACGATCTTTATCTACTAACAACGAACACGGTTGACAGAATCAGCACAAAGCCTGCCAGATCAATCAGCATAAACGGAGTCTTAAGCCACACTGCCGAAAATACGGTAGCAGTCACGGCTTCAATGCAGGCATACAGGCTTGCCCTTGCAGGACCGGAAAATCTGACCGAATATGCATATAGCAGATATGCCGCCGCCGAACCGCCGATAATAATAAAAAACAGTGAAACCAGCACCATCGCGTCCCAACGGACTTCATACGTCCAGGGCCTGGACAGCAGAGTCAGCACAATACCCCCGAAGAGAAGAGACCACCCCACAATCACGGTAGACGAATATCTCTGGTACAGTGATTCTGGAACAACTGTATTCAGGAACATACAGAAAGCACATCCAAGCCCCCATCCAAGCGCCTCCGGGGTCATAACCAGCGACTTCACATTTCCATGAGTGGATATGAGGAAAATGCCGCTTACTGCCAGGATGATGGCCACAAGCTGTGTCCTGTCCGGCCTTTTCCTGTCCCGGATGCAGACATATACCATGACAAGAACCGGACACAGATACTGCAGCACGGTAGCCGTACCCGCATTGGAACGCTGTACGGCTCCGAAAAAAGCCACCTGGAATGTCATAGTTCCACATATACCGGCAATCATGGTCTGCAGGAGATCCCGGCGGTTTCTGCACAATTTCAGCATTTCATCCCGGTTTGTACAGAACATCATCAAAACCATCAGAATCCCGGAAGTAGTCAGACGGATCGGTATCAGCCAGGAAACCTTAATATCCCTTGTCTCAAATAAAAACTGGCCGAACACGCCGGAAACTCCCCATAATACTCCTGCAGACAGGCCCAGAAAAGCTCCTGACAGTGCCTTTTTACCACTCATCCTTTTCAAACACCGTCTGCTCATCAACCGGCGTCTCCAGAGCCTTCAGTGCTCTTGTAACCAGCTTTTCACGAATCTTGCGTGATTCATCCTCTCCCTGGGTCGGATCGCCAAGCGGATACGGTATTCCCACCGCAGGAACAATCCGGTTCGCGCCAATCGTGCGGGAAATCGGAACTACTGTACAGATATGTACAACTGGAATCCCATACTTCTCGATTCCTTTTACCATCGTTGCACCGCAACGAGTACAGGTTCCTCATGTAGAGGTCAGAATCACTGCGTCTACCCCTTCCTCAATAAACTTCTTTCCGATCTCATCGCCGAATCTGGCTGCTGAATTGGTTGCCGTCCCGGTTCCGGTTGTGCTGGCAAAGTATGGCAGAAGGCTTCCGATCTCGCCATTTTTCTCCTTCTCTCTTAAGACATCCAATGGGATGACCAGATTGGGATTCTCCAGTACGAATTGTCTGTCGTATCCACCATGAATGGTCATATAATCTTCCCTGGACATGGCATCCATGCCCTCAATAGTATACTCTCCGAATTTTGTAGCATTGGATGACTCAATATGATCCGGATTGCCAAGAGGCACAATTCCGCCAGAGGTAACCACTGCGATTCTGGCTGCTTTCATATCCTCCACTGCCTTTGCCGGAGATACCCGGTCAAACTTCGGCATAGGAAGATCTGTCTCAAATTCCTCGCCCTTCATCTTTTTTACCAGCATGCAGATTCCACGCTCCGAACCACGCTCCTTGGCGAAATAGTTCACACGGATTCCACGCTCCAGATACCCTTCAATGGAAGGTCCGAGAATCTCTTCTCCTGCAACCATCTTCTTAATCAGACCCACCAGCTTCGGAACTGCCTTCCTCATGGTTGCCGCAGAATTTCCGGTTTTCACCAGGATGACATCCTGCTTAAACATATCAGCTCCTGGATTCTCCTCATACATACCTGAGAGAACCGGTATGCCAAGTCTCTCCTCCACTGCTTTGCAGATGGTTCCGCACGCAACGCCATAGCGCCCTGCATTGAACGCCGGACCTGCCACGAATACATCCGGCTGGTATTTTTTCACCATCTCTATAATTGTATCTGTAGCCTCATCCAGGTTTTCACCAAAATAATTGTCACCGCAGATTACCGTAGCTGCAATCTCAAAATCTTCTCCCAGTCCTGCCTTTAACGCAAGTCCGGGACCGATTACTTCCTCTCTGACCTCCGGCTTATAGTCTGCCATATCCTCTCCGCCGATTCCTCCGAAGAACTGATTGATATAATGTACAATCTTATAGGCTGCCATAACTCTTCTACCTCCCTCCTAATATCCTCTTGCCGCCAGCTTATTAAATCCATTGGCAATTGTAGATGCAATAATAATCTGAAGCTCTGCCTCAAAGGAACCGTCCTCATTTACACAGCCTGCCCAGCCGCCGATCTGGCTCTCAATATAATCCATCATTCCGATTACCTTATCCATGGCAGGGAATTTCAGTGTTGCATTTCCCTGACCGCAGGACGCCAGCGCCGTGGCCTCCTCGCAGGTATCTGCAAGGGATGCAGATTTTCCGTCCTTGCCTGGAAATTCATCCGTGATCAGGCATACCTTTGTACCAGCCCTCTCCACCTTGCGGCAGTTCATCATCAGATCCGTATCCGGGTTTCCGTAGCCTTCCTCTGTAATCAGCACGCCGTCCAGTTCCAGCCACTGGCAGAACTTGGCAACCATGTCGGAATGTCTTTCTTTATCCGCAAGAAATACATTTTCATTGGTCAGGATCACTCCCATAAAATTAATGTCCTTTCCGTGATGCCGGTAGCAGTCTTCTATAACCGGATTATGCAGATGATGATAGGACGTCACCTTATCGCATGGAGCCACACAGTTGCCAGAAACAATTGCACCATCCATAATTTCTGTAGGATACATGAATGTAGGCACAATCTGCTTGGCGTCCACGCCATAGTAATAAGTATCATGCAGAAGTCCCTGGGACTGCAGCATATGGATATATCCTACCTTCGGAAGATCCGGGTACTGGGCTGCCTGCTCAAAGACTGATTTTGTCTCAAATACCTCCAGTGTATCTGGCTCAAGCTTTCTGGCAAGTTCCCCAAGATAAGCAGCGGTCTTAAGACCTGCCAGTCTTCCCGCCCTCTCATATACATGAGTCTCAAGTCCTTCCTGGGGCTCAATCACAACGCACAGATTCACTGTCTTAGAAAATGGACAGTAGTCTGCTGCCGGGCCGCTCATATCAATCACGCCCTCCTGGAATCCGACAATCCTTCCCACAGTCACGACACAGCAGCCGTCCAGTGCATGGGTTCTTCCGCTCCCCACCTGGGGAGATACCTTTCCGATCACACCTGGAAAGATCTCTCCGCCGCTCACCTTTACACGGGGTTCAATCACATCCTTTACCGGCGTGATTCTTGTTGCCTCTCCAGGTCTTGCAATGTCAAGATGGCATTCCTTAAGCTTGTCATCCTCCAGCACCATGGCCTCCACTTCAGCCTTATTCACATAGAGCACCTGGTTCTCTATGTGAGATTCCTCCGCGAACTGAATATCTTTGATCACAAATTTCCCCAGTTCCAGTCTCATACAATTTCCTCCTTCTGTCAACGCAATGAATACTCTATCTTATACTCACGGCCGGTGAAATCTGGCGCGCAGTATAATTACTTACCTCTCGGGAACATATCTGCCCTAATTGTCTGATGCGGTGCAATATGGATAAAATCCCCGCCATCCCAAAAGCCAGTAAGAAGACGCTCAAGATAAGACAGATCTCCCTCAATCGGAAGCTGATGCAGATGCAGTTCCTCTGCCATCACAGCAGTCTCTTTCAGAAAGCTCTCATAGTCATATGCCTTCGTGTCTATGATTCCCAGATGCTTATATTTCCCAAGAATCTCTTCATATATAATATCTGCCATCTCTTTTCCATATTTCTCTACAGTAAACAGATATTCCTTATAGATGTTAGACTCACCGCCAAGCCATCCACGAGTCAGGAAATAGGTCTCCCCCTGCTTCATGATTTCTCTTTTTCTCTGGTAAGAACCCAGCATCATACTGATACAGTCATCTGCCTTAGGCAGAATCATCTCAAAATCGCCTGCCGTAATCCCGGCAAGGGCATTTCCGCAGGCGCCGAATCCCATCACAACACAATCTGCATCCCGGACTGTGTCAAGCCTTGACGTAATCTCTTCCTTCAGACGTTCCGTCACATTATGAAGCCCGGATTCAATCCAGTCTGTACGGCCAAACATATTTCCTCTCCTGGCCAGAATCTGTTCTATCTCTGCCTGCATTGTCCTGCAGGCCAAAAGTACATACCTCATCTTAGCTCTTAGCCTCTTGTTCTATTTCGATAAACGAAGCTTTGCAGAAGCAGTTGCTTCTACCTTATAGCCAACGTAGATCGGACCGAACTCTGTCTGTACAATGTTCTCCTTCACTTCCACTGACACCTTCATATCCTCTGGATCAGCCCCTCTTAGCACTGCCTCCTCCATCGCAAGCCTGGCGGCAACCTCGTCGGCTTTTTCCTTCGCTTCTTCCAGATCCCCAAATTCATACCTGAGTCCGCTGCCAAATGTCACATATTCTCCGGTATTCTGCTGAAATACAACCTCCATCAGTACACTTGCAGATACATTTCCTACAATCGCTCCCAGGGCATTTGCTACCGGCGAGTGCTCAGAGGTTACGACCTTCGTCCCAAGAAGCCTGCCCACATCCTCAAGGAACAGCTTTGTCGGCGCCCCCACGCCCACCAGGGCTGCAGGGGTTCCAAACTGAAGTCCGAAAAACCTTCTGTCTTCCCCTGTCTTTGCACGCTCATAGGCGTCCAGGATCAGAATATTCTCTGTCTCCCCAACTCCCAGCTCCCGGATTCTCGGATACCCGTCCTCCATCAGGATCCGGACAATGTTCGTATACAGCTTCCGCTTAAATTCATCGTATACTGCATCTGCTAATTCCTCCGGTTTCATCAAAAGGGCTCTCGCCATGATTCTGGCTCCCAGGATGGAGGCCCTGCTCTCATACCGGCAGAAGTCTCCCCGTACATGCATGATGTCTGTAGGGGTCAGTCCGCACCGGATCAATACACCTTCCCTCACCAGCCGCTCTACATGGTTCACAAGAACCACCTCATTCCAGGTCTTCTTGATCTCCTCCAGGCTGTGGGGCTCTGCCATAAACTCCGCAATCCTTTTTTCCTTCTCTGTATAGAAAGTGCTCTGGCTGATATCCTTGACTCTCAGATAAATATTTTTCTGCTGGTTCACCATGCGGGTTCTGCTCTCATCCTCTCTTTCCAGATACCGGATCAGTCTGGGATGTGCCGACGCCGCCATACACAGAGGCATAACCCTCTCTTCCTCCAGCATGACTGTATCCTGTTCACTGACCGCAACCCCGCTGTCTCCTCCAAGGCCGAAAGTATCTACAAACAATCCCTTTACAAATGTATCCCAGCCTCCGATCCGGACTCCTGTCTCTGCGCGCTTTGGCTTTCCTTCCCTGACAAACGCAATATCCGTTGTCGTTCCTCCGATATCCACAATCAGACAGTTCTTCTCTTCTGCAAGCTCCATGGCGCCCATCACACTGGCGACCGGACCGCAAAGAAGCGTCTCTACCGGATGCAGTGCAGTAAATTCACCTGTCATCAGGCTGCCGTCGCTTCGCACAATCACAAAGGGCGCCTCGATCTTCCTGGCGTCCAGCGCCCGTTTAACCGCATCTAAAAACTCCTGTATCACAGAGATCAGCCTGGCGTTCAAGAGCGCACTGGCACCCCGTTTTACAATATTCCTCTCTGAAAACAAAGAATATCCGCACACAACCGGAATATCAAATTCCTTCTGGATCATCTCTCTTGCTTTTTTTTCCATCTGTGCGCCAGACTTCTGGGCAAAAAGCTCTACCACGCCTACTGCATCACAATCATCAAACCAGTCATGCATGCTCTTTTCGAACAGATTCCAGTCCGGCTCCTTTACCACCTCACCATTAGGCTTCGTCTTACTATCAATAAAAATCAGGCTGTCATCAAGTGTCAGTCCGTATTCTCTTCCAACCCGGGATACATTGTCCGGCTTTACCCCAAAGAATACAAGCTTCGCTCTGCCCCCCTTATTCTCCACACAGGCGTTGGTTGCCAGGGTGGTAGACAGGGCAATCACCTCTGCCTGACGAATCAGATCTGAGGGAAGAAGGTCCAGGACATTCCCAATCCCTTCTGCCAGATCCTCCTTGGTTGTCGCTGTTTTTGCCGAAGCTAAGATCTGCTTCTGATCAAACTGGTAAATTACTGCATCGGTGCAGGTCCCGCCTGTATCAATGCCTATTCCGATCTTCATATCTGTCCCCCTATACCGTCAGCTTTTTTCTATCTTTTTATCCAGCAGCGATTCAGTCAGTACAAAAACTGCCGCATCGTTACTGTCTTCTATATATTATCCTTCTGCTTCTGCATTTTCTTCCTTCTGCATCTCAATACCGCAGGGCCTCTTTTCAATCTTCTCTTTCTGCAGTGATTTTACAATTGCCACCATAGACACAATCATAACCAGCAGGAATGGAAAGGCTCCGGCAATGGAGATGCTCTGCATCATATTCAGGCCGTTTGCACTTACAAGCATAAGTACCAGCGCAAATAAAACCTCTATCACTCCCCAGATCAGCTTGTTCTTCTTAGATGGATTCAAATCTCCTTCACTTGTGAAGATTCCAAGCACGAAGGTTGCTGAATTCGCCGAGGTTATGAAGAAGGTTGCCACCAGGATAATGGTAATTCCCGACAAAACCATACCCAGAGGGTATTCTGAGAATACAACAAAGCATGCCGTATCCTTATTTGCAGCTGCCAGCTCCGCAACCTTAGTCCCGAGATTCAGTCCCATTCCTCCAAAGATGGAGAACCACATGAATGAAAGGATTGCCGGAACAATCAAAACGCCTGCTACGAATTCCCGGATCGTCCGTCCTCTTGAAATACGTGCGATAAAGGAACCACAGAACGGCGCCCATGCAACCCACCACGCCCAGTAGAAAATGGTCCAGCTTCCGTACCATTCATTATTTTCAAACGCACCGATTGCAAAGCTGTCTGGTATCAGGTTCTTCAGATAAAGTCCAATTCCTTCTGAAAAAATATTCAGCTCGAATACAGTTGGCCCGATAATAAAGCAGAGAACCATCAGAACTACTGCCAGCACCATATTAATATTCGAGACAACACTGATTCCCTTCTCAATCCCGGCAACCGCCGTTGATACGAATAAGAATGAGATAACAATGATAATAATGGCCTGAACAACTTTTGTATTAGGAATGCCGAACAGATGGCTTAGTCCGGCATTGATCTGCATCGTGCCAAGACCAAGTGAGGTACAGACGCCCGCAATCGTCGCAAATACTGCCAGTACGTCAATAAGCGTTCCGAGCCAGCCATTAATTTTCTCCTCTCCGAACAGAGGAACAAACAGTCTGCTAATTAAGCCCGGCTGATTTTTGCGGAACTGCATATACGCCAGTCCAAGACCAATGACGCAGAAGCACGCCCAAGGATGCAGACACCAGTGCAGGAGTGATTTTCCCATTGCAAACTGTGCTGCCTCCGGCGTACCCGGTTCTGCCCCCAGCGGATTCATATAATGGCTCAGGGGCTCTGCCACACCCCAGAATACCAGCCCGATCCCCATTCCAGAAGAAAACAGCATAGCGAACCATGACAAGGTTGAATATTCCGGCTCGGAATCATCTGGTCCAAGCTTGATGCTTCCGTATTTACTGAATCCAAGCCAGACACTGAAAAACAGGAAGGCTCCCACGCCGATCATATAGAGCCATCCAAAATCTCCTGTCACAACCGCCATAACCGTATCTGCCATAACATTGAAGTTATCCGGCAGCACAACTGCCCATACTGTCAGCACAATCGAAATGATCAGAGAGATCACATACACCCAGTTTATTTTACTTTTTTTATTTTCCATAAAGCCTCCTTTCCAGGTTATTTAAAACCTGCTTCCGGCAATCTGATATGCTTATATTAGGAGACAGGCCAACGCAACCGGAATAATTCCCTGCTGCATTGACCTGTCATGTAACAGGACAGCTTGTCTGAACTGTTACATTATTTCATCGTTTCCTTTTCTGCCGCATCAATTCTGTCCAGAATAGCTACAATCTGTGCATCTAATTCCTCTGGAAGTGAATTCAGCTTTCCATTTTCAATGATGTCTTTTACCCTTTCATTTGCACGCTGACCCATGGTCTTTCCTCCGAGAGCCAGCCAGCGGTCATACTCGTTTCTGTCTTCCAGATCAGACTCCCAGTGATCCGCATTCTTTCTCAGGGTACTGTCCTGTCCAAGGAAATGTCCTTTTGGTCCGACTTCCTTCATATCATCCATCGCAAGATAGTCCGGGGACATATTAATGCTGTCAAACAACCTTCTCACACGGCCGATTACATCATTCATCATAACAACGAGTTCATTAGAATGTGCCAGTCCGAACTGAGTATATCCAACGTCATGAATGACATTCGCGCCCGAGAAGCCGGCAAGGGTAATATACTGTGTTCCCTCCAGTACAGCCTGCTCATCCGCAAGCTTGGAACTTGTACATCCTGCGGTTCCCCATGTAGGAAGCCTGTACAGTTCGCGTCCGATCTCAGACATTGCAAGAGATTCCATCATGGTCTCCGGTGATGCATAAGTCGGCTGAAGGCTCTTCAGATCCATATTCGTAATGATAGCCCCATATAAGAACGGTGCTCCCGGCTTTGTTACCTCAGCAATAATCAGGCCTGCAAGACACTCTGCATTTGCCTGGATAATAGAGCCTGCACAGGTAATCGGACCTGTAGCCCCATTCATCGGAATCGGCGCATACAATACAGGAAGCCCGGTCTCTGCCATATACATGACTTTCTCAACAGATTCCTTCGTACATACGAATGGAGAGGTAGGCTCACAGTACAGGATAAATAATGGTTTCTGCACCAGCTTATCCAGGCTTCCCCTGACTACAGATGCCATCTCAACCACATTTTTCGTTGATTCAAGATCTGCGGTAATAACAACCTGGGGCTTGGAGCTGTAGCGGATCATTGCCGCATACTCATGCTCATAAGAAGTCTTCGGATGGTCATAAACCTGACACTGTGACATCATGTAATCAATATAAGGCATTGCATCTGCAACCTTTACACAGTTCTTGTTGTCTTCCTCATTACAGAGCCTGTTCTCGCCGGTAAACGGGTCAATGATATTCGGCTCTGCAGATCCAACTCCATAATATGCATTTCTTCCGCTGACATCCATGGAAAAATTTCCGTCTCTGTCATAGAGAAGAATTCTTGAGGGTGCTGCGTTGATCGCCCATTCCACAATCGTCGGAGGGAAGTAAACTCTCTTCTTCTCCACACGGCATCCGGCTTCCTTAAGCTTCTCCCTGGCTTCCTTATGCTGCACCTCTAATCCTACGTCATTCAGAATATCCAGTGTACAGCTATGTATCTGTTCCATCTCTTCTCTTGTCAGAAAAGAAACGCCCTGCCCTCTAAAACTTGGTCTCATATTTACATTCATATTTGTTCTCCTTCACTAATCCCTTATATCGCTACTCTATTTATTCTTTTCCTGCATCAGTTTCTTCGCAAGCTCTACTGCCAGCGGTGCATTTGCACTGTATCCGTCAGCACCGATCTGGTCAGCAAATACCTGGTTCACCGGTGCGCCGCCGATCATGATCTTCACCTTGTCACGAAGGCCTGCCTCTTCGATTGCCTCAATGGTATCCTGCATTGCATACATGGTCGTGGTAAGCATTGCAGACATGCCGAGAATATCTACGTCTTCATTTTCCTGGATTGCCTCAACAATGTCTTCAGGCTCTACATCCATTCCAAGGTCAATTACCTCAAACCCGGCACTTTCAAGAAGGAGAACAACCAGATTCTTTCCGATATCGTGCATATCACCTGCAACTGTTGCAAAAATAGCCTTCCCCGCTGCATCTGCCGCACCGCTTACAAGCAGAGGCTTCACAATCTCCACACCTTTCTTCATTGCCTTAGAAGCAACCAGAAGCTCCGGTACATAGATCTGTCCCAGACGGAATTTTTCGCCAAGAACATTAATTGGTTCTACAAGTCCTCCGTTCAATACATCAAGCGGGGCATTTCCCTCATCAAGAGCCGCCTGAGTTAATCCGACTACCTCGTTCACATTTCCAGCTTCTACGCAAGCCGCTAATTCAGTTAATTTTGACATACGTAATCCTCTCTTTCTTTTTTTCATTGTTGGAGATTTTCATCCGTGAAATTGCACAAAAATGTTAATCCCATATGTTATAGTGTTGTTTATATCATACACACTTATAAACAAAATAGCAATTTGTCAGACGGTCTTAATAAGGAAACAAATTCCCTTCTATGTTTCCATTCAGGAAACATAGTTCCCCTTTTTTGTGCATTTTTTATACGTTTTCAATTTTTTTGACAAAAATTCAATTATTTATTGATTTATATTGTTTTATTCGATACAAATATTGAGGGTTTCTATATGTTTTGTACACGATTCTGCTTCCGACTTAATGAATTTATGATTGCCTTTTTAACGTTTTTTTAGACAGTCTGCCGAAAAGCAAAGAGAAAGAGAACATTACTGAACGCGAAATGAACACAGAAAAAGAACAAGGCCATGGACAGGATCCATGGCCTTGTTCTTTCGCGATTACAAATTTAGTTTTGGGAACCTCATATTTTTATTCCATCCGGTCAGTCAAGAAAGCCTTCCAGCGTAATTTCTGTCTTAACACCATTCTTTTCATTGAAATCACGGCATGCTTTATAATATGCCTGGATATTTTCATTGGTCACGCTGGGCGCCAGATCACATCCAGAGGAAAGTACAAAATGAGGATACGGCCTCATGTCCTCCAAAAGCTTATAAGTAGCATTGTAAATCTCCTCCTCTGTTCCGGTAAAGAAACATGAGGATGGATCAATGTTGCCAAATACAAGCACATCTGCCGGAATCTGCGGAAGAATCTTGTTCATGTCAACGCCGTTTCCAAAATGGAAACCTTTGCATCCCGTGTCATACATGGTGCGTGCAGATGCTTCTACTTTTCCACAGTCATGAAGGATCAGGTAGAAATATTCATCCTGCACAGCCTCTACCAGCTTTTTCACATATACGTTGGAAAATTCATCCAGCATCTCCGGAGAGAGGATACCTGCTGTCGGCTCTGCCACAAAGATTCCGTTTGCGCCTTTTTCCTTGTAGAGCTTCGCACGCCTGATCAGGAAATCTGTGGAAACCTCCAGAAGCTCCTTCATCTCTTCCGGCTCTGAGATGGTACACATCAATGCGTTTGACACTTCCATCAGATTCGCAGCCAGAGAGAATGGTCCGAGCATACCACCGAATACCGGGCGGTCCTTTACAAGCTCCTGGGCTTCAATGATCGCATCCGCAAACATCTGCTGTCTTCCGGCATTGACATCTGGTACCGGCATCTCAGACAGCTTGTCCAGTGACTTCAAAACATGCTTCTTCACCCCAGGAGCCTGCTTGTCGCTGAATGTAATCTTTGCCCCAAACGCCTCACTGTCTACCGTAAGGTCCATCCCAGTGATTGCCGCAATCGTCTCTGGATATTCTGTGATTACTTCTTTCATGGCAACCGCCATATTTTTACTGTCCGTTACTGACTCAATAACCCCCATGTTGATGTTCTTCAGCACCGGAAAGAACAATACCGGCAGGTTTCTGACATCCTTTGAATCAATAATATCCTTTGACCATCTGTCCATATTGATTTTCATCTTGTAAAACCTCCTATCCTCTTACTCTTATTGAAAACCGTATTACGTGTGATAGATATTGTCTATATCATACAAATCTCTGGTTAAAAATTCAATTTTTTATGGAGTTCCTTTTTCGAAACAAAATCATCCCACTGTTTCTTTTCAAGAAACTTTTGCCTCATTTATCCATGCTTTTTTTGTTTTTTTTTACTTTTCCCCTCAAATTCATCCTTTTTGTGATTTTAATTACTATTTTCTTCCCATTGAATTTATTATTGATTTTTATTATAATTATCTATACACCTTAATCAAGCAGCCTGTTAATTTTGTTACATCCGAGGAGGTTTAATATGGACAATTTAAATGATCTCAACTCTGCTTCATTTTCACAGCATGTAAGCAGCCGCATCAAATTTTACCGCAAGGTAAAGCATATGTCCCTTGAAACAATGGCAAAAAGAATCCACAAGAGCAAATCCACTCTCTCCAAGTATGAGAATGGACACATTGCAGTAGATGTGGAGACGCTGTATGAAATCGCAGAAGTGCTGGATATGAACATCAATCAGTTTGTAGATTACACTCCCCTGCATCCCCAGGCGCGTGTTTCTTCCTGCGCAAACCCCCTGGGAAACCAGAATAACTTTTACATCTACTACTACGATGGCCGGACAAAAAAAATAACAAAGACTTATCTTCTCCTGAATCCAAATCCAGAGAATAGTGAGGCGAATACGATTCCCTGTTATTGCTATATGGACGTGCCCTCCTTCGATAAGCACGTCCTTTGTAAATATTTTTATACAGGTAATATGATTTTTAATGACCTCGTATCTTACATCACTCTGGATAACCTGAATAATTCGATTGAAAAGATCTACATGTGTTTCCTCAACCCATTTCACCATACGCTTGATACCGAGGGACTAATGATGGGAATCTCTTACAATCCGATCACTCCGTTTACCCTGAAGTTCGTCCTTTCCAAAACACCTAAAGCTGAATCCTCCCTGACGAAAGAAAGGATCGGACTTCAGAAAGAAGAACTAAAAGCGCTGAAGACACTGAACATGATTCTCCTGAACAACATGATCCCCTGATCACAGCTCTGCGCAGCCTCGTTTTGACGCGGGACACGCTGCTCCGTAAGGGCAGAAATCACAGGGAAGCAGAAGGTCCTTCACATCTTCTGGTACAATTCCCATAATACCGGACGCCGACTTCACCGGAACCATCATGAGATTCCCTGTCAGTCTGCATCCAATATCCTCCGGCTTAAGGAGACGGAACAATGCTTTCTGATTGCTCAGCGCAAACTGATGCTGTCCGGGGCTCCACAGATGAGTCCTGGACATACCCTCCTCCTTAAGCCCGGCCAGAACATGTCTTCCAAGCCACCCCTGTGCAGCTTCCACATAGGCGCTCCCCCAGGTATCCAGAAAATACTGCTCCATGATATCCTCTGTCTGCTCTGCAAGCTCTCCATATCCGCACAGGGACACCACGAAGCTGACCACCTGTCCGGCATCCTTGAGAATCCGTCCCGGCATGTCTCCCGTAAATTTCTCCTGGCATTCCAGGACAACCTCGGTTTCCCTGACCGCCTCTATGTTGTCGCACTGATATACCATTCCGATCTCCAGATTCTCCACTGCCTTTTCCCGGGCGTCTTCCACACTGCTCCCATATTTTGCCGGGATATCTGCCATATCAATTCCCGACAGACGTTGAAAATAATCATTAACATCTTCAAAAAAATCAAGTTTCTTTCGCAGAATAATTCTCTCTGTTTTCATCTGTTTCCCTCCTGTTTTTCAAATTTTACCGGTTATTATATCAGTTTTCTGAATATTTGTCCATTATTTTTATTGACAGATGTAGATTCGGATTGTACAATATAGACAATTTACTCTCTGATTTTATGATAAAGGAGGACAATTTTATGAACATAAGCTTTTTACCAGACGCTAAAAAAATCCAGGCAGATGCCGGGGGAAACCTTTTATCCATCGCCGAAAAGGCCGGTATTCTCATTGATGCCAGCTGTGCAGGTGCAGGAAAATGCGGAAAATGCAAGGTGAAGATCACAGAAGGAAATCCCGGGGAGATTACCCAGGCAGAGCGTGAGCTGTTATCTGAAAACGAGCTTGCAGCCGGATACCGTCTCGCATGCTGTGTCACAGTCCAGTCCGATCTGGAGGTCGTCATCCCTACACTGCACGGCGGATCCACCCGTAAGAAAAAGATGACCAGACTTCCGGACGGATTTCAGCCTGAAGAGCGGATCCTGTCCGTCTTCGGCAAAGTCCCGAAAGCAAGCATGAAGTACCAGATGAATGACCTGGGGCGTATCGCCGAAGCCTTCCAGAAATCCGGGCTTCGTCCTGCTCCCGGCCTGATCCGGCAGCTCCACCAGGCCTTAGAGGCATCCCGGGGCAAAGTAACTGCAACGTTTTACAAAGACACACTTCTGAACCTTGAGGAGGATGACCACACATCCCAGTGCTTCGGAATTGCATTTGACATCGGAACCACTACGGTTGTAGGCATGCTCTGGGATATGCACACCGGCCAGATTACCGACGTAGAGGCACGCACCAATTATCAGAGCATTTACGGCGCTGACGTCATCTCACGCATCCAGTTCTGCAACGAGGGCGCCTCCCATACGGAAGTCATGCAGCAAAAGGTCGTTCAGTGTATGAATGATATCCTGGAGGATCTCTTAAGCCGCAATGATATAGAGCCCGGGCATGTATATGACGCCACGATCGTGGGTAATACCACCATGAGCCACCTGGTATCCGGCGTACACCCAAAGTCCATGGCGCGCACCCCCTTTGCACCGGTCTTCTGTTCCGCACAGAATATGCAGGCTGACAGGCTGGGACTTCGGATCAGCCCGTATGCAAATGTATTCCTTCTCCCGAACATTGCCGGGCATGTGGGCTCTGACATTGTGGGAATGATGCTCGCTGTCCGCATGGATTCTCTGGACGGGTGTCATATCGCCATTGACATCGGCACAAACGGGGAGGTCGTCCTGACCAAAAACGGCCATATGGTAACCTGTTCCACTGCCGCCGGGCCTGCCTTTGAAGGCGCCACCATCCACCACGGAATGCGCGCCGCCCCCGGAGCAATTGAAAGCGTGGAAATCACGGAACACGCCGTCAGTATCCAGACCATCGAGGATCTGCCCCCAATCGGAATCTGCGGTTCCGGACTGATCGACGCAGTTGCGCAGGTGCTGGATGCAGGGATCGTAGAGAACAGCGGACGGATGCTGACCAGAGACGAAGCTGATAAAGCCGGCATTTCCCCAGAGCTTTCCAGACGCCTTGTAGAAACTCCCCAGGGCCTTTCCTTCGTCCTCGCATACCGGGAAGGAAAAGATGACATCCTCCTGACCCAGCAGGACGTCCGGGAAGTACAGCTCGCAAAAGGCGCCATCCTGGCCGGTATCCAGACACTGATGAAAAACCTTGAAATTGCAGAAGAAGATCTTGATTCCATCATGCTTGCAGGCGCATTCGGCAATTACATCCGCAAGGAAAGCGCCCTCAGAATCGGTCTGTTCCCACGCATCTCCATTGACCGGATCTTCTCCGTAGGCAATGCCGCCGGCTCCGGCTCCAGCATGGCACTGTTATCTGACGCCGAACGAAAGCATGCCTGCGAAATAGCAGAAAAAACAGAACACATTGAATTATCCATGAATATGGACTTCCAGGAATTCTACATAACTGCCATGTCATTTGAATAAAGAATGTGCCAAGGCACATTCTTTATTCAGACACCAAAAAGACATCATCTATTGTATACTCACAATACATGACGCTTTTTGTTTCAGTCTGTCATTTATCATTATCAACACTATAACTAATAAATGAAAAAAGAAAAGTCCGTCTTCTACCAAACGAACCTTACATCTTATCTCCGACAATTATACACTTATCATCAATAGAATGTTTCGCTTTGGATGGAAGCCCCATTCTACACATAAACAGGTAATCTGACTACAGAGCATGCTCCTCACAGTGACCTCATCGTTCAGGATTTCCACCTGATTCCCACTGAATATGTGTTTACATCTCTACCCTAACACATTCCTGCAGCCGTGTCAAGCAAAAAAAGCAAATCAGCAAATCTGGGACGGGGCATTTTTAAAAATGCCCCGTCCCAGAT
>CANOKL010000013.1 GCA_947566645.1 uncultured Lachnospiraceae bacterium
TTTTCAAAGAACAGTTATCGTTCAAAAAGGTCGTACCTTTTGACACCTAAATCATTTTATACTTTTTCCATAAAATTGTCAAGTAACTTTTCGAATATTCAGAGCTTACGTTATGGCTCCGAGCCAGTCAGCGAAGTGGCTGGCCCGGGTCTGAACTGTTACAATCCATCTAAGCGATTACCGGGATCCATGCACCGCACTGCACACATCATCATAGGAAAACCCTTTCCGCATCAGATATGCCATAAGCTTCTGCCTCTCTTCATAAGAGGCCTCCTCTGGTACGTAATGGCGCTTCTCCATCAGCTTCCGGATCGCCTGAAGGGAGTCCTCCTCTGCATAGCACTCCTCCATCGCCCTTTCCACATCCCCGTCCGGGATCCCCTTCCCCTTAAGAAGCATCTGAATCTCCCGTCTACTTTTCTTTTCCTTGCGGCCTTCAATAAAGTTCCTCGCATAGTTCAGGTCATCCACATAGCCGAAGGATTTTACATAGGCAACCGCCTCATCTATAATATCCCCAGGGTATCCCCCCTGCTTTAATTTCTCTCTCAGCTGTGCCTCGGTACGGCCCATGGCGTTCAAAAGATGCATAGCGCGCAGCTTCGCCCTCTTAACGAGAACCTCTCCCCGGATTTTTTCATAAGTTCCTTCTGAAAGTTCCGCGCCCTCCTCCACATGATAGCGAGACAGCTCGCCCTTGTATAATACAAAAGCGAACTGCCCGTCTATGTACACCTTATATCTTGTCTTCGTCACAGCCTCAGTCTTCGTGACAATCATCTGCTACTCCTCTGCGCTTCCTGCGTCCTCTGCTTCAGTCGTCTCTCCAGCATCCTGGTCTTTCCCGGCATCCTCCTTCGCTGCACTCTTCTCAGCCTTCCGCCCCTTCTTTGCCGGTTTTTCTTCCTTAACCGGCTCCTTTTCCTGCCCGTCAGGGGAGGATCCGTCAAAGTTATAGTGTTCGCGGATCTTCGTATCAAGTGCAGTCATCACTTCTTCATGTTCTTTTAAGTAGTTCTTAGCATTCTCCCGTCCCTGGCCGATCTTATCTCCATTATAGGAAAACCAGGAGCCGCTCTTATTCACAAGCCCCAGCGTAACCGCCAGGTCAAGAACATCTCCCTCTCTGGAGATTCCCTTTCCGAACATAATATCAAACTCCGCCTCCTTAAACGGGGGGGCAATCTTATTCTTAACCACCTTCACACGGGTTCTGTTCCCGATCATCTCCCCGCTCTGCTTCAGAGTCTCGATCTTCCTGACATCCATACGGATGGATGCATAGAACTTCAGCGCACGTCCTCCTGTTGTCGTCTCCGGGTTGCCGAACATCACTCCAACCTTCTCGCGGAGCTGGTTGATGAAGATCACTACGCAGTTGGACTTGCTGATTACCGGCGTAAGCTTTCTAAGTGCCTGTGACATAAGCCTTGCCTGAAGTCCTACATGAGAATCTCCCATGTCTCCTTCAATCTCCTGACGCGGCACAAGGGCGGCCACAGAGTCAATTACAATGATGTCCATCGCACCCGAACGGACCATCGTCTCGGCAATCTCAAGGGCCTGGTCTCCGCTGTCCGGCTGCGAGATGTACAATTCGTCAATATCTACTCCGATATTCTTCGCATATACAGGGTCAAGCGCGTGCTCCGCGTCAATGAATCCTGCAATGCCGCCTCTCTTCTGGACCTCTGAAATCATATGCAGTGCAACCGTCGTCTTACCACTTGATTCCGGTCCATAGACCTCCACGACACGTCCCCTGGGAACTCCCCCGAGTCCAAGCGCAATATCAAGGCTCAGCGCGCCGGTGGGAATCGTCTCCACCGCGACCTGTGCCGACGGGTCGCCAAGCTTCATAACCGCTCCCTTTCCAAAGTCCTTCTCCAGTTTCGCTATCGCAGCGTCTAACGCTTTCTTCTTATCCTCATTACCTGCCATCCTAAATTCTCCTTTTCAAAACGAACGAATGTTCGTTGCATGTTATTATAGTATTATACTTGTTCCAAATTGTCAATAGCAAAATAAGGAAAAAAAGATTATAAATAATTACCCTCAGTAGATTAACTCTAACATGCCCCGGACTGATTCGTCAAGATTCGGAAAATAAAATTTGATTTCTTTTGTATTTTGGGGTATTATAATTGTTACCAGGAAACCGCCTGAAAGATCATTGCATGATATCAGGCATTTTCTGTCATAAACAGGGGAAATATATATATGGAAATATATAAAGGGGAATATATATGAAGAAAAAAAATTATTACGACATATTAGGGGTGTCTGTAAAAGCCACTGACGCTGAGATAACCGCAGCGAAAAATGCGCTCGCCAAAAAGTACCATCCCGATGCCAATATGAGGGACGGCATTGACACGACGGAGCTGATGCAGGAGATTCTGGAAGCCTATGCCATACTCTCTGACCCGTCAAAGCGTGCAGAGTATGACCGGGATCTTACCGGCAGAAAGCCCGTCATGCAGACCTATGACCTGAAACATGCCAACGAAGATGCTGCCTCCGGGGAGACCGGTTTTGTCGTCTACTGGAAGGCCTCCAATGAGTTGTATGACATCATTGCAGAGAGCGACCAGCTGGCACGGCAGAAGGATGCCACCAGCCGCATGGCACAGCTTGCCATGCAGGCCCTCCCTTATATCCTTCTGTTAAGAGAGGCGCAGATTCCTGAGCGCTACTGGCTTCCTGATATCATGAACTGGCTTTTGTTTGCCTGGTACAAGAACAGGAATTATACAACCGATTATCTTCTGACCCTCTACGACGAACACACAAGGAAGGATATGCCCATGGTAGCAGGACTTAAGCTTAAGAACCGATCCATCCGGTACGAGCACTCAGTAAAAAGACTGATGAAATACTAAGCTTCCATTCACACATTCACAGTCCTCACATATTATGTAGTGTAAATATAATCTATATGGAGGACATTAACATGAGTGATTTAAGCGCTACAAACTGTGGATGCGGATGTGATTCAGCAATGGGAAGAGGAGACTGCGGATGCGGTTTCGGCGGAAATAACAGCTGCCTGTGGATTATCCTGCTCCTTATCTTCTGCGGCGGATGCGGCGGAGGAATGGACAGAGGCGGATGTGGATGCGGAAATGACAGCTGCCTGTGGATCATCCTGCTTCTGATCTTCTGCGGCGGATGCAACTTCGGCGGATGCGGATGCGACTGCTAATCATACCATTAGGGCGGAGTGTTTTTCACTCCGCCCTTCCCATTGCCTTCTTATATTCTTCCATATAAACATTACGTTCTTCTGTCCTTTTTTCGTCTTCCTCTCTCCGCCTTCCAAGCATACAGTCCTCATCCACCTCGTATACTGCTGTTCCATCAATAATTAGTTTTCTTTTCATTTTAATACTCCTTTTTACTAGTATGAATTTTGAAGCAGTCATTATCTGCCGTGCAATATATTCACATATTTAGAGTATGAACATTTTTCATAAATTCCATTCTTTTTACATATATATTTACAACGTAATCTTAAGGAGTGCTTATGGAACACAAACCGCCAAGACCAATGACACCCTTCGATAATATGGTAACGCCGCCCTTTCTCTATACACTAAAACTGATGCTTCCATACACTCCGCCTTCTACACAGCGTATGCTCGGCATCTATATTAAATTTCTGGAGCTTCGTTATACACTTTCACATTTTAACGGCTTCGGGAATGCCGATTCATCCAGGCTTTTCGATCTGCTCAAGGATTATATGGGGCCAGAAGAACAGGAAATGATGGAACAGATGGAGATGATGATGAATATGATGGAAATGATGCAGGGGCAGCCCGATATGCCGGATATGTCAGATTTCTTAGGCGGAATGTTCGGCGGCACGCCCCACACGCCGGATTCCGGCACACAAAATGACTTACAGAAAGGAGATGATACCGATGAATGAATGGCTGAACCACCCTTCCATGAAAAATATGGATCCAGTGAAACTGGAACTGATCCGGAATGCAGCAAAAAGAACTGAGGGAAAAAGCGGCAGATCCCTTGCGCCTGTTATGATGGCGCTGATCACCGGAGCCCAGAAAAACGGAATCCGCTTCACCCCGGAGGAGATGTCAATGGTTATCTCAATTCTAAAAGAAGGAAAATCAAAGGAAGAACAAGAGCAGATTGAAAACATGGTCAGTATGGTCATGTCTTATGCAAAAAGAAAATAAGATGACAGCCTGTGCAGTGAAAACCCCCGATTCGCCGGGACAGACCCTGCACAGGCCTGTTTACAAGAAGCGCGGCACTTCCCGTCCGGGAACTGCACAATTTTACAAGAAGCGCGGCGCTTCCCGTCCGGAAGCCGCACAATTAATGGGCAAACTGGCGTGCTTCCATAAGTCTCGCTTCTTTGCGTTTTCTTGCCCGTTCCCACTTTGCCTTCTCCTCTTTTGTCTCGGGAGACAGTCCTGGCACAGGCGCAGGCCGGTCATTCTCATCAAGCGCAACCATAGTAAAATAGGCATGGTTGATGTGTGTCCGCTCCCCGTCCAGTGCCTCCACAAAACTGTCTACTTCTACCTCCATGGAGGTTCTTCCCGTATAAGTCATCCGTCCCACAATCACAATTACATCCTTCTGATATGCTCCCTTAAAAAATCGCAGATTATCCACGGAAAGCGTCACCACATTCCTGTGTGTATGACGCTTCGCCACCAGCGCAGCCACCTCATCCATCCACTGCATAAGAATCCCACCGAACAGGCGCTCAGCCCCATTCAAATGGTTCGGTCTTACAATATGCACAGTCTCCACAACCGACTCTGAAACCCTTCTCTTTTCCAATTGCTCTCTCCTGTATCATTTAATTTGCTCAATGCAGTAGTATTATATCACAAAATCTGCTATACTAAAACTGGTTTAAATACAAAGGGAGTGAATCATAACATATGAGAAATATTTTATTTACCATAGAATACGACGGAAGCCGCTATCAGGGACTCATGCGCCCGGGAAAAGCAGACTCTGCCGGCACAGTTTCCGCAAAGATTATGGATGTACTGCAAAAGATGACCGGGGAAACCTCCATTGAGATCCACTACGGATGCCGCACCGAACCCGGGGTACATGCTTATGCACAGGTTGCCAACTTCAAAACCGGAACCGATATGGACGTAGCAGACATCAGGCATTACCTGAACCGCTATCTCCCCATGGACATCGCCGTCACCAGCGTCCGGGAGGCCGCAACACGCTTCCATGCACAGCTCGCCGCAACAGCAAGGACATACGTATACCGCATGTCTATTTCCGATGTGCCCAGCATCTTTGACCGCAGGCATACCTACCACTGCTTCAAGGTTCCTGACAAAAAAGCAATGCAGGAGGCTGCCCTTCTTCTCACCGGCACCCATGACTTTAAAAACTTTTCAGACACCAGAACCTCCAAATCCACTGTCCGGGAGATCTACGGCATAGATATCTACAGCAGCGGCGAAGAGATGCAGATTCTCCTGGATGCCGACGATTTTCTCTACAATATGGCAAGAATGCTCATCGGAACACTGCTTGACATCGGATTCGGAGTCCGGAAAAAAGAAGACATCCCCGAGATCTTTAACGGAACACAGACCTCCAGTCCGCCATGCGATCCAAAAGGCTTATACTTACAGGAAATATCTTATTAGACCAAATCTGGGACGGGGCAATTTTAAAATTGCCCCGTCCCAGATTAAAAATGACCTGTCCCATTTTGCGATATTTTATTCCTTGTATCTTCTTCGACTGCTTTACGAAGCTCTGCAAGATACGGAAAGGCCTTTGCCTGTTCCTGTCCGTACTGGAGCTGCAGGTCGTATTCCAGAGGGAGCCATGTGTCTATAGATGCCTCGTTATGCTGGATTACTGCCTCCATCTTGTCAAGTGCGTGTACCAGCTTTGCTTCTTCCGTCTTATTTTCGTCTAACTCCCGGAACATTTCCAGAAGCTCTTTTTCGTACTCCTCTGGCAGCATGGAGGCCGCCTTTTTGATCCCTTCATCTTCTGCCTCCCTGTGGCAGTCCTTTTTCTCAAAGCAGGGAATATCGCCTGTTACTGCTTCTCCGAGATCATGAAAGAGACACAGCCTCATGACATGATCCATATTAAGCCCGGGAAATTCATCCTTCACAAGCCATGCAAACATGCACAGCCTGCAGGTGTGCTCTGCCACACTCTCACGCCTGCCGTCGGAGGTCCAGGAGTGTCTTGTATTGCACTTAAGTTTTTCTGCCAGTCCCATAAAGTCAAGCAATGTTCTTACATCCATGATCTTTTATCCTTTCTCCGTCCCAAAAGGTATGAAAAAATCATATCCTAACCCTCCAGGATTTTTACGTAAAACCTACGGTTTCTCGGCCCGTCAAATTCACAGAAATATAAGTCCTGCCAGATTCCCAGAACTAACTCGCCGCCGCTTATGATCATTGTCTGGGACGGTCCGAAACAGCTTGTCTTAATGTGGGCGTGAGAGTTCCCTTCCGCATGTCGGTAGCGCGGATGATTCGTAGGAAATGCTTCTTCCATCTTCATCAGAATATCGTGTACAACGTCTGGATCTGCGTTCTCATTGATCGTAAATCCCGCTGTGGTGTGCGGGGAAAATACGACAACAATTCCGTCCCTCACTTTGCTCTTTGCAATGTCCTCACGGACCATGTCCGTTACTTTGGACATCTGCTGTGCTCCTCTTGTTGCAATGTGGTGTTCATACAAATTCATAATGTTCCTCCTTCCAGATATTTCATAAGCCCGTCATATTCCCGTTTCATCAGGCAGTATCCATGCTCATAAAAATTCATCAGCATATCATAGTCCTTCTCAAGCCGGGATACCGTTGGAATAAGCGGCCTCAGGACATAGATTCTCCCCTCCTTTTCCAACCGCTCAATCTGTCCCATCTGCCAGTTATATTTTGCATTTCTCCGTATGGTTGTCCTGACAAGCTCCGGGTAAGACCGGTACGCCCTCTGATACATCCGGGTCATCATCTTTGTCACCGGCTTTTTCCGATAACCCGGATTCCTCGTAAGGATGATAACAATTTTGTCATTTCCCTTTCTTAACGCCCGCCCGACAGGGACAGAATCTGCCAGTCCGCCGTCCAGGTATGGGATATCATCCAGATTTACCATTGGTGATACAAGCGGCATGCTGCTGGAGGCGCGGCACAGCTTCATCAGCCTCTCCCTGTCATGATCCTCTGTCATATATTCGGCCTTCCCCGTCTCACAGTTCGTTGTAACAATCTCACATTCCATGTCTGATGCAAAATAAGTGTCATAATCAAAAGGAAAGATCTCATTGGGATACTTGTCAAATACCATATCCATGTCTAAAATGCTCTTCTCTCTGACAAATCTGGTAAATCCATAGTAATAGCTGTATTCCTTCTCTTTATGGATCATACAGTCTCTCGTCCTTCCAATCTGCCTTGACACATAGTCTACCCCGTTACAGGATCCCGCTGACACACCTATCACATGAGACAGATAGACATCCTTTTCCATCAGATAGTCCAGTACCCCTGATGTAAAGACGCCTCTTGTTGCTCCGCCCTCAAGTACCATTGTTGCATTTATCATAACCTGCTATCCCCTTTCTGCATCTGCTGTCACATTTTACTTAAGAATCGTTTTCTTACGACCATTAGATGTAACAGTTCAGATACCTTCACTCCTGAATCATGTTCTCACGGCCAGCGCAGCAAGTGCGCAGACCTGTATGAACTGTTATCATTATATACCAAATTCCCCGGATATGCATTATTCATCTTGCCTTTTCTTTCTTTATTTGGTAGTATAGTTACTATTCACGGACTAACCGTCCGCTCATAGTAACGCATCCAGCCCATTTAAAGTCGCTTTCAGCGAGGGGCCGGATGCCGGATACCACCACTTGATCGGCCCGGATGCCGTGCAGCGGGGTGCACGGCCCCGTGAATAGTAACGTAGTATAGTTACTTTTCACGGGCCAGGAATGCGCGTAAGCTGCGCATTCCGTGAACATAACTTATGTTACGTTTAATAAAAGGAGACGAAAACACATGATTAGTACAAGTAATATTACATTACGTGTTGGCAAAAAGGCATTATTTGAGGATGTCAATATCAAATTCACAGAAGGGAACTGCTATGGCCTGATCGGCGCCAACGGTGCAGGTAAATCCACCTTTCTGAAGATCCTGTCCGGCCAGCTGGAGCCTACGAACGGAGAAGTC
The DNA here is from genome assembly GCA_947566645.1 of uncultured Lachnospiraceae bacterium. Lineage (GTDB taxonomy): Bacteria > Bacillota > Clostridia > Lachnospirales > Lachnospiraceae > CAPEBR01. The sequence goes on from CANOKL010000013.1 coordinate 8,237, forward strand.
ATCATCACCCCCGGTGAACGTCTTTCCTTCCTTCAGCAGGATCATTTTAAATATGACGACTACCCTGTCCTTGATACAGTTATGCTGGGAAATGCAAGACTGTATGAGATTATGAAGGAAAAGGAAGCCATCTACGCAAAAGAAGATTTCACAGATGAAGACGGCATAAAGGCAAGTGAACTGGAGGGCGAATTTGCCGCCATGAACGGGTGGGAAGCCGAATCCGACGCCGCTTCTCTTTTAAACGGCCTCGGTATCGGGACAGAACTTCATTATGAACTGATGAAGGATTTAAACGGTCCGGAGAAGGTCAAGGTTCTGCTCGCCCAGGCGCTGTTCGGCAACCCGGACATCCTGCTCCTTGATGAGCCGACCAACCACCTGGATCTTGATGCCATCGCCTGGCTGGAGGAATTTCTGATTGGCTTTAATAACACAGTTATCGTTGTATCCCATGACCGTTATTTCTTAAATAAGGTCTGTACACAGATTGCAGATATTGACTATGGGAAGATCAAGCTGTATGCAGGAAACTACGATTTCTGGTATGAATCCAGCCAGCTTCTGATCCGTCAGATGAAGGAAGCGAACAAGAAAAAGGAAGAAAAGATCAAGGAGCTTCAGGAATTTATTTCCCGGTTCAGCGCCAATGCATCCAAATCAAAACAGGCAACCTCCAGAAAACGTGCACTGGAAAAGATCCAGCTGGATGATATACAGCCCTCCAGCCGGAAGTACCCTTATATCCATTTCCAGCCGAACCGTTCTATCGGAAATGAGGTGCTGACTGTAGAAGGATTAAGCAAAACCATTGACGGCGAAAAGGTGCTGGACAATATCTCCTTCACCCTGAACCATGACGACAAGGTGGCATTTGTCGGAAGCAATGAGCTTGCCAAGACCACGCTCTTTCAGATTCTCATGGGCGAGATGGAGCCCGATGCCGGAACGTACAAATGGGGGATCACCACTTCGCAGGCCTATTTCCCCCAGGACAATGGAGCAGAGTTTGACAATGATAACACCATTGTGGAATGGCTGACTCAATACTCCGAGGAAAAGGATGTCACCTATGTCCGCGGTTTTCTGGGACGAATGCTTTTTGGCGGCGACGATGGTGTAAAAAGGGTACGCGTTCTGTCCGGAGGCGAAAAGGTCCGCTGCATGCTGTCCAAGATGATGATCTCCGGAGCCAATGTACTCCTCTTCGATGAGCCGACCAACCACCTGGACATGGAAGCCATCACTGCCCTCAACAATGGAATGACAAAATTTCCCGGCGTCATCCTCTTTACGTCAAGAGACCACCAGATTGTACAGACAACCGCAAACCGCATTATGGAAATCGTACCGGGAGGAAAACTGATCGACAAGATCACAACCTATGATGAATACCTTGAAAATGATGAGATGGCAAGAAAACGCCAGACATACAGTATACAGAGGGAAGACGACTAATCGGGGACGGGGCAATTCTCAAATTGCCCCGTCCCCGGCTTATTATCGTACTCTTTCCGGAAATCCTACCTTCTTCTGCACCTTCCGAAGTGTTTTATTTGCAAAATATCCTGCCTTTTCCGCATTATTTTTTATAATTCCATTAATATATGCCTTATCCTTCTCAAGGCGCGCCACCTCGTCCTGCAAAGGCTTAAGCACGGACACGACAGCCTCTCCCACCGCAGTCTTAAAGTCTCCATAGCCTTTCCCGTCAAATTCCTTCACGACCTCGTCCGGCTTCATTCCCGTACATGCGCTGTAGATATCAATCAGGTTTTTTACTCCCGGCTGCTCTTCCCGATAGAGAATCTGTGCTTCAGAATCAGTTACTGCACGCCTGCATTTCCGCATGATGGTATCCGGATCATCCAGCAGATAAATACTTGCATTGGGATTCTCATCTGACTTGGACATCTTCTTTGACGGATCCTGGAGGCTCATGATCTTAGCCCCTACCTTTCCGATATATGCCTCCGGGATGGTAAATACATCTCCGTATATATGATTGAATCTTTCTGCAATATCTCTAGTTATTTCCAGATGCTGCATCTGATCAATCCCCACCGGAACCACGTCTGCCTGATAGAGGAGAATATCCGCTGCCATCAGTACCGGATAAGTAAATAATCCTGCATTAATATTGTCTGCGTGCTTCGCGGATTTATCCTTAAACTGGGTCATGCGGTTCAGCTCGCCCATATAGGTAAAGCAGTTCAGAATCCATGCAAGCTCTGCATGTCCTGACACATGGGACTGATAATAAATACAGTTCTTCTCCGGATCAAGGCCCGCTGCAATATACAGAGTGAGAAGCGCCCTCGCCCTCTTTCTCAGCACCGCAGGATCCTGCCGTACTGTAATGGAATGCATATCCACCACACTATAAAAGCATTCATATTCATCACTCAGCGTCACCCAGTTTTTGAGAGCCCCAAGATAATTCCCAAGGGTCAGATTCCCTGTTGCCTGCATTCCGCTGAATAACACTTTTTTATCACCTAACATTTTTTATATCCTCCATTTTTCTTATTTTCATCACTCTGCCACAGCCTGGCATCCTCATAATTTCCCATCACTCTGCCACAGCCTGGCGTCATCATCATTTCCCATCACTCTGCCACAGCCTGACATCATCATCATTTCCCATCACCCTACCACGGCCTGACGTCATCATCGTAATAGACCTTATTTTCTGACAATATGCGGAAGATCCCGTCTGCTGCTTCTACTTCTGTCACAGCACAGTTTTTATGTACTCCCTGCCCCCAGTATTCTGCCAGCGGCTTTTTCTTCATATAGTTAAGCATCCCTGCAAGAGCGGCTCCGTGAGTGGCAATGAGAATCTTTTTTTCCTCGTACTCCCTCTGCCCCGAAAGCCACGAAAGGAAGTCGCCAACTCTTGCCCTGACTGCCGCAAAATCTTCCCCGCCTTCTGCAGGTTCATAGTTCACAGGATCATCAAAAAATGCCTGGAAACGCTCCGGAAGCTCCCAGCCTTCCTTCGAGCAGCATTTCCCCTCCCATTCGCCAAATGCCATCTCTGCAATTCTTTCGTCCTTAATTACCGGCACATCGCGCCCGGCAAGAATAAGCCTGGCGGTCTCCACCGCCCTTCCAAGAGGGCTGCTGAAGCACACTTCAAAAGGAATGTCCCGAAGCCCTGCCGCCGTCTTCACAGCCAGGCTCCGCCCGAATTCATTTAACGGGATGTCTGCCTGTCCCTGTATCCTGCGTGTCTTATTCCAGTCGGTCTCGCCGTGCCTTACAAGATATAACTTCATTTTTCTCATCTGCCTCCAAACTATCTGTGAATCACCCCGGGGCAATGGCTGCCAGTACTCCGTCCGCTCCTGGTAACGCATCCGGCCCCGTAATAGTATAACATATCTTTTTCTATTTTTCATGAATTTTTGTGTTATAATGAAAAAGGAGTAAAAAGTAAAAATAGAAAGGAGAGATGATTATGGAAAAAATTACCAGCTTTACAATAGACCATTTAAAGCTTCAGCCGGGTGTATATGTATCCCGTATTGATTATGTGGAAGGGCATCCCGTTACCACCTTTGATCTGCGCATGACAAGCCCGAATGAAGAACCGGTCATGAACACTGCAGAGATGCATACGATCGAGCATCTTGCCGCCACCTTTTTGCGCAATCATCCCGAATTCGGCAGAAAAACCATTTATTTCGGCCCCATGGGCTGCCGCACCGGCTTCTACCTTCTTCTGTCAGGAGAACTAACCTCTGCCGGTATCATCCCGCTCATGAAGGAGATGTATACATTCATCGCCGGATTTGAAGGAGAAGTTCCGGGAGCTCACCCGAAAGACTGCGGAAACTATCTGGACATGAATCTTCCCATGGCAAGGTATCTTGCCAACAGGTATCTGTCAGAAGTGCTGGAAAATATTACGGAGGACAGGCTGGTCTATCCACAGTAGAATGGGGACGGGGCATTTCCTGCCCTGTCTCCATTCTTCTACTGCCTATTCAATCTCAATCTGACACATTTTCATGGCCTCAAGTGCGTTTTTATGATTTTCAGGTGTTGTACCCGCACAGCATGAGGCATCAACGATGACAGGCAGCTCCGGAAACATTGCTTTTATGATCATGGCATTGGATATCACGCAGATATCTGTGCACAGTCCCACGAAAGTAATGGATTCCGCCGTGTCTGTCCCAAGCACTCCCTGGTCCATCAGATAATCTCTTACTGCATATCCCAGCTCAATGCTTCCAAAGGACGGCTTATTAATTGGTTCGCCATCCCTGAGCGCCTCAATCCGGGGATGCAGGGCCCAGCCCTTCGAACCGCGGATACAGTGTGTAACCGGAAGCTTCCTTCCCTCCTGGGTTTCAAGATAGTTGATCTCATGGGTATCTCTCGTATAAAATACCTTTCCGTCAAATTCCTCTATCTTTTCTGCCACCTTCGGAACGATTGCTTCTGCTTCCTTCGTTCCAAGCGCACCGTCTATAAAATCATTTTGCATATCTACAACAACCAGTATCTTCATCTTACATGCCTCCTGCATTACTTTCTCTGGAACAGTAACTCCATTATAACACTGTCTTTTCTAAAAGCAAGTTTTATTTGCTTATTTCCCTTAAATGTGCGATAATAATGTTATTATAAGCGGCCTTGCGGGCCGTAAATAGTAACTGATATAATGGGAAAGGGGTTATACTTATGCCAGCATCATATGCACACTATCGTTTTGGAAGGGAAGTTACCGGATGTCTCCCATTTGTATACAGAAAGACAATTGAGAGTCATCAGGATTTATATAATATTGGTCTGCACGGACCAGACATTCTGTTCTATTACCATCCGATATCCTCTAATGAGATTAATCAGACAGGCTATGCACTCCATGACAAACCTGCATCAGAATTTTTTGGCCAGGCAGCAGCGCTTTACATGCATGCGGCGGACCCGGATGCCTTAAAGGCGTATCTGTTCGGCTTTGTCTGCCACTTTTCACTGGACAGCGTCTGCCACCCATACATTGAAAAGATTGGACAGGAAAGCGGCTTAAGCCATGCTGAGATTGAGACAGAGCTGGAGCGTTTCTTCATGGAGAAGGACGGTCTTAACCCTGCCGAATACATCCCGGTCCAGCATATTCATCCGGATCCCGGGATTTCCCAGGTGATCGCGCCCTGCTTTGATCCCGCCACTCCGGAACAGATCAGATCCTGTCTGAAAGGAATGATCTTTTTTCATAAACTGCTTCACGCTCCGGAACGTACGGATCAGAAGGTGGACAAGCGCAGGCTTTTGTATCTTGGACTGAAGCTTATAAAAAAATATGATTCCATGCAGGGGCTGATCATGAAGCCCGAGCCTGTATGCGACTGTACAAAATATATGAATCTGCTTCATAATCTGTACACAGAGGCTGTCACTGTGGCATCCTCCCTGATTCAGAATTATGCAAATGTACTGGATCATGCCTCTGCCCTTTCCTCACGTTTTTCCCTGACGTTTGGAAAAGGCGAGGACTGGGAAAGCTTATTTATATAATATATAATAAGAAAGGAGTCTGTATCATGAAATTCAAACTCACTGCCCTGGAAAAGCACTGGATTCTCTATGATGTGGGAAACTCCGCGTTCGTCCTGCTTATAGCCACAATTCTGCCCATCTACTTTAATTACCTGGCAGATATGGAGAAAATCGAACCCTCTGTATACCTGGCATACTGGGGATATGCCATATCCGTCTCCACTCTGATCGTTGCTGTCCTTGGTCCGACACTCGGAGCCATAGCAGACACAAAAAACTTTAAAAAAAGATTGTTTTCTGCTGCTCTTGTTATCGGAGTGGTTTCCTGTGTGCTTCTTGGTACGACTTCCTCGTGGATGATCTTTCTCATCATCTTCGTGATTGCCAAAACCGCATTTTCCACAAGCCTGGTCTTTTACGACTCTATGCTGACGGATGTAACGACAGAGGACCGTATGGATTCCGTCTCCTCCCATGGCTATGCATGGGGGTATATAGGAAGCTGCATCCCGTTTGTTATATGCCTGGTCATTGTCCTGAATGCAGAAAAGCTCCATCTTTCCATGAAAACTGCCATGCTCATTGCATTCATCATTACTGCTGTATGGTGGTTTGCTGCTTCTGTCCCGCTTCTGAAAAGCTATCGTCAGGTCTACTACGCAGATGCGGGCACGCATGTAGTAAAAAACAGCTTTTCAAGGCTTGCAGGCTCATTAAAGGAGATCTGTCATGAAAAGAAAGTTTTCTTTTTCCTCCTTGCCTTTTTCTTTTATATTGACGGAGTATATACAATTATAGATATGGCAACTGCCTATGGAACCTCTCTGGGGCTTGACAGCACAGGTCTTCTGCTTGCGCTGCTCCTGACGCAGATTGTAGCCTTTCCCTGTGCACTGATCTTCGGCATGCTTTCCAAATCCATATCCTCAGCCCTCCTGATCCGGATATGTATTGGGGCATATCTGTGCATTGCCCTATATGCAGTAGGGCTTGACAGCCAGGCCGACTTCTGGGTACTTGCCGTACTGGTTGGTATGTTTCAGGGAGCAATCCAGGCATTGTCCCGTTCCTATTTTGCAAGAATTATTCCGGCTGATAAATCCGGAGAATACTTCGGACTTCTTGATATATGCGGAAAAGGCGCTTCCTTTTTCGGCACTTTCCTCGTTTCACTGATCAGTCAGATAACCGGAAGTCCCAGTGCAGGCGTTGGTTCACTTGCCGTTATGTTCCTTATTGGCTTCCTTTTATTTGGCAAAGCAGAGACAATAAATACAATGTCATCCTAATATTCCGAACAAATATTAATTTTCCGAGTATTTTTCTTACTGATATTTTTTTTCTTATGGTATTCTTATTATAAATAAAAGTAATAAATAATAGTATTCGAAAAGCAAAAGGAGTGGTATATATGAAACAGCCTATGCAATTATTTTCCGCTCATCATGCCGATAAGAATTTTATAGACAGGAATTGTGACCATTACTATTGTGACGTGCTCTCAGTTATTTCCTTCATTGATTCAGCTGAGTGCACCTCGCTTCCTTACCGACATAAACACGATGCTTACGAATTCCTTATTCCTTATGGGCCTATTCCCCTTGTTATGTGCGAAGATTTGGTTTACTTCGGAGAGGTTGGTTATGTTTATCCCGTACAGAGCGGACAGGAACATGGCTTCAAATCCCTTGTAACGAACATTTCTTATGACAACATCTGTGTTGACAAGGTTTTTCTTGAAGATATCATGAAGCAGAAAAAGTATAACGGAAAAGAATTTGACTGGCGCTTTGATCTTACAAAGGAGCAGAAAGCCTATATCCAGTTATTCAAAAATGAGTTTGATAACGGTGCATCCTGTGATCAGCAGAATCTCCGGCATCTCGCCGCGCTGATAACAGCATCCTTTATTGATTCGGAATTTCAGAAACGCGGAACCCCGATTGGAAAGCCTGCGCAATATCAGCAGGGTATTCTACAGGTGGTAGCCTACATCAACCAGCATTACACAGAGCCTTTGAATGTAGATGATCTTGCCCAGATGTGCCATCTGTCCAAGACCTATTTTATTTCGGCATTCAAGCGTGTTACTGGAGAGACGCCTTACAGCTATCTTCTCAGGCTCCGGACTTCCAAGGCGCGGATTCTTTTGGAAACTACCGACTATACAATAAAGGAGATCGCCAATATGTGTGGATTCCAGAAGACCAATACCTTCACCTCCCACTTTTGTACTGTTACACACATGACTCCTTCTGAATACCGGGAGAATGCGCGAAATTAAAGGCCCAGATTCTCATGAGTCTGGGCCTTTTTCCAACCATAGCATAAGGAAGGATTTATAAAACTTAATACAGCTTAAGCAAGCTTGCTCTTCGCGATCTCTGCAACTGCTGTAAAGCCTTCTGCGTCATTTACAGCCATCTCTGCGAGCATCTTTCTGTTCATGTCAACATTCGCCAGCTTAAGGCCGTGCATAAGCTTACTGTAGGACAGTCCGTTGAGCCTTGCTGCCGCATTAATACGCGCAATCCAGAGCTGACGCATCTGGCGCTTGCGCTGCTTTCTTCCTGCATAGGAAGATGCCAGTGCTCTCATGACAGACTGCTTTGCAACCCTGTACTGCTTTGAACGTGCTCCCCTGTATCCCTTTGCTAACTTTAATACTCTGTTATGTTTCTTTTTAGCGTTAAGTCCGCCTTTTATTCTTGCCATGTCTTATCTCCTCCTTCATATACCTGTCTTACAGATAAGGTAATACTTTCTTCATATTCTTTACATTAGTTGCATCTGTAATTGTTGACTGTCTGAGATTTCTCTTTCTCTTTGTAGACTTCTTTGTTAAGATATGGCTCTTATAAGCTTTATTTCTTTTTAATTTACCTGTACCTGTCTTTTTGAAGCGCTTTGCAGCAGCTCTATTTGTTTTGATTTTTGGCATGATTTGTTCCTCCTTGAATTCATTTAATGTATTTTTAACGTTTTTCAGTTAAAACCATACTCATATTCCTGCCTTCCAGTTTGGGAGCCTTTTCAACCGTTGCAATATCCGCAACCAGTCCTGCGAAATCATCCAGAATATGCCTGCTCTGATGCACATGTGCCATCTCACGCCCTCTGAAACGCAGGGTAACCTTCACCTTGTTGCCCTTTGAGAGAAACTTCCTGGCATTATTCACCTTTGTGTTGAGGTCGTTCGTGTCAATATTCGGTGAAAGACGCACCTCTTTCACCTCTACAGTCTTCTGCTTTCTTCTTGCTTCCTTCTCTTTCCTTGCAAGCTCATACCTGTATTTGCCGTAGTCAATAATCTTGCATACCGGCGGCTGGGCCTTCGGAGCAATCTTTACCAAATCCAGCTCTGCTTCCTGAGCCAGATGCATTGCCTCCTTGATCGGCATAATACCTAACTGGTCTCCATTCTCTCCGATAACTCTTACTTCCTTGTCTCTGATCTGCCCGTTAATCATTAAATCGCTAATTGTAGTGCACCCCCATTGAAAATATTACAGCTGCCGCAGATGCCCGTATGGCCCTTACAGCAACAAAAAAATGAATAGCGTAAGACTATCCACCTTTCTCTCTGTACAACAGGACAAATCTGCTGTATCATATAATAAATACTGCTTACCTGACACATGCAGAACTTATTATATACAGCCACAGACCTTTCATACTCATCTATCGAACCAGTAGTCACCCGCTTGTGCTACGGTGAGAGTGAATCGTTACTGCACACTCTGTTCATAAATACAAAATTCTGTGTGGACAGTAACAGTGGATACTCTACTTTATTTTCTGCTTTCCGCAAGTAATAATCTACCACATCCGATGCTTCGTGTCAACTATATTTTCCTGTTTTTGATACTATTTTATGGTAATGCACAAAGAACTGCAAAATTACCATTGAAAAATATGTATTTTCATGGGATAATAGAACAAATTTGGTTATCACGGGTCAGAAATCAAATTTTTATTTTGACAATGAGCAATGAAATGAGGAGGATTCTATTTTATGAAGAAAAGAAGCAACTTTACAAGCAAACTGGGATTTGTACTTGCCGCTTCCGGCTCTGCAGTAGGACTTGGGAACATCTGGCGCTTCCCCTACCTGGCGGCAAAATACGGCGGCGGCACATTCCTGCTGATCTATCTGATTCTGGCTGTTACCTTTGGTTTTACTCTTATGACCGCAGAGATCGCCCTTGGAAGAAAGACAGGCTTAAGTGCCATCGGCGCCTTTAAGTCTCTTGACCGGCGTTTCGGATTTGTAGGCGTTCTTGCAGCGGCAGTCCCAATCATTATCTTCCCCTACTACTCCGTTATCGGCGGATGGGTGGTAAAGTATTTTTCCGTATTTGTAAGCGGCGGTGCCGGGAAGGCTGCCGGGGATACCTATTTTACAGATTTTATCAGCGGCACTTTTGAGCCGATCGGCTGGTTTTTCCTGTTTATGGCCGTGACTTCCATTATCGTCCTGTGCGGTGTGGAAAAGGGAATCGAAAAGGTAAGCAAATTCATGATGCCGGTTCTCGTAGTACTTACCATTATTATTGCCGTATACAGTCTGACTCTTAACGGGGCGATGGAAGGACTGGTATATTACATCAAGCCCCATATGGCCGATGTATCTGCCAAGACGATTCTCGCTGCCATGGGACAGTTATTTTATTCTATGTCACTTGCAATGGGAATTATGATCACCTATGGCTCTTATATGAAAAAGGAAAACAATCTGGAGAGCTCTGTGCGTCAGATTGAGCTGTTTGACACTGGTATTGCTTTTCTCGCAGGACTGATGATTATTCCGGCGGTATTCGCATTCTCCGGCGGAGACAGATCCGCGCTTAATGCAGGCCCGGGACTGATGTTCATGACTCTGCCGAAGGTATTTGCAAGCATGAAATTCGGCGGCGTGATCGGAACCATCTTTTTTGTACTTGTATTTTTTGCGGCGCTCACATCCGCAATCTCTCTGATGGAGACAATCGTATCCATCTTCCGGGACAAGTTTGGCTGGGGGCGAAAGGGCGCAAGCATCTTTGTAACCGTGCTGTCACTGGCTCTTGGCGTTCCGTCCTCCCTCGGGTTCGGGCCCCTTGGCTTCATAAGCTGGATGGGTATGTCTGTCCTTGATATTATGGACTTTGTAAGCAATAGTGTGCTGATGCCGATCGTGGCATTCTTTACCTGTATCTTTATTGGCTTCATTATTAAGCCAAAGACAGTCTCTGATGAAGTAAAGGTGACTGACGGAACCTTTAAGGCAGAGAAGATGTTCAATGTGATTATAAAATGGGTTGCGCCGATTTTCCTGGTACTGATACTCGGAAGTTCAGTGGCAAGCGCATTAGGAGTGTTCACGATTTAAATATTAAGCTGGGGACCCGTCCCCAGCTTTAACGTTTGTCTCCCATACAGAAGACAGCTACGACGCCGGGTCCGGTGTGGCTTCCGATTACGGTTCCGATGTTGTTGATGAGAATACTGTGGATTCCCAGCTTTTCACGGACCAGTCCGGCCACATATTCCGCATCCTCCTGACAGTCACCGTGGGTAATCATTATTAGATCGTTCTCTCTGCCGTGAGACTGTTCAGCTGCTTTTTCTACAATCTTCTGAAGGGATTTTTTTCTTCCCCGTTCTTTTCCTATGACCTGAAGCTTCCCCTCATTGTCCATATGGATCATGGGTTTAATCTGTACTACACTCCCAAGGACGGCTGCTGTCTTTGATATCCGTCCGCCTCTCTGAAGATGATAGAGATCATCTATTGTTACATTATGGCAGACATGAAGCTTATTTTCCTCTGCCCACTTTGCTGCTTCTTCTATGGTCATGCCCTCTTTTTTTCTCTTTAGTACGTAATACAGAAGCAATGCTTCTCCCATACAGGCACACAATGTATCAACAATGATGATTTTTCTGTCCGGATACTCCTCTCCAAGCTCCTGTGCGGCAATCTGCATGCTGTTGCAGGTACCGCTTAAGCCTGATGAAAAAGCAAGGTGAAGAATATCTTTTCCTTCTTTTACATAGGGCTCCAGGGCTTTTTTTGCTTCATCCGGATTTACCTGGGATGTAACAGACATCTTTCCTTCCCGCAGTTTTATAAAGAATTCCTTTGCAGATAGTCCCAGCATATCCTGATAGGTTTCTCCGTCAACCGTATATTTTAAAGGAATAAATGGTACATTCCTCTCCTCCAGCCATTCCTTCGGTACATCAACTGTACTGTTTACTGTCACAATGTAGTCACTCATAGTCTAAAACCTCCTAACTGTATAACCTGTCATATTACTGTTCACTCTGAATCATGTTCTCCTGCAGCCGTGGGGAGAACCTGATCTGAATTTGAATAATAACCCTATCATACCACCTTAATTCATTTCATGCAAAACCTTTTTGAAGGTGATGACAAAAAGAGTTGCTGCTGTGGTGACAGATATGAAATCCGCAATTGGCTCTGCCCGGTAGATTCCCATAACTCCCATGAATCTGGGCAGGATCAGTGCCAGGGGAATCAGCAGAATAACCTTACGCAGAAGCGCGATAAAGACGGAAACCTTTGCCTGTCCAAGGGCCACAAAGGTAGACTGGCATGCCGTCTGTATGCCAAAGAACATAAACCCCAGGAAATAAACCGGCATGACCTGTGCTGTAAGATCTGCAAGCTGCTCATTGTTTGTGAAAATTCCCGCATAAATATGGGGAGCAATCACTGCAATTCCCCCGAGAAGAAACATGGAGGTAAACGTAACAGATACCAGTCTGAAAAAGGTTCCCTTTACCCTGTCCTTATTTCCCGCACCGTAATTGTAGCTGATGATGGGCTGTACTCCCTGTGTGATGCCCTGGGCCGGTATGCCGATAAACTGCATAATGCTAGTAAGGATTGCCATGGTGCCTACATACAGATCTCCGCCGTATTTCTGAAGTCCTGTATTCAATGTAACGCTTACCAGGCTCTCTGTGCTCTGCATAATAAACGGTGAAACGCCCAGCGCGGCAATTTTCTTAATATATTCTGCCTGCAGCCGGATATTTTTCCGTCTGAGGCGCAGGACGCTTTTCTCTGATGTAAGGAAGTGCACGACCCATACTGCACTGACAGCCTGGGAGATTACGGTCGCGATGGCAGCTCCCCTTACCCCCAGCCCGAATACAAAGATAAAGACCGGGTCAAGGCAGATATTCAGCACTGCCCCGATCAGCACGGAGAGCATAGCTGTCTTTGCCTCTCCCTGCCCGCTGATAAAAGTATTAAGACCAAGCGCCGCCTGGACAAATATGGTTCCCACAAGGTAGATGCCTATATACCCTTCTGCATATCCGATGGTTGCCTCGCTTGCTCCAAAGGCAAACAGTACAGGCCTTTTAAAGATGGAAAACGACAATGTCAGGATCACGGAAAAGAAGAGAATCAGCCCCGCCGAATTTCCAAGAATCTTTTCCGCCTTCTCGTAGTCCTTCTTGCCCAGTTCGATTGAAGCAAGGGGCGCCCCGCCCATTCCCGCAAATGCACTAAAAGCAGAAATCAGCATAATGATCGGGAAGGTTACCCCCACCCCGGTAAGTGCAACATCCCCATAGTCTCTGATATGCCCGATATAGATCCGGTCCACAATATTATACAATATGTTAATCAGTTGTGCCGCCACGGACGGAAGCGCCAGCGAGACCATCAGCCTCCCCAGAGGCGCAGTGCCCAGCTTGTTTTCCTTTTGAGTGTTCTCCTGCATAAAAATTCCTCCCTAATAATAAGCCTAACAAGCATTATATACAAATTGTAATAAAATGTAAATCATAAAAACCATATTCGAAGTACACAAATCAAAGCTTCTCCTTGTAAAATATACCTGATTAGCCTATAATGAGAAAGAAAGGTTACTGTTCACGGGTCAGGAATGCGTGTAAGCTGCGCAGGGTCTGCCCCAGCGAAGCGAGGGTATTCCGTAAGAACGTGATTCAAGAGTGAGGGGTGATAAGAAAGGAGTACATGAAAATGGGCGTATATGTAAATCCTCCGGCTGACGGTTTCGCAGAAATTCTGAATTATAAAAAATATATTGATAAATCCGGGATAATAGCATACACGAACAGCGTACTTGGTACTCCGGATAAACTGACCTGTTTCAGCAAACCCCGGCGTTTCGGCAAATCCTTTACTGCAAAGATGATCACTGCATATTACTCAAAAGGCGCCAACGCGGCGGCTCTTTTTGCAGGACTAAAGATTGCCAAAATGAATTTGGAGCAAAATCAGAATAAGAACGCAGACTTTGAAGAAAACCTGAACAAATATGACGTAATCTCTCTTGATATGACGCCATTTGTTGCTCTGGCAGAAAGTACCAATGAGATTGTCAGTGATTTACAGCAAGATGTCATAGAGGAACTTGAGAATGAATTCCCAAATTGTATCAGGAAGGGCACAAAGACTTTATATAAGGCACTTTTACAAATAAATCTGAAAACCGGACGCAAATTTTTTATTGTTATCGATGAATGGGATATGATTTTCAGGGAGGCAAAGGATAATATTTCCGTGCAAAAGGAATATATCAATCTTCTCCGCAGCCTGTTTAAAAGCAATCAGACATCGCAGATTATTATCGGAGCATATATGACTGGCATCCTGCCAATTAAAAAATACGGAACTCAGTCAGCACTAACGGATTTCAGGGAATACTCCATGTTAAAGCCTGGAGTTCTGGCTGAATTCGTGGGTTTTACAGAGAAAGAAGTATATCAATTGTGTCAGGAATATCACCTGGATTTTGATGAAACCCAGAAATGGTATGATGGCTATCGCTTTGATACCATCGGACATGTATATTGTCCAAATTCTATCATAGAACTTATATCCATGCAGGCATTTGACAGTTATTGGACAACGACTGAAACCTATGAATCGTTAAGGGATTATATTGATCTGAATATGGATGGTTTAAAAGACGCAATCATAGACATGCTTGGAGGGAAAAAGCACAGGATTGATACAGGAACTTTTCAAAATGATATGACATCCTTATCAAGCAAGGATGATATCTTGACTTTACTTGTGCATCTGGGATATCTTGCATATAATTTTGATAATAAAGAAGTATTTATTCCAAACGAGGAAGTCAGAGGTGAGTTCATCAGAGCTGTAAAAGAAGGCAGACATCAAGAACTTGCAAAAGCTGTAAAAATATCGGATGCGCTATTAGATGCTACTCTCCGTCTTAATGAAGCTGCTGTTGCTGAGATAATACAGACAATACATTTGGCGGAAATATCACTTCAAAACTATAATAATGAGCAGGCATTGCGTTATGTTGTACTTATGGCGTATCTCAGTTGTATGGATCATTATCTTCGTTTTGAAGAAATAGCAGGTGGCAGAGGATATTTGGATATTTTATTTCTTCCAAGAAAATCTTCATCAAAGCCAGCCCTGCTGGTTGAATTGAAATGGAATAAAAGTGCAGGTAAAGCGATATCCCAAATAAAAGAAAAGCAATATGGAATGATTATGCAAAAATATGATTATACAGGTGAATTGCTTCTGGTAGGGCTGAATTACAGCACAAAGACCGGAAAGCATACTTGTAAGATTGAGCGGTATATATGATAATGCGTTTATTCCGGTTGGACCTGTAAAGAAGATGAATGACGTATACAAGACATTTAATGTGAAATGTTCGGTCTACATCCCCCCGCTGAGCGGGAGATGTAGACTAAAAAGCTCTCAGGAACTCAGGTTAATTCAGCTTTACATTCAAATAATTTCTTCCCGAGAGTGTCTTATTAAAGCACAGACTGCATATAATTACTACACATCCTGCCGCAAAACCAGCCCAGTTAAACAGCGCCGTCAGTATCAGAAGCTGTAATCTCATAAATTTCAGCGCATATCCCAGTTCAAAATTAGGCTGTGTATAATTGGCCACTGCGACAAACGCCATATAGAGCATAACTTCACTGTTAAACCAGCCAGACTGAACGGAAAATTCTCCCATTACAAGGCCTGCAATCACACTAAGAGGCGTACTGAGCATACTTGGGGTGTTCATAGCAGCAAGCCTCAGCCCGTCGATCGCAATCTCCAGAATCAGTAACTGGAAAATAAGCGGAATGTTCACCATATCCTTGACGGCCACAAAGGCAAAGACTTCCGGAAGCCAGTTGAGATTCTGCATAAACAGAAGAAAGACCGGCGTCAGAAATACAGTCATTAAGGTAATCAGCGTCCTTGCAACTTTCAGATATATATTCGTAAGGGTTGGAAAATAATAATCATTCGCCTCTTCAATCATGTCAAATATAGAAGTCGGCAGTATCATGGCTGACGGGGAATTATCCACCAGCAGGACCACCTTCCCTTCCAGGAGGCACGCTGACGCCGTATCCGGCCGTTCTGTAAACTTGAACTTGGGGAAAGGGTTATACCACTTCCGTTTAAACAGACATTCTGCCAGACTCTGTTGGTTCATGCGCAGGGCGTCTGTCCTGATGCTTTTAATCCTCCCTGATACGGTTTCAAGAAGTTCATTGTCTACCCGGTCTTCCATATAGCAGATTGCAACATCTGTGCGGGAGCTGTCTCCGATTTCCACCATTTCCATAATCAGGTGGGGATCCCGTATTCTCCTTCGCATCATGGCTGTATTGAATACAATCGTCTCCACAAACCCGTCCCTGGAACCCCGCAGGGACTTATCCTTATCCGGTTCCTCTACACTCCTTGCCGGATACGTACGGCAGTCAATCGCAATACACGCCTCATACCCATCAACAAAAAGACAGGTAACACCTGACAGAATATTTTTCACAGCCTGGTCAAAGTCTCCGTATATATCCACCTCAGCGTAAGGAATACAGACTCTCGCAAACTCTGTGGCATCCTTTGGCATATCCTCTTCTGTTACCTTTAAGATGGAATCCATGATCTTAAGCAGGACCTCATCCTTCGTAAAGCCATCTATAAAATAAAAGGTTGCCACCCTGCCGCCGATGTACACATCTCTCTGTATAATATCAAAGCTCTCTTTCACAGGAAGAAGTTGATTCATATAAGTAATGGTTTCTTCCCTCATGGAAGTTATCTTCTTTTTATCTGGCATATTCATTCCTCCACTTATTCTGATATAGGAATAGCGTGCCCGTAAAGTAAAAAAATATGCCAGATTTGAGATGAAATCCATAAATCCTGCGTCGTTCTTCTCTCTTCATAAACGGGGACAGGTCATTTTTAATTTGGGACGGGGCATTTTTAAAAATGCCCCGTCCCAAATTAAGCTTCCGTACTCCCGAAGCCGCCGTTCCGTTCTTCGCTCACGTCATCATCCATCGTGATTCCATACTCCACAAAGATGCCCTGCATGAATCCTTTTCCTGCATCAAGCTCCAGCACTTTTTTTTCATTGCTGTCATTGGTGATCTTGGCAAAGATATGTCCTTCATTCTCGGAATAAAAATAATCGCTGTCAATGATCCCTACTGTATTATTGAGCTGCAGTCTGTACTTGAAGCCCAGCCCGCTTCTCGGATAACACTTAAGCACCCAGTTTTCCTGCATCTCTGCCCGGATGCCGGTTGGTACTTTTACGGTCTTTCCCGGATTCAGGGCAATCGGAAATGGGGTGAAGAAGTCGTACCCTGCGGATCCCTTTGTTGCCCTTTTTGGCAGGCGGATCTCCTGATAGATCTCCCGGATATCGGATTCATCGAAATGATCAAATGTATCCAGGCATGCCTCCTTAAATTGTTCGTAGCTTACTTTATGGAACTGTGCGATTCTTTTAGCCATGTAATACAAGCCCTCCTGTCTGCAGTGTATTTTTCACATCAATTACGGACTGATTCGCACTGCCCCTCCAGTGAAGGGTATTATCCTTTTTTTCTTCCTCGAATCTTCCGTCTACTAAAACATCCAGATACCTCACGATCTGAAGCTCTTTTATCTCGTCCCAGGTATATCCGGTGTAGAGCCAGATGGTCTTCTCTGGATATGCCTTTTTTATCTCCTCTGCAAGTGCCGTTACCTCGCCGCGGTTTGCTTCATGAAGGGGATCCCCTCCTGAAAATGTGATTCCGCTTACATAATCTTTTTCAAGTTCTGTAAAGATCTCCTGCCTTGCCGCCTCGTCAAAGGGAATCCCTCCTTCGGGATCCCAGGTTACCGGATTATGGCATCCCGGGCAGGCGTGGGAACATCCGGCAACCCACAGCACTACCCGGAGACCGTCTCCGTTGAGCATATCATCCTTTGTTATATTGTGATACCGCATGATTACATACTTTTCCTTTCTGCAATCTCTGCCATCTTCGCCGCATTCAGACGGGTGTCTCCTTTCACTCTCGAATAGGACAAATATCCGTTCATCCGGTCGATCTTCGTCAGGTTCTTGCTGCCGCATACCGGACATACATCCATGGAAAGCTCCTCATGTCCACAGTTGTCGCAGTATGCAAGGGACAGATTCACGCCCTCGTAGAATCCTCTGTCCATGGCACGCCTGATCAGAGACTTGATCGCTTCCCGGTTGTAATTAATCGGGTATTTTACATACTGTATCTTTCCGCCATTGCTTAAGTTCCAGAACCTTCCCTCCAGATCCTGCTTTTCGATCGGGGTAATGTCTTCTGTTACATGGCAGTGGAAGCTGTTGCTTACATATTCACGGTCTGATACGTTCTCAATGATCCCGTATTTTTTACGGAACTGCTGAACCTGCACCCCGCACAGGTTCTCCGCCGGGGTCCCATAGATGGCGTAGAGGCGTCCGTCTTCTTTTTTAAACTGATTGATCTTGTCATTAATATGCTGCAGCGTATCCAGGGCAAACTTTCCGTCCTCTGCCAGCGACTTCTTATTGTGAAGCTGCTGAAGCTCATTTAACGCTGTAATTCCAAAGGAGGCAGTGGCTGCCTTAAGGAGCGGCTTGATCTTGTCGTAGAGGCCCAGATTGCCGCCGTAGAAGCCGCCTTCACAGTAGGCCAGGGGATTCGTGGATGCCTTAAGCTCACCCAGGTAATCGTAGGTCCTCAGATGAAGCTGACGGATCAGCTCCAGGTAATAATCCAGCACCTCATAGAAATCCCTGCTCTCCTGCCTTGCTTTCGCATAAATCATTGGAAGATGAAGGCTGATGGCTCCGATATTGAACCTGCCCACGAAGACCGGCTCGTCCTTTTCATCCGCAGGCTCCATGCCGCCTCTCTCATACCACGGCGAGAGAAATGCCCGGCATCCCATGGGGCTGATAATCTTCCCGTATTTCTTATACATACTTGCTACATATCCGTCCCCCGTAAGACTTAACCAGTCCGGGTACATCGTCCTGGCAGAACAGTCAATGCCAGCCTCGAAGACATCCTCTAACGGACCGCCCGGCCCATGGAGCTTTTCATCATACAAAAATACAATCTTCGGGAATAATACAGGCTTTTTATGTCCTTTCCTGCCCTGCCCGTTTTTGCGGACCTCCAGCATCTTAAGGGTCACAAGCTTGCCATATTCACTGGTAACGGTTCCCGCTGTAACCGTAATAAAAGGATAATCGCCTCTGCTTGAGGAAACAGAGTTGAACTTGTACTCCCATCCCTGGAAGCCCTGCTCCATCTCTTTTTCCAGATCCGCCCATGCGACCCTCTGGACAGTCTCCTCGTCAAGGCCCAGATCCCGGTACTTCTGAATCAGCTTTGTATGGGACTTTTTCGCATAAGGTTCAAGAATGTCATCCACACTTGGGACAGTAAATCCGCCGTACTGCTGGCTTGCCGCACTGAGCACAATATCGCCGATCACATCAAAAGCTGTGTCTAAGGTCTTCGGTTCATTATACCAGAGGTTTCCCATCTCGAAGCCGCCGCTTAATACCCTCTTTACATCGAACAGACAGCAATTCATGGTATCCCTTCTTGCTGACATATCGTGAATGTAGATATATCCGTCGCGGATTGCCTGTATCTCCTCTACTGTCAGGAAAAACTTCTTATACAGTTCCTTATTCAGCTCATTGAAGATCAGACTTCTTTTGGTTGATACAAGGGCACTGTCTGTATTACTATTCTCCTTATCCCCAATGTACATAATCGACTGACTCTTCTTATAAACATCATCCAGCATCTGTACGAAATCCTGCTTATAATTCCGGTAGTCCTTATAGCTCTTGGCTACAGCAGCATTCACTCTCTCAAGGGCTCCTTCCACTACATTATGCATCTCTGCAATGGGAATCTCGGTAATTCCAAGCTCCTCTACCTTCTCCTCTACGAATTTGCAGATAAAACCAATCTCTTCATCCGTAAACTTAACCAGCGCTCTGTACGCCGATTTATTCACTGCCACAACGACCTTCTGGACATTGAATTCTTCCTTGGTTCCATCCTTCTTTACTACCTTTACCGCTTTTGTCAGCATCTGTCTTCCACTCCCCTTTTTGTCTATATTTAGTGTCTGCCACACACCATGTCACTATATCATGTATTTCAATAAGGCTGTCTGAATATAATATTATCATCATATCTATTATACCGTCAACGGATTTCACCCGAAAATATTTCACAAAAATAGAGCCGGGCAGGGCTCTGTCAATTGTATAATATTATTTTTTTCAATTTGGGACGGGGCATTTTTAAAAATGCCCCGTCCCAGATTGCTGCTATTTTACTTTGACGGAAACAGCACTGCTGAATCGTCCGTAAACCTTTTTGCCCGCCCCTTTCCGGTAGGCTCTGACTTTGTAGTAATAAGTCTTCTTTGATTTCAGATCCTCATCCACCAGCTTCACCTCTGCATTGCCGCGCAGGGTTTCCACTCGTTTATAAGTGCCGTCCTTTTTCGTGCTGCGGTAAACCTGGTATCCGTCTGCACCGCCTGCCTTTTTCCAGGAGATTGTTGCCTGCTCCTTCTTCTTGGATTTTGCAGTCACTTTTCCTGAGATTTCCAGGTCTGACTTATACTTCACAATCACACTGTATTTTCCATATATGCGGCTCTTTCCCTTTACTTTCTCATAGCCGCGCACTTTGATATCCGGAGTACTTCCGCCTGCAAATTTACTGGTATAGATTGTGTTTTTCTTTCCACTGACGCTGGCAAGCTTTTTGTAGCTCTTTGTCTTCGCATTGTAGCGGTAGATCACATAGCCATCCGCTCTGGAAAGCTCACTCCATTTGATCGTAAGCCGGCCATTTTCTACCTTACAGCCCACTCTCGGGGCTGCTACTATTGCCCTGACCGGACTGCTGTAATCGCCGTAAAGCTTATTCCCGCCAGTCCCGGTCCTGTAAGCACGTATCTTGTAGTAATAGATGTCACCATCCTTATGCTTCACTCCGCCTGCTTTTACGGCAGAGCCCTTTTTCACTGTCTTTACCAGTTTGTATTTGCCATTCTTTTTCGTACTGCGCCAGATCTGATAGCCCTCTGCCCCAGAGACCTTCTTCCAGGTCATGGCTACCTTTTTTGTGTTCTGATACTGTACACTGAAGGACTTTACTGCCGCCAGTTTCTTCTCCGGAGTCTTTGGCTCCTCTTTGTCTTTTCCCTGCACCTTTTCAGCCGCATTGTCTGCAAGCGGTATGGTCAGAGCTTCTATACCACTGACATTTACGTATTTTACAACAGGCTTTTCTTTATTTTCTGCCAGTCCGTCTTCCCCGGCAATCCCGACTGTGGCTGAGAATGCTTTGTCGTTTGCGGATGTAAGGGAAAGCGTGCCAAGAGATGCACTGTCCTTTCCGCTGAAAATATCCTGGCTCTTTTTTCCAGAAAGGATCAGATCCACGATATACCCACTGCCATCCTTCCGGATCTCTGCATCCTTCACATCGCTGGTAATGGATTTGTTAAACGTAAACGCTGGTTCCTTGATCGCTCCGCTGTCCACCTTCACATACAGCCATAAGCGCATAGATGTAATGATCTCCGTCTCCCCCTGGGGCATCTTTAAGGATACATTTACATCAGTGCCCTTTGCGGCAAGTTCCCCGGCGGCACCGGTGGCAGCCGATGCCGCGAAGGGACATGCCAGTATAAGCAGCAGGGATGTTAGTATGACTTTCATCCTTGTTTTCATGTTTACCTCCATCGTTCTTATACATTATTCTGACTTTGAGCCTGTCAGGGTAATCGGCGGAATCGTATCCGGTATGCTGATGATCTGAGTATCACTGACCATACGCTCACCTTCCAGAGTCAGGGCATTGTCCACGCGGTAGAGCTCGGCGCGCACCTTGAGACCCTTCATATCTTTCTGATTCCATTTCCCTGGCTCAACATAGTAAACCCATGTTCCATTAGAGGTTTCTCCCAGATTTCCTTTCTCCGGAACATCTGCGAAGATGACCTGACCCGCCTCCAGCACATCAGACCCTTCTGTGGAACCAATAACATTACCCTTGTCGTCATATACCATAACTACATTGTAGGCCGGATTTCCTTTATAAGTTCCTGTGAATATGAGAGAACCTTTTTTGATCACATCCTTTGTTGTATCCGTACCATATACATAGTCGTTTTCCAGTATACCGATAGCCGCCTGGCCCGCATCCGTGGTGAAGAAATCTACATTATCTCCGCTTGGCCCGCAGATCTCAATCTCATGAATGGTAACCTTTTCTGTACCGGATATGGTCAGCCGCACATAACGTGCATCATAAGTACCGATCCACTTATCCCTGGCATCCTCTTCCACAGCGTCAAACCATATTTCGGTATAAGGCTTCCCGGTATCCTTACGTACTGCATATCCGCTCTTTACTGCTGTCCAGGTACTTCCGTCTGCGCTCACCTCAAGGTCCACGCTGCCCAGGTCGCTTCCCTGATACCTCAGTGCAGTCACACGCTCTGACTGGTGCATGTCAATGGTAATCACAGATTTGTCTGTATCCGCTGTACGGGTTCCCTCATATATGGTAGTCGTATCGCCGTCAATGACATTTTCAATGGTACGAAGTGCTGCTCCTGCAGGTACGCTGGACGGATCGTTTTCATGATAGCCGCTGTCCGGATCATCCGTCAGCCATCCGTCGGTTCCGGTCTCCGTATCACTTCCTGCGTCATCTTCATCCTTCAGCGGATTCTTTATCTTGTCTGCCTGGGCCTCAAGACCTTCTGTCTCAATGGTCCATTGTTCCTTATTAAGCTGGCCGCCCGTCTCAATCTTTACAGAGCCTGCCCCCTTAACGTTTGAATAATTCAGATACTTATCCACTGCCCGTACCTCATAAGTGATCACACGGTTATTGATAGCTTCAACCGTGTCCGTAAATACGGTAGTCCCGCCTGCGTCTGCCTCAATAAATCCTGCTGTCTGGGATTTCGTCTCACCGTTCGAGGTCATCTTCCTCATAATCTCATAACCATGAAGAACATCCTTATAGGCATCGTCTGCCTTTATGGTAATCTTTACTGTATTGCTGCCTGATTCTGTTACTGCATCTGCCTCTGTCACTACGTCTTTGCCTGTAACAGTAAGGGAAGCATCCTTCTCCGGATGATCTACACGATAATTTCTCACCGCATCATTTACATAGTAGATTGCCTTTTCTTCCGGAGCTCCGTATTTTTCTGCATAAGCCTTTGTGGCTGCATCCGGTACCATACCCCAGCGCTCAAAGAAGGTCAGAATATTTTTCTTTGCCGCTGCACAGGACAGACGCATCAGATTCTGGTCTGTACCTCCATCCAGCTTGAGACCTGCCTGGGGCGCCTTGCCCGGATTTCTGGAATAGGTATCCACTCTTGCAAAGAACAAGTTATTAAACAGATTATTATAGCTGTCTTCACCGACATAGATATGGCGGTCCTCCTTATTGTTGTCATAAGCAAGATGAAGCTGCCAGTACAGGGCAAGCTGAACTGCTACATTCGATGAACGGCCTTCTGCCCCTGATGTAACCTTTTTATAGATCTTGTCATAGCTGCGCCAGCGAACTCCGCTTCCCTCAATCGTAAGAAGCTGTGCAAAATAGTTATTGGTGATCTCAGCAATGGCATATGTGCCCTGGTTAATGTCATGGCCAATCTCATGAGCCACGCCCCATCCAAATCCATTCCAGTCAGACGGCGCACTTGCCAGAGGCGCTGATCCCCACTCTATACCGATATGGTTTCCTGCTGCATACATAAAGGCTCCGGCAAACATACGCATATAGCGTATATTCAGATGCTGTGAAGGCAGATCATTCCTTCCGTTCACATCCCCGGCCTCATTACTCAGCCCCTTATGCTGATAGAACAGAGTCATGGTATCCTCCATTGCCTTCAGGGCGTCGTCAAGCTTCTTAACCTTATCAGGAGCCTTGGCAATTCCTCCCCATACCTGGGTTGCAGGCAGTGAATACATCATCGGCTCCAGCATAATATCTGTTGTATTTAAGATACAGTTCTTTGCATCATATGCCTTATTTGTGCCGCTGACCTTATCCTTATGCCCGGGTTGTTCGTGGGCTTCTCCAACCTTCGCAGAGTAGGCTTCCAGCTTCTCCACATAGGCTTCAATTGCCGCCGTGCGGTCCTCTCCGGTCTTTTTATAAAGATCCAGTACAGGAATATCACTTCCGCCGGCTACACGGACAAAATATTCATCTGATGCGTCATTTCCTGTATATGCCACATACATCTGGCCGCCCCGCTCGGTATCTGTACTTCCGATTTTCGGAACAGTAATGGAATTCCGTCCTACCTTCAGGTTTGCTGTCTGCATAAATGCACCAGACTCTGCATGCTGCTGGGTAAATACAAGCTGCAGATTTGCAGAAGCATTCATATTCTTTGTATTATGGCTCACATAGACTATGAGGCTCTCTCCTGCATATACTGTCTTGCCCAGAGGCTGCCATGCATTGAGACCGCTGAAGCCAAGATGTCCGTCTTTCTTTGCCGTGATCTGGTTGTGCACCTTGTAAGAATCCGCCTGGCTTCCCGTAAGAATCTCTCTCGCAAGCTGGATCTCCAGTTTAAGCTCATCATAAAGAGGATGCTTTTCACCACTGGCAGTATCCACTTTCTCTAACTCTGTCTCCAGCTTCGTAATCTCCTCTTCCGTCACACTTCCTGTTAACTTATTATGCATTGCATCATTAAACAGGCCCATAATCCGCTTCTCCAGATCATTATACTTATGGAAATGGATTTCCGCAATCTTCATAGCGCCGCGGCTGTAGCCTGTGCTCACGCACAGATTAATCTTGTTGGCTGTAATAGTCTCATCCAGTTTCACAATATAATACGGATTCTGGTTTTCGTCCATCTTCCGCAGAAGTGAAGCGCCTACTGTCTTCTCTGTCTTTGCATCATCCTCACTCCAGTATCTGATGCGCACATAATTCAGCCTTAATGTCTCATCTGCAGTACCAAAGCTCAGGTAATTCATATCATAATCCTGATCCAGTGTAACGGTCACTCCCTTATCACTGGCAGGATAGGATACCCCGTCATCCCAGTCGTTGGGCTTTGTCCAGTAAGAAGCATAGTCATTATCCACAAGGCCCAGGGCGCTCTTAGGCTTCCCTTCATCCAGAGGACTTCCCACCATGGAAGCTCCGCCGCTGCCTCCTAACACAGCATCCTTGATATGACTTGTCACTTTACCCGACACTTCTTCGCCTGCATCATCCCGCTCCGGTGTATTCAGAAGTTCAAACTTCGGCACCTGGGGCGGCTGTGCACTCTTGGTCGTGCCTGTGGAGATCAGGGAGTTCGCGCCCCATCCCAGCTGGTTCCAGCCAATGACATAGACGGAATACTGGGTGTTCTCCTCAAGCCCGGTAATAATATAAGAATTCTCGGCAAGCTTTCCTGTTCCCTCGGGAACCTTTGTAAAGCCCTCCAGAACCGGCTTAAATTCGGCATTCTTGTCTTCCGTTTCTTTATAATAAACCATATAACCGTTGGAATCGCTCATCTTCTTCCATGAAACTGCCAGGGAGAGATAGCTGCCTGTTACGCTTACATTATCCGGAGGTGCCGGCAGCTTTGTAGGCTGCGGCGCTGCCTTCTGTTCCATAGACCAGGGGCTCTTCCAGTCGCCGTTCACAGAGCGCACCTTGATTGTATACTCCGTGAAATTTTTCAAGTCATTGTTGTTAATGGAGCTGATGATATGGGTCGTATTCCCCACGCGTGTAATCTGTTCCTGTCCATCCGGGTCAGCTATATAAACCTCATATCCGGTTATATTATACTCTTTTCCCCAGGATACTGTCAGCATCTCATCTCCCGGTTCCACATCAATATTCTTCGGGATATTCAGCTCTGGCGCCGGAATCCGGCTTTCCATATTATTCACGAATTCTACCCTGGCAATCTCTACCAGAGGCTGTGTCTTTCGCGTACCCGTAATGCGGAGCGTCACACGCTTCACTGCCACCTGGCTGCCCAGGTCAAGAATCAGCATGCCCCCTGCGTCCACCGTCACTTTCGCACCGTCAGCGGCGTGTACCTCCAATGGGCCAAAAATACCGGCAAGCATACTGCCCAGAGACATTCTTTCAGATGCTCTTGCCTGAGGGGTTACGCTTCCATTCTTCCCATCCACATCAAAGGATACTGTTTTGGTAACTTCCTCGGAAACCCCTTCGTCATTCTTCTCCACACAGACCATCTCCACCACGCCGGCAGTAATGCTGCTATATGTATTCCCGTCGCTTTCCTCTGTCACCGGAGCATGCAGGGCAATAGCCTCCATGTTCTGGGGCTCCCCATTGTTTCCTGCAAGATTAAAGGTTATCCCCACCGGATTCTTTTCCGAGATCGCCTGATTATCTGCCGGCAACAATGACACTTTGTCCCCGCCTTTCAGAAGGTCGTTGAGATTGCCTTCTACCACTGTGCCTTCCTCTTTGGCAATGTCTTGAGGAATCGCCAGATGCTCCACGGTAGAATCCTGCTCCTCTCCAATGTTCTGAACTACATACTGCAGATCTGCAATATCCACATTGGTGTCATCATTCAGGTCAAACACGGCCTCATCGCCTGTGGGTTCAGAGCCCCTGCGGATCGCGGAAAGCATCTCCTCCCGGTCTTCTACAGTTACTTTTCCGTCCTTTGTCACATCCCCAAGAAGCATCCAGCCCGGCTTAGCCTGACTGCCGCTTTCGCCTGCGACCTGTCCGGAATAGACCTGGATCTTGGAAGCCTTCCTTGCCTCCACTTCAACCGTCTGGACATAATCCGCAAATTTTTCCGCCTTTACTGTAACCTCATAGCTTCCCGCAGGAACCTTGTCATAATGTACCAGCGCGCTGGCACTGGTGCTGCCGTCGTTCCCGGCAAGTGTAACGGTTCTTTCCGCTGCCTCTAATCCGGCTACAGACACCGTTGCCTCCAGGCCCTTTTCTTCAAAAAATGGCAGTCCCTGAATCAGTTCTACCACCAGAGCCCCCTTTGTCTCTGTCTCCTGTTCATCCCCAGCCGGAGCATCGCTCTTTGCCTCTGCCTGCTCCTTTTCAGCGGCAGGGTCTTCCTTCTCTGGTTCTGCCTGCCTGTCATCACCCTGAGAAGCTGTGCCGGCCGCTTCTGTTCCAGGCTGCTCTCCGTCAGTCTGGGAACCGGCATTTTCCGAATCCATTCCGGAATTCCGGGAGTCTGCCGTGCCGTCTTCTGTCTGCTTCACATCATCGGCGGCGGGCTCTCCCGCATCATTCTTTTCAGGCTCCTTCTGCTGTCCGTCTGCTCCCTGTGCCTGGTCTGCATCCTGCGTCTGCAAAATACCCGCGTCCGCGGCATGCACCTGCACAACAGAGCCAGATACAATCTGCACAAACAGACAAAGCGCGAGCCCTGTCGCAATCCATCTCTTCATTGCTCTTTTCCTTTCTTTCATTATTCCCAAAATATGTTCTGGTATTGTGTATTATACTGAAAAATGTCAAACATTTCAAGTAAAATAAAACACATTGCATGGTCGAAACGATTGAGGTTAGCCGTGTAACTATATTAGCTTGTTGTTCTGATTGTCAAAAAAGGTGCAAAGTCCTTTCAGCAAGGACCTTACACCTTTTTGTAATTTGTTTCATTCCCATCTTCCTGCATATTTTGAAAGATGTCTTTTAACTCCTGCAATTCATACAGGCTCTCCCTCAGTTGATACAATTTACAACGCTCTATTTTTCCACAACCGGAATCGCCGTACGGTCCTTTGCATCCAGGTTATTGATATACTTTCTCGTCTCCTTCACAATGACATTCGACAAGAGCAGCACTGCCACCAGATTTGGAATTGCCATCAGTGCATTTAGTATATCTGCAATAGTCCACACTACGTTCAGTTTGATAATCGGTGCAATCACTGCCACGGCTATGTACAGCGCCCGGTAAGGCACAAGTCCGCTCCTCCCGGCGAAGTACTCCACACACCGTTCTCCATAATATGCCCAGCCAAGAATCGTAGAATATGCGAAGGTAATGATTCCAAGAGTAAGGACAATCGGCCCAAATACAGGAATCTGGCCAAATGCAAGTGTAGAAAGCATTCCGCCGTCTTCGATATGCTCTGCATTAATGTTGGGATTTTTCATAATTGTCGTTACCAGTACAAGCCCTGTCATCAGACAGACTACTACTGTATCCCAAAAAGTTCCGGTAGAGGACACAAGTGCCTGCCGCACCGGATTTTTCGTCTGTGCCGCTGCTGCTGCGATGGGTGCGGAACCCATACCGGATTCATTGGAAAAAAGTCCTCTGGCAACTCCATACCGGATCGCAGAACGGATCCCGGAGCCTACAAGTCCCCCTGCCGCCGCTCCCGGCGTAAAAGCAAGCCTGCAGATCGTCGCCACAGCCGGAATAATATAGTCATAATTAATACATAAGATAATGATACATCCCAGCACATAAAATAATGCCATAAAAGGAACCAGTCTCTCGCAGACTCTTGCAATCGACTTAATCCCCCCGAAGATTACGATTGCCGTCAGAATGCCTACAGCCAGCCCTACAATCCAGTTGGGAATTCCGAAATTACCATTAGCAATATTCGCGATGGCGTTCACCTGTGTCGCACAGCCAATCCCAAAGGACGCAAATGCCGCGAAAAAGGCAAAAATTACGGCAAGCCACTTCATATTCAGTCCGCGTTCAAGGGCATACATAGCACCTCCCTGCATGCGCCCGTCCCTCGTCTTCACCCGGTATTTTACTGCAATCAGTGACTCCGAATACTTTGTTGCAATTCCAAACACACCGGTAAGCCAGCACCACAGCACTGCCCCCGGACCGCCCATTGCAATTGCTGTTCCCACGCCAACGATATTTCCCGTCCCGATCGTCGCTGCAAGCGCTGTTGCAAGTGCACCAAACTGTGAGACCTCACCTTCGCCGTCCGTATCCTTCGTTACTGAAAGCTTAATTCCCTTTGTAACCGTATGCCTTTGGATAAATCCCGTACGTATGGTCATAAAAAGATGAGTGCCAAATAACAGCGCGATCATCCCCCAGCCCCATACCCAGCTGTCAAGCTTATTAAGCATATCTACTATCTGATCCATAAATTACTCCTTTCTGCTGCCTGCTTTATAGTGTATTTTCGAAAGCATGGGGATATTATATACTATTAGAAAGAAAATAGCAAGAATTGTTACAAAATAGACATCCGGATATTTACAGATTCATCTTGAAATTCTTCAAAATACCGTTAAAAATGTATAAATCTTTTTTGTTTTTCGTCTGATTTTCCCCAGTTATCCGTTTTGATATCCATTTTTCCTTTTTTTGTTTTATACGATTTATTCATAAATACTCCCCTTTTATCAGAAAATCCTATAGAAGTAACTTGTAATAACTAAATCTGAATATCTGAAGAACAAACTCGCATTTCTTCGGATTATATTCTTCAATTTTCTGACAATTCCTTTTCGGTTGACGCACATTTCAAGAACGATTATAATAGAAGATACGCAGTAACATCATGGTATACAGTCTGATGTTACGCGAATCAGACAGCTTAAGAGAGGTTGAAATATTTTATATGAATGAAGAAGAAATTCTGACAGATACAGAAGCAAAAAAAGAAACAGATGCAGAATCCGGATCCACGGAACAGGCCTATTACAACGAACACCCGGTCTTCGGGAAAAAAGGTCCTTCCAAACTGAGACAGCAGTTCAGCCGGGGCATGACCTATTTTCTTGTGGTGGCAGCAAGTATCCTGTTTTATTTTTCACTGCTGCGCCTTTCCGATCTGTCTGACGGAGTTGTAAAAGTGTTCGGCGTGCTCAAGCCGGTTGTATATGGCTGTGTCATTGCCTACCTTCTGAATCCGATTGTGAATAAAGTGGATCTATATTTTGTCCCGTTTTTGGAAAAGCATATGCCGGACAGAAAAAAGGCGCGCCATCTGTCCCGGGGGACCGGTATACTCCTGGCACTGATCCTTTTAATTCTAATCGTAACCGTATTAATTAACCTTCTGATTCCGGAGCTCTACACAAGTATCCGGAACCTGGTATTCACCCTTCCCAGGCAGCTTGGGGATGTGGTGAACAATCTGAATGAAGCAAAATTCGACGACTCCACCACAGGAACAATCATTAAGACCGTCCTGGAGGAAGGAACGGATATGTTCATGAAGTGGATGCGGACTGACCTTTTGAATATGACGAATGAGATTATGTCAAACCTGACAGAAGGCGTGTTCAGTGTAGTAAGCGAGATCTTTAATATCATTATCGGAATTATTATCTCCATCTACATATTGTTCAGCAAAGAGCTTTTTGTACGTCAGAGCAAAAAAGGAATCTATGCTGTTTTTAGCACGGATCATGCAAACATGATCCTGCATCTTACAACAAAGAGCAATGAGATCTTCGGCGGTTTTATTATTGGCAAGGTTATAGATTCCGCAATCATCGGTATCCTTTGCTTCTTTGGCCTTTCCATCCTGAATATGCCGTATGTAATGCTTGTAAGCGTGATTGTAGGAGTTACAAATGTCATTCCGTTTTTCGGCCCCTATATCGGCGCCGTGCCAAGTACGATTCTGATCCTGCTGAATGACCCTATAAAGGGCTTGTACTTTATTATCTTCATCCTGCTTCTGCAGCAGTTTGACGGCAATATACTCGGTCCAAAGATCCTCGGGAATTCTACGGGACTTTCTGCCTTCTGGGTTATTGTGGCAATCCTTCTTGGCGGAGGATTATTCGGCTTCGTAGGAATGGTAATGGGCGTACCGACCTTTGCGGTCTTCTATTATATTGTTGACATGATTCTTGATAACCGTCTAAGGCAGAAAAATCTGCCGACAGACACCAATTGCTACAGTAAAAAAAGCTATGTAGATGCAGAAGGAAATTTCAAAAACCCCGTAAGGCGGGATGATAATATGATGTAAGCGAAAAGAGGAGTAGATTATGCCAATACGAGTACAGAACGCACTTCCTGTAAAGGAAATACTAGAAAAAGAAAATATATTTGTCATGGACGAGCACCGGGCGACCCATCAGGACATCCGTCCCATTAAGATCGGATTATTGAATCTGATGCCCTTAAAGGAGGACACAGAGCTTCAGATTCTCCGCTCGCTTTCCAATACCCCCCTGCAGGTAGACGTGTCCTTTATTACAGTATCCAGCCACGAATCAAAAAACACGCCTACCAGCCATCTCAACCAGTTTTACCAGAAATTCTGTGAGATCAGCAACCAGCGGTTTGACGGATTCATCATTACAGGCGCTCCGGTAGAGCAGATGCCTTTTGAAGAAGTAGATTACTGGAACGAGCTAAAAGAGATCATGGAGTGGAGCAAAAGCAATGTTACCTCTACGCTTCATCTGTGCTGGGGAGCGCAGGCAGGGCTTTACTATCACTATGGAATCAATAAGGTTCAGCTGGATCATAAGATGTTCGGTGTTTTCCGGCACAGGGTTCTGAACCGGAAAATTCCTCTTGTAAGGGGATTTGATGATGTATTCCTGGCTCCGCATTCCAGGCACACAGAGGTTCCGATGGATAAGATTCGTGCCGAAAAGCGGCTGACTGTCCTGGCGGAATCCGAACAGGCAGGACTTTTCCTCGCCATGGCACAGGACGGCAGGCAGATTTTTGTCATGGGACACCCTGAATATGACAGGATTACACTGGATGGTGAATATAAGAGAGATCTTTCAAAGGGTCTTCCGATTGATATACCGCAGAATTACTACGAAGATGATAATCCTGAGAATAAACCCCTGCTTACCTGGCGCGCCCATGCCAATAATCTCTACACGAACTGGCTCAATTACTATGTGTATCAGGTGACGCCTTATGATCTTTATGGGACGCCGTTTTAAGGCCGTATTTTCAATATCCACCTATCGGGCTGCCCTTTCATGTTTTTATGGGCCAAAAGGTCATGTATCGACATTACGCATGTCATACATGACCTTTTGACGCTTGTATCATATTATGCTATTCTCTTTTCTAATTTTTCAACACGTTTAGACAGTTCATCAACATTCTTTTGTATGATATCTATTCTCTTTTCAATATATGACTGAGTATTTCCTATCTCTTCTAAAATAAAATCTTCTGTTTTTGATATTCTTTCATCAACTACAGACTCCATCATACTTTTTAGAATATCCATGTCGTTCTGATTTAGCATAATATTCTTCCCCCTTACCTTCTATCAGATTTTGCCTGGCACTCTTTAAACTCTTTATTCGTTTTTTGCCCGTAGCCTTTCAATATACTCTTTCAGCTCCTCCATCGACTGAATTTTGCTTAGGGCATCTATAATCACCTGACGCTCTAACTTCTCAGCTAATTCTTTTATAATTTCACCTTCTGATGGCATACCGTTTCACCTCCTCAACAAAAAGAAAAAGTGTTCCTGTTATGTCTATTATATTATATGTATTCACCAACAGCAATCATTGGGGACGGGGCATTTTTAAAAATGCCCCGTCCCCAATTCTGGCTGATTATGCGCAGCCACACTTGAATGTTGCACATTCTGTCTGTTCACACTGGCAGGCGTTGCCGCCCTCCACGCTGATCTTTCCGGCATGGCAGTGGCACTGCTCATTGTAGACGCAGTCTGTTGCCTTGCAGTCAATGGCGCTTGTAGCGGTTGCGTTTTTCATGGAATTGCTGTAGGAATTGCCGTCTTTACGCTCCTGGAAACTGTCGCAGCAGGTCTCCTGCGCATGCTTTGCACGGCTTCCGCCCACCTCAATCTTGTCCAGGTCACAATAGTAATCCCTGTTATGCTGGCATGTCTGCACGGTACATCTTAATTCTGGCATACTCTTACCTCCTCTTACTTGTCATACTCTTGGAACAGTCACAACATATTTCCGCAAGTACTTTTCTTAATAACGAGTTTAGTATGCCCGGATTCTTTTGATTTTAAACAGTATAACTGCTAATCCTCTTTTGTCATCTCGCGAAGCGTCTTCGTACGAATTTCTTCCTGAACTGCGCAGATAAATTCATCCAGCCCTTTTTGTCCTTCGTCTCCGGCAAAGCGGCTTCTTACAGAGACCACTCCTGCCTCCTCTTCCTTTGCCCCCACCACGAGCATGTACGGGATCTTATTCATCTGTGCCTCCCGGATCTTATAGCCGATCTTCTCTGCCCTTGTATCAATCTCTGCACGGATTCCTGCCTCTTCGAGAGCCGCACGTACCTTTTGTCCATACTCCATATATTTATCTGAAATCGGAAGTACCTTTACCTGTACCGGAGACAGCCATGTGGGAAATGCACCCGCAAAATGCTCAATCAGGATACCGATAAAACGTTCAATGGACCCAAATACAACCCGGTGAATCATGATTGGACGATGTTTCTCTCCATCTGCCCCCGTATATTCCAGATCAAATCTCTGGGGCATCTGCATATCAAGCTGGATGGTTCCGCACTGCCATGTTCTTCCGATGGAATCCTCCAGATGGAAGTCAATCTTTGGTCCGTAAAATGCGCCGTCTCCTTCGTTTACCACATAGTCAAGCCCCAGGTCGTCAAGCGCACCCCGCAGGCCGTCTGTTGCCAGCTCCCAGTCCTCATCACTGCCCATGCTGTCCTCCGGCCTGGTGGAAAGCTCTACGTGATATTTGAAGCCAAACAGACTATATACTTCGTCAATCAGTCTTGCAACCCCTTTGATCTCGTCACGGATCTGATCCGGCGTCATGAAGATATGGGCATCATCCTGTGTGAAGCAGCGCACACGCATAAGGCCGTGAAGCTGTCCTGACTTCTCATGGCGGTGTACCAGCCCAAGCTCTCCTGCACGAAGGGGAAGATCCTTGTAGGAACGGGGCTCAGACTTATACACAAGCATACCTCCCGGACAGTTCATGGGTTTAACCGCAAAATCTTCATCGTCGATCTTCGTTGTATACATATTATCCTTATAGTGATCCCAGTGCCCGGAATTCTCCCACAGATGCCTGCTTAAAATAATCGGCGTAGCAATCTCCACATACCCGTTTTTCTTATGCAGCTCTCTCCAGTAGTCAAGGAGCGTATTCTTAAGAACCATTCCCTTTGGAAGGAAGAAGGGGAATCCTGGTCCCTCCTCACACATCATGAAAAGTCCCAGCTCTTTTCCTAATTTTCTGTGGTCACGCTTACGGGCCTCCTCCATCCTGTGGAGATACTCATCCAGCTCTGCCTTCTTCGGGTACGCTACACCGTAGATTCTTGTAAGCATCTTATTCTTCTCGCTTCCCCGCCAGTATGCACCGGCAAGGCTTGTCAGCTTAAATGCTTTCACCGGCTTTGTTGTCATAAGATGGGGACCTGCACAGAGATCTGTAAACTCGCCCTGGCTGTAAAAGCTGATTTCCTCATCCTCCGGCAGATCTTCGATAAGTTCTACCTTATATGGTTCATCCTTCTCTTTAAAATATGCAATCGCATCCTCTCTTGATTTGGTAAATCTTTCTATCGGCAGATTTTCTTTTACGATTTTTTTCATCTCTGCCTCAATCTTCTCCAGATCCTCTGCCACAAACGGTGTCTCCCTGTCCAGATCATAATAAAATCCATGTTCAATGGACGGTCCGATGGCAAGCTTTGTCTCTGGATAGAGCCTCTTCACCGCCTGGGCCATAATATGGGACGTTGTATGGAAGAATGCACCCTTCCCGTCCTCGCTGTCAAAAGTCAGGATCTCCACCTCGCTGTCACTGTCAACAACGGTTCTCAGATCCACAAGCTCTCCGTTCACCCGGGCAATCGTGGCCACACGGGCAAGTCCCTCACTCAGATCCCTGGCAATATCAATGACTGCCATACTGCTTTCATACTCCTTTACAGAGCCGTCCTTCAATGTAATCTTCATCTTTTCTCCCTCTTTCTTTCTAAATATTTTGTAACTGCCCAGTACCTCCGCAGTTACGTGCAAAAATGCACAGGCCTGCTGAACCGTTACAATATTTTACACTTTGTGCCTTTTATGATCCTCTAATCCTTTATTGAACATATTATGAAATTCAATACATGCCTGCTTCAGAGACAATGGTCTTCCGTCCCGGTTGATGAAGCAGTGCTTCGATGTTCCCCTGCAGTGGACCATATCTGTCCTGTCACTGAAAATCTCATATCCTACCGTAAGCTTAATGCCATTATACTCTTTAATATAGGCCTCTATAGTCACAATCTCTCCAAAATGCACCATCCTCAGATAATCAGCCTCCACAGAGAGCACCGGGCTTAAGATTCCCCGCTCCTCCATCTGTTCATAGCCAAGTCCCATCTGCTCCATAAAATCTGTTCTTGCTTCTTCAAACCAGCGGATATAATTTGAATGATGCACAATTCCCATCTGGTCTGTCTCGTAGTATTGTACCTTGTGTGTGTATTTTTTAATTTCACTCATTTATCCTCACCTCAAATCAAAGCAATAATGTATATTTGTACCCTTTCACCGCGTTCTTACGGCATGCCTGGTATATGTGCCTGCATGCTAAATCACTGTACATGCCTTCTCAAAATCCGGATGCTCCCCCGACCAGCCCGACGGCGGCATGGATGTAATCCGGTGCATATCCTCCCTCTCAATCTCAAATGCAAATACATCCTGATTCTCTTTCATCCGCCCTGCTGTGGATGCCTTCGGAAGAGGAAGCACTCCCCGCTGCAGGGCATAACGGATACAGAGCTGTGCCGGTGACACCTTATATTTTCCAGAAAGCTCCTGAATAAGCGGATGGGCAAGTACCCTGCTCCTCCCCAGCGGGCTCCAGGCCTGCACAAGAATCCCCTTCTCCCTGCAATACGCTGCAGCCGCTTCCTGGGTATACCCGGGATGAAATTCAAGCTGGTCTGCAGCCGGACAGATCTCCGATACCTCAGACAGCACATCCAGGTGATGGGGCAGAAAATTACTAACTCCAATTGCCCTGATCTTACCTGCCCGGTACAGATCTTCCATAGCCTTCCAGGTCTCTGCAAGAAGCCCGCGCCAGTTTTCGTTCTCCAGATCTGGCCGCGGCCAGTGAATCAGGAACAAATCAAGATAGTCTGTATGAAGCTTTCTAAGGGATTCCTCAAAAGAACGCCTGGTTCCCTCTGCCCCCATATCAGTCTTCCAGACCTTGGATGTGAGAAAAATCTCCTGCCTTGGAATCCCCGATAAGGCAAGTGCTCTGCCAAGTTCCTCTTCGTTTTTATAAAATGCTGCTGTGTCAAAATAGCGGTAGCCACACTTCACTGCCTCCCTGATCATCTCCGCACCGCCTGCATCTGTTACTTTGTAGGTTCCAAATCCAATACATGGAATCTCTACTCCATTATTCAGCTTATAACAATCCTGTATCGACTTCATCGCTTCTCCTTCACTGATAAATAAATGCTTGATGAAAAATGAAGAATGTGCCCTGGTGCATGTCTAAAAAATGCTCTCTGTCAGATGTGCACATTAAAAATCCCCTGCAGCAACTTCATGCTGCAAGGGACGAGTTTCCTGAAATAACTCGCGGTTCCACCCCGCTTGAACTGATCTGTGATCAGAACCACTTCTTATGATGGTAACGGAATCACCGGACTGCTTTACAGCCGCTCAGAGGTAGTCTTCAGAAGGTTCCGGGATAAGAAGCTTTCAGCCGCGGCTTCTCTCTCTTTGATCTCTTTCCCAACTTACTCGTCTCGTCAGCACGTTTTCATATACGATACTATTATATCACTGTCTTTCTCTTTGTCAACCGCAACTCTTCAATTTTTCACTCCTGCGCATTCCTGAACCGTGAATAGTAATATTTATGCTTTCTTACGGACTTTGCAGCGAAGTGCAAAGTCCTGGGCTTAACTGTTACAGTTTTTCAGCATCTTTATAAATGCAAAAAATTCCCGTACCATGTAGTTAACAAACAGGACTGCACTACAGCCTGCCGGAACCGGCTTCGGGTTCTGGTAGCCCAGCCTTTTTGCGTAACAGCATGCCCGGTACATATGGAAATTATTTGTCACAATCCCTACCGGCTGGTTGGGATCCGGAATATATTCTGCGGAAAACTGCAGGTTTTCCTGGGTCGTTGTGGATTTTTCTTCCATAAAAATACGCCTGGGAGAAATCCCGCGGTCTGTCAGATACCGCTTCATTGCCAGTGCCTCTGTAATGTCCTCACCCTTTCCCTGTCCGCCGGATACAATGACTACTGTCTCCGGGTTATCTGCAAGATACTGCCCCGCCTTCTCAATCCTCCGGTAAAGAGACCCACTAAGCCTGGTTCCCTTCACCTGGGCGCCAAGGACTACCAGATAAGGAATATTCTTTTCACGGCATGGGAGCATACCTGCGAGAATCCTGCATTCCACAAGGAAAAAAAGAATACCGGACACTGCCAGAAACGGTACAAACGCCCTGGGTTTCCAGTATCCAAGCAACAGGAAAACGGCTCCTGCAACAGGCCAGAACCTGGAAAATGTGGAATCCCATTTCTTAAGAAGTGCACAGATCACCCCATAGTATGCCAGACAAAGAATACCGGACAGTGTGATTATTTTCCACAGCACTTCTTATACTTCTTGCCCGAACCACACGGACACGGATCGTTCCGCCCAATCTTCTTCCCCTTGCGGATTGTCGTTGATTCCTTCTGCTCCTTATAAAGTCTCTTAAGCTCCTCCTCTGAATAGATTTCTTTCCACTGGGGCAGCTCGTAGAGCCAGTCCGCCTTTGCCATAACCATATTCTTGTAGAGTTTCTCCTTGTCAAATGCAAGGCTTACAACTGTGTCCTCATCCATCGTCTCAATGGGATTCGCTTCCTTTAAGCTCTCATCGATCCCATCCAGGAAGCCGACCATGGTCAGAACATCCTGTCCATATTTCTCGGCAAGCTCTTTTACAGTTCCCTTTACCTCTTCATCCGGATTGGAAAGAAGCTGCTCGTAGATCTCCTTCTCAATCTGAAAATAGCTTGCCCACAATTTCTGAAGCTGTCCTCTGTCCGCCTTTTCATCATAAGCCATATCTCTCCACTGCTCTAATAATGTACGACTCATATTCAAAATCTCCTTCGTATTCATTCTCAATCTTTTAAGTGCATGGTAAATACCATGCACGATTTATTATAAAACACTTTTCTATATTTTCAAAGTCCTATTTTGAAAATTTCTCATGAAAAATTAATATGGTTGTAACAGTTCAGACAAGCTGACCTGTTACATGCAAAAATCCATTTAAAATCGCTTCACGATGGATTTTTGCACGCCTGAATCATTTTCTTACGGAATGCGCAGTTTATGCGCATTCCTGGGCCGTGAATAGTAACCCCTGACAAAGTCCAAATAGAACGGATCTTGGATTATCCTCATAGATGTGGTATATTATAGGCAGAGGGAACGCTATACAAGCGGTTCTGTTCCCTACAGTTTAAGCTATACCCTCCAAGGGTCATTCGCCACCGTTCGCAGTAGTGGCGGTTATTTCTTCCCTTGAAAGTCTGGTGGCAGGCTGTTTCACCAGCCATAAGAATGCCTGATAGTATTTAATGACAGGCAGCCGCAATATCTATATAATAGATTCATCTTAATTCATAAAAGGAGGCTTCTGTATGAAAGCGAAACGTCTTTTAGCACTTCTTGGTGCAATACTTTTATTTGCAATGTATTCCTGTACTCTGATTTTTGCATTAATGGATCATTCGGCCACCCAGGGGCTTCTGAAGGCCTCCATTGCCTGTACGATTATACTTCCAGTGCTTCTGTACGCTTACACCTTGGTATATCGCGTTACAAGGGATACCTCTGGCTCCAAAGATGATGTGAAAGATGACACGTTGGCTTAGGAAAAGCTTTCACAATCCGGCTATCCGCTTTATAGCAATCATGACACTTGATCCAGTTCCTAATTCATCAATTGGGGAAGCAGTATATTTTACCGCTTCCCCAATTGATGAATTTTACAACTTTTTTTATACTTGCACCAGCATACTCCTCCCGTTATAATTCCCAGACCGGCCGTCATTCTTCCTTCAAACCAGCCCAGCGCCAGATATGACTTTTCTTTCATCCACATAAATCTCAAATTCTCCTTTTGCTCATCTATCAGCCTTATCCAGAAATCTTTATCTGAAAATCTGGTCGGTATCATATCCACAGGAATTCCTGACAGGTGTACGAATATAAAACAATTTATCAATATCAAAATAATCATAAAAAAAGTATTGATTTTATCTTCTTTTTTAATCCCGGAAGATAGAGTGGGTATCATATTTTTTATCTGTTTAATCAAAAAAAAGACACCGGAACAAAACAGTAATGAAAATAAGATATCATATATAAAACCAAAAAATCTATAATCTATAATTTTTAACCGTATACCCATCCTTTCTTCCACAACATCTTTAACAACTTTCTGGCTTTTCGTAAAATCACTTAAAACTGTAATTTCATTATATATCCTGTCAGACTGATCATCATAGAAAATAAACATCTTATTACTATTGTCAAAAATATCACTGATTACATAGCTCCTTTCTTTATATATAATCTGCTGGTTTTTTACATTCTTAAAGCCAAAAAGTTCATATGCCAACGCATCGCTTACAGCACATGTTTTTTGAAACATACTATCAAATGGTTTGCACCCCGGAAATAATATATCAATACGCTCTGTAGCCGAAATAACGGCAGCATCTGTTGTCTTGTTCAAATCTTTTTGAAAAACTTCTTCGTTCTTTTCCTCCATCCATGCAACAAAAGCAATTTTATTTTTTGACTGCATGTTAATTCTCTGAAGGTTATGAACCATTTCTATTGTAATAATCTCCTCTGAATTGTATGAAGCAAGCCATATTTTGCTTCCTGTCGCCGCCATTTTCTGATAACCTGTTCCAAACAACAATTGAGACACTATAATTAATACAAAATATAGAAGCGTACTATCAATATTGTTTTTTTTCATTTTCCGCTTTTTTCACCCTGCTTCCATTTTCAACATACCGTGAAGATTCAATAATAATTTCTTCAGTACTTAACACGCCTTCTATAGCTGCATACTCTTCATTTTTATCTATAACTCTTACTTCACGTTTTACTGCTTTCCATTCTTCACCCAATAAAGTTTCCCTGGACTTTAATACAAACACATAATATTTGTCTTCCGCATCCAGATGAAGCGCATCTCTTTCTATTACCAGTGGATACTTCTTAGCCCCGGTTGTAAAATTAACCGATACATTGCTTCCGATCATAAGATCTGAATTCGGAATATCCACTCGTATCTCTATTGCCTGAGACGTCTGATCCACGATTCTGACCGATGAAACAGGAAAAGAACTATTATATTCCTGCCCATGCTGCAAGGTTTCAACATTAACCATTAATCCTTCATGTAAAAGTTCTTTTCCCTCCTGAGTAAAAACGGCGGCAACTTCCAGTCCCGTATTTTTATTCAATAAGACCATATCAGCGCCATTCACAGTTCTCGTACCGGCTGCAACGAACAATTCTTTGACAATTCCGTCAACCGGAGAGGTTATATCTGGATTTTTCCTCAGATTATATAATACAGATAATTCCTGTTGTTTCTGGTTAATCAATATTTCATTTTGTTGTACGCCTGTGCCTTGTATTACTATATCAACATCCGCCTTTTCAAGTTCCTGCCGTGCAGTTCTAATCATACTATCGTGTTCATCCTGTGTCTGCTCATATAAGTTTTCCTTTTCTGACACTTCACTTACAAGAATGTTTAATTGCTGTTCTAATTCTTCAATAATCCCCTCTTTTTCTTCTTTATCCTCTGTATCCTCCCCGGCCAGACTTTCATACTCTTGCTGTTCTGCCGATAATTCCTTCCTAAGCATCTCCTGCTTTTGCCAGATCTGGTCTATATCGTACCTAATTGCCTCCAGAGCTCTTGTCTTATTTAATATAGCGGCTTCATAATTTTCTACTAAATGCATATAATTGAGATTGCTCCTTTGCTGTTCAGATTCATTTTGCTTAGCCGCTTCCTCTGATTGAAGTTCTAAATTCCTGATTTCATCTTTTTTTTGAGAAATTAATTTTTGTATATCTTCTACGTCAATCTGGTATAAAAGTTCTCCAGATTTCACTTCTTCTCCCACCTCCACTATAACCTTAGCAACAAGCAGTCCTTCCGCTGAATTTATCAGCACTTCATCTTTCCCCTGCAATTCGCCGCTTGCTTCCAGTGACTTTGCAAGTTCTTTTGTACCTGCATAATCTGTCTCTACCTTAATAATACACAGATTATCAACAGCTCTAGAAATTATAGTAAAAGCGATCATACATGTAAAAAAAATTATCAGCCATTTATTTAATTTCTTTTTCATAATTCTTTCTTCTGCCCTTTACCTTATATATTCATTATCTGTACAGCATATCCCATACAAATACAATAATATTACCGGTATTACATTTATAACTGCAGCCACAAAGTTCTCTCCTATTTTTTCAAGCCGGGCATTTGGCAAATAAATCGATAAGGGCCACAGTTCTTTTGTTTTAAGAAACAAAATCGGCTGTTCAATGACATTAAAGCATTCGACTATACTTAAAACGCCTGCCGCCAGAAATCCCGGTTTGCACAAAGGAATTCCTACGTGAATAAACACACTCATTTCATTTGCCCCCTCCAGTCTTGCTGCATCAAAAACAGAACCGGGTATCTTACTAAAAAAATAATATAATATGAGTACAAATTGAGGCGAAAAAACCATCGGTAAAACGACTGCCCAAATTGTATCTAACAAACTAAGTTTGTCCAAAATTATATATTGAGGCAGCATAAGAATTTGAAATGGCAAAATCCATAATACCAGATAGAGTTTTAACAATATCTTTCTGCCGGGGAAATTATATATTGCCAGCCCCCATGCCGATGGCAGGTTTACCGCACATTGCAAAGCAAGTGCAATAATTGCAATTTTTATCGTATTCCAGAATGCGACAAAAAACTCAGGCGAATCAAGCAAAATCTTAATAAATGACCAGACGTTGGGATGATCGGGAAGCAGCGACCATGTTACATATCGTTTTTCACCAATATTAAACAATATACCAATCTTTTCATTCAGTTCATTCTCACCCATGAAGGAGCCTGTAAGCAAAAAAACAACAGGATAACACATAATCAATATTAAAATAAAAATAAATGCACAAATGACCTTTTTCTTCAAAATACTATTCCTTCTTAAATATTATATAAAACATTGATATAGCAGTTAACAAAAATGCCAGCTCTATCACTGCGCCTGCCGACAGATACGTAACCTTCAGATCCCGAAACCAGTTATTAAAAAGATGTTGCAGCATATAAATATCTTCATCTGGATATTCACCGGCTATCAGATATATCTCCCTGTATATTTTTAATGAATTTACCAGCCCTAACATAACAATACACAAAAAATATGATTTTAAATTCGGGATAATTATATAAAAAAATCTTTGGAATCCATTGGCGCCGTCAACCTTGCCTGCCTGCAATATTTCAACGGATACCGATTTTATACCGGCTATCCACAGGATAACCGCATACCCCATATTTCTCCATAAGAAACTAAATATTAATACAGCCATAGCGTATTTGCTGTTGATCCAGTCTATACCTTTTCCCTCTGCGAACCCTGATATTCTATTAAGGAATCCATATTCGCTGAATACCGTACGCCATAGCAAAACCAATGTAGAAACCGGCATCATAATCGGAAGTACAATACCGGCCATGAGCCAGCTGTTTCTTAAATA
The DNA here is from genome assembly GCA_947566645.1 of uncultured Lachnospiraceae bacterium. GTDB lineage: Bacteria > Bacillota > Clostridia > Lachnospirales > Lachnospiraceae > CAPEBR01. Next base: position 50,900 of record CANOKL010000013.1, read on the forward strand.
TGATGAAATACCGTACGCTATAATCAATGACAAAACAACCATCAGCGGAATACTTATGCCCGTAAAATAAAAGGTATTCTTTACCGCAAGTCTAAAAGCTTCATTGGCAATAACAATTTTATAATTTTCGAAATCAGGCGTCCTGTTATATTCATTTAAATTAAAACTTCGCAGCAAAATATCAAGATATGGTAATAATACAAATACAGTAATCCCTAAAAAACCCGGCAGCACAAAAAGCAATCCGATTTTATCTCTTTTATTATATTTCATGACAGCTTTATTTCTATTCCTTAAACTGAAGAACCATTTGATTCGTCACATTACCAACCGCATCTTCTAAAGATTTATCTCCCAGACAGTAATCACCGGCTCCTTTCAGGACAATATCTTTTACATTTATTTCAGTATTACCTTGTTTCTTCGCTGTGCCTAATTTCTTTTCGAAATTTTCAAAATCTGTCTGATTTAAAGGAATTCCATATATGGAAATCATATCAGGATTATCTCCATAACCAAATTCTGACAGGGCATAAGGCTCCTGATGATTTTGATCAACTAAAAGCCCCGATAATTTATCCCTATTTGAAGGCAGCATCTGTAAGCTCTGGCAAATAATATCCTGTCCGTCAGTTAATATAAATTCAAGGAACTCGCTGATTTCATTATCTTTTGCCGATTGTCCGGATACAGAAACCACCATTTTATCCGCATAAACCAAATCGCCATTCTCAGACACATATTCTTGCGCATAGCCTTCTTTATCACAAAGATACTTTGCGGCAAAAAAGCTGTCTTTATTAAAATAAGGGGCGACTACAAACGGCAGATTATCATAATAAATCCATTGTACCGCCGTGTCCATGGAGCTTGTCTCATAATACTCAAACAGACTGTCATTTTTATTATTTTCACCAAAAGAATTGCCGGATATATCGTATATTCTTTTGAAATAACCAAATAATTCCCTCAAGTTCTCCTTGTTTACATTTTTGTCCGAAATGCATTTTGACATATTCTGAGCATATAAAATATTAGCGCTTTCTGACAAATTATAATCTGATATGACAAAATCCGTATTTTCTGCTTCAATCATTCCCAAAAAAGCATCTGTATCCTTGAAAACATTTACAATCTCTTTTTTTCCAATAATTCCATATATCTGAAATCCTAAAGGAATTGCATATTGCCCTTCCTGTTTAGAATAGGGGTGTAACATATTGGAATAGATTTTTTGCATGTGACCCTCATCTATGATATCATTTAAGTCTTTCAGCATATTTTCTGAATAATAGGATTCTTCTGAAAGTCCGTCCATAATTATAATATCCGGCCCTTTTCCGGATAATAATTCTGTATTTAAAAGCTGCACCGCATCCTCTTTTGTCTTGCCATCGTCTGATGTATAGCCATATGTAACCTCCGCAATCGTATCCGGATGTTCAACATTGAATGCATCAACCAGTTTTTCAAGTACATAATTCTCAGTTAAACTATAGACGGTTAATGGTTCTTTCCTGACTTCAATTCCATTTTTATCATATGTATATTCAGACATCCGTATTTCTCCTGATGAAAGAATATATGACAAATATACCGTTCCATCTTTGGAAACAAGCATTTGAAAATTATTTCCATTTTTCAAATCGTAAAATCTTGTATCAAATAATTTTTCTTCAGCCTTCTTCCCCAAATCATAACAATATAAGGCCTCTTTCGTCAGCTTATATAATTTCCCGCCAGCCGGATCTTTATAAAGACTATAGGACGTATAGTCTTCTTCCTCACACTGCAGATATTCAATAACAGAATTATTTCCTTCCGCCATAACGCCGGATCCGGGCTCCATACAATACACTTCTCCATTATCTAAAACAGTATAAATAAGATCCTCAATTTCTATCATTTTAACAATCTCAGTATTCAACGTTTTTATATCTTTATTGATATACTTTATATTCCCGTTCATATCAAATGAATATATGAGCTGTGCGTTATCAGCCCCTATTAACTGTTTGTTATAATTTTCCATAAGAGTGAAAAGATTATATTCTTCAGATTCATAGCCTTCCGAAAGATCCAGCGTCAGTTCTTCAATCACCCCATCTTTATTTATCACAAAATATCCAGGTCTTAAACTGCTTGCATCTTCCTCACTTTCTGCAAGCAGGGCATTATAAAGAACAGAAGCAAAACCACTGTCTTCCTCCAGGAATTTTTCATCAAACGGGACACTGTTCTCAAGACTTTCCCACTTTTCATTTTTTACTTCCCATGAATTTGTATCACTATTCAATTCAAATATTCTTCCTATTTCTGTTTTAGTATCTGCAAGAATAGAAATATTACCATTTGGCATCTCTATCATATCATGGAACATTATGATATCATCAGGCAGAGAAACTGCCTCTTCTCTATAATATGTTATATTTTTCTCTTCATCTTTTTTTGAACATCCGAAGATTTGAGCTAAAATCAGTATGACAGAGACTGTTTTTAATATCTTTTTAAGCATATATATTCCCCCTTTTTATAAATCTCTCTGAATTTTAGAATGATATCCTGTTTCTAACCTTTTGGTCAATATTTATCGAGATATTTTTTAAATTTTCATTAAAATTATACCTTATTCTCAATATATATTCAAGTTTATTTATAAAATAATTTCTTTTATTTATAATTTTTATTTTTGTATATAAAAAAATAGGATAAATTCAAAATAGACGCAACAAATACTTGTTTTTTTACATTTATTATGTTATAATACTTCATATATTCAAACCGTATCTTGACTGAATATAAGATTGTTTTGATTCGTCAAAGTAAATATGGACTAATCGAGAAAGGAGTAAAAAATGAAGAATAAAAAAAAGAAATTCAGAGTATTCACCGTTCTTTTTATAACCTTATTGTTAACGAGTGCTATTTCAATTCCTTGTTTTGCTGTTACAAAAACACAAACAAAAACGGGTTTTGGATCTGGAGCCGCAATTGATGCGACAATGACTTTCACTCTTAGCAATAATATTGTATCAAAAGGCTCTGTCACTAAAGTTACTAAAAACAGCTCATTTTGGTTCTGCGTTTATAATAATCATGCTAAATCTGCATATAGATATGATAGTAATCGGTATTATGGCGCACATACATCCGGACTATGGGCAGATCCAGGTGAAAAAGGCGGCATAGTTAATATTGATGTTACTGGATTCAGATAATCGTTTTGCTTTTATAACTTCCGGATATTTGAATGTGATTACTTGATAGTGTTTTCCAATTAATACGATTAATCCAGAATCAAAATAATCTAATTAAAGCGAAGCTGTTGCAAAAGCAGATAAATCATCTGCCGAAGCAGCGGTTTCGTTTTTTACCTGCTACTCTTTTTTCGGACAATCAAGTGAATATTCCTTATGAACCGACGTTACTGTTCACATAGGACTTCGCATTTCCCAGGTGACGCCTTCGGTGTACTGCAAAATCCTTAAGAAAGAAGATGACGACAAATATGGCAGAATTGAAAAAACTTCCAATCAGCGAGGAATTTTTCAGTCTTCGAAACCGGTGCAGACACATCATTGTTCGAAGAACTGGATATTGCAGAAGAGCGGGAATTGTGTGCACAGCACATGGGGAAATATCCGGTTATCTCCATCAGCCTTAAGGATATTGAAGGAGAAGATTTCGAAACAGCATACGACAGCCTGGGGATGCAGATCAGCGAGGAAGCGGAAAGATTCAGCTTTATCTTAGAAAGCGACAGGCTGACCCCATCTGAAAAGGCAGAATATCAGCAGCTGATGGACGGAAAATTCGAAAGGAAAGCATTTCTTTCGGGAAGTTTGTGGCTGCTTACAAGAATTCTTTGCAAATATATGGAAGACCTGTTATTGTTTTGATAGATGAATATGATGTACCGTTAGATAAGGCTTATCAGAATCATTATTACCCACAGATGGTTAAATTAGTCCGCTCCATATTCAGCCAGGCGTTAAAATCAAACAAAAACCTTGAATTTGCTGTAATTACAGGGTGTCTGAGAATTGCGAGGGAAAGTATTTTTACGGGGCTGAATAATTTTATGGTGCGTTCGATCTCTGTCATTGCGTTTGCCAGAATTCTTCTAGATAAACATTCTGAAGAACCCCTGTCTTAAGCCAGTTGGGGACGGGGCATTTTTAAAAATGCCCCGTCCCCAACTCTATGTTAAACATATAGTTCTGCCAACATCCACATTCTGTTTCCCGGCTGTCTCTGTTTTTTCCCCTTTGACTGCTCTTTTTCTTTTATTTTTTTTCTTTTCGCGAGGTACTCTTCCATTGATATAACTTCCGGATAATCCATACTTTTTTTCTGCTGCATAATATTACCTCCAATCTGCCATAGCCTGCATACATCTTAAAGCTTAAGGCCTTACTCCCGCCTTATTATTATATGATTGCATTTTTAAGTATATGCCTGCTATTTTTTCTGTTCCTTAGCATAAATTTATTATAAGAGGTAAATATGTCCGCAATATGGCAGATTTCTTAAAATATCATAAGAAATTTCTTAAAGTAATGCCACTTATGCAAATAACCAGTCCACAATTAGGACTGGCTATATTTGCGATCTATGGAATCCCTATGGAAAATCCCTCATATATCCCTGAGGGAACGTTGTCATCGAGCTTTTGATGTGTCCGGGTTGGCGCTGCTAAATAATAAATCTGCCCGTCAACCAGCTCCGCACGTTCCCCATCTGGCAACGCATGAATATCTTCTATTGTATGGATTGTCCTGAAAGATATTCTGTCTATCTGTATATAATATCCTCTCTCCCTGGTCCATTGGAAACCATGGTAATCGGGTATCCGATCTCGCTTTCTATGAACTCAATGTAGTTTCTGCAGTTCTCTGGCAGCTCTTCATAGTTCTTAATTCCCCGGATATCGCACTTCCATCCCGGAAGGCGCTTAAGCACCGGCTTTGCCTTTTCAAGCAGATGGGTAGCCGGAAATTCCTTTGTGACCTCTCCGTTAATCTCATAGCCCACACATACCGGAATCTCGTCCAGATACCCCAGCACATCCAGTACGGTAAAGGCAACATCCGTTGCACCCTGGAGCCTGCAGCCATACTTTGATGCCACACAGTCAAACCATCCCATACGTCTCGGGCGTCCTGTTGTTGCGCCGAACTCACCGCCGTCTCCTCCTCTTCTGCGAAGCTCATCTGCCTCCCCGCCGAAGATCTCGCTGACAAATGCGCCTGCGCCTACTGCGCTGGAGTAGGCCTTGCATACCGTGATTACCTTCTGAATCTCATAAGGCGGGATACCTGCACCAATAGCTCCATATCCTGCCAGTGTAGAGGATGAGGTTACCATCGGATAAATCCCGTGATCCGGATCCTTCAATGTACCAAGCTGTCCCTCCAGAAGGATGTTCTTTCCCTCTTTTACAGCATTATGAAGGTAGAGCGCTGTATCGCACACAAAAGGTTCTACCATTTTCTTATATTCCATCAGCTCTTCAAATAGCTCCTCCGGCTTAATCAAAGGCTTGTGATAGAGATGCTCCAGAAGCACATTCTTCTGCTCTGCGATTCTTACGACCTTTTCCTTCAGGAGTGCATCATCAAACAACTCGCTCACCTGAAAGCCGATCTTTGCAAACTTATCTGAATAGAACGGAGCAATTCCCGACTTCGTAGAGCCGAAGGACTTTCCGCCCAGTCTTTCCTCTTCATACGCGTCAATGTTCTTGTGGTAGGACATGACCATCTGCGCCCTGTCAGATACAAGAATCTTCGGCTGCGGCACGCCTCTGTCCACAATTGACTGCACTTCTTTAAAAAGCACCGGTACATCCAGAGCCACGCCGTTTCCGATTATACTAGTGGTATGGTCGTAGAATACACCTGACGGCAATGTATGAAGAGCAAATTTCCCATAATTATTTATAATCGTATGTCCTGCATTCGCTCCCCCCTGGAAACGCACAATAATATCGGCCTCTCTTGCAAGCATATCCGTAATCTTGCCCTTGCCTTCATCTCCCCAGTTTGCACCTACTACTGCTTTAACCATAATGAATTCCTCCTACATGGTATGAGTAACATCATACCGTCACTTTTATGATAAAATCACCGATAGCCATTATACTATATTTTCCCTGATATGTACAATGTTTTTTTCGTTACTATTCTTACATAAGCGGCGCAATCAGCCTCAGCACCCTTCCGGAAAGCTTCGTGAACAGCGTCTGCCCCTTTACTTCTATAAGAGTCATCTTATGGCATTTACTAAGAGTCCGCTGGAAATCCCGCTCAATCTTGTCCACCTCTGAATTATTATAGATAAATGTCCCGCATTCAAAATGCAGGTAAAGACTCCTGTAATCCAGATTAATGGTTCCTACTGTCGCCGTGTCATCGTCCGACACAAACACCTTTGCATGGACGAACCCGGGCGTATACTCATAGATCTGTACACCGCTCTCAATCAGTTCCTTGTAATACGTCTTAGCCACGGCAAACGCGTACCATTTATCAGGAATATGGGGCATGATGATCACCACCTCTATCCCGCACTTTGCCACTCTGGTAAGGGTTGTGATCATCTCATTATCAAGAATCAGGTAGGGGGTCATAATATGTACATATTTTTTTGCGTGGTTCAGAATGTGAAAATACACCTCTTCCCCAACATTCTCATTGTCAAAAGGGCTGTCCGCATAGGGGATGATATAACCGAGTTCTCTTCTTAAACCCTTTGCCTTCGGGGTCAGATACCTCCGGTAGTTCTCTTCCTGCCGCCCCTCTACATTCCACATTTCAAGAAACATCATGGTCAGCCCCTGGACAGCATCTCCTTTAAGCATTACCGCTGTGTCTTTCCAGTGTCCGAAGCGCACTTTCCTGTTAATGTACTCGTCTCCGATATTCACGCCTCCCGTAAAGCCAACTCTTCCGTCCACGACACAGATCTTGCGGTGATCCCGGTTATTCTGCACGGTGGATAAAAAGGGCTTCATAGGATTCGACATCTTACACTGAATTCCAAACCTTTTCAGATATTTCGGATAATTGTAAGGCAGCATGGATATGGCGCACATGCCGTCATACATAAACCGCACCTCTACCCCGTCTCCTGCCTTCCGTATCAGGATATCAAGGATCGTGTCCCACATATACCCCTCTTCTACAATGAAGTATTCCATGAAAATGAATTTTCTTGCATTGCGAAGCTCTGATACCATCTGTCTGAACTTATCCTCCCCAAGGGGGAAATACTTTACTTCCGTATTCCGGTAAACAGGAAATCCCACACGTTTTGAAAGGTAATATGCCAGATTTGCGTTAGCCGATTTACTCGCCCATAGTGCATCGACGATCGCTTCATCCTGACGCAGATAAGGCGCTGTCTCCAGCTTGAGCTTCGACAGTCTCTCCTTTATATGATTGTTTTCCATCTGAGTCTTAACAAAGATATAGAAAAAGGCGCCCGCAAGCGGCAGCATAACTACAAAAAGCATCCAGGTCATCTTGAATGCCGGGTTATCCTCCGAATTAATAATGTAGATGACTACTACGATCTCCAGGATCAGCATAATGCCATACATATATCTGCTGTATTCTCCCAGATAAAACGGAATACGCAGAAACCAGATCAGCTGCACCAGAATCAGCAGTAATATAATACCGGTTCGGCTGAAGATAATACGGAACAGTCCTTTCTTCGCTGTTGCCGGCACTTCATTTTTATGCATATCAATCTCTCCCTTGCTGTCAGTCAGGAACTGCCATTCCTGAATACCTCTGTGCCCTGCAGACAATCCTTTACAGATTGTCTGTGTCTAAAAGCTTCTGTGGTACAGTGTACCACACATTTTGTCTAATCTCAACATTTTTGCCCCTGGAGCATATTTTTACGCTTTTTTCAGAATTTGTTTAAAAATATTTCATCAGTTCCCCTTTCCATTTTGCCAAAAAAGTATTACAATACACATATTAGGAAAATATAGCCAGATGAAAGGAGAAACTATTATGGCAAAGTGGTTTAAAAGGGTATTAGGAGCAGCCGCAGTTGGTACTGCTGCAGCAGGTGCTCTTTATTATTGGAAAAAGACAAAGGTTGACACAGACGAATTCGAAGATGATTTCGAAGATGACGACTTTGATCTTGATGACGATTTAAAACCGGCGGCTGACCGTGAATATGTGTCACTCAATTCTGCCTCTAAGGGTGAAGCAGAAGAGGCTTCTCCGTCTGACGATACCGCAGACACTAGTGGAGATGCAGCGGCTGATGCCGGAGACAGCAAGGCAGCTGAAAGTGAAGAAGGCAACGCGGCCAGGACCGCGGCTTCTGAAGACTCGGAATAAATATTCATGTAAAGATTCAGCAGGTATGCCCAGGGCTGCCTGTTGAAATTAGTTTAGGATTATAGTAATCCCACCGGACACCAGCATTCTGTCAAAGTCTTTACTGCTTCCCTGATCTGTCTTTCTGACAGATTTGCATATCCCAGAAGAATCGTTGCCTCCTCCCATTCCCTGGCTCTGCGGATCTGGTAGGCAGACATTCCATATACCCGAATATCTTTTTCTTTTGCACTTCCGACCAGCTCCTCCTCAGTCTTCCCATTTTTAAAAGTCAGAAGAAGATGTACGCCCGCATTCTCTCCCGATATGGTACATACCTTCAAAAGCGGTTTTAAAGCTTCAATCAGCACATCATGGCGGCCTTTATACATGGCACGGGTTTTATTCAGGTGGCGTTCATAATAACCTTCTTCAATAAACCGCTGGACAATCAGCTGATCCACTTTAGATACGGTTGACTGGACAAAGGAATGCTTCTCTTTGTATTTCCACATCAGATTCTCAGGAAGCACCATATAGCTCAGACGGATGGCCGGCGCGATGGATTTCGAAAATGTACCCAGATAAATAACCTTATCATTCCTGTCATATCCTTTCAGGGCAGGAATCGGTTTCCCCTTATACCGGAATTCACTGTCATAGTCATCCTCAATAATATAGCGCTCCGGTGCCTCCTGCGCCCATTTTAAGAGCTCCAGTCTGCGCTTCATGGGCATGATAATTCCCGTAGGGTACTGGTGGGACGGGGTCACATATGCAATATCCGCCCCTTCCTTACGAAGCTCGGACACCTTCATTCCATTCCGGTCCAGCCCTATGGGAACGGTATCGTAGGAAAGTCCTTTCATCACCCTGTATGCCTGCTTGTACGTCGGATCCTCAAAACCAATCCGGAATCCGGTTCCAAGAATCATGGAAAGGAGCATCAGTATGTAATCGCTCCCCGCTCCGATAATCACCTGCTCTGGCGAGCAGTCCACCCCTCTCGCCTGATAGAGATAGCTGCAGATTGCACTCCGGAACCCATATTCTCCCTGGGAATCCCCTGACCGGAACAGCTCCGTCCGGTCGTCCATCAAGATCTCCTTCGACAACTTCCTCCACACAGAATAAGGGAAACTCTTAAGATCCACCCCATTTGGCGTAAAATCATACCGGAAGACCTTCTTTTTCTCCTCCACAGCAGGCATCTCTGCCTTCTTCTGGCTGATATGATAAAGCTCCTCAATCTCCGCCACAAAAAATCCACGGTAAGGCTCCGCCTCCACATACCCCTCGGACAGAAGCTGCTCATACGCAAGCTCCACCGTACTTCTGCTCACCTCCAGATGCCTGGACAGCGCCCTGGTAGAAGGCAGCCTCTCACCACAGGGAATCCTTCCGCCCCGGATCTCCGAGCGGATATAGCGGTAGATCTGCTCATAAAGAGGAGTCCCCGAATCCGTCTTCAAATTCATCGTAAGCTCATTCATAATCCTTGCCTCCTGAGCGAATTAGCCAATTTGGGACGGGGTATTTTTAAAAATACCCCGTCCCAAATTGACTATTTCGGCAGCTTGAAGGAGCTCTTCAGGGATACAATCCGGTTAAATACCAGATTTTCCGGTGCCGAGTCTTTGGAATCAATACAAAAATACCCGTTTCTTACAAACTGGAAGCTGTCGTGTCCTTTTGCTTCTTTGAAGCTGTCTTCTACATAACAGTTTTTGAGTACCTTAAGTGAGTCGGGATTAAGGTTGAGGGAACCGTCTTCTTTATTATATACACCTTTTTCCTCATCAATCAGATTCTCATAGAGCCGGACCTCTGCCTGCTTTGCAGCGGGGGCGTAAACCCAGTGGATGGTTCCTTTTACCTTGCGTCCTGTGAAGCCTGTGCCGCACTTTGTCTCCGGGTCGTAGGTGCAGTGTACAACTGTGACGTTTCCGTCTGCATCCGTCTCGTAGCTTACGCATTTTACAAAATAGGCATGCATCAGCCGGACTTCGTTACCCGGGAAGAGGCGGAAATACTTCTTCGGCGGTTCAATCATGAAGTCATCCCGCTCAATATAGAGTTCCCGTCCGAAAGGCACCTTTCTTTTGCCAAGTTCCGGATTCTCCATATTGTTGTCTACATCCAGATACTCGCATTCTCCTTCCGGATAGTTGTCGATCACCAGCCTGACCGGGTCAAGCACTGCCATCATCCGGGACTTTTTAAGCTTTAAGTCCTCCCGGATGCAGTACTCCAGCATGGCATAATCTACCGAGCTCTGACTCTTGGATACTCCGCACATATCAATAAACATCTTAAGAGCTTCCGGCGTAAAGCCTCTTCTTCTTAAGGCTGCAATGGACACCAGCCTGGGATCGTCCCAGCCGTCTACAATGCCGTCCTCAACAAGCTTCTTAATATACCGCTTTCCTGTCACCACATTGGTAAGATACAGCTTGGCAAATTCAATCTGGCGCGGCGCCGGGTCAAATTCACACTCCTTTACTACCCAGTCGTAAAGAGGTCTGTGGTCTTCGAATTCAAGGGTACAGATGGAATGGGTAATCTTCTCCACTGCATCCTCGATGGGATGCGCAAAATCATACATCGGGTAAATACACCACTGATCCCCCGTATTATGATGTGACATGTGTGCCACACGGTAAATGACCGGGTCGCGCATGTTAATATTGGGGGATGCCATGTCGATCTTTGCCCTTAATACCTTCTCCCCGTCCTTGTATTCTCCATTCTTCATTCCTTCAAATAAAGCAAGGTTCTCCTCCACGGAACGGTTCCTGTAAGGGCTGTCCTTTCCCGGCTCCTTTAAGGTTCCCCGGTACTCCCTGATCTCATCCGCTGTCAGATCGCAGACAAATGCTTTTCCCTTCTTAATCAGCTTCACCGCACATTCATACATGGCTTCAAAATAATCGGATGCAAAGTACAGATGATCCTTATAATCCGCCCCAAGCCATGCCACATCTTCTTTGATGGACTCTACGAATTCCATATCCTCCTTTGTCGGGTTCGTATCGTCAAACCGCAGGTGAAAGGTTCCGTTATACTTTCTTGCAAGACCTGAATTCAGAAGAATCGACTTGGCGTGTCCGATGTGAAGATAACCGTTTGGCTCCGGCGGAAATCTCGTACACACCTCACTGTAGACTCCTTCTGCAAGATCCTTATCAATCTCCTGCTCAATAAAATTTCTGGAAACTGCTTCTTCTCCCATATGTTCCTCCTGATAAATATTTAGAATCACTTTCTTACATACAATGTTCAAAGCTTTATACATCATAGCATAAATCATATTCCGAGACAAGACAGATGTGATCTTGAATCACGATTATTCCAGCCCTTCGCTAAAAGCGGCTTTTCGTAGTCTTTCCTTAACCCGCATCAATCCCTGTACGATTATCGCCGCATGGTCTGATGCGGTTTCTCCCTGCCGGACTACAGTGAATTTTTCTTCCCGGACCAGCGGGCTGCCTGTCCATGCATATTTCACACATGCACTGGTTTCAAAGCCTTGTTCTTCATTTCTAAGAGTAAGGGAATACAGCCTTATTTCTCCCTCTGCCCCGCCTTCCGTCTTGACTGCCTCACGGGACAGTTCTTTTAATTCCATCCCGCACCACATGGCATCTGCCGCATCATCTCCTGCCTGCACCCTCACATCCTTCCGGCGCACCAGGGACAGATATGCGGTAGTGACCACTCTCGCTCTCGGATCTCTGTCATAATCCCCATAAGCAGCAAGCTGCTCCATCACAAGCCCCTTTACTCCTGTCTCTTCCTCCAGCTCCCGGCGCGCCGTATCCTCCAGATTTTCCTCAAGGTTAATGAATCCTCCCGGAAGCGCAAGACAGCCGATACTCGGATGGTTGCTCCTTCTGACAAGCAGCACCTTAAGTTCCTCCTCGTTTTCACACCTCTCCCCGTCAAAAGAAAAGATCACTGCATCCGTTGTGCAGCATGGCGTCTTATACTTATACGGGTCGTACTCCTTAAGAAACTCCTCCAGGGTCTGCCCCGCCGCATTTTTCTCTCCTGTTCCGTAAAATCTTGATATATCCTTTAAAAATGATGGCATCTTGTTCTCTCCTTTGTTCCAGCGTTACTTCTGATAGCATCTCACTTCCGTCAATGCCCCTGAAGCCGGATCCTCGGCTTCGATCTCAATCTCCTCCTCATATCTGAGAGGATACAGCAGAGGCTGCCAGTCAAGTTCCTCCCATACAAGCCTGTCCTTCCACCCGGCAAGCTCCTCCTCTGTCTCATAATGCTTCATGACAGCACCGCCCACCCTGTTCTTCCCTGCCGGACGGACGCTCCTGACATCCAGAGACCGGACCGGATAGTCAAGGAGATCCTTTCCCGTCTCAATTCCATGGCTTTTCAGAAAGCTCACTGTGTCTTCAAAAAATGGGTAAATCAGAAGCCTTTGTGTCTCGCCCCACCGTTCAGAACGCATCTCCAGAATTCCTTCCGGCGCCGCTGTCTTTAGATCATCCATCTTAAGGCTTCTCACCTCTTCCTGCCAGATCAGAAAAAGCTCTTCCTTTTCCTTCTTAGACAGCGGAAGCACTTGTCCGCACACTCCGTCTCTCCAGGTAAAACGATTATCCCCCACATCCGTCCAGGTAAGCGCAGGATATGCCAGCTTCTTATATTCCTCCGTATCAAAGACACTGGAAAATGCCTGGAACTCCTCCTCATCTGCCGGATATGCACGGTACTTTTCGGTTCCGTCCTTCCCTTCATAACAGACTACGGCAAATGTATATTGTGACTCCTCTATGGAACCTTTGTCCTCCTGCTTTTCTGCCAGCGCTCCTGCCCACTTAAGACCCTCTGTAAGACCTTCCTCTGTAAAACGGTACTGCGAAAGCCTGCTGTCTGTTCCATAGCTGTCTCCTTTTGTCTCATTTTCTTCTAATTCTTTATAAGACATATTCAGCCCGTTTACACAGATTCGGATCGCCCGAAGCTCCTCCTGTTCTGGAATCTCATGATCAAAGGAATCCGCTCCTGCCAAAAAGCCGCCTACAACAAGGCAGACAACTATCCCTTCTGCGAACATCTGCCATTTTCTGCCTCCTAAGTAAAGGCGCTCTGCCAGAAAATGCACCAGAATCCCCGCCAGAAGACAGACTGCAGTCAATACCGCTGCTCCCACATTTCCCTGCGCCGGAATCTCCGTTACCTCCAGAAGGAGACTCACGAAGCTAAGCGGAATCAGCACCGCCGCAAAGAAGGATACGACTCTGTAAGCCCCGGGGAATGCAAATACCTTCCCCACATTTTCCGGCTTTCTTTTTTTCTGCAGATATGCGGACAACAGACCGGATAAAAGAATCCAGAAACCTGCCGCCAGGATGACCCTCCCCTCCGGCACATACTCCAGCACCTCCTGCCGCTCATATACATTCATCCCGGCAAGAGTCTCTGCAAGGGTTCCCGGCGCAAGCAGCTCCTCCAGCCGCTCAAATGCAGGAATCCGGTAATAAGCGGCAAAAAAATGCTCTGCATACACCGTCCCGATCACGCGGACCACTACAAGACCCGCCGTCCCCGCCAGCAAGTCCAAGAGAAGAACCGAAGCCAGTCTCCCGCCTGCCAGGAAGGCACATATGGTCATATGATAAAACATCAGAAAAACTGCAAAAAATACTGCCGCACTGCGGACTGCGTAAGAGCCGGCACAGAGAAGAAATTCCGGATCCTTAGCTCCCCCATAGACTGACAGGACCGCAAGGCTCACTGTCAAGGGAAGAAAAACATGGACAATCCCGTGCAGGTATCTGGACCAGAACACGGTTCCTTTCTTTACTGGAAGGCTGTAATAAAAATCCAGCTTCGCCGGCTGATGAAGATACCAGTATTCTGCAGCTGCCACTGTGATCCCAAGCACAATGCACAGCTTCAGCAGGCTGTCATTTCCGATTCCGGCATAACACTCCTTAGCACTCACACTGAGCTCAAGCAGCGTAAACACCGTGTACACCAGGAAAGCACCCCACGAAAAAACTGCCGTCACATGTCCCCTTCCTGCCTCCTTAAACCATTTGCTGAAGTACTTTACGGATATCATAACCAGCCTCCTCAATCTCAGCAATAAATATTTCCTCCAGTGTCATGGGCATCTCCCCCAGGAATACCGGATGTTTCTCCTTAAGCCTCTTTGCCGCACCCTCTTTGTCCCCACGGATAACTAGCGTGGTAAAAGCTCCTTCCCGCACATAGAACAAAAGCTCAAATGTATCTCCCAGAAATTCTGCAAACTGCTGCCGCTCCAGAGGCCCCTCTTTCACAGCATCATTTCCTTTGGCTTGAAACACACACTGGAACTTTGTCACCTCCCCGGCGCGCTCCTTCAGACTTCCGTCCCCCATCATGCCGCCCTTATGCATAATTCCAATGTGCTGGCAGAGATCCTCCAGATCCCTGAGTTTGTGGGAAGCCGCGATCACTGTCAGTCTCCTCTCCTTCATCTCCTCCCGGAACAGGCCTTTCATAATCTCTGCGGCCACAGGATCAAGGCCGTCAAACACCTCGTCACACAGGAGATACCTCGTGCCCGAGCAGAGCGCAAGGATCAGAAATGCCTGTCTCTTCATTCCCTTGGAAAAGGTGCGCAGAGGCATGCTCATATCCAGGTTCAGCTGCCCTGCCATACAGGACACACTGTCCCTTTGCATCCCTGGATAATTTCTCCTGTAAAAACGGATCATATCCTCCATACTGGAATTCGGAAAATAATATGGCACATCCGGCAGATAAAAAAGCTTCTCCTTACATAACGGATTCTCGTACACCGGCTCACTATCAAGAAGAATCGTTCCGCTGTCGCTTTCCAGTATTCCTGCCATCATCCGCAGAAGCGTGCTCTTCCCTGCTCCGTTGGTTCCCAGAAGCCCGAACATCACACCCTCTGGAATAGAAAGCGTTACATGGTTCACCGCACAGTTGCTGTCAAAATATTTTGTCACATCTTTTATCTCAATCATAGCTAAAGCTCCCAATTCTTCTGCACTGGAATCATTTCCGGACAGTTCCTGACTATCTCATATCTGCACAGCTACACTCCCTTGTTTTCATAGTAGCTCTGCGGCATCCATTTCCCCTTCCACACATATAGAAGAATCAGCACAAGCCCTACTGCCCAGGATGCCGGATAACCGATCATAACACTTGACAGCTCATGAGAAACGCTAAGGGCTCCCCAGATCCACAGCACCCGGAAGATACACATAGAGAATAAGAAAACAAACATTGCCTGCAGCGTCTTCCCTGTTCCGCGCACCGTCCCGGTCAGCACGTTCAGAATACCCAGCATCCAGTAAAACGGGCAGAAAAACTGAAGGATATATGCTCCATATTCTACCACATCCTCCTGTCCTGTAAAGACCCGCATAATCTGCGGTGCAAATGTCATCAGTACAATACCTGCAGTAATGGTATAGATAACTGCCATTCCCACAGACACGCGCATCCCCCTTTTCACACGGTCATACTGCCCGGCCCCCACATTTTGTCCCGTAAAGGTAGTCGCCGCCATGCTGAAGCTTAATACCGGAAGAATATTAAAACCATCAATCTTTATGTATGCCGCAAAGCCTGCCATCGCCACTGCGCCAAAGCTGTTGACGCTGGACTGGACCACAACATTGGAAAGAGAGATTACGATATTCTGAACCCCTGTAGGAAGCCCGATCTTCAGTATTTTTCCGGGAAGATTTTTATAAAAGCGAATCTCCTTTAGATTCAGCCGGTAGACATCCTGGCTCCTTACCAGAAACAGAAGAATAAAGATACAGGACAGGAGCTGGCTGATATCTGTTGCAAGCGCCACCCCGACTACACCCATCTTAAACACAATGACAAACAGCAGATCCAGAAATATATTGGACACTGCCGCAACCATCAGGTAAATGAGCGACCGTCTGGAATTTCCCACTGCATTCAGAATACCCGCAGACATATTATAGATTACGGAAAATAGCATTCCGCCAAAGAACACCCTCAGATAGCTCACCGCCATATCAAAGACTTCATCCGGTGTTCCCATGGCGCGCAGCATAGCCGGTGCTAACAGCATCCCCACGACCGAAACAACTGCCCCCGCACAGATGGCAATCGCAATCGTTGTATGGACTGCCTCCTTCACTCCCTGCCTGTTCCCCGCACCAAAAAACTGGGACAGAACCACTCCTGCACCCGCTGAGGCCCCGATACAGAATCCTACCAGTAGATTAATAATCGACCCGCTGCCTCCTACAGCAGCCAGCGCCTCACTTCCGATATAATTCCCCACAATAATCGAATCCACCGTATTATAGAGCTGCTGAAATAAATTCCCCAAAATAAGAGGCACAGAAAAATACAGTATATTTTTCCATATAGCTCCCTCTGTCATTGTCTTTTGCTTTCTCATACACCCAACACCTCTCCTGCTGATTGATCAGCAAAATAAAATAAGAACCCTTCAAAGCCCAATGCTCTGAAAAATCCTTAAATCCTTATCTCTGATAATAAGGAACTGTAGAGAAATAACGTAACAATCTGACTTGTTACGTTATTTCTCTACAGTTCCCAAGCTGCCTAGCGGAATCGAACCGCCGACCTCCGCCTTACCAAGGCGACGCTCTACCGACTGAGCCAAGGCAGCACACATGTATTCATGCAACATTAATAATATACAATAGAAGGGATATTTTGTCAATGCTGTTTTCTACTTTTTTTTTCATTTTTTTTATCATCCTCCAGTATCTTCTCAGTCTTGCTTTTAATTCTCTGCAGCGCATTATCTACGGTCTTCGGACTCTTGTCAAGAAGCCGGGCAATGGTCTTATAATCTGTCCCGAGAAGATGGAGATAGAGCACCCGGTTTTCCAGGTCGCTTAGAGATTCCTCCAGCCTGCTCTTAAGCAGCTCCACATACTCTCTCCCCAGAAACAGGGCTTCCGGATTATTCTCCTCTAAAGGCTCCACAGTCTCAATAAGTGTCTCCCTCTCATCATTCGTCTCATAGAGGGAGACATAGAAGTTAAGAGGGCTGTGCTTCTTCCTTTTTGATGCCTTGATGGCAGAGTAAATCTGTCTGCGGATGCAAAGTGCCGCAAAGCTTGAAAAGGATGCCCTCTGCTCCTCTTCAAAATCCTGCACTGCCTTAAAGAGGCCGATCATCCCCTCCTGGATCAGATCATCCGTCTCACCCCCCAGAAGGTACATGGCATTGGCCTCCTTGCGCACAAGATTTTTATATTTTTCCATAATATAATCCATTACAGCCTTATCTCCGGAACGAAGCCTCCGGATCAACTGTTCATCTGTCATATTGTTATATTCCGGCATATACTTTTATCCCCTTTGTCTCACCACCTCATAGGCAAGCACACCTGCCGCCACAGAAGCATTCAGCGAATCAATGTTGCCTTTCATGGGAATTGAGGCACACAGATCACATGCCTCCTTCACCAGACGGCTGACTCCCCCGCCCTCATTGCCAATTACAAGACCCACCGGTCCTGTAAGATTCAGATGGTACATCAGCTCGCCACCCATATCGGCACAGACAAACCATAGTCCTTGTTCCTTCAGCTTCTCCATGGTTCTGACAAGATTCGTCACCTTGGCTACCGGCGTATAATTGAGCGCCCCTGCAGATGCCTTTGCCACCGTTGCCGTAAGCCCCACTGCACGGTGCTTCGGGATGATCACTCCGTGAGCTCCCGCAAGATTCGCCGTCCGGATGATCGCCCCGAGATTATGAGGATCTTCGATCCCGTCCAGAAGAAATAAAAAGGGATCCTCCCCCTTATCCTCTGCAAGTTTTAAGAGATCTTCAACCTGGGCATACTCATATGCCGCCGCAAACGCGATGACCCCCTGATGCTTCCCTGTCTCCGACATCTGGTTCAGACGTTCCCTGTCCGTAAATTTCAAAATGGTGTCATGCTTTTTCGCTTCACGGACAATGGTCCTCACCTGGGAATCCTGACATCCGTCGAGTATGTACAGCTTATCCACCGGCTTCCCGGAACGCAATGCTTCCAGAACCGCATTGCGTCCTTCAATCCTGTTTTCTTTCATCCTAAAATCCCCCTGTCATCTGCATGATGCTCCATATAATCCAGTCCTGTTTTGATCAGGTCCAACAGCCTCCCCCAGTCCTTTTTCAGATACAGAAAACCCAGAAGCGCCTCAAACCCTGTCGCGCGGCGGTAATCTGTAACAGACTGGTTCTTTGCCGGACTGACGCTTTTCGCATTGCGTCCCCGTTTGTAGACCGCATGCTCCTCTTCTGTGAGGTGTTGCTGCATACCGCGCATCATAAGGGACTGTGCCTTTGCCTGTACATAGGAGCTTGTCCGCAGATGGAGCTTCTGCACCGGCCTGTTCCCTTCATTCAATACAATGCTTTTAATTACCAGGTCATAGATACTGTCACCAATATATGCCAGTGCAAGAGGTGAATACTCCATAATATTCACCTCCTGCAACTGGAAAATCTCCTGCATATAGGTGTCAAACTGCCACTCTACGCTCTTTTCCATTTTACGCCTTCTCTCGTATCCTCCAGAATAATCCCTTTTCCAAGCAGCTCTCCCCGGATCTCATCTGCACGGGCAAAATTCTTTGCTTTACGCGCTGCCTGCCGTTCTTCAATCAGCTTTTCGATCTCAGCATCCAGAAGCTCCTCTTCCTTCTCTACAATGATTCCCAGAACGTCTGTAAGCTTCTTTAACACATCAAGAAGTCTCTCCAGATATCCCCTGGAACTCTTCTCATCTGTATTGGTATTACAGAATTTCACAAGGTCAAACACCGCTGCAACCGCATCTGCTGTATTAAAGTCATCCTCCATGGCTTCCTCAAATGCCTTCACAAATTCATCCGTCCTGGAAAATGCCTTCTCTTCCTCTTCCGTCATACCTTCTTCTGCATTTTTCATAAGGAACTTCAGGTTCTCTGCCGCATTGACGATCCGCTCCAGCCCGTTTTTGGACGCTTCCATAAGCTCTGCGCTGAAGTTAAGCGGACTCCTGTAGTGGGCGCCCAGCATAAAGAACCGGAGCACCTGCAGGTCATACTGCTCACTGATCTCGCGCACAGTACGGAAATTCCCGAGAGACTTGCTCATCTTGCGGTTATCAATATTCAGAAATGCATTATGAAGCCAGTATTTTGCGAACTCCTTTCCATTAGCCGCCTCGCTCTGGGCAATCTCATTTTCATGATGCGGGAATACCAGATCCTCCCCTCCGGCATGGATGTCAATCTGATCCCCTAAGTATTTCTTCGACATCTCAGAGCATTCAATATGCCAGCCAGGCCTTCCCTCGCTCCACGGAGACTCCCAGAAAGGCTCTCCCTCCTTCTTCGGCTTCCACAGCACGAAATCCAACGGATCTTCCTTTTCGTCCTCCCCTGTCACAAGGAGTGAACGCTCCCCGGAACGCAGATCGTCAAGATTCTTATGGGACAGCTTCCCATAATCCTGAAACTGCCTTGTACGGAAATATACGGTTCCGTTCTTTTCATAGGCATAGCCCTTTTCCATCAGCGTCCTGATCATACTGATCATACCGGAAATCTCCTCTGTGGCAAGCGGGTGCGTGGTTGCAGGCTTTACATTCATTCCCTCCATGTCCTTCTTGCACTCTGCGATATACCTTTTGGAAATCTCCTCCGAAGAGACCCCCTCCTCAATGGCCCTTTTAATAATCTTATCATCCACATCTGTAAAATTGGATACGTAGTTTACATCATACCCTTTATACTCAAAATACCGTCTCACCGTATCAAACACAATCATCGGCCTGGCATTTCCGATATGGATAAAATTATAAACCGTAGGTCCGCAGACATACATCCGCACCTTTCCCTCCTCAAGGGGGATAAATTCCTCTTTTCTCTTTGACATCGTATTATACAGTCTCATACTTCGTTTTTTCCTCCTCTTTTTCCTATATCTTCTCTTAATCTCATGTAACTCAATTTACGGATCATTTCAGACATATCCGTCATGTTCTTACGGAATGCGCAGCCCCGGTGCATTCCCGGCTCGTAAATCGTGACAGCGTATGTTTCTAATCTATAATCTCCAGATCCTCGTCCTTCATACACTTCATCCGCTTTTCCAGCCTTTCAAGCTTCTTATGCATGCGGAGATTATCTGACCGGAGCTCTCTGATATCATTGCTGATCGGATCAGGCAGATGCACATGATCCATATCCATACGCGGCACCTTCTGATCCCCCATCTTCACAACACGTCCCGGGACACCCACCACTGTACAATTGGGCGGCACTTCCTTTAAGACCACGCTCCCGGCTCCGATCTTCGAGTTTTCTCCTATGGTGAAGGAACCAAGCACTTTCGCCCCGGCACTGACCATCACATTGTCCTTCAGTGTCGGATGGCGCTTTCCCTTCTCCTTTCCCGTACCTCCGAGAGTTACTCCCTGATACAGGGTCACATTATCCCCCAGCTCAGCTGTCTCCCCAATAATCACCCCGCTCCCGTGGTCAATAAAAAGTCCCTTCCCAATCCTCGCACCGGGATGGATCTCAATTCCCGTCTTCCTGACTGCCCTCTGGGATACCCACCTTGCCAGAAAATAATGCTTCTTAAGAAACAGTCTGTGGGCTACCCGGTAGCAGAGGATCGCTTTAAAACTTGGATACAAAAAAACCTCAAGATTCGACCGGATGGCCGGGTCCCGTTCTCTTATGACCTGTATCTCTTCCTTCACGTAAGAAATCAATCCCATAGCATAACACTCCTTGCCTGTGATACAGGGAACAAAATTTTACTGCATCATGTTCCAACGAAATACACAGCCCCGGCGCATTCCTGAGCCGTGAATCGTAACCAAAATTCCCAATATCACAAAAAAATCTCTTGTCTAAGACAAGAGACGAAATATTCCGTGGTTCCACTCTTTTGAAAGATATCCTACATATAATAAAAATATCCTCCACTTTCTACACGTAACGTGTGTACCTCCGTATCCGGCTACTATGTTAAGTCTCCTTATGTTCACCGGATCAACTCCCGAATGCACTTCACACCCTTCTCCCCAAAAGCTGCTTACAGCCAACGACAGCTTCTCTCTGATGGTTCTGAAACATGCTACTCTCTTCGTTCCCTGTCTTTTTCATATAGGATTATAATATGTGAATTCGGAAAATTTGTCAATCTAAAATTCTAAATTGATAGTGTAACTTTGATTCCGGAAAACCAGGAATCTAAGGAGGCGCTCATGCTCCGCTACGCCTATTGGATCCAAAACCAATGTTCATACCAGGCCGCCGAGAATGTCATCCGGAAATTACGCATTATGATTCAATCCCCAGCCACCCCTTTACTGTTTCTACAGCATACCCTACACCTTGAGCAATTTTTTCAACATCAACTCCAAGAGTATAAAAATTTTGGGCTGCTTCTTTAGCTTTTTTTAATTCTCCATCCTGCTCACCAATCTTCCGCTCTTCCATCCGAATTTCTCGTATTGCCTGACACACATTAACCACCTCGTCTTCATCATCATATTTTATGCCTGAGTTTGTAATTGCCGGGGTCACATCTGCCGCCCTGCGCTCCACTTCCCGGAAACGCTCTTCATTGGCTGCCAAAACCCTGCTTAAATTTTCCTTGTCTTTCGAATACTTGATGAACAGCATGACTTCCCGCAGGCTGGACTGAAATTTCATGATCTCCTCATCCTGTATCTGTGCTGGTGCAATCAGCCGCACATGGTAATTGTCCATGCAGGCAAGCACATCCGGGTCAGCCACATCCATCATATCAAACAGGCTTAACGGCCCATCCCACTCTTCCGAGCCAAAAAATATGGTCACCGTGATGGATGGCATCAATCTGTCCCCTGCCCAAAAACCGCTGCACATTCTCTTTTTAAGAATGCCACAGCGGTTCTTTACTTATAAGAAATTATTTTTTATTCTGATAAACTGCCCTACATTATTGATTTCACTTTTTTTGCAGTCCATTTAATATTGTAAGTGTCTGTCGCTTTGACTGCCCTCTTTTCGGTCATGGACTTCTGGAACTTTTTCATAAATTTATTATATTTCGACTCACTGACGACTTTATTCTTCAGATAATACTCTACAGGCATCCCGCCATATTCAGCCTCTTTCTTCTGTGTAACCTTGCTTTTGCCAAAAGTAACATATCCGCAAGCGCGGCAGCCTACGCCGAACCAGCCTTCATACTTATATTTGTTTTTCTTTCCCGGAACTGTATATAAGGATCCGCTGACACTCCCGATCTTTTTTACCTTCCCTTTTTTATAGGTATACACCGTCCAGGGTTCCGGCAGGCTCCCGGTATCTCTTGGATTATAAAGAAGCTCCGGTACTCCGTCTTTATTCATATCCCGGACAATCACGAAAGAATACCCTTTTATCTTTGGATTCTTTTTTGTAAGACTGTTTATTTTCCTGGCATAAGCCTTTGCGCAGGCATTTGATATTTTCTTTGAAGCCTCAGCCTGTACTATATTCAGATTAAAAATACCGGCAGCCAAAACCAAAGCCAGAAGGAAGGAAAGAACCTTCCGGGATACATTCCTTGTTTTCATAACTATAATCTCCTTTATACTAAAATTACAACTGGTCAATAGTTACAGTTAAGCCTTCAATGTCATTTAGTTAAGCCGGACGCGTCTGACATGATGTAGTTCTCTTTCAGACACGCTTTCGCTCGGTTCCAAACGCAGCGGTACTAAGCTCGTGAAAAACCTCGCTAAGTGCCGGCGTTTTCCAACGGTCTTCAAGAGAACTACATCATGTCAGACGCTGTGTACTGGCTGAACTGTAACGATCAATATCCACTACGATTCATGGCCTGGATATGAACTCCTCGGGGTTATAAATCTTCTCCCTGTACTGTGGATATTCCCTGCAGAATCTCTCGATCACCTCAGGATGCTCCCAGTAATGCATAGGATAAACCCTCTCCGCCGGAACCTTCTCAAAAAAATACAGCATCCCCCTTGCATAATCCTTTTCCTGGCGCACATCCAGGGGAACGAATGCCACATCAACCTTACGTCCCGCAATCCGGTCAATCTCCCGCCGGTAACGTTTTTCCATGCCCCGGTTATATTCTTCTGTCTCCTCTTCCCAGTACCAGTCATTAAGATCCCCGGCATGGTAGATCACGCCGTCCTCCGTAGTCACAAGATATGCAACGCCTGAATCCGTAGAAAACAGAGTCTCAATCAAAGCACCATTTGACAGGGTATAGCTCTTATTCCCGCCAACGCGGATCACGGAGATGCCTTCCGGATATCTCTTTTTCCGGATATCCGCAGACAATACCGCCTCCACGTTCTCTGCCGGGATCCCCTGGTCTTTTAGAAGCTGAAACACTTCCTGGTTATAGTGGTCATGATGAAAGTGGCTAGCTAGCACACAGACTCTTTTCTCTCTGTCCAGTGCCGGCAGCTCACCCTTATAGTAGTCAAATATATAATAACAGTCACCAGTCTCCACGCAAAAGCCGCTGTGGAAAATATAAGTAACACGAATCATTCCGTTCAAATCTCCCAACGCTGTACTAATCTGTCAGATCCTCAGATATGGACTTCAAGTTCAGGAAGTTGGTCAGGTAATCGCTTGTTCCGGTCTTCGCGTCCGTACCAGACATATTAAAGCCTCCGAATGGATGCTGCAGTACGACTGCTGCCGTAGACTTCCGGTTAAAGTACAGGTTTCCTACATGGAACCCGATCTTTGCTTTTCTGATGTTGTCCCTGTCCTCGCTGTATACAGAGCCTGTCAGCCCGTACTCTGTCTGGTTGGCAATATCCAGTGCCTCGTCAAAAGAAGATACCTTGATCACTGCCAGAACAGGCCCGAAGATCTCCTCATTGGCAATCCGCGCATCTCTCTTAATATCGCGGATAACGGTGGGTTCAATGAAATATCCCTTCTCATCACTGTAATTTCCGCCGTAAACTACTGTTCCTTCCTTACGTCCGATCTCAATATAGTTCGTAATGCTGTCATATGCACCCTGGTTAATCACCGGTCCCATGGCTGCATTGCTTCTCCCGCTTCCCTGGTCCTCTTTCAGCGCCTTCGCACACTCTACAACAGCATCTACCAACTCGTCATAGACATCCTCCATAACAATGGCCCTGGAGCATGCAGAGCACTTCTGCCCCTGGAAAGTAAATGCAGAATTCACAATCCCCTGGGCTGCCTTTTTCACATTTGCTGAGGAATCTACGATAATGGCATTCTTACCGCCCATCTCAGCTACCACTCGCTTAATCCACTTCTGGCCGTCCGAAATCTTAGCGGCATGCTCATTGATCCTGCATCCCACTGCCTTTGAACCTGTGAAGTTCAGGAATCTGGTAAGCGGATGCTCTACCAGGTAATCCCCGATCTCTGAGCCGCGTCCCGGAATATAATTGACAACTCCTGCCGGTACGCCCGCCTTCTCACACAGCTCCACAAACTTGTATGCCACAATCGGCGTATCAGAGGAAGGCTTGCATACGATTGTATTTCCTGTTACTACTGCGGAAACTACCATATTTCCAAAGAGAGAGAAGGGGAAATTCCACGGCGGAAGTGCAACTCCTACGCCGATCGGTATGTAAACGCACTTGTTGAACTCATCTGTATCCACAAGCTCCAGCCCCTTGTCAAGCTCTGCCATATGCATGGCGTAGGAATTAATAAAATCAAGCTGCTCACACAGCTCTCCGTCTGCCTCGCCCCAGTTCTTTCCGCTCTCCTCCACATTCCATGCGTCGAGAATAAAACGGTTCTCATCAATCAGCATGGCAAGCTTTTTAAGGCAGCGGATTCTCTCCTCTGCCGGAACCATGCTCCATGTCTTAAATGCTTCATTCGCTGTTACAATTGCTTTTTCTGCCATCTCCCGGCTGCATGTACACGCATATCCCAGTACTCCCTTGTCCGCCGGGGATATGGATGTGATTCTGTCCTCTGTCTGGATCCTCTCTCCTCCGATTATAAGCGGATATACCGCTCCCTTTTCTGCGTCAACCTGCCGGAATGCTTCTTCCATCTTCTGCTTATTTTCTTCCAATGTAAAATCCAGTTCTGCGGCATTTTTAAATCCTTTTAGCATCTTATTCTTTTACCTCCTGCAATTATCTTACTAACACATTGTAGCAACAATTAGAGTATTCGTCAATTATATTCGAGTGAATCTTAGCTCTACCTTGAACAAATCTGCTTCTGTCTCTATGGTAAATTTCCCCTTCTGAAGTTCCGTAAAGCTTTTCACGATTGCAAGCCCCAGGCCGGAGCCTTCTGTATTTCTCGACACGTCGCCTCTGACAAACCTCTCTGTAATCTCCTCCGGACGGAAGGTAAGCTCTGCGGCAGAGACATTTTTAATACGGATCACTGCCTCATCCATCTCTCCCGTTATCTCCACATACGCCCTTGTATGGGGCAGCGCGTATTTAGCGATATTAACCAGCAGGTTTTCAAAGATCCGGTATGTCTTCTGACTGTCCAGATGAGCAACGATTTTGTCCTCCGGATAGCTGCACCTGAAGTCAATCTCCGCCTCCGACAGCTTATCCTCCAGTTCAAGCTTTACCTGCTTAAACAGATTTACAATATCCACCTCCATAAGATTGAGCGTCACATTTTTACTGCTCGCCTTGCTGATCTCAAACAAATCCTCGATCAGCACCTTAAGTCTCATGGATTTACTTTCAAGGACACGGATATAATCCTTTCTCTTTTCTTCGTCCTGTTCCTCCTTCAGCAGATTCACGTATGTGATAATTGCCGTAAGCGGCGTCTTCAGATCATGGGATACATTTGTAATCAGCTCTGTCTTCATACGCTGGCTCTTTACCTCTTCTTCCACTGCCTTGCGGAAGCCTGTCTGAATCTTTGCAATCTCCGTCCGGAAGGGGGTAAATACCCCGAGATCCTCTGTAATCTCCACCTCCAGGTCTCCCTCAGCAATCTGATTCGTCGCTTTCAGAAGCACTCTGTACTTTTCGCGCAGATCATTATAAAATCTGCGCAGAAGAAGGAACAGGACAGCGGAATAGATGCATAAAGCCATAATCCCAAAATACCACATAAAGCACATAGCCGCAAGAAGCACAAAATTACACAGAACGATCCGGAAAATCGCACGATTTCCATTTTCCCTTAAGTCTATGGATTCCAGGGAATGGTATATCTGTTTAAACCACCCTGTCACCTTTCCCTTTCCCGTCCTCCAGGCTTTGATAATATAGCCTCTGGATGGGTACAGGATGGTCCTCTCCCTGACATACACTTTAGGCCCAAGCACATAGATCTGCCTTAAGCAGGAAGATGCCCAGTATACGACTGCAAAAAAGCACATCCAGCACACTGTATTTAAATCTCTTGCAATCCCGCTTCTCTCTTCCAGCATACCCGCATAACTCTCTTCCATCAGCAGGAACCCCAGAAGAACAGCAAAAACCACTGCCTCAAAGGGCACTCTTAAAAGCTTCCCACTGCCCGTTTTCCAAAAGGGCAGAAGGGGACAGAGCCATGCAAGCACTGCCACAAGAAACATAAGCAGAAGTATTGTACTGCTCATCATTCCACTCACATCCTCATACATGCTTACATCATACATTTCCGCAAAATATCTTTTCAGGCTGTCCTGTGTAATCCCAAAATAATAGGTTCTGCCTTCCGGCCTTTCCATTCCGTAGTCATCACCCTCTGACATAAGTGTATGCCAGCTATTTTCGTTATTGCTGATCAGCTTTCTGAAAACCAGGCTCTGCTCTTCCTTAAAGTCTCCATATATATACTGGATATCCGGAGTGCCCCCGCTGCTGTAGGCAATCACAACTCCAAAGGGATATTCCTCCAGGCTCTCGGGAGTCAGCACCTTCCCGGTATTTGCCGTACTCTGCATCATGAGCGTCCCTTCCTGATCCTCCACCCTGTAGTCCAGGTAAGGATACATGTTCTCGTATTCCGTGTAGCTGTTCTGGACCTGCCCATAGATATCTTCAAAGGGATTCCCTGACTGTTCTAAATTATAAAGAACATAACTGATCTCAAGGAAATCTCCGAGGAATTCTTCGGAATTCATATAGGAATCATACTGATTTTCTACATTTTCCCAATAGATTGTATTATAATTGTTATACTGGCTTCTGATATAGATACTTGGAGCCAGGACGATGCAGATCATCAGAAAAATGGTGATCCTGTTACTGTTTTTCAATCTTGTACCCAACACCCCACACCACCTTCAAATATTTTGGTTCTTTTGGATTAATCTCAATCTTTTCCCTGATATTGCGCACATGCACCATAATGGTATCTGTGCTGATCGCGCGCTCGTTCCATACTCTTTCATAGATCTCCTCTGCGGAAAATACCCTTCCCGGATTCTTAATCAGAAGCAGCAGAATCTTATACTCAATCGGCGTCACCTTCACCGGCTCGCCGTCCACGGTAACCTCCACCGTATCCTCATTGATCTCCAGCCCTCCGATCGTATGGATATTCGAAGGCTTTTCCGCCCCCTCCAGCTTCTCCAAAAACTTCCGGTACCTCCTGAGCTGGGAATTCACCCTGGCAAGGAGCTCCATGGGGGTAAAGGGCTTTGTAACATAATCATCCGCCCCCATGTTAAGCCCCATAATCTTATCCACCTCCTCTGACTTGGCTGATAAGAAGATCACCGGGAAATCATGCTTCTCACGAAGGCGGATCGTCATGGCGATCCCATCCATCCGGGGCATCATGACATCCACAATCGCCAGGTGAATCTCCTCCTTCTCAATCACCTCCAGCCCCTCGATGCCGTTCGCTGCCTGAAACACCACATATCCCTGGCTCTTCAGATAGATCTCGACACCTTCCCTGATCTCCTTATCATCCTCCACAATCAAGACATGATTCACTTCCATCTTTGTATACCCTCCGTTCCTTTTCTGTATGTTATTGTATCCCGAAAAACTTAAGATGATCTTTCCGAAAAACGAAAGATTTTCTAAAGAATAAGTTGGGGACGGGGCATTTTAAAAAATGCCCCGTCCCCAACTTTTACTCAAACGGAAACCGGAACTGTTCAAGCCCCAGTTCATCCCTCATGGCAATGAATTCCTTCTGCACGGCTTCCCCAACCGGCACGCCTCTGTGCTCCCGGAATTTCCAGATATCGTATTCCTTCTCTCCTGCCGTATAGATCCGGTCCTGTCCCGGTGCCTTCTTTGAGGCACGGAGCTGGCGCAGGATCTCGCCTGCTGTCTTCTTAAAACTGTCTGCCCCCATAAATGCCTCTGTATCTATGGCAATGAAGAAATGCCCCAGAGGATAGGGTATCTTGTTGCCTTCTTCATCCTTTCCGGAGAGCATCCATAAGAAGCTGCCTGCCTGAAGGGCTGCCGACAGAATCTCCACAACCGTTGCATATCCATAGCCTTTGTACCCTGCAAGCTCCTCCCCGATTCCGCCAAGGGGTGTCAGGGCCGCTGTCCCCTGATTCAAGCCCTCCAGGATCTGACTGCTGTCTGTCATGGCTTTTCCATCCCGTCCGATCACCATGCCTGCTGGTGTATCCTGTCCGTTTCTTGCATAGAATTCAATCTTGCCCCGCTGTGAAATGGATGTGGCGCAGTCTAAAACAAATGGAAATTCCTCGTCTGTCGGAAGTCCAAAGGTAATCGGATTCGTTCCAAGCATATTTTCCACCCCGAAGGTTGGCGCTATGGACGGACGCGCATTGGTTCCTGTAATTCCGATCATATTATTTTTGGTGCACATGGTGGCATAATATCCGGCAATACCGTAGTGGGTAGAATTGCGGACCGCTACCATGCCCATCCCATAGGCCTTCGCCTTGTCAATGGCAAGCTGCATGGCCTTCGTTCCGATTACCATGCCCATCCCATTGTGCCCGTCTGCCACTGCAGTGGTTGGTGTCTCCTTTATAATCTCATACTCCGTCACCGGACTGAGAATGCCGTCCCTGATTCTGTCAATGTAAATGGGCTTGAACCTGTTCAAGCCGTGGCTTTCGATTCCGCGCCTGTCGCTTTCAAGAAGGACATCCACGCAAATTCTGGCATCTTCCTCTGGAACTCCATACTTTTTAAACACAGCCACCATAAATTCCTCTGCCAGCTCCCAGCTGATAAATGGTCTTGTTTCCTGCATATCTCTCTCCTCCTGGTATCTGTTTTTACCTGCTATCTGTTTTTATAAGTGAAGCCATCATCACATAAACCGGCATCACTTACACTAAACCACTTCGCTTAAGTAGATCCTTGATAAAGGCTCAATCTTTTTCAGCTCCTCCACAAGGCGCGGCGACAGCTCCACGTTTGCTTCCCCGCAGAGCTCCCCAGGCTCCTTTACTCCGAAGAGCAGCTCCGCAAGGGCTGCCGCTGTCAGTGTCCCTTCACTGTTCTCTCTCCTGCCCTCCATAAGCATCACCCCGGAAAACTCCGTACCCGTAATAACGAAGCATTGGTTATTTTCCTGTATGACAGGATCAGTCACGGTAAAACACGCTGCCATAAGACTTGTCAGTCTTACTGACATGAGCATTCTCCTTACATCCACGATCCTAACCATGATTTTCGGCCTTTCCTTCTGTTCCTCCCCGTCCTCATCATAGACAATCCGGCAGTCCAGAATCTCACCGTCTTTTCTGTAAAGCACCAGGCTTCCTCCATCGCTTTCCACCTCTTTTATCAGACGTGTGTAATAAGCCTCGTCACGCTTTGCATACACCTGGTAATTTTCTGACAGATAGCGCTCTGCCATCTGTGCAATCCGGCCTGAATCCTCCGCCTTTGCCGCGGCTTCTTCCGAATCCTGCGGATGCTCTCCCGGACCTCCGCAAAGCCCCGGCGCCTGCATACAGACTGTCCGGAAATCATGGGGAAGATAGATCTCTTCTGCCGCAGGCATCAGAAAAGTAAAGGCATGCCCTTCTCTGTACATATCCACAAGCGCTGCCCTCAGAAGGGCTGCCATAAACCCGCGCTTTCTATATTCCTTCCTGGTCGCCACGGCCACAATATAATCCACTGCCTTTTCCTCTCCATTTACCATAAGAGTATACGGATTCCGGTGCAGCATCGCCTGTATGCCGCCGTCCTCCTTAAGCACATAGATCTGATTGTCCCCCGCCTTCTCTGTATAATAATAATCTACAAATGCTGTACTGTCCTCAGGAAACACTTCTTCGTATAATCCCTTGGTATCCCCGTGCTCCTCTGGCCTTAATCTTTGAATCTCCATATTATCCCCTGCCCCTCGGGCATCCGCTGCAGCCACCGCAGCCAGCCGCATCACTGACTCCTGCTGTATAGCTGTAATTTTCAACTGTCTCCAGACACGCAGCCGCCTGGGCTGAAATTCCTTCTCCACTTCCGGTAAATCCCAGTCCTTCCTCTGTCGTTGCCTTTACATTAATCTGATCCTTTTCAATGTGGAGCGCTTCTGCCATATTCTGACGCATCTGCTCAATATAGGGCAGCATCTTCGGTCTCTGCGCAATAATAGTCGCGTCTATATTGCCAATTACATACAACTTCTCTTCAATCAGTCTTCCCACATGTTCCAGCAGACTGATACTGGAGGCTCCTTTATACTCTGGGTCTGTGTCCGGGAAATGCTTTCCGATATCTCCAAGGGCTGCCGCCCCCAGAAGCGCATCCATCACGGCATGCACCAGCACATCTGCATCCGAATGTCCAAGAAGCCCTTTCTCATATGGAATCTTTACCCCGCCCAGTATCAGATCCCGTCCTTCTGTCAGCCTGTGTACATCATATCCCATACCTATCCGCATAGCAGCCTCTCCTCTCATTCTTTTGACCTGTCAATTCTGTTTCTGATCTCCTGCATCTGATAATCCAGTGCCTCAATAGAATCCGAGCATGCTCTTAGCTGCCTTACAATCTCATCTGCATCCGGTACATTTCTCTTATACTTAAGCTTGTGCTCCAGGCTTGCCCAGAAATCCATGGCAATCGTCCTGAACTGCACCTCTACCTTCATATATTTCTTTTCATTGGAAAGGTAGATCGGAACTTCTATGATCAGATGGAGGCTCCGGTAGCCGTTTGGCTTCGGATTTTTTATATAGTCTTTTCTTTGAATTAATATTATATCATCCTGGCGTGTAAAAAATGCAGAGAGCCGGTAAATATCATCCGGAAATGAGCAGATCACCCTGAGGCCCGCCACATCTGTCAGATTGTCCCTGATACCGTCCACAGAAACCGGAAATCCTTTACGCTCCAGCTTTTCGTAAATACTTGCCGGGGACTTCAGCCTGCTCTTGATTGATTCAAATGGATTACGGTTATACTCCTGGGCAAACTCCTCATATAGAACCTTAAGCCTTGTCTCAACCTCCATGATGGCTGAACGGTATTCCATCATCAGCCTGCCAAATTCCTTTGCTTCCCTTAATCTCTCCGACTGCTCCTTAATAATCTCGGACTGCTTTCTTAAGGTTGCCTCCTGCTCCACTACCTTCTGCTCCAGCCGGTTCTTATAGGCAAACAGTTCTACCGCATTCTTCACCCTTTTCTTTACAATCGAGCTTTCAAAAGGCTTCTGTATAAAATCAGAAACCCCAAGCTCAAAACACCGGTTCTCAATCTCTGCTGCATGTTCCCCGGTTATAATCAGAACAGGAACCCGCCTAAGCAGGCCTTCCTTTCTCATCGCATCCAACACCGCAAAACCATCCATCCTTGGCATCCTGAGATCCAGAAGCAGTGCTGCAACCGCTCCTTCATATTCTTTAAGCTTTCTGACCGCCTGCTCGCCATCCTCGGCCATCTCCACCGCATAATCCTCTTCCAGTATGTCATACAGCAGCTCGCGGTTCATCTGTGCATCATCTACCACCAGTATCTTTTGCATATTCGCCCCCTGCAACAAAAAAGAACCCGTAATCACGAGTTCTCCGAGTAAATAGCGGGAACTGGATTTGAACCAGCGACACCACGGGTATGAACCGTGTGCTCT